>DATLRB010000042.1:0-4142 GCA_035534875.1 Saccharimonadales bacterium (SeqCode)
AGAAGCACGACCTCTCGACCACTGATCTGCATCCCTTCGTCAACTCGTTCAATCCGGCGATCACGCCGCCGTGGGAGACGCGCACCGACTGGGACATCTTCTCGACAGTGGCGGAACGCTTCTCTGAGCTCGCCCGTGATCACCTCGGCGTGCGTCGCGACGTCGTCGCCGCACCGCTCCTGCACGACTCGCCTGACGAGCTCGCGCAGCCGCTGGGTCAGGTGCGCGACTGGCGCGCCCATGGCGAGGAGCCCATCCCGGGACGGACGATGCCCAAGCTCGTCGTGGTTGAGCGCGACTTTGGCGCGGTTGCGGAGCGCATGCATGCGCTGGGACCGCTCGTCGAGAGCCTGGGCACCGGGGTCAAGGGGTTGACGTGGAAACCGGACGCCGAGGTGGAGTGGTTACGGCAGCAGAACGGCGTGGTGCACGGTGGTTCCGCCGCCGGACGCCCGGACATGACACGGGACGTGCAGGTGTGCGAGACCATCCTCGCGCTCAGTGGAACGACGAACGGACGCCTCGCGATGGAGAGTTTTCAGGCACTCGAAAAGCGCACCGGCCTGCAGCTCAAGGACCTCGCCGCCGAGCGCGCCGGTGAGCGGATCGACTTCGCCGACACGCAGGCGCAACCGCGCAAAGTGATCACGTCCGCGGAGTGGTCGGGCATCGAGGCCCGCGATCGGCGCTACTCACCCTTCACCATCAACGTGGAGCGCGGGGTGCCCTGGCGAACCCTCACCGGCCGTCAGCACGTCTACCTCGACCATGAATGGATGCTCGCCTACGGCGAGGGCCTGGCCACCTATCGGCCTCCGCTCACCATCAGCGGCTATCCTCGCGACGTCACCCACGAAGGCCGTCCCGGCGAGGCGGAGGTGACGCTGCGTTTCATCACGCCGCATTCGAAGTGGTCGATCCACAGCGAGTACCAGGACAACCTGCAGATGCTGACGCTGTTCCGCGGTGGGCCGGTGATCTGGCTCAGTCCCGCCGACGCGGAGCTCATCGGGGTGCGCGACAACGACTGGATCGAGGCGTACAACCGCCATGGCGTCATCGTCACCCGGGCGGTGGTATCGCACCGGCTGCCCCAGGGAATGTGTCTGATGTACCACGCCCAGGACCGTCACGTGAACGTCCCGATCTCGGAGGTTTCCGGAACGCGCGGGGGTACTGACAACTCACTGACGCGCATCCGCATGAAGCCAACCCACCTCATCGGTGGGTATGCGCAGTTGTCCTACGGCTTCAATTACTACGGTCCCTGTGGATCCCAGCGTGATGGCCTCACCGTGGTGCGCAAGCGCCGAACGAAGGTCGAGTACTGATGCGCATTCGAGCGCAGATCGCCATGGTGATGAACCTCGACAAATGCATCGGCTGTCACACGTGCAGCGTCACGTGCAAGAACGTGTGGACCAACAGGGCGGGCGCCGAATACATGTGGTTCAACGACGTGGAGACGAAACCTGGAATCGGCTATCCGAAGCGGTGGGAGGACAACGAGCAATGGAAGGGGGGATGGCAGTTGACCCGCACCGGTCGACTCAAGCTACGCGCCGGCGGCCGCATCCGCAAGCTGCTGACCCTCTTCTCCAACCCGGACCTGCCAACCATCGATGACTACTACGAGCCGTGGACCTACGACTACCTGACCCTCACCAATGCACCCCGCTCGCGCCATCAGCCGGCGGCGAGGCCCTACTCGCAGCTGACCGGTCGGCCGACCGAGATCAAGTGGGGCCCCAACTGGGAGGATGACCTCGCCGGCTCCCCGGAGACGGTGCCCCAGGATCCAAACTGGCATCAGGTCGAAGAAGGCGCGCGACTGGAGTATGAGCGCGCTTTCATGATGTACCTCCCTCGCATCTGCGAGCACTGCCTGAATCCTTCGTGCGTCGCCTCGTGTCCAAGCGGGGCGATGTACAAGCGGGAAGAGGACGGCATCGTCCTTGTTGACCAGGACCAGTGCCGCGGTTGGCGGATGTGCGTCTCAGGCTGCCCGTACAAGAAGGTGTACTTCAACCACGTCACCGGCAAGGCCGAGAAGTGCACGTTCTGCTACCCGCGCATTGAAAACGGCGAGCCGACGATCTGCGCCGAGACGTGCGTCGGGCGGATCCGCTACATCGGCCTCGTCCTGTACGACGCCGATCGCGTTCGCGAGGCGGCCTCGGTCCGAGATCCTCAGGAGCTGCTCCGTGCGCAGCGTTCCCTGTTCCTCGACCCCGAGGACGCTGCTGTCCGCGACCAGGCGCGGCGCGACGGCATTGCGGACGACTGGGTGGAGGCGGCGCGGAACTCCCCGGTCTACGCGCTCGCGATGCGCTACGAGATCGCGCTTCCCCTCCATCCGGAATACCGGACCCTGCCGATGGTGTGGTATGTCCCACCGCTGTCGCCGGTGCTCCATGCCGTTGGTGACGACGCGGGGGCCGATCCGGATAATGTCTTCGCCGCGGTCGAGAACATGCGCATCCCCATCCGCTATCTCAGCAACATGCTGGCGGCGGGAGACGACGATGTGATTCGCGCCGTGCTGCGCCGGCTTGCGGCGATGCGGGTGCATATGCGTGGCCTCGAGTTCGGCGACGGCGCTGACCCCCGGGTAGCGGCGTCGGTGGGCATGACGGCCACGGACATCGAGGAGATGTACCGGCTGCTCGCCATCGCGCGCTACGAGGACCGCTACGTTATCCCGCCAGCCCATCGTGAAGTGGCCGCACGGCTCGAGGGACACGATGGCGGCTGTCCGGTCGGCCAGCACGGCTACCCGGAGTCGGAGTCCACGCCGGTCCCCACCCAGAGCCCGAACGCTCACTTCATGCTCGGGCAGGTGCCCGGTGGGCAGCTCCCGCCGGTGCGTCGCACCGCCGACGGGTTCGCTGGTGGCCTCCTGCTCAAGGTTCGCGGATCCACCGGAGATGTGCCGTGAGTGACACTGGTTTGCTCGCGCTGTTGCTGCAGTATCCGGACGGCGAGGTCCTCGATGCTCGCGACGATATCGTGGCAGCAGTGGGCGAATCGTGGGCATCGCTGCCCGAGCAGGCCCCGCTGATCGAATTCCTGTCGTGGTGGCGAGACACGCCGGTCTACGAGCTCCAGTCGGAATATGTCGACACGTTCGACCTGGGGCGTCGATGTTCGCTCCACCTCACGTACTGTCTCTTCGGCGACCGTCGGGAGCGCGGCATGGCGTTGCTCCGGCTCAAGCGTCGTTATAGGGCGCACGGACTCACGCTCAGCGACGCTGAGCTCCCTGACTTTCTCCCGGTCATGCTCGACTACGCCGCGATGGACCCTGACGGCGAGGCGCTCCTCTCTGAACATCGAGTGCCGCTTGAGCTGCTTCGAGCGGCGCTCCATGAGGAGCGGAGCCAGTACGAAGCTGTGATCGCCACAGTGTGCTCGCTGCTTGGTCCGGTGACGCCGGAGCAGGAAGCGCAAGCGCGGCAGATCGCCAAGGACGGTCCGCCGATGGAGACGGTCGGACTCGAGCCGTTTGCGCCACCCGACGTGATGCCCCTCGTGCCGGGGGAATTGCGTCGATGAGCGGTGGGGCTTTCATCCTCTGGGTGGTCCTCCCGTATGTATCCATCACTGTGTTTGTTGCCGGCCACATCTGGCGCTACCGCCACGATCAATTCGGCTGGACGTCGCGCTCGACACAGCTCCTCGAGAACCGGCTCCTGCGCTGGGGCAACCCGTTGTTCCACTACGGCGCGCTCGCCGCCATCGGCGGGCACGTGCTCGGTATCCTCATCCCCGCCAGTCTTACCCAGCGCATCGGCATCTCGGAGACTGCGTATCACCTCGTCTCCGTCTCTGCCGGGACTGTGGCGTGGGCCGCGGTCATCGCCGGGCTGCTGATTCTGGCGTACCGGCGCCTCGCGGTCGCGCGCGTGCGCGTCACAACGACCCGCGTCGACGTGCTCACGTTCGGACTGCTCTTCGTGGTGATTGCGCTCGGTATCTGGGAGACGTTCGGCATCAACCTCCTCCAGGGCGGCTACGACTATCGCAGCACGGTGGCCGTGTGGTTCCGCGGCATCTTCACGTTCGATCCGCAGACGAGCCTGATGACGACGGCGCCACTCGTCTTCCAACTGCACGCGATCAGTGCCTGGTTCTTGTTCGCG
>DATLRB010000043.1:0-61694 GCA_035534875.1 Saccharimonadales bacterium (SeqCode)
CCGCAGTATGCTCGGTTCTCGCGCTCCGGGCCCCAAGGCCCGTGAGGTGGGTCCGTCGGGCTAATGGACCCCGCGGTGCTTGATCCACATCGCACCGCCGCGGCACGCCATCCCGCTCGACGGAGAGGCTCCTCCCGTCCCATCCGCCGTCGTGCCCCCGACCGGTGCGCGCCAACTTTGTGCATCATTCGGCACACGCATGGACAGAAGAACGAAACTGGTCATCGCCGCGCTGCTCGTGCTGGTTCTCGCATTCGTCGTCATCGGCGGCATCATCGCGATTGCGAGTCCACCGGACAGTTGCTGCTGACCGTTTCGCCGCCTGCAGTGCGTCTGGGGCGTGACGATGCTCCTGGTCCGCGAACGATCACCATCCCTCGCACCGTCTGGGCACACTGACCGCGTGGCCATATCGAACGATCCCGTGTCGCTGAGCGCCCTGCTGGCGCGCGAAGGATTCATCGCGGCGGCGGAGGAATCACGCGAACTGCTCGCGCATGCCGCAGGGGACGCTGCGCTGCTCGAGGCGTGTGTGCGCCGCCGGCTCACCGGTGAACCGCTCGCCTGGATCACCGGCAGCGTCTCGTTCTGCGGCGTTGCGGTACGAGTGGATCCCGCCGTCTACGTGCCACGCTGGCTCAGCGAGCCACTCGCACGCCGAGCGGTTGCGAGGCTCCCGGAGGACGGGACCGCGATCGACCTCTGCACCGGATCCGGTGCGATCGCGAAGGTGCTCAGCGCACATCGTCCGCGCGCTCGCGTGGTTGCGTCCGATGTTGATGCCCGCTCGGTCGCTTGCGCCGCGGAAAACGGCGTCGAGGTGTACCGGGGCGATCTGTTCGCGCCCCTGCCGCGCGACCTCGAAGGCCACGTGGACGTGGTCGTGGGGGTCGTTCCTTACGTGCCGACACCCGACTTGCCGCTCCTCCAGCGGGACACGTTCACGTTCGAGACAGCGCTCTCGTACGACGGGGGCGCCGACGGCACCGACGTCCTGAGGACAGTCCTCCGGGACAGCCCGGTGTTCCTGAGGCCGGGGGGTGCACTCCTGCTCGAGCTCGGAGGGGATCAGGCAGTGCTGCTCACCGATGAGCTCATCCGCCTGGGCTACGTCGATCTAACCGTCCTGAGCGATGAGGACGGGGACGTTCGGGGTGTTGAAGCGACCCTGGGCAGGCGAGAGGACCGGCGTGCCGGCTCACGCTCCGTCCGGTAGCTCCAATCTCGGCGTTCCGGCAACGGATCGCGTCCGCACGGCGCGACTGATTACAGCCCCTGAGCCGCGTCGGGTTTTGCGTGGAGCTCCGTGAACGCTATGCGACGAGTTGGGCGGTCAGGCTCGTGACCGCTTCCTCGATCACGCCGATCGCCCGGTCGAGGTCCTCTTCGCCGATGACGAGCGGCGGCTGGATGCGGACCACGTTGCCGAAGGATCCACCCACGCCGATGAGCACGCCGCGCTCGCGGCAGTGCCGCTTGACGGCCGCCGCCTCGGCTCCGGCCGGTTCTTTGGTGCCCCGGTCGCGAACCAGCTCGAGGCCGATCATCAAACCGCTGCCGCGGACGTCGCCGACCAGGTCGGACTCCTCGGCAAACGCATCGAGGCGGGCCATCACCGCCGTGCCGATTCGCGCAGCGCGCTCGGGGAGCCGCTCCTCGACGAGCATGTCGATGGTCGCGACGCCCGCCGCGCACGAGATCGGGTTGCCGCCGAAGGTGCTCATGTGGTCACCGGGTTCGAATGCATCGGCGATCTCCTCGCGTGCGATGAACGCGCCGAGCGGGAAGCCGCTCGCGATCCCCTTGGCCATGGTCATGATGTCGGGCTCGACGTCGTACGCCTCGACGGCGAACATCCTCCCGCTGCGCCCGAACCCACTCTGCACCTCGTCGACGATGAGCAGGATCCCGCGCGCATCAAGGATGTCCTTGACCCGTCGAAGATAGCCGGCGGGCAAGGGGATGATGCCGCCCTCGCCGATGATCGGCTCGATGATGAACGCGGCGACATCATCACTCGTGTCGTAACGGATCACGTCGTCGACGACGTCGGCGCACGCCAGGGAGCAGGAACCCGAGCACATCCGGCAGCGATACGGATTCGGCGTCGGCGCAAACGCGATCCCGGCGATCTGGGCTCCACCGCGGTGCTTGCGCAGAGCGTTGCCGGTCACCGCGAGCGCGCCCGCGGTCCGGCCGTGGAACGATCCCTGCAGCGCGACGATCTCGCGGCGGCCGGTGAAGGCGCGCGCGAGCCTGAGCGCCCCTTCGACCGCTTCGGCGCCGCTGTTCCCGAAGAAGGTCTTCTGCAGGCGCCCTGGGGTCACCTCGGCAAGCCGCTCCGCGAGGTCGGCCACGACCGGGACGTGATAGACATACGAGCAGGAGTGCACGACCTTGTCCATCTGCCGCTTCGCGGCCTCCGCCACCTTCGGAGGCACGTGCCCGGCGTTGACCACCCCGATCCCCGAGTAGAGATCGGTGTACTCGGTGCCATCGGTCGCGGTCACGGTCGCGCCGCGGGCGCTCTCGACGGTGATCGGCTCCACACCGGCGAGCGCACTCGTGTTCACGTAGCGTCGGTATTTCTCGACCGTGTCCATGGGCATGCGCTCCTCCTAGAACGTTGGCGGGGTGTTCACCCAGAACAGCCGGGTCGTCGCGCCGGATTGATTCATCCAGCGATGCTGCTGGGCGCTTCGGAAATACAGGGTGTCCCCGGGTCCGATGTGAAAGTGCTCGGCATCGTCGAGCCAGACGTCGAGCTCGCCGCTGAGCACGTAGATCGCCTCCTCGCCGTCATGAGAGTACGCGCCCCCGCTGCCACCCCCCGGGGCGACGCTGAAGATGTCGATCTCGAGCACGGCGTTGGGAAACGTGACCAGATCCTCGATCTCGACGCGGTCGAAGCCGCGCAGCTTTCGCCGCTCGGAGGTGCGCACCAGCTTCGGCCCCGACGTCGTGGCCGGAGCCGCGCCGAAGAACTCGAGCAGCGTTCCACCGTATGCGGAGGCAACTCTCCGGAGCATCGCAACCGAAGGTTCGGCGAGCCCTCGCTCGACCAAGCTGAGGTACGACGCCGAGATGCCGGCACGCTCCGCCGCACCGCGCAGGGTCAAGCTTCGTCTGGTGCGCGCCGCGCGCAGGCGCTTGCCGACGACAGGATCTTCGGGCGCCGCTTCGCCGGCGATCAGCGAATGCAGCGCCGGTGGCGCGAAACCGCGCGTGAGCAGCGCGCGGACGTCGCGGATTCGCGCGATATCGTCGGACGTGTAGCGGCGATGGCGCCCACCCCCACGCATCGGGCGCACCAACCCTTTGCGTTCCCACGCCCGGAGCGTCGACGGGCTCACGCCGACTCGACGGGCGACCTCGCCGATGCGGATGTCGTCCACGCGGAGACTCCTCGACACGACACGGTGCGGGCAGCAGGTACGCTGTCCTCCCCGGTCGAACTTGTCACTGTTGAGTAGATTATGAGCCTCTGGTCGCCCGCTGGTCAGCCAGTCCGGCGGACCGCGCCCCTTGCTGAGGATTACCGCGAGACACCCCTCTGGTGGGACGACACAACGTTTCCCAGCGTCGCGGAGTCGGCGCTTCCCGACACTGCAGATGTCGTCGTCATCGGCGCGGGTTTCACCGGGCTTGCCGCGGCCGCGCGGCTCGGCTCGCTTGGCAAGCACGCGGTGCTGCTTGACAGCGGCGGGTTGGGGGAAGGTGCGAGCGGGCGCAATGCGGGAATGATCCACGCCGGTGTCAGACGGAGTGTCACGTTCCTCGAGCGCAAGCACGGAGGTGCGGGCCGTGCGCTCCACGACGCGGGTGTCGAGGCATACGGGTTTGTCGCCAGAACCGCCGCGGCCGCAGCGCCCGACGCGATGTACACCCAGTCCGGATGGCTGCATCTCGCGCATCGGAAATCGCGTATGCATGGATTGCGCAAGGACGAAGCCGAGCGCCGGCAACGCCTCGGCGAGTCCACGGTCATGCTCGAGGGGGCCGCCCTCGAGAGTGAGGCGCCGTGCCGCGGCTACTTCGGGGGGATGCTCACCGACAACGGAGCGAGCATTCATCCAGCGCGATACCTGGCAGGGCTCGCGCGCCTCTCCCTCGCCAACGGCGCGGCCCTCCATCTGCAGACTCGGGTCACAGCCATCGAGCCGCTCCAGGCAGGCGCGCTGGTCCATACGTCGCGTGGCGACGTGACCGCGGGCGAGGTGCTGGTCGCCACCAACGGCTACACCGATGGCGCAGCGCCGTGGGCGCGTCGCCGGATCATCCCCATCGGCAGCTACATCATCGCGACCGAACCGCTCGGCGACGCGCGCGCGACGGAGATCAGCCCGCAGCGCCGGATGATGAGCGACTCGCGAAACTTTCTCCATTACTGGCGCCTGTCACCGGACGGACGGCTGGTGTTCGGCGGCCGCACCAGCTTTGCGCCGGTCAGCGTGCAGAGCGCGCGTGACCGGCTGTACGCCGCCATGATCGACGCCTACCCACAGCTCGCCGGTGTGCGCGTCAGCCACGCGTGGACCGGCAACGTCGGCTTCACGCTCGACCAGCTGCCTCACCTCACGCGGTCGGACGGCATCACCTACGCGATGGGCTACTGCGGCAGCGGTGTCGCTCTCGGTAGCTGGATGGGGACACTCGCCGCCGAGTGGATCGCCAGAGGTGCCCGACCAGCCTTCTCGGGCCTCCGCTTTCCGCGGATCCCGCTGTACCGGGGGCACCCCTGGTTCCTCCCACTCGTCGGCGTCTATTACTCGTTGCTCGATCGGCTCTGAGCGGTCGGGTCCGCGGGTGAGGACGGGGCTTCGGGCAGCCCGCCGATGGTCGCGCCGGCAAGCTCCATGGTCGATCCTCCGTCGAGCGCGGACACGAGCCGGCCGTCGAGCAGGACGTAGGAAACGGTCTTCTCGCTAAAGAACGTGGAGCGGGTGGTCAGCTGCGCGATGATGACCAGCGGTATCCCGATCAGGATGGTGACGATGATCGGGAGGCCGCTGCCCCAGTCCGCTGCCTGGCCAAGCGGCAGCGAGGTGGGAGCGATCACCACGTATGCGATGCCGAGGAGGAACAGGCCCCCGAGGAACGGCAGCACTCCGGCGAAGATGAATCGCGTGACGCTCGTGAGCAGCACCTTGCGAAACGCCCAGGTGCACGCAATCCCGGTGATGCCGTAATAGAGGGCCACGAGCACCCCGATGTCGAGGATGAGCTTGCCGAAGATGCTGCCGACGCTGTCGGCGAACTGCACTTGGAGAACGATGACCACGATCGCGAGGATTGACGAGATGATCGTCCCGACCCAGGGAGTTCTCCAGCTCGGGTGGATGTGGCCGAACCACCGAGGAAACACACCGTCGCGGGCCATCGAGTAGGTGAGCCTGCTCGATGGAAGCAGAGTCGTCTGTGTGGTGGCGACGGTCGAGGAGAGCACCGCTAGCACCATGAGGTAGGCGATCGGCGTGCCCGAGATCTGCTGCGCGAAGAAATAGAGGACGTCGTTCTGGTTGTTGGAATTGGTCAGCGCGGCTGACCCGAGGAACGCCTGCATGGCTGTGGCGGCGACCAGGAAGATGAACAGCAGGATGAACATGCTGTAGATCCCGGCGAGGCCGGGGGACTCGCTGGCGTCCTTGCTCTCCTCGTTCACGTTCGCAGCCGTGTCCCAACCCCAGAAGAAGAACACCGCCAGGGCCGAGCCGGTCGCCACGCCGCTGATCCCACCCAGCGAGCCTGGGCTGAACCACGACGCTGAGAACGGCGCTGCGGCGTGCTGACCGCCGATGATCTTGAGGAACGCGGTGATCGCGAAACCGAGCACGATGAAGTACTCGATGAACACCAGGATCCACTGGAAGTTGGCCGTGATGCGAATGCCGCGCACGACCATGAAGGTGACTAAGAGCAGCCACGCGATTCCGATGATCGCGATCAGCCAGTTGTTGCTCGCGGCATTGGAGTTGACGAAACTTGGGAAGAGACTGTTGAGGAGCTGCAGCGTATACGCGCCGGCGACCAGCGGAGCCGCTGCGCAGAAGAGCACGTTCGCGGCGAGCTGGATCCAACCCCCTATCCAGCCGATGTGCGGGCTGAGCGTCCGGCTGACCCACGAGTACGACGCCCCACAGTTCGGGTCCTGGCGATTGAGGTAGTAATAGGCGATGGCCACGCAGAGCACCGGGAGGAATCCAACGAGGATGGCCGCCGGTGACGCCAGTCCGACCGCCGCGACCAGGAATCCCACCGTGGCGGCGAGGGTGTATGCCGGTGCCACGCTCGACGTCGCGATGACCGTTGTGTCGAACAACGACAACGTGTTGACCTTGAGCTCGGACTCGACGGGCTTCCCGTGAACGATCGGCTCCGCTAGCGTCGCCATGTCTTCCTCCTCACCGTGTCCTCCTGGATCGCGCCTGGGTTGTCAGGCGTCGATATTGCTCATCACGTGCTTGATGCGGGTGTAGTCCTCGAACCCGTACATCGAAAGATCCTTGCCGTACCCCGAATGCTTGTAGCCCCCATGTGGCATCTCCGACACCAGGGGGATGTGCGTGTTGATCCAGACGCAGCCAAAGTCCAGCGCACGAGCCATGCGCATCGCACGGCCGTGGTCCCGGGTCCAGACGCTGGCGGAGAGGCCGTATTCCACGCCATTGGCCCATTCGAGGGCTTCCGCCTCGTCGTCGAAGCGCTGCACGGTGATCACCGGGCCGAAGATCTCGCGCTGGATGAGGTCGTCATCCTGGCGGAGTCCGGCGATGACGGTGGCCTCGTGGAAGTAGCCGCGGTCCCCGACCCGATGCCCTCCGGCAACGACCTCGGCATGGGAGGGTGCGCCGCCGACCAGTTCGCGAACCCGGTCGAACTGCCTGGCGTTGTTGAGCGGGCCGAAGGCCGCGTCGTCGTCGTCGGGCGCGCCCGTCTTGTTCGCCGCCGCCTGCTCCGCGAGCGCCGCCACCAGCTCATCGTGAATCGACGATGCCGCCAGCACGCGGGTCGCGGCCGTGCAGTCCTGCCCGGCGTTGAAGTAGCCGGCCATCGCTACCGCCTCAGCGGTCGAGGCGACGTCCGAGTCGTCGAACACGATCACCGGCGCCTTACCGCCCAGCTCGAGGTGGACTCGCTTGAGATCGCCGGCCGCCGCGCGGGCGACCTCCATGCCGGCGCGCACGCTGCCGGTGATCGACGCCATCGCCGGAATGCGATGCGTCACCAGCGCGGCTCCGGTCGTCGGGTCGCCGCAGACGACGTTGAACACGCCCGGGGGCAGATGCTCCGCCATGATCTCGGCCATCAGCAAGGTGGTCACCGGCGTGGTATCTGACGGCTTGAGCACCACGGTGTTGCCGGCCGCGATCGCGGGCGCCCACTTCCAGATCGCCATCAGCATCGGGTAGTTCCAGGGGGTGACCTGCGCGCAGACGCCGAGGGGTTCCCGGCGGATCATCGACGTATGCCCGGCCAGGTACTCCCCGGCACTGCGTCCCTCGAGGATCCTCGCGCAGCCCGCAAAGAACCGCACCGGGTCGATCAGCTGTGGGATCTCCTCGCTGCGGGTCAGCGAGATGGGCTTGCCGGTGTTCTCGCATTCGAGCGCGACGAACTCCTCGGCTCGCTTGTCGAAGGCCTCGGCGATGCGCAGCAGGGCGAGGCTTCGCTCCCTCGGCGTGGTGTCGCGCCAGCCGGCGAAGGCGCGCTGTGCGGCGCGCAGCGCGGCATCGACATCGGCGGCGCTCGACACGGGTGCGCGGGCGAATTCCTCACCGGTCGCGGGGTTGATGAGCAGAGTGAAGACGTCGGATGTCGCCTCGCGATAGTCGCCGTCGACGAAGTTGCGCAGGGAGCGCACCGCCGACGTGCTCATGCCTTGAGGTCTCGCGCCAGCTCGCGGAAGTTGGCGACGTAGCGCTTGACGTCATCGGATGAGTGCTGCACCGACAGGGTCCAGTTCTCCTCGGCACCGGGCGCCATCAGGACACCGCGATTGGTCTGATACAGCCACGAGATGTAGGCGAGCGACTTGTCCATCGCGGCGTAGTCACGGTAGTTGCGCACCGGCTCCTCGCGGTAGGTGACGCAGCCGCGTGCTCCCATCGAAACCACGTGGAACGGCAGCTTGTACTCGGACATGACATCGCGCAGCCCCCCGCTCAGCTCCTCGGTCAGGGCGTCGAGGTGCGAATAGGCCTGCCCGGTGAGCACCTCGAGGAGCGTTGCCCGGGAGGCCGCGGTGGTCAGCGGGTTGCCGTTGAAGGTGCCGAGCTGGGCGACCTTGCCGTCGGTGATCATCGCCATGATGTCGGCGCGACCGCCGACGGCCCCGCAGGGCAGGCCACCGCCGATCGCCTTGGCGAGGCAGACGATATCGGGCACCACCCCGAAGCGCTCGGTGGCGCCGCCCGGGGCGATGGTCACGCCGGTCTTGACCTCGTCGAAGATGGCCACCGCGCCATGCCGGTGCGCCGTCTCGACGACGCCCGCCAGGTATCCGTCATCGGGCAGCACGAAGCCGATGTTCATCATCGCCGGCTCGACGATCACGGCCGCCACCTCGCCGGGGTGGGCGACGAACGCGCGCTCCAGCGATGCGAGGTCGTTGAATCCCACGACAGTGGTGAGCTCGACGGTCGACTTGGGGATCCCGCCGGTCATCGGCACCGAATTCGGGAAATCCGAGTCCCCCATCAGACCGACAGGGGGCTCGACCGACACGAGCAGGGCATCGTGATGGCCGTGGTAGGACGCCTCGATCTTGATGATCCGTTCGCGATTGGTGAATCCACGTGCCAGGCGGATCGCGTCGAGGGTCGACTCGGTCCCGCTGTTGGTGAAGCGCCATTGCGGCTGTTGGAACCGCCGGGCAAGCTCGCGTGCGACGACGATGTTCTCGGCGACCGGCTGCGCGAAGTGCGATCCCCGGTGCATCTGCGCGTCGACCGCAGCAACGATTGCAGGGTGGGCATGGCCGACGACCATCACACCGAATCCGTTGTGAAAATCGACGTACTCGTTGCCGTCCACGTCCCAGACGTGGCTTCCCTTGCCGTAGTCGACGAAGACCGGCTGCGGTGGCGTGTCCTGGAACGAGCTGGGGACCCCGCGCGGGATATATTCGGTCGCCTCCTTCCACAGCTCGCGGGAACGCCTCCGCCGAGCCCGGAACTCGGCTTCCTCGCGAGCGGTCAGTGTTGCGACCCGATCCGGATCGACGTCACCCAGGGTCAAGCCCATCGACCAGGTCCCTCCAGCAGCACGCGCGGATGCAAAAAATTCTACTGAACGCCTGCAGAATCAGGCTACGGTAGACGCAAACGCCGGGGACCGTCAAGCGATCGTCAGCGCCAGTCCACCTCGGTGACCTGGCCGTCGAGGACAACGGTGGGTCTGGTCGTGCACGGACCCGATCCCCAGAGTATCCAGGTCCCGGCATCGAGCGACGGGAAGAGCGCGATCGGGAGGGATTCGCCTGCCATCGGGCGCTCGTGCACGGCGGTGTGCGTTCGGGCGCCTGGGCGTCCGTCTGGGCTGACCTCGATCTCGGTGTGGAGGAGCGCTGCCGGCACGATCACCAGCAGCGCTCCAGCGCCCCCACCGATGTCGAGGACCGCCGGCCCGCTCGGGGCGGGACCGGCGGGCTCGACGGCGATCAACTCGGAGAGTCGAATCCGTTGAGCGGCGTGCCCAGATAGGGGAAGTGGTCGACGTACCGGCCGTTGCCGGGCACCGAACCGCTGCTGAACTGGGCGGCCGAGAAGTCACTGACCACGCCCGCGGCACCGTCCGGCGTGAAGCTGTGGTCGACAAGGGGGATCGTGAGGCCCGCGACGGCGCGGATCTCGATGGTCGCCACGTCGTCGAAGACGCGGCGGCCGTTCGGAAACCCGGCGAGGTCCCCGCCGAGAATGCCGTTGACATTCGGAGACGAAGCCGCGGGAATCGCCATGTTCAGCCGCAGCAGGTCGGCCGGCGTCGATCCTGTGGAGTTCTGGAAGCCGGGCACGATGCCGGACGGGATGCCCGTGAGCAGGATCGCCTCGAGATCGACACGCGCCGCCGTGTAGGCGGCGAGGTGCGGGAAGACACCGGGGTAGAGGACGGGAAGGAGGCCGGCCAGCTCGGGGTGGGCGTAGTTGGCCACGAACTGGGCGTCGTTGCCCGGCTTGGTCGAGTTCCAGAAGTCCTTCTTCCCGATCGGGATGATCACCTCGTTGACGAGGGGCATGCCCAGGCGTGAGACCTGAACCCAGGGCCCCACGTCGGTGGCGCGACCGCCGCCGTCGAGCACCGTCGATTTGCGACGACTGGCCGTCGTGTAGACGCCGATGACGGAATCCGCGCTCGCCGGATCGGCGGGCATCTCGCCGTTCCGGGTGAGGTGGGTCTTGGGAATCTGGATCGCGATGGTGTGCACGTTGAGGTGCTTCGCCGAATCGATGCCGCCGACTGCGGGCAGCGGGATCAGATGCAGGTTTTCGAACGGGCGCAGCGCGCCGAGATCGAAGATCGATCCGAGGTCGACGTAGAAGCCCTCACGCCGCTGACCCGCGAAGACCCAGCCACCGTCCAGCGGATGCACCGCGGCGCGGGCGAGCGCACCGTAGTTCGGCGTCGAACGAACGCCGACGTTCACCGGCGGGCACGCGAGCCTGGCGGCGAGCACTTCGGCGTGGCCGCCCTTGATCAGGGTCACCGAGTAGAACTGACGCACGTTCCAACTCGAGCTGGTCAGGCTCGTGATCGGGCCCGTGTTGTACAGAAAGGTGTTCGGATCCGCGTACTCGGTCGTGAACTTGAACTGGTAGGTGATCGCGTCCGCCACGCTCCCGCCGTTGGTGACGGTGATCTCGTAGAGCACGTCGTCGCCGAAGTTGTAGAAGTTCGGGCCGCCGTCCGGTCCCTCGAGCGGGATGTAGTTGGCGATCAGCGTCACCGTCTCCGGGTGATCAGGACTGGTGAACGCGTAAAGGTCAGTACTGTCCGCAACCGGGTCCTTCGAGATCCCCGGTGCTTCACGATGCGAAGACATGTTTACCCCTCGTGAGGTTGTATATGCTGTTGTGCTCGGCGGGTCAGCGCGTCGCGCGCTGGAGACGCCGGATGAGTTGTGGGTCCCTGGTGACGATCTCGCGATGGCCCACCATCACCGAGATCTCGCCGGTCGCCGCATCGCGCACGTACGCGGTCATCGGCTCGCTGGAGAGCGGACCGTCGCTCGCGCCGGCAACGTTCTGCGCCGCCTCCACAAGCGTGCTCGGCCCGGCGATCAGCCCCATCGCCGCCACTCCGCCCGCTGCCCCCATGGTTGTTGACAGAAACGTCCGCCGTGTCACCTTGGCCATGCGTACACCTCGCTGGGGCGGTCGTTGGCGATCCGAGTGGCCGTCTTGTCTCCGCCCTGTCACCGCTTGCTACGGACGGCTCAGGGCGACGGATCACTGCCGAAGCTCCGGGGCCGGCGGCGCCGGCTGCAGCGGCAGGACCTCAGGTCCAGGCGGGGACGAGCACCTCGACACTGCCCGAGGTCACTCGTGTCTGGACCGCGGGAAGGGGGTTCAAACGATAGTCACCCGGATTCGCCGCACCGGTGAGGTTGAAGCTCATGCGGTGGCACGGGCAGACGAGCTTGCTCTGCGCCGCCTCGGGAACCAGCGTGCATCCCTGGTGCGTGCAGACGGCGCTCAGCCCGCGGATCTCACCGTCGAGCGTGAAGACCACGCCCTGGATGCCGCCGGCGGAGAACTGCTTGATCTTCCCCGGGGTCACTTCGGCGAGGGTCGCGACGGCCACCCACGCGCTGCTGTACGGCTGGATGGTCCCGGTCCCGCTCGCGGGCTCGGTCAACACCTCGCGCAGGCGCTCGACACCGACACCGGCGGCAACTGACGCCGCCACTGTGGCGAGTCCGCCGACCAGGAAACGGCGGCGGCGGATACCCGCCTCGGTCCATCCGGGGTCGTGGTCGGACGTTTCGCGCAGCTGACGAGCGAGGGTGTCGACGAACGCCGGGGAGGGAGTCGACCCACCCGGATGGGCTGCCCGAAGGCGCGCGGCAACCTGCATCGCCCCGGAGTCGTCACCGGCGGGAGACCGTGGCGGCCGGCGGTTGGCGATGAGCGCCTGCACAAAGCGGGCGAGGCGGCGATCAGCTTTCGACATCACGAGCTCCCGTGGTGGCAGCGCGACGGAGCGCGCGCAATTGCAGCACCTTGGCGTTGGCGATGCTCACGCCCATGGCAGCGGCGGTCTCCCGAATCGAGTATCCGCGCAGGAACCGGAGCTCGAGCACGCTGCGATAATTTGCCGGGAGGCCATCGAGAATCGGGGTGATGTCGACCTCGTCGTGCCGTTCAGGGGGATGGGCGGCATCGCGTTGCTCATCGAACTCCATCAGGACGGTGCCGTGCCGCTCGCGCCAGACATCTGCCAGCACGCTCCGGGCGGTGGTCCGAAGATACGCCTGGATCTCGGCCGGGGAGACGTCGTAACGCAGCCGGGGCAGGGCGCGGATGAAGGTGGTCGAGGTGACGTCCTCGGCGTCAGGGGTATTGCCGGTCCTCGAGTAGACAAACCGATACAGGGGAGCGACGTGCTCCTGGTAGACGGACTCCCAGTCCTTCGGGCGATCTGGGGCGCCGACCACACGAAGCGGGGGCGACGATTCGGGCACGGCCACGTTCGATGATGGTCTACGCAGCGGGGTTACGCAATCGCTCTTTAGGGGCATGATTGGCGGAGAGGGTTTTGGCATGAGTTCCGATACATCCCACGACCGGCTCATCGGGACGGTTTCGCTGATCCTGGATCGGATGGTGCACGTCCGCCTGACGGCCGTCGGCATCACCCGCCCCGACGTGATCGATCGCGTCCCCGCGGACCCGGGCGAATTCTGGGATCGGAGCCGCGTGCACGATCCACGCTCAATCCGGGTCAACCGAGAGTGGGAATCGCTCGGCGGGCCGCGGTGGCGCGAGGTCGAACTCGAGGGCGACAGCGAGGGGCCGGGTGGCCACTGGGGGAGCCGGCGCCTCGTGGCAACGGCGCACGTGCGGCGGGAGCCTGGCCCCGCCCCCTTCGTGCTGCTGCTGCACGGCTACGCGGTGCCCCAGACCACCTACGACCGGTGGCTGGCAAAGCAGATGCGTCTCCGCGGGGCGCACACCGCCCGCCTCGATCTGCCCTATCACCTGAGGCGGACCCTACCCGGCCAGCGGAGCGGTGACGGATTCTTCAGCCTCGACCCCGCGCACATTCGAGCCGCTGTCCGCCAATCGGTCGAGGACGCCTCGGCGGTGATCGCCTGGGCTCGGGCCGAGGTCAGCCCGCACGTCACCGTGATCGGTGTCAGCCTCGGCGGCTTGATCGCGACGCTGCTCGCGGCGCACCTGGAACTTGACCGGGTGGTCGCGGTGGCGCCGTTCTGCGACCCGGCGACCACCCTGTCGCAACGCCCGCCGACCCCGTCGCTCCGTCACCTCGGGATGATCGGAGAGTTCGGCGGATCCTGGGGTCCCGACCGCGCCAGCGCCGGGCGCTTTCTCGAGGCGACGCTCGCGCCGCTCAGGGCCCGCAACCTGACACCGCGCACACCCGGCGATCGCATCACCCTGGTTCGCGCGATGCAGGACCTGGTCGTCGGAGCCGATCCGGTGACCGAGCTCGCCGGCCGGTGGCAGACCGACCTCTGGACCTACCCGCACGGCCACATGACGGTGATGAGCGCCAGCGGGATCGCGAGGCGGATCGCCGATCGCGCCACCACCACGCACGACGAACCGGGCCTCTCCGTCGCGGTATGACGACGACCCGTCCGGTGCTTCGCCGCGAGGGGATCACCCCGGGCGGACGCCCGTATGTCATCCGCCCGTCCGAGGAGGGCGACGCCCCCGGGCTCGCCGCACTCATCGACGAGGTGGCCGGCGAGGGTGAGCTCATCGCGGCGGTCCCCGGCGAACCCGACACGATCGAGCAGAGCTCTCGGCTCGTCTCCATCGTGCTCGAAGGCGGACTGACGCTGACCCTCGAGGTCGACGGCGTCCCCGCAGGTCACGTCATGGTGCAGCGGAGAGCGGGCCGGCACTACGCGCACGTCGGCGAAATAGCCATCCTTGTCAGCAACAGCCAGCGCGGTCTGGGGCTCGGACGAGCCCTCCTGGAAATGGCGATTGCCTGGGGACAGGCGGTCGGGCTCGCCAAGCTCACCCTGCGAGTCTTCCCGGACAACCAGCGTGCCATCGGCCTCTACCGCGCACTCGGGTTCAGGGACGAGGGCCTGGTCAAGGGCGAGGTGCGCATGCCGAGTGGCGACCGGGACATGCTGCTGATGGGACTGGCTCTGCCGGGTCTGAGATGACGCGCCCCCCTGCTATCCTGCGGAACGAATGAGCGACTCGCGCCCGATCGGCGTGTTCGACTCCGGTGTCGGCGGCCTGACCGTGCTCCGCGAGATTCGTCGCCGTATGCCGGCAGAGCGGCTCATCTATGTCGCCGACCTCGAGCACTTTCCGTACGGGCCGCGCTCCCAGGCGCAGGTTCGCGGGCTCGCGCTCGATATCATCGCGATGCTGGTGGGCATGGACACCAAGCTCGTGGTGATCGCCTGCAACACCGCAACTGCCGCGGCGCTTCACGCCGCACGCGAGCGCTTCGACATCCCCGTGGTCGGCGTGATCGCCCCGGGCGCTCAGGCGGCTGCCGCGGCGACGCGCAACGGCCGGGTCGCCGTGCTCAGCACCGAGGGAACCCGGGCGAGTGGGGAGTACGTCCACGCGATCAAAGAGGCGAACCCGGGGATTGTCGTGCTCAGCGAGGTCGCCGCCGATCTCGTCGAGATCGTCGAGGACGGCGATGCCGACGCTCCCCGGGCGGATGCCGCGCTCTCGGCCGTGCTCGGACGCATCTTCGACTGGCAGGCCGATACGCTCGTCCTCGGCTGCACCCACTACCCGCTGCTGCGCCCCGCGCTGCAACGCATGATCGGACCGCGACGGCTCCGCGTCGTCGACAGCGCGGATACCACTGCGGCGAGAGTCACCCGGATCGTCGCGGTGAATCGTATCGGCGCCGGCGAGGCGCTCGCCCCCGGCCCAGGGACGCGGGCAACGCGGACCGAGGTGCTCGTCACCGCGGCGCCCGCGCGTTTCCGAGCGAGCGCGGCACGCCTCTTCGACGAGCCACTTCCGGAGCCACGCCTGGTACGACCGGCGGCGCAGGCGATTCGCATGGCGGCGGGGTCGTGAGCATCGTGGCTGAAGAGCTCCTGGAGCCGATCTCCGCGGAGCTGGTCGAGTTCGAGCGGCGTCTCGACGCCGAGATTGCCTCCGACCTCGGGCCGATGGCCAGTGCGATGTCCCACATCGTCAAGGCGGGTGGGAAGCGCCTCCGACCTGCCTTGGTCATCCTTGCCGCCCGCCTCGGCAACGCCAGGTCGAACGACGTGTTCAATCTGGCGATGGGCATCGAGTTCATCCACACCGCGACCCTCGTCCACGACGACCTGATCGACAAGGCGCCAACCCGGCGCGGGATCAGAACGATCCATGAGGCACTCGGACCGGATCCCGCCGTGATCATCGGCGACTACTACTTCGCCAAGGGTGCGTACCTGCTGGCCGAGATCGGCATGCCTGCGATCGACTCTGCTATCAGCCACGCTGTGATGACCATCTGCATGGGCGAATTGCTTCAGATGACGAGTCGCAACGAGTACGACCAGTCCCTGGCGGACTATCATCGCAAGATCGGGCGCAAGACGGCGACGCTGGTGAGCACCAGCTGCTACGGCGGCGGCCTGATCGCGGGATTGGACGCCGAACCGGTCGAGAGCCTCCGCCGCTACGGCCACAGCCTGGGCATGGCCTTTCAGATCGCCGACGATGTCCTCGATTACATCGCCACCAGCGCCGAGGTCGGCAAACCGGTCGGAGCCGACCTTCGCCAGGGTACCGTCACGCTCCCGCTGATGCTGGCGCTCAACGATCGTCGGGTCAGCACCCGTCTCCGCCACATTCTGGCCAAGAGTGACCTCAACGAGGAGGACTTCGACGAGGTGGTCGGTCTGGTGCGTGGATCGGACGCGATCGCGCAGGCGGAGCGCAGCGCTCAGGAATTCGCGCGTGAAGCGGCCATCGAGTTGAAGACCTTTCCGCCGTCGACGGCTCGCGAAACGCTCGAGCGGGTGTGTGACTACGTCGTCGAGCGCAGGATCTGACCTGCAGGATTTCGCTCGCCGGCACAGCGGATCAGAGTGCGCCCAGCCGCCGCACTTCGGCGCCGAAGGCGCGAGCCCACGCCGCCAGGACGGCGGCGGCCACGACATAGCCCACGCTTTCCGCGACCGTCGCCGGCAGCGCCTTCGAGATCTGCGTGTCGCCGGACTGCGCGGCGAATGCCGTCGCGACGCAGCGCGCGACGTCGACGGCGGCGAACAGGCATACGACGATGAGGGCAAGACGAACGATTCGATATTCGAGACGCAGGCCGCCGCGAAGCTGGCCGAGCGTCTGATGCTCGACGGCAGTTCGCCCCGGGGGCGGCTCGGTGGCGCCGTGCTGAAGGCGCAGCAGCGCCGCGCCGAAGCAGAGCGCCGCGACCCACCCGGGCCAGAGGGTGCGTACGCTTGAGCCCGTCGCGATGAGTGTCTGGAGCGGGTTGAGCGCCATGTGCGCGGCGAGCTGGCCGGCGAGCGACTGGTGGAGTCGTACGAGCAGTGTTCCAGCCACGCCGCACGCGGCCGCAGCGGCCGCCACCGCGACACATCGCAGCGCGATCGGACCGCGGTCGAGGAAGACGAGCTCGGTGAGATGTGCGTCGCGCTGTGGCTGCACCGTGGCATTGTAAGTTCGGTCGATGTCGCGCACCAGAAAACCGACGCGGCGCAGGATTCGCGTCGCCACGTACAACATCCTGCTCGGCGGCGAGCGTCGCCTTGACCTGGTTCGCCACGTGCTCCGGCGCCTCGACGCCGACATCGTCGCGCTTCAGGAGGTCCGCGAGGTGGATCGCATCGAGGACCTTGCCAGACGTCTCGGCATGGAGATGCTCCTCGGAGAGCCGAGCGACCCGGCCTCGCCCATGCACACGGCGATCCTCACGCGCCTCCCCGTGCGTGCGTGGCGCAACCGGCGACATCACGGCAGGATGCTCCGCTCCCATCTGCACTGCGACGTCGAGACCGGAGGGCACGCGTTTCCCGTGATCGGCGTGCACTGCCTGCACCTGGCGGCACGCTTTGGCGATCGCAACAAAGGCGAGGCGCGGCGCATCCGTGAGATCGGCGCCGTGTTGACCGACATCGCTGATGAGCCGGCGCTCCCGCACATGCTGATCGGCGACTTCAACGCGCTTTCGCCCGGGGACGACATCCTCGCGACTTCGTTTTTCAGGCGCATGAACGACCTGCGCCGTGCCGGGCTGCTCGTGGCGGGACCCAACGGCATCCTGACCGCGCTCACTCCCGGCACCAACGGCGAGAGCAGCGGACTCGCCGATCGGTGGCGTCGCGCCGGGGTCGACCCACGGCTCCTCGGCGGTATCCCCGCACTGCCACGCGTCGTCTCGCCCCTGACCGTCGGTCTTCCCGTATCGCGCGCCATGGACCGGTTTCTCGGGCGGATGATCGAACGCTGGACGATCGAACGCCTGCGGAAGGAGGGATACGTCGACTGCTACCGCCAGGTTCATCCGCGCGCACGCGGGCTCACGTGCGCGACCTGGCAACTGTCGGCGCGTGTCGACTACATCTTTGCCACCGACGATCTTGCCGCGCACGTGCTCGGCGCCGATGTGGTCGGGGGCAGGACCTGGCCGGATCCCGACGCCGCGGTGGCGTCGGATCACTACCCGGTGCTGGCCGAGTTCAGCGTCTGACTGCTGCGCTACCCGGTCGCAGCGTTGATCGTCAGCACCACCGTATAGATGAGCAGCAGCACAATCGCGGCGATCGAGAAACCCGCGATCCCGCTTGCGATACCGACGATCGCCATTGCCCTGCCGGCGCCGGGGTCGGCGTTCGCCCGGTGGACTCCCACGATGCCGAGGACGATCGCGGCCGCGCCGAGGAACAGGCTCGCGTAATCGACGAACGGTATCCAGGAAAGAGCCAGGGCCACAATCCCCGCGATGCCCGCCACGACGCCTGCACGGTTGCCGGAGCGGGCATAGGCCAGATGCTCGGGCTGCTCGAGCACGGATGTGGCGCCGTACGATGGTGACGGAGGCTCGTGAACACCGAACAGATCCCCACCCGCTTCCGTGAGGGGCACGTCAGTCGCCCCTCACGGATCGATTGGAACGGTGGATCTGAAAACCCGGCGAGTACCCGGGTCAGGCGCCGGGTGGAGGAGGAGGCGGCGGGCTGCCGTAGCCACCGGGAGGATTGCCGTATCCACCGGTCGGTCCGGAGGCGACGAGCGGAGCATCGCCCGGCCAGCGGCTGATGACCACCACGTACCAGACGATGGCGTAGACGATCACGTCGATGATCAGCCCGAAGATGGCGCCGCCGTATCCGACACCGAGAATCGCGTACCCGCTGTAGAAGATGATGGTCCCGATGGTGCTCACCACTCCGCCGAGGAATCCGATCGCGAGCCCGTAGATGACGAGGCGCTTTCCGTCGCGGTTGACCTGGTACATCTGATACGCGCCGAAGGTGCCGACGCACACACCCACAAGGCCGATGAGCGATCCGAGGAGCCACAGGATCGGGAATCCGCAGCCTCCGAAGCTGCAGGCTCCAAAGGTCGCAAGGAGCCCGAGCAGACCAAAGATGATGCCGATCGCGCCAAGAATCAGCAACACAAGGCCCAGCGTCTTGGCCGGGATGTTCAGCTTGACCGGCGGGTCTGCTGCGAACGGCGGGTCAGTCAGGATGTTGGCCATGGGTTCGGGTGGTTCCTCCCAGCGTGAATGAGCAGCTGTGGCATCGACGTGGACCCGGGGGCGCCACGTCCCCCGAGCGCGGATCGCTGGATTATGGGGTAATCAGACCCTCGTGGGAAAGGCTATCGCGAACAATTCGACGACGATCCGGATGCAGACGTCGCAACACCGCGGCGGTGCAAAGGCCGCCCGCCGCAATCAGCGCCAAGAAGATGCCGATGCTGAGCGAGCGCCCGGTGGCTCTCGCGAGGATCATTTGAATGAGGACGCTCCCGATGGCCAGTGCCGCCGCGGTGGCGTGAGCGGTGGTTTCGGGAATGTAGGGCGTGACCACGTCATCCACAAATCCGCGTCCTATCAGGAGCAGGAGGATGGCGGCGGCAATCGCGACGAAGAACAGATCTCCAAGCAATGACGCGCGAAATGCATTGACGGTCACGTGCGAGTTGCCCGAGGCATAGCCGTACCAGGGGAGGAAGGCTACGAAACCGCCGAGCAGAGCCGATGCGGCACCGATTGCCTCGGCCTTGTTGACGTGGCTGGGCATCTGAGCGACCTCGAGATGAACCGGGATGAAGCACCGGAGCGCGGTCGCGCGACCCGGGATGAGTGTGGTTGGTTCGAGTGGATGGTATGCAGCGCTGGGCGTGCTGTCAACGCCGCCGGCGCGATCGAGGGCTCGACTCGGCCCCTTTGATCTGCGATCCCGGTGGCGCGACGCCGACGTCCGCGGCGAACGCGGGCGGCTTCCCAGCCACGAGGAGGTCGCCGAGCGTGGCCCAGTTGAAGCGTTCGCCGCCGCGCCGGACCAGTTCGACAAAACACGCGGCGGTCGCCTCCGCATCGGCGAGGGCATGGTGCGGTCTGCGGTGCACCACCCCCAGCTCGCGGCACAGACGCTCGAGTCCGATCGTGTCCTTCAGGTCGAAGAGCTTCGCCGCAAGCCTTGTGGTGTCGACGTTGTCGGCATCGAGGCTGGATCCGATGGCGCGACCGATCAGCCGGGTGTCAAAAGCGTCGGCACTGTGCTCCACGAGCACTGCGCCTTTGGCGAAGCGCTGAAAGCGGTCAACCACCAGCGATACCGGTGGCGCGCCATTCAGGCTCGCCGCGTCGATACCGTGGATGCGGCGGGCGTACGGATTGATCCGGTCGTTGCTGTGCACGAGCGTCTCGAAGCTCATGAGGTGGTCGCGCATCGTGAACGCAACCGCTCCCAGCTCCACGAGGTGATGTGGCGATTGCCCGGTGGTCTCGCAATCGAGGGCGACGAAGTGGAGCGCTTCGATGGGCGTGTCCGGAGTGGGCCGTTCGGCGCTCCAGGAGTCGATGGCGTCGTCGAGCGTGGCAAAAGGCTCGGCACCCGCCGGACCGAGGCGCGGTAGAAATTTGTCGCCCGTGGGGACCCTCCCTCGGCGGCGACCATATCGCCGGCGAGCTTCCATACACCCCCATCGTAGAACTCCTGCACGGTTGAACCGGCGCAGGGCCACCTCCTACCTATACTCGCTCGTGATGCGACTGGTAGCCGCGGGCCTGAGCTTTCACACCGCTCCACTGGCGGTGCGGGAGGCTGCTGCCATCCCGACGGCGCGTGCCGCGACGACCCTGCGATTCCTGGTCGGGCACGCCGGGCTGCACGGCGCAGCCGTGCTCTCGACCTGCAACCGCACCGATTTCTATGTGGTGTGCCCGGACCACCTCAGTGCCGAGGTCGCGCCGCGTCTGGCCCGATACCTCGATCCGGGCGGCATTCGCCAGGTCGAGCGCCACATGGTCACGCTCGAGGATCGCGCTGCCGCGATGCACATGTTCCGGGTGGCGAGCGGCCTCGAGAGCATGGTGATCGGCGAGTCGCAGGTGCTGGGGCAGTTCAGGGCGGCGCACCGCGTCGCCAGGGATGCGGGAACCGTCGATGCGCGCCTCGACTATGTGATGCGGCGAGCCATCTCGACCGCGAAACGCGTCCGCACCGATACCTCCCTGTCGAGCGGGGTTGCATCGCTGAGCGAGATCGCCGTCGAGTGCGCAAGGGCGTCGTGCGGCAACCTCGAGCAGAAGGGAGTCCTCCTTATTGGCGCCGGAAAGATGAGCCGGCTCGCGGCGAACCGGTTGCGCGACCAGGGGGCGCGGATCATGACGACGTCGCGCGGCGAGTCGAGCCGCCGGCTTGCGCGAGCCGTCGGCGCTCGACGGGTTGAACTGGCCGCACTTGAAGCGATGGCCGACGAGGTGGATGTCATCATTGCGTCCACCGACAGCGTCACGACCGTCCTCGATGCCGCCGCGATCGACGCTCTGCAGCGCCGGCGTGCGCACCGCGCGCTCTGCATCGTCGACATGGCGGTTCCTCGCGACATTGATCCGGCAGCCGCGGAGATTCCCGGCGTCACGCTGATCGACATCGATGGGCTTGGGCGGCGCTCAGGCGTGAGGCTCGACGAGCGCCGGGAGGCGGTTCCCGCCGCGGAGGAGATCATCGACGCCGAGCTCGACAAGACCGTCACCGCGATCGGGCAGCGCGATACGGCGGGTCCGACCATCGCTGCGCTGGTCGAGTGGGCCGAGGCGCTTCGTGCTCGCGAGGTGGCACGGTCATTCGGCGCCGGAAGCGAGATCGATGAGGCGACACTTGAGCGCGTTGAGAAGTTGACACGCAGCATGGTGCGCAAACTGCTGCACGGACCGGTCAGCCGCCTGCGCGAGGCGGAGGACCCCGCCACGGCGCTGACGATCCGCGAGGCATTTCGGCTCGACCCCTGATGGCGGCCGCGGATCCCTCGACCCTGCGGCTGGCGACGCGCGGAAGCGCACTCGCGCTCAGGCAGACCGCGCTGGCGGCGCATGCTCTGGGTGCGGCGGGCAGCGGCGATCTCGAGACTGTCGTCGTCCGGACTGAGGGCGATCGCCGGACCGATGCTCCGATCGATCAGCTGGAGGGGCAAGGATGGTTCACGGCCGATCTCGAGCGAACCCTGCTCGACGGCCGTGCCGATGTGGCGGTGCACAGCGCGAAGGACCTCCCGTCAGCGCTCGCCCCGGGTTTGAGCATTTCGGCCTACCTTCCTCGCGCGGATGCGCGAGACGGGGTCGTGTCGGCCAGCGGCCGGCCCCTCGGCGAGCTGCCCCCCGGAGCGACCGTGGGAACGAGCAGCGCACGCAGGGCCGGTCTCCTCGAGGCGCTGTATCCCGGCCTGCGCGCGGTGCCCATGCGCGGCAACGTCGACACCCGCCTGCGCAAGCTCGACGCCGGTGATGTCGACGCGCTCCTCCTCGCGTGCGCCGGCCTCGACCGGCTCTCGCTCGGCGACCGTGTGACGCAGCGCCTCGACCCCGTGGTGTTCGTACCATCCCCAGCGCAGGGTGCCATCGCCCTCGAGACGCTCACCGGCTCGGCGGCAGCGCGCGCCTGTGCGTTGGCCGGCGATACCGCGACGAGCGTTGCGGTGACCGCCGAGCGCGCCGTGCTCATCGGCCTCGGCGGAGGCTGCCTGCTTCCGCTCGGCGCCTGGGGCCGAATCGAGAACGGCCGGCTCGTGCTCACGGCGGCACTGGTGGTCGGGGGAGCGGTCCGGCGGGCAGAGGCCTCCGGCAGCCTCGAGGCGCCCGAAGGGCTCGGCGACCTGGTCGCGGCGCGCCTTCGGTGACCGACAGTCCGCAGGCGCTCGCAGGGAGACGCATCCTGGTGACCCGGACCCGCGAGCAGGCCGAGGGTCTGGTCGACGGGCTCCACGCCGCCGGCGCCCGGGTGGCGGTCGTCCCCCTGATCGCGACGGTGCCCGTGGCCGGCCCGGAGGCGATCGTTCGGATCGCCGCTGACGCCGCCGCGGCACCGGCGCCCCGGTGGGTTGCCTTCACGAGCGCGACCGCGGTGCGGCTCGTCCTCGGGGCGGCCGGAGCGGACGCCCTGTCGGGGATGCTCGTTGCCGCGGTGGGACCCGGGACGGCGGCGGTACTCGAGGCGAGCGGAACTCCAGCGGACCTCGTGGCGGGAGACCATGACGCAGCTGGTCTTGCTGCGGCGATGCGCGACCGCGGCCTTGCAGGCGCCAGCGTGTGGTTTCCAGCCGCCGAGGGCGCTCGCGGTGGGTTGGCGGACGCCCTCCGCCACGGAGGCGCTTCGGTGACCGTCCAGGTCATCTATCGGAGCGTTATGCCTGCCTCGGCCCCTGAGCGCCTTCGCGCCGCTTTGGCCGGTGGCATCGACGCGATCACTCTCACCAGCGGGAGCACCGCGCGGCATCTCGTCGAGGCGGCGGGAGCCGGCGGACTGCCGCCAGGAGCGGTGATCGTGTGCATTGGCGAGCAGACGGCTGATGCGGCGCGCAGAGCCGGTCTGGCAGTCCGTGGGGTCGCCGGTGCGCCCTCGGCGGAGGGCTTGATCGCCGCGCTGATCGAGTGCCTGACCCCTCAGCCGTTACGCTGACGGGCGAAATGGGATTCCCGAGCGAGCGACCCCGCCGTCTGCGCCGCACCCCGGCACTGCGCAGCCTGGCGCGCGAGTCGCGCCTTACCGCCGGGCAGCTGATCCACCCGGCCTTCATCCGCGAGGGCCTCACATCGCCGCAGCCGATCGGTTCGATGCCCGGCCAGAGTCACGAGAGCATCGATTCCCTGTGCGCGACGGTGGAGGAGACGATCGGCCTCGGCCTGGGCGGTGTGCTCCTCTTCGGGCTCCCCTCCGCAAAGGACGCGCAGGGATCGGGTGCATTTGCGGAGGAGGGGGTGGTCCAGCAATCGATCCGCGCGCTGCGTGAGCGCTTCGGGGACGCGTGCGTCGTGATCGCCGACTGCTGTCTCTGCGAGTACACCGACCACGGGCACTGCGGCTTTCTGCTCGAGAACGGTGTCGTCGACAATGACGCCACCCTGGAGCTGTACGCCCGGACGGCGGTGAGTCAGGCGGCGGCGGGGGCCGACATCATCGCGCCGAGCGGGATGATGGACGGCCAGGTAGCGGCGATACGCGAGGCGCTGGACATGTCGGGCTTCACCGACACGGCAATTCTCGCCTACAGCGCCAAGTTCGCCACCGTCCTCTACGGACCCTTCCGAGATGCGGCCGAGTGCGCACCGAGGACGGGTGACCGTCGCTCGTACCAGATGAACCCGGCCAATCAACGCGAGGCCGTGCGTGAAGCGATCCTCGACGTCGGAGAGGGAGCCGACATGGTGATGGTGAAGCCGGCGCTCACCTATCTGGATGTGATCGCCCGGGTTCGCGACGCCACCGACCTCCCCCTCGCCGCCTACTGCGTGAGTGGCGAGTTCGCGATGCTCCACCACGCCGCCGCCGCGGGCGCCTTCGACGAACGCGCCGCGGTGCTCGAGGCGCTCGGCGGCATCCGCCGCGCGGGCGCCGACATGATCATCACGTACCACGCGCGTGCCGCCGCGAGCTGGCTCGCGGAGACCAAGGAGTGAATCGATGAGTGACCCGTTCGGCGGCCGGCGCCGCCTTCCTCTCGTGCTCGGATCAGGAGCCGTCGTGGTGGTGGCCATCGTGGCGATCGCCGTCGGTGTGAACAGCGCAAGCGCCCCACTGCCGGCGATCCCCACTCCCACCGCCGTGCCGCCCACCCCAACGCCGAGCCCATCGCCCACGGCGGCGGCCACGATCCCATTCGCGGATTGCGCGACCGCAACGTTCGGGCCCGTGCTCGCGCCAATCAGTCCACCGGCCAGCGTGCACACCTACAGCGCGGCACCTGCAACGACCATCGACACCACCAAGCTCTACCAGGCGACCATCGCCACCGCCAAGGGCAGCATCGTCCTGTGCCTGCAGCCCGACCTCGCCCCGAACACCGTGAACGTGTTCGTGACCCTGGCGCGAAATCACTTTTACGACGGCATCCCGTTCCATCGGGTGGTCGCGAAGTTCGTGATCCAGGGAGGTGATCCTCAATGCATCGGGCATGTCCCGGCGCCGCCGGCGACACCGTCGGGGACATGCGGCAGTGGCGGTGCAGGGTTTCAGTTCAACGACGAGCCGGTGCATCAGCAGTACGTCGAGGGCGCCGTGGCCATGGCCAACAGCGGCGCCAACACCAACGGATCCCAGTTCTTCATCTGCATCGCCGACGATTCGGCGCAGCTCCAGCCGTTGTACAACCTGTTCGGGAAGGTGGAGAGCGGCATGAGCGTCGCCCTTGCGATCGCGCAGGGGGATGTCATGAGGTCGATCACCGTGCGGCAGCAAACGTAACCGCCATGCGGGACAGCAACGCCCGGGCGCTGCGCGACCGTGCCGAGCGGGTGCTGCCGGGTGGTGTTGACAGCCCCGTGCGTGCCTATCGCGCCGTTCCCGGGGTGCCCCCGCACATCGTCCGGGGTCACGGCGCGCATGTCGAGGACGCGGACGGCAACGACTTCATCGACTTCGTGCTCGCGTACGGGCCGCACATCCTCGGGCACCAGCCACCTCGGGTGGTCGCCGCAATCCGCGCCCAGCTCGAGCGCGGGATCGCCTACGGCCACACCGTGGAGCTCGAGGTGGAGCTCGCCGAGCGCATCGTCGATGCCGTCGAGTCGGTCGAGATGGTTCGCTTCGTCACCTCAGGCACCGAGGCGGCGATGTCCGCGGTGCGCCTTGCGCGCGCCGCGACGGGGAGGGATCGGATCGTGAAGTTCGCCGGCGGCTATCACGGTCACGCCGACGCGCTCCTCGCCGAGGCGGGTTCGGGGATCGCCACTCTCGGAATCCCCGGATCACCGGGAGTGCCCGCGGCGGCGGTCGCGGGAACGATCGTGCTGCCGTACAACGATCGAGCCGCGGTGACCGCGACCTTCGAGCGCGAGGGAGAGCAGATCGCCGCGGTGATCGTGGAACCGGTCGCCGGGAACATGGGATGCGTTCCGCCAGCGCCGGGCTTTCTGGAGGGACTTCGCGACAACACATCCAAATGGGGTGCTCTGCTCGTATTCGATGAAGTGATGACTGGATTTCGTGTGGCCTACGGCGGGGCACAGACGCTCTACGGAGTTCGTCCCGATCTCAGCCTCTTCGGCAAAGTGATCGGCGGCGGGCTCCCCGTCGGCGCCTACGGCGGGCGCCGCGACCTGATGGAGCAGATCGCCCCATCCGGTCCCGTCTACCAGGCGGGGACGCTCTCGGGCAGCCCGCTGGCCATGGCCGCCGGCAGCGCGGCACTGGACGTGCTCCGCGAGGATCCAGCCCTCTACCAGCGGCTCGAGGGTCTCGGGGAGCGCCTCCGGGCCGGCTTCGAGGCAGCCGGCGGAGCAGCCGGCGTGGCGTGCGCGGTCGGTCGTGTCGGCAGCATGGTGACTCCCTTTCTCGGGATCGAGGCGGCGCGCACCTTTGACGACGTCAAGCGGGCCGACCGCGAGCGCTTCGGACGCCTCCACGAGGCGTGGCTCGACGCCGGGATTCTCTGGCCGCCGTCTCAATTCGAGACCGCGTTTCTTTCGACAACACACACGGATGAGGACGTGGACAGGACGGTCGAGTCGTTCGCGCGCGCACTGTCGTTGGTCTCAGACTGATCTCAGGGGCGATAAATAAATGGTGCTAAACTGGAGGCTGACATGGGATTCATAGGCGGCCATCTGCCGGAGATCATCATCGTCCTGGTGGTCATCCTGATCATCTGGGGTCCGGGGAAGCTGCCCGACGTGGGCGCGGGCATCGGCAAGGGGATCCGCGAGTTTCGGAAGGCATCGTCCGAGACTCACGACGCGGTGATGGGCACGACCACGACCGCCGCCCCGTCGCAGCCGGCTCCGGTCGTGCAGGCCGTCGCGGCGCCCATGCCCGCTCCCGCGCCCGTGCAACCGGCCGAGCCGGTGGCAGTCCCGGCCGACGCGACGACACACCAGCCCTCAGTTTCTGGCTGACGCGCCGCGAGGCGCGCGCTGACCGGAGGCACGTAAGGTGCAGGGAGTGGCTGGCGACGACGAACGGCGCATGACGATCGTCCAGCACCTGGAGGAGTTGCGACGCGTCCTCATCTGGGTGATGGCGGCCTGGATCGTCGGAACGGCGGTGGCGTTCGTCTTCAACGGGTTCTTCCTCGGTCTGCTCCTGCACCCGCTGCACACGGTGCTGCACAACTCGCACAGCATCATCCCCGGCGACCAGGCGATCATCCTGAACCCCACCGAGGGGATCACGGTCCCGCTGAAGATCTCCGCGGTCGTGGGTCTGATCCTCGCGCTGCCGATCGTGCTCTGGCAGACGTGGAATTTCGTCTCGCCGGGGCTGCGTCCCAAGGAGCGGAAATTCGTCGGCCCCTTCATCGCCAGCGCGCTTCTGCTCTTTGCCGGCGGAGCCGTGTTCGCGTACTTCGTCATGCCGCTCGGCCTCAACTTCCTGGCCAACTTCCTGAGCGGCAACGCCGTGTACTTCCCGGATCTCAACAACTACATCGGCTTCTTTCTGATCATCATCTTCATCTTCGGGATCACTTTCGAGATGCCGGTTGTGATCATCCTGCTCGGCCTGCTCGGGTTCGTCTCCTCGAGGAAATTGAAGGGCTGGCGCAAGGTGGCGTATGTCGCCATCATCATCGCGGCGCTGGTGATCACACCGGGTGCCGATCCGTTCACACCGACGTTGCTGACGATCCCGCTGCTGCTGCTCTACGAAGCTTCGATCATCGTGCTCCAGAGGGTCTTCCGGCGCTGACCTTCGCATTCGACCGATACACTCGGCCGAATGCGCCCAGATCAACGTGCCTCCGATGAACTCCGTCCGACATCGATCGAATTGCACACGCTCCCGTACGCGGAGGGCAGCGCGCTCATCACGATGGGGGACACGCGAGTCCTCTGTGCCGCATCGGTCGAGGAACGCGTCCCGCCGTTCCGGAAGGGCAGCGGCCGCGGCTGGGTGACCGCCGAGTACGCGATGCTGCCTCGAAGCACGCAGACGCGGTCGGAACGCGACGGCCGCAAGGGTCGCGTCGACGGGCGGGTCCAGGAGATCCAGCGCCTCATCGGACGCAGCCTCCGGGCCGCAGTCGACTTCGAGGCCCTGGGCGAGCGCAGCATCCTCATCGACTGCGACGTCATCGTCGCCGACGGGGGGACGCGTACGGCTTCGATCACGGGCGGCTATGTCGCTCTCGCGCTCGCCATCGACCGGCTGCGCGAAGCGCGCGTCGTCCGCTCGGACCCGTTGCGCTGGCCGGTCGCGGCGGTGAGCGCGGGCATCGTGGCGGGCGAGGCCCGCCTGGATCTCTGCTACCTGGAGGACTCCGCCGCTGAGACCGACCTGAACTGCGTCGGATCACTGGACGGCAGGCTCATCGAGCTGCAGGGATCCGCGGAGCAGGAGCCCTTCTCGCGCGAGGAGCTGGAATCCCTCCTTGCCCTCGCCGATGCCGGGCTGAAGCAGCTCTTCGCGCTCCAGGCTGAGGTGCTGAGCAGGGCTACGTGAGCGGTCCGGTGCTGGTCCTGGCCACGCGCAATCCCGGAAAGCTCAGGGAGCTGCGGACCCTTCTCAGCCCGTGGCCCCTGCGGCTTCCATCGCTCGATGAAGCGGGCTTCGAGGGACCGCTCGAAGAGCCCGGTCCCGGATACATCGAGTCCGCCCTCGCCAAGGCGCTCGCCGTCTGCACCGCGACCGGTCTGCCTGCGCTCGCCGACGACAGCGGCATCGAGGTCGACGCGCTCCATGGGTGGCCCGGCCCGATGTCGGCACGATGGATGGGTCATGGAGCGACCGACGACGACCGGCTCCACGGGTTGCTCGCAGAGGTTGCCCGCCGCAGCCCGGATGACCGGAGCGTGCGATACGTCTGCGTCGCCGCGCTGGCGAAAACCGGCGCGGAGCCGGTGACCGCCCATGGAGTATGCCTCGGGACGCTCGTCGAGCCTCGAGGCACCAACGGGTTCGGGTACGACCCGGCCTTCCTCGCCTTGGATCTCGGGATCACGTTCGGCGAGGCTACCGACGAGGCCAAGGCCCGGGTTTCCCATCGAGCCCGCGCCATCGCGAAGCTGGGCGAATCGGGGGCGTTCGAGCCGTCTTCCCTCGGCTGACGTTCAGCCGGCTGGGATCGCCGCGCCCGTCACCGCGGCGGCGGCGTCCGACAGCAGCCATTCGATGACCGCGGCAACGGCGTCCGTGGTCACCCACGACGTGCGGTTGGCCTTCGGCATCGATTCGCGATTCGCAGCCGTGTCCATCGTGCCCGGGAGGACGGCGTTGACGGTGATCCCGTGGCCCAGCAACTCCGCTGCCATGACCTGGGCAAGCCGGAGCACCGCCGCCTTGCTCACCTGGTAGGCGGCCTGACCGCGCGCAACATCGACGGCGGCTCGCGACGCCACGATCACGATCCGCCCGCCGGCTCCACCCGAGACCATCGACGCCGCCGCCGCGCGAGCCAGATGCCAGGGACCGAGGAGATTGGCCTCGATCTGGCTGTGGATGGCATCGTCGCCGACCTCGTGGGCACGCCCGCCGGCGAATCCTCCCGACGCACTCACCACGCCCTCCCACGCGCCCATGGCCTCGACCGCGATGCGCAGCCGGGCGACGGCAGCGGCGTCGGCGAGATCGCACTCGATCTCGGTGACCCCCGCTACGGTGGCGGAGCGCCCAGGGCGGCGCGCAGGGACGACCACGGTGCGTCCCGCCGCCACAAGGCGGCTCACGACCGCACTGCCGAGCGCTCCGGTGCCGCCACCGACTACGGTGATCGCGCGCCGCTGAACAACCACAATGTTTCCTCGTGGATCGAGGGACCGTGCCGACGTTCCGACCGGGCGCGGTCGCGCGCGCCCTGGCGGCAATCATCGCTCTCCTGGTGGCCGGGCTGGCCGGCTTCGTCGTGGCCAATGGCATGGCGCAGGTCAATCCGGCGAGCGTGATGCCGGTCCACCTCCCGGCTGCTCGCGTGCCGACCCCGGCCCCACCGCTCCTGACCGACATCGGCAGGGACGCTCTCGCAAGCGTCGTGACCGTGGAGGCCGAACTCGCGAACGGCGCCGAGGAGTCGCTCGGGACGGGGTGGATCTTCGACCGAGCCGGGGACGTGGTCACCAATGCCCACGTCATCAACGGAGACATCTCGCTGCGGGTCACCGACCGCGCCGATCACACGCGTCTCGCTCGCGTGGTGCAGAGCAGCGCGGCCCTCGACCTCGCGCTGCTCCGCGTCAGCGGCACCCTGGTCGGGACACCGCTCCCCGTCGACGCGACCGCGCTGACTGCAGTGCCCGTGTCGGTCATCACGCTGGCATCGAGCGTGGCCACAGGGAAAGGACACGACATGACCGAGGAGATGCTCATCGGCCTCGACGTCAGCGTCCCGCTCTCAGGAAGTGGCGTCGATGCAGGTCAGTCGTCGCCGCAGGAGTACAACGACATGCTGCACCTCGAGGGGGCGACGATCTACCGGGGCAACAGCGGCGGCCCGGTGCTCGGCGCGTCGGGCGAGGTGATCGGGATCGTGACCCTGGCCAGTCCGAGCGCGCCGGAGGCATACGCGATCCCCATCAGCCGGGTGCTCGCCGATTTGCGACTGTGGGCCGCACACGGATGATTCGCCGCGGCATTGGGTATCGTCATCGGTGACGGGACGTACAGACGTGCCCCGAGGAGTGCAACCACCGTGCCCCCAGACGACTTCGACATCGCAATCATCGGCGGCGGACCCGCCGGCCTGACGGCCGCGCTCTATGCGGGCCGCAACCGCGATCGTGCGGTCCTCCTCGAGGGGAAGGCCCCCGGGGGCCAGCTGCTCAATACGGAGCTTATCGAGGATTACCCGGGCTTCCTCTCCATTTTGGGCGGCGAGCTTGCGACCGTCATGGAGGAGCAGGCTGCGCACTTCGGCACCGAACTGGTTCGCACCGAGGTCAAGGCGATCAAGGTGCAACCCGACGGCATGAAGCTCGTCGAGACGTATGACGGCGACTACCGCGCCCCGGCGGTGATCATCACCGCGGGGGGAAACCCACGCAAGCTCGGAGTGCTCGGTGAGGAGGAGTTCGCCGGGCGTGGCGTGTCCTACTGCGCCGTCTGCGACGGTGCGTTCTTCAAGGACGTCCACCTGGCCGTGGCGGGTGGTGGCGACGCCGCCGTGGAAGAGGCACTCTTCCTCACGCGCTACGCGAGCAAGGTCACGATCATCCACCGGCGCAAGGAGTTCCGTGCCCAGCCGATCCTGCTCGACGAGGCGCGAAAGCACCCCAAGATCGACTTCCTGGTCGACACCATCATCGAGAGCATCGACGGTGACGACAAGGTGCGCCGCTTGTCCTTGCGAAACCTGGACACGGAGCGACGCTCCGAGCTCGAGGTGGGCGGCATCTTCATCTTCATCGGATTCATCCCCAACACCCAGCTGGTCGATGCCCACATCGATCATGACAAGGCCGGCTACTACCTGACCGATCCGATGACGATGATGACCAACATCCCCGGGATCTTCGCCGCCGGCGACGTTCGCAGCCAGCTGACACGTCAGATCACCACCGCGGTCGGCGACGCCACCACCGCGACGATCGCGGCCAGCAAGTGGATCGAGGAGTGGCGGCGCGGCCGCGACGACACCCCTCCCGAGCTTGTCGAAGCGACGCTCCACGGCGCCGTTTGACCGCCGGCGCGTGAGCATCACCACCGGGCGCGGCGACGGGGGCGAGACCGGTCTGCTCTACGGCGGGCGCGTGGCCAAGGACGACCTTCACACCGAGGCATACGGCTCCCTCGACGAGGCGATCTCCGCACTCGGGCTCGCCAGGTCGCTCACCGACTCGGCCGATCGCGCGGCGCGCATCCTCGAGCTGCAGCGTGAGCTGTTCGTGGTAGGGGCGGAGCTGGCCACCGGTGCCGGTCATCGGGCCGACCTCGAACGCCACTTCAACGTCGTGACGCCGGCGATGGCCGACGCGCTGGAACGCGAGATCCACGACCTGGAAGCCCGCGTGCCGCTGCCCGGCGGCTTCGTCATCCCCGGTGGGACCCCGGTTGGCGCGGCCATAGACCTCGCCCGGACCCTGGTGCGGCGCGCCGAGCGGCGCACGGTGTCGCTGCAACGCGCGGGCGGCGTCGAGAACCCGGAGGTGCTGCGCTACCTCAATCGCTGCTCCGACCTGCTCTTCATGCTCGCCCGAGAAGCGGAGCAGGGAGCCACCGTCGCCTCGGGTGGTCAGCGTCGCCGCGAGGCTGACGGCGATGCCGGCGGGGCGGGAACCTAGGAAGGCATCGGGGGGCGCGGCGTGGCGGGCTCGCTACTCCTCGAGCAACCGCGCGCACCGGAGTGCCAGCCAGAGTTGATGGCGCTGCTCGGGATCGTCCGAGTCGATGCCGAGCTGGCGAAGCCGGCCGACTCGATAGACGACGGTGTGGCGGTGGACACCGAGCCGTTCGGCGGCCTCGCCGATGCTCCGGCTGTCGAGCAACGCCTCGAGGGTCGCCACGAGCTCGAGACGTCGGTTGGGCGTTCCCACCGTCAGCGGGCCGAGCACCCGGTCGACGAAGGTGCGCATCGCGTCGTGATCGTCGGCGAGCGCGGCGAAGACGCCGACCTCGGCGTCGGTGTGCAGCGAGCGCTCCGGGTACAGCCGGCGACCGACCTCGAGCGCGCGGCGTGCCTGTTGCGCCGAAGGAGCCACCGCGTCGAGCGTCGCGGCCACCGGACCCACGCCGAACACCACCGGGCCCACCGAGGCGCAGAGCCTGGCGAGGTTCCGGCCTTCGGGGACCAGCGCGATCCAGATCCCGGGGTCGTCGCCGATCAGGTGAGCGCCCTCGGCGCGCCAGGTCTCCTCGAGCAGCCGCTCCGCCTCCAGCGTGGGCGCCGAGCAGGCCACCACGGTGTAGGGCGGGACGAGCGTGAGCTCGGCAGACGCCGCGATGCGCCGGAGCTCGGCCGAGGCGTCGCCGGCCAGCAGTCGCTGGAGGATGCGATCGCGATCCCGGTCACGCTGGCGGAGCAGCCGCTCACGGGTCTCGAGATAGGCACCGCCGACCGCCGCGCTGATCTCATCGAAGTATTCCAGCACCGTGCTGGTCAGCCCGATCACCGTGCTTGGTGGCACATCGTTGAGCAGCGCGGGCTGGCCGATCACCTCGTCCCAGAGCACCCTCGCCGCGAGGCGATACGCACCGAAGACAAGCTCGAGCGGGACCTCGAGCTCGGCCTGCTGCGCACCCATCGATCCCAGGCGCTCGAGATCGCCCGCCCGAAGTCCGCGCCCGTCGCGGAGGAGACGTACAAAGGTCCGGAGAGCGTCGCGGCACGCCGCGGTCACCGTCCGGAAGTATCCGAGGGTCCGAAAACGGCTGTCGGGGAGCGAGATGCCGGAGACGATGTGCCGGGTCATCCGGCGCGCGATCACGTCCACCTCCGCGAGCAGGCGGACGGTGACCTCCGGCGGCAGAGTGGCCGCCACGGACAAACGGAGCTCGGGTGCCTTGGTCAATTGGGCCATATTGTCCCTCATACACAAATCTTGGCGTGTACGCCGGATGACATTGCCCACCCTTTGTGCCCGGCGAAGAAAGTATGCTGATTCCCAATGCTCTACGACGACATGTTCATTCGCCTCGAGCGCGCCCGCTGGACGCTCAGTGCCGACATCCCATTCGACGACATCGATCCGAGCCTGCTGAGCCCGCAGTGGATCAGTGACCTCCGGAACATCTGCCTGACGGAGCTCTCCGCGCTCTATGCCACGGAGATGTTCATCCGTGACTTCTACACGGACATCGACTTCTGCAGCTTCATCTCGATCTGGTTCTACGAGGAGATGAAGCATCACCTCACGCTGCGCAAATACCTCGAGCGATGCGGGGAGACGTTCGACGAAGCCAAGCTGCCCGAGTTGCGGCTCACGTTCGCGCCGGGACCGGCCATCGAGACGCTCACGATGCACTTCTGCGGTGAGCAGCGCCTGGCTCACTGGTATACGGCGTTCAGCGAGCAGGGCCCCGAGCCGGTGATGCGGAAGATCTTCAAAATCCTCGCGGCGGACGAGCTGCGCCATGCGGCGTGCTACGCCAAGTACATGCGCCGTGCCGTTGCCAACAAGCCGGAGGTGCTACCGGACATCCTGAAGATGTCGCTCTGGATGATGCGCAGCACCAACGACGCGCCGAAGCACCCGACGACGATCACCGATCCCTCCGTCGTGAGCCGCCTCGAGGATCCGGAGTACGTCTCCCGGATGCTCAACTGGTACCTCCCCGGCCGCGACCACGAGGCCCCGGTGCAACGTCGCATCCTCGCGCTGCTGTCCGAGTTGAGTGGCGTGGAGATCAAGAACCTGCGCGAGATCCCGCCCTTGGTCCGCAAGCTGACCGGGAGCCGGCAGCTCTCTCCAGCGGCTGCCTGAGCCGTTCAACCCACCGCACCTATAATCGGGCGGCGATGGGCTCAGATGTGGTGCGCGTTCGTGCCGTCGTGCACGGCAGGGTGCAGATGGTCGGGTTCCGTGCCTTCGTGATCAGACATGCACGCGACGGCGGCCTCTCCGGCACCGTACGCAACCACCCGGACGGCACCGTCGAGGCGGTGCTTGAGGGACACCGGTCCGATGTGGAGCGAATGCTCGAGCTGATCCGTCAGGGTCCCAGCCACGCCCGCGTCGAGCGGGTGGACGTCGACTACTCCAACCCGACCGGCAGCCTTCCCGCCATGATGGTGGCCTCATGATCATACGTTTCGCCGACCGCCTCTCCCGGCTGGGCACCGAGAGCGCCTTCGAAGTCCTCGCCCATGCGCGGCTCCTCGAGTCCGAGGGTCGGGACATCGTCCATCTCGAGATCGGCGAGCCAGATTTCGCCACTCCTGACAACATCATCGACGCCGCCGTCAGGGCGATGCGGGAGGGGGCGACCCACTACACGGCAGCGAGCGGCATCCGCGAGGTGCGCGAGAAGACCGCCGCCTACGTCACGCGGCACACGGGCGTGGCCACGACGTTCGAGAACATCGTGCTGACGCCCGGCTCGAAGAACCTGCTCCTGTTCGCGCTGCTCTCGCTCGTCGAGGAGGGTGACGAGGTCATCGTGCCGGATCCGGGATACCCGATCTACCGCTCGCTCGTCGAGTTCATCGGCGGGAGGGCGATCTCGCTGCCGCTCCGCCAGGAGAACGACTTCCGCGCCGATGTCGACGAGCTGGCCCGGCTCATCACGCCACGCACGCGGATGCTGGTGGTCAACTCGCCGCAGAACCCGACCGGCGGCATCCTCACGAGCGAGGATTGCGAGGCGATTGCGCGGCTCGCCATCGAGCACGACCTGATCGTGCTGAGCGATGAGATCTACAACCGCCTCAGCTATGACGGTGCCCACGTTTCGCTCTTTGGGATCGACGGCATGGCCGAGCGCACGATCTACATGGACGGCCTGTCCAAGGCGTGGGCCATGTGCGGCTGGCGCCTGGGTTTCGGCGCGATGCCCGTGGAGATCGCCAAAAAGATGGACACCCTGATGATCAACAGCTCGTCGTGTGCCGCGGCGTTCACGCAGTGGGCCGCTGTCGAGGCCTTCGATTCGCCGGAGTCCGACGCCGCGGTCGACCGCATGGTCGCCGAGTTCAGTCAGCGCCGCGACCGCATCGTCGATCTCCTCAACGCGATCCCGGGCTTCAAATGCCACCGGCCCGCGGGCGCGTTCTACGTCTTCCCCGACATCACGGCGACCGGCTTCGGTGACCGCGAGCTGGCCAAGTCGTTGCTCGACGAGGTGGGCGTGGCGGTCCTCCCAGGTCAGTCATTCGGACCCGAGGGCAGCGGACACATACGCCTCAGCTACGCGGCGTCCATCGCCAACCTGGAGGAGGCGGCGCGCCGGATCGCCCAGTACGTCGGCGCCGCTGTTCCCGGATGAAACCTCCATGGCGCACGACCGATGAGCCAGCCGCTTCCCGGCCTGGACGAGGTGCGGCGCCACCTCACTGACCACGACGTCGTCGCGGTCGTGCTCGAGGTTCCGATTGGCGAGGCGACCCCGGTCGCGGCGATGCGGGCCATCGGGACCGAGGCGAGCTGCTTCCTGCTCGAGTCGGTCGAAGGAAGTGGTTCGGTGGCTCGCTGGTCCATGCTCGGCCATGGTCCGTCGCGCGTGATCAGCGATAGTGGGGGAGGCGACGACCCCCTGGCCGTGCTCGACCGTGACGTCGCATCGATCGGCGCGGCCTGCGCGCCCGGAATGGCGGCGCCCCTGCTCGGCGGGGCGGTCGGCTTCCTGACGTACGAGGCCGCTGGGAGGTACGAGCGGCTTCCCGTGGCGGCGCACGACCCACTCGGCTTACCGCGCCAGTGGTTCGCGATCTTCGACACCATCGCCGTCTTCGACCATGCTCAGCATCGATTGCTGTTCTCCAGCTGCGTGCATCGCGATGACCCGGCCGGATTGGACGCGGCCTATGCGCGAGCACTCACACGCATCGATCACCTCGCCGAAGCCGTCTGCGCCGCGGTTCCCGAGCCGCCGGCCCAACTTGCCGGGATCCCCGTCGACGTGAGATCCCATGACCACGAGGCCAATCTGTCGAGGGAAGCCTTCCAGGATCGAGTGCGTCGAGCCCTCGACTACATCGTCGCCGGGGACATCTTTCAGGTCCAGGTCTCCAGACGATTCGCGCTGCCGCTGGACGCGGATCCGTTCGACGCCTACGTGGCCTTGCGAGCCATCAACCCGAGCCCGTACATGATCTACATCGCGACCCCGGAGTGCACCCTCGTCGGCGCCTCGCCGGAGATGCTCGTCCAGGTCACGGGTCAGGACGTCCGGTACCACCCGATCGCAGGGACCCGCCGGCGCGGACGCACCGCCGAGGACGACGAGCGGATGGAGCGTGAGCTTCGCGCGAGCGACAAGGAGGCTGCAGAGCACCTCATGCTCATCGACCTCGGGCGCAACGATCTTGGTCGGGTGTGTGCCACCGGCAGCGTGCGCGTCACCCAGCACATGGAGGTGGAGCGCTACTCACACGTGATGCACCTCGTGAGCAGCATCGAAGGCAGCCTCGACAGCGGGTACGACTCGCTCGATGCGCTCCGCTCTTGCTTTCCCGCCGGGACGGTGACGGGGGCGCCGAAGATCCGTGCCATGGAGATCATCGCGGAGCTCGAGCCCGAGATCCGGGGAGCGTATGCAGGCGCCATCGGTTACGTCGGCTACGGGGGCGACCTCGACACCGCGATCGCGCTGCGCACCATCGTGGTTCGCGACGGCATTGCATACGTGCAGGCGGCGGCCGGCATCGTCGCCGATTCGTCAGTCCACGAGGAGACGCTCGAGATCGACAACAAGGTGGCCGCGCAGATCCTCGCGGTGGAGGAGGCGAACGCGTGGGCTCGACGCTGAGCGGCCAGGTGCTGGTCATCGACAACTACGACTCGTTCACCTTCAATCTCGTGCAGTACCTGCGGGAACTGGGTGCGACCGTCGCCGTCGAACGCAACGACGCGCTGTCCGTCGAGGAGATCGCGCGATCGGATCCCGCCGCGATCGTGATGTCGCCGGGGCCGAGGGTCCCCGAGGAGGCGGGCGTCTGTGTCGACCTCGTTCGACATCTCGGCCGCAGCGTGCCGATGCTCGGCGTGTGCCTCGGCCACCAGGCGATCGCTGTCGCGTACGGCGCGGAGGTGGTGCGCGCCCCGGCGGTGGTCCATGGCAAGGTCGGCGCCGTGCACCACATTGGCGCAGGCGTGCTGCGCGGCCTCGATGACCCGTTCATGGCCACCCGCTACCACTCGCTGGTCGTGGCGACCGCGGGTCTTCCCGAGACGCTGGAGGCCACGGCGTGGAGCGACGACGGCCTGATCATGGCCATGCGCCACCGGACGTTTCCCGTGGAGGGTGTGCAATTCCATCCGGAGTCTGTGGGGACGCCCGCAGGTCACTCCCTGCTGCGCAACTTCCTCGCCACCGCCGGCCTCGCGACTTCCGGAGCCCCCGCGTGAGCCCGGGCGACGCCCTCGACGCGATCGCCGGGCGCAAGCGCGCGGAGGTGGAGCAGCTCCGGTGCGCCGAAGCCGCGCTCTGGGCGAAAGCGGAGTCACTCCCGGCCGCGCGCGGCTTCGAGGATGCGCTGACCAGAGGCAGGATCATCGCGGAGATGAAGCGGCGCTCGCCGAGTGGCGGCGTGCTCAGACCCGCGTTGGATCCGCTCACGCTCGCCAGGGAATACGCCGCGTGCGGGGTGGGCGCGATCTCGGTGCTCACCGACGGCCCCGACTTCGGCGGATCGCTGGATGACCTCGCAGCGGTCCGTGCGGCTCTCGACATCCCATTGCTGCGCAAGGACTTCACGCTCGACCCTGTGCAGGTTGCGGAGGCGCGCGTCGCCGGCGCGGACTGGGTGCTGCTGATCGTCGCGATGCTCGACGACGAGGCGCTCGACCGTTGTCTTGCGGGTGTCGAGCGCAGCAGGGCGCACGCCATCGTCGAGGTGCACGATGCCGGCGAGGCACGTGTCGCCGTCGCCGCCGGGGCGGAGTGCATCGGCATCAACAGCCGCGACCTGCGCACCCTGACCACCGATCTCGCGACCTTCGCGCGCGTGCGCCAGACGGTTCCGGACGGGATCGTCTGCATCGCCGAGTCGGGGGTGCGCAGCCCCGATGACGTGACCCGCCTCATCGATGAGGGCGCGGACGCGGTGCTCGTCGGCGAGGCGCTGATGCGCGCCGCGTCACCGGCGGCGGCATGTGCCGCAATGGTCGAAGCGGCGCGCGAGGCGGCAAAGCCGTGATCGTCAAGGTGTGCGGCGTGCGCACGAGGGAGATCGCGGAGGCTGCGCTCGACGCCGGTGCCGACTGGATCGGCTTGATGCTGGTGCCGAGGAGCCCACGTTGGGTCGATGACGAGGCCGCCCTCGCGGTGATGCGGGTGGTCGGGGACCGGGCTGACCTCATCGGCGTCTTTGTCGAACCGAACGCCGCGGAGTGCGACCTGGCCGCCTCGAGGTACCGTCTCGCGGGTGTCCAGGTGCACGGGGCCTTCGATCCGAATCTGGCGATCGAATGCTCTGTTCCTGTCATTCCTGTCTTCAACGTGGACGGCGGCGCGGCGGCGAGCATCATCGACTGGCCGCCGGACACACTCCTGATGCTCGACGGGATGCCCGATCGCGGAGCGCTCCCCGGCGGCACCGGCCACCGGGTCCCGTTGGCGTGGGCGGCGGATACCGCCCGTCATCGCGCGATCCTGCTCGCCGGGGGCCTCGGGCCCGACAACGTGGCGAATGCGGTCGCCGCGGTGCGTCCCGCCGGTGTGGATGCGTCGAGCCGGCTGGAGCGGCGTCCAGGCGAAAAGGATCCCGATCTCGTGCGGCGTTTCGTGGGAGCGGCGAGAGCCGCGGCGGCGCAGTTGCGGACCGATCCACAATGAGTGCCGCGGTGCGCGGTCGCTTCGACGGGTACGGCGGCGCCTACGTACCGGAGACCGTAGTGCCCGCGCTCGAGGAGCTCGAGGCCGAGATCGCGAGCGCATTCGCCGACCCGGCGTTCATCTCGGATCTCGATGGCCGGCTCGCCGAATTCGCCGGCCGCCCGACGCCCGTGACCCACGCGCGCCGTCTCAGCGATGCCCACTCCGGTGCCCAGATCTGGCTCAAACGCGAGGACCTGCTCCACACCGGCGCGCACAAGCTGAACAACGCCCTCGGCCAGGTCCTGCTCGCGGATCGCATGGGGAAGCGGCGGATCATCGCCGAGACGGGAGCGGGACAGCACGGGGTTGCGACGGCGACAGCTTGTGCCGCGCTCGGACTAGAGTGCGTTGTCTACATGGGGCGCGAGGACATGCGCCGGCAGGCCCTCAATGTCTACAAGATGGGTCTGCTCGGGGCCGAGGTCGTCCCCGTGGACAGCGGTTCGGCGACGCTCAAGGACGCGACCAACGAGGCCATCCGCGACTGGGTGACACATGTTGGCGGCACCCACTACGTGATCGGCAGCGCCGTCGGCCCGCATCCGTACCCCTCACTGGTGCGACGGCTGCAGCGGGTCATCGGCGACGAGGCGCGCCGGCAGGTGCTCTCCCGCCTGGGGCGGCTGCCGTCGGTGGTGGTGGCGTGCGTCGGCGGGGGCAGCAACGCCATCGGCATGTTCGCGGCCTTCCTCGACGATGACGTTCGCCTGGTCGGCGTCGAGGCGGCAGGCCGCGGACTCGACAGCGGCCGGCACGCGGCGCCGCTCTCGCGAGGACGCCCCGGCGTCCTCCACGGGTCGCTGAGCTACCTGATGCAGGACGCCGGGGGCCAGGTGCTCACCACGCATTCGATCAGCGCCGGCCTCGACTATCCGGGCGTGGGTCCGGAGCACAGCGCGCTCCGTGACAGCGGACGCGTCGAGTATCGCGCCGCCACGGACTCCGAGGCCCTCGCCGCGTTCCATCAACTCTGCCTGCTGGAGGGGATCATCCCCGCGCTCGAGTCGTCCCACGCGCTGCACGTCGCCGCGGCGCTCGCGCTCGATCAACCTGCGGACGACGTGGTGCTCGTCTGTCTCAGCGGCCGCGGTGACAAGGACATCGACACCGTGCGCGAGTACGACGAGGCATGACCGCGGCGGCGCCGGTCACGCGATTCAACGCGGCGTTCGCTGCGCGGGGCGAGGATGCGCTTCCCGGGCTCATCCCATATTTCACGGCCGGCTACCCGGCGTTCGACAGCCTCGGCGAGCTGCTGCAGTGCGCTCAGCGCACCGGCTGCATCGCGGCCGAGGTCGGCATTCCATTCAGCGATCCACTCGCGGACGGGCCGACCATCCAGCGCACCGGTCAGGTGGCGCTGCGCCGTGGGATGACCCTCGGAGCAGCGCTCGCCCAGGTGCGTGAAGCGCGCGCCAGGGGCGTGACCATCCCACTTGCGGTGATGACATACGTCAACCCGGTGCTCAGCTTCGGCGTCGAGGACTTCGCTCGCGAGGCGTCGGTCGCGGGCGTCGACGGCGTCATCCTCCCAGACCTTCCGCTCGACGAGGCCGCGGGGATGCGGGGGGCGATGCACACCGCCGGCGTCGCGATGATCCCGCTTGTCGCCCCCACGACCACGCCGGAACGCCTGGCGCGCGTGTGCGCGACGGCCGCGGGGTTTGTCTACTGCGTCGGCGTCACCGGCGTCACCGGCGCTCGAAGCACCATCGGCGACGATGCGATGGCGGTGCTCGACTCGGTCCGCCGGTTGACCTCGCTGCCGCGCGCGCTCGGCTTCGGTCTCTCGACGCACGCGCATCTGACGGCCCTGCGCGGGCATACGGAGGCTGCGGTCGTCGGGTCGGCGCTGCTCGACAGCATCGGCCTCGATCCGGAGCACGCGGCGGCGGGCGCCGAGCGATTCCTGAACTCCATGATCGGCGACGAGGCGGCGCGGCCGGGGTGACACAGGAGCGCGTGTCGCCCGCGGTGCGGGTGGACGGCCAGGTCACCGTCCCCGGCGACAAATCGATCAGCCACCGAGCCCTGATCCTCGGGGCGCTCGCAAGGGGCCGGACCTACATCGGCAACGCCTCGCCGGCGGCCGACGTGCTCTCCACGGCAGCCTGCCTCCGCGCCTGCGGCGTGTGGGTGCGCGACTTTCCGCCGGCGCGCTACGCACTCGACGGCGCGGGCGCGGGCGTGAGCCTGAACAGCCCTGACGGCGACCTCGACTGCGGGAACTCCGGCACGACCATGCGTCTGCTCGCGGGGGTCCTTGCCGGCAGCGCATGCGCCGCGACGCTCGACGGTGACACCTCGCTTCGCAGGCGCCCGATGATGCGGGTCGTCAACCCGCTTCGTGCCATGGGCGCGGATATCGACGCGTCGCCGGACGGGACTGCGCCACTCCGCGTCCGGGGCAGGCGGGTGCTCGAAGGGGTGACCTGGCGGTCACCGGTGCCGAGCGCGCAGGTCAAGTCGGCGATCCTGCTCGCGGGGCTCTCGGGGAACCGGCCAACGACCGTGATCGAACCGGTGCCCACTCGGGACCACACCGAGCGGTTGCTCACCATGTGCGGAGCCGACGTGTTCTCGAGCGGGCTCGAGGTGACGGTCCACCCGGGACAGCTCGCGCCCTTCGGGCTGCGAGTTCCCGGGGACCTGAGCTCGGCCGCCTTCTTCCTCGCGCTCGCGGCGTCGCGCCCCGGCTGGCGAGTCCGCTGCCCCGGCGTGGGGGTGAACCCCGGACGGACCGGCATCCTCTCGGTGTTGGAGGCGATGGGTGCGGTGGTGAGCTTGGATGACCGCGATCCGGCCGGGGGGGTCGAGCCGGTCGCCGACGTCGAGGTCCGAGGGATGCGATTGCACGGGGTGACGATCTCGGGCGCGCTCACCGTGCGATCCATCGACGAGCTCCCGATCATCGCCGTGCTCGCGAGTCAGGCGGAGGGGATCACCGAGATCCGTGATGCCGGCGAGCTGCGCAACAAGGAGACGGATCGCATCGCCATGCTCGAAACGGGCCTCCGGCTTCTCGGCGTTCCCTGTGAAAGCACCCCCGACACCCTGACCGTCGAGGGTCCGGTGCGGCTTCGCTCCGCTCGGCTCGATGCCGCGGGCGACCACCGGTTCGCCATGGCCTGGGCGATCGCGGGGGCATTGGTTCCGTCCGGAGGGGGCGACACGGTGATCGATGGCGCCGGCGCGGCAGTCGTGTCCTATCCCGGCTTCTTCACCGATCTCGCGACGCTGCTCGGCTCCTGAGGCTCAGCGGTCGAAGGCGAGGAGCAGGTGCGGGCCGTCGCGCGCCTCCACGACCTTGAGCCAGCGGACCGCGATGGTGACCGGGAGGACGTCTGGCCCTTCGACGTACGCCTGGGCTCCCGCGGCATGATCGATGAGACGCCGGACCACGTCGATGCGGTCGGCGGGGTCATCGACGACTGCGGCGGTGCCACCACCCTGGATCCATCGCGACGCGTTCCCGGGCGAGCACGTGAACGCGACCCGCGGGTCCGCCGCGAGCTCGCGATGCAGACGCGAACCTCCCCTGGTCGCGATCAGCAGCCGGATTCCCGCCTCGGTGCGCTCGGGCGCGAAGAAGACGCCGGCGACGTGCGGACCGGCCTCCCCGGTCGTGGCAAGCGCTGTGGTGTCGTAGGCACGGAGCGCCCAGAGCGCGCGCTCCAGCGCGACGTCGCCGTCCTGGGACACGGGCGGGCTCATCGGAGGAGGCGGCTCAGGCGTCGATCGGCGAGCACGCGTCCCCCCGTCTGGCATCGCGGGCAGTACTGAAACGAACGGGACGTCAGCGACACCTCACGGACAGGCTCGCCGCAGACCGGGCAGGGGAGCCCGGTGCGGCCGTGGACGCGCATCGACTGGCGCTTCCCGTCCTTGAGCGACGCCAGGTCCGAGCCCACGGCCAGGGCGACTGCCGCGCTCAGCACGTCGCGGACCGCCGCCGCGAGCCGTTCGAGCTCGTCGCCGCCGAGGGCATCCGCGTGCCGGAAGGGCGAGAGCTGAGCTGCGTGGAGAATCTCGTCGGAGTAGGCGTTGCCGATGCCGGCAATCACCGACTGGTCTGCCAGGACGCTCTTGAGCGTTCCTCGCTGATCGCCCAGGATGCCGCCCAGACCGGCTGCGGACAGCGCCGGATCGAGGGCATCGATGCCGAGACGAGCGACCCCCGGAACGTCGTCGGGATCCCGGACGACCGACACCGCGAGGCGCTTGTCCGTGCCGTGCTCGGTGATCTCGAGGCTCCCGCCGTCCCGAAGGGTCACGATCACGGCGAGCGGCCCTCGCAGCGACGGCCGGGCGTTTGTCGGCTTGTCGCGAAGCCTGATCCAGCCACCGCGTGCCAGGTGCACGACCAGATGGAGCGGCGGGAGCACGAGGTCGATGAACTTCCCTCGGCGGACACATCCATCGAACGCCAGACCCTCGGTCGCCGTCACCGGTGGGTCGAACGTCTTGAGCACGGCCACCGAGCGCACCGTGATCCGCTGCACGACCCGGGTCCGCAGACGTGTGTCGAACGACCGGCACAACGCTTCGACCTCGGGCAACTCAGGCATCGCGGGTGAAAGAATGCGCCGGGTGCCGAGAAGCGTGGCTGGTCCGCGTGCCGTCGGGCCGCGGCGAAGCCGTGCGCACGGGACGGAGGACGTTCTCTGTGTGCCCCGTTCGACCATCTTTCCGGACGGCGCCTGGCACGGCCTGATCGCGCGCGGGCTGGAGCGAGTCCTGCGGACGGTTCATGCGACGTCCGAGTACCGGCCGCGCCACGAGATCGAGGACGACCCATCGCTGCAGCAGATCATCCCCTACTGCGTCGTGCACCACGCGCACGACGACACGTATCTGCTGACCCGCCGCCTTCGCCGATCGAGCGAGAAGCGCCTCCACCATCTGTACTCGCTGGGCATCGGCGGGCACGTGAACCCCGGCGATGGTGAGCGCGAAGATCCCGTGGTCGGGGGCTTGCGCCGCGAGTGGGCGGAGGAGATTCGCTGCGCCGCCCCGGCACGCGCCAGTCTCGTGGCGCTGCTCAACGATGATTCAAGCCCGGTGTCGCGCGTCCACCTCGGCCTCGTGTTTCTCGTGGAGCCCTCCGAGGGCAGGGTCGAGGTCCGCGAGGTCGAGAAACTGGAAGGGGAGTCGCTCTCCCTCGAGGCGATGCGGCGTCATTACCTGAGCATGGAGTCCTGGTCGCAGCTCGTGTTCGACGACCTCGTCGCCGGGGCGCGGACGCGGGTCGAGAAGAGCCCGCTGGTCGTGGATCTCGATCCCGAGCCATGACCGCGGCGGCGCCGGGGCCACCTCAATTCTTTGGCGCGCCCAGGGATCTCTCCGACTGGTTCGCGGCATACCCCTCGGCGCAGGAACTGTGGGTCGGATTTTGGAAAAAGGGGTTCGAGCGCCCGGGCATCTCCCATGCCAACGCAGTTGACGAGGCACTGTGCAACGGCTGGATCGACAGCGTCATCCGGCGGGTCGATGGCGAGAGCTACATGCTCCGTTTCACCCCGCGTCGCGCGAAGAGCAACTGGACGGACGCCAACCTACGCCGGGTGGACGAGCTCCGCAGAGCGGGGCGCATGCGCCCGGGCGGCGAGCGCGCGGTCGCGGCGGCACGCCAGGTCGCGAAACGCCCGAAGGGGTGACGCTCCGTATACTCGGCCCTCAATGGCAACCACAGTTCGGGTCCCTGGACCGCTTCGCAGGCTCACCGGTGGCAACGCCGAGGTGAGCGTCGACGGAGACACCGTGGGTGCGGTGCTCGTCAACCTCGATGCAACCTATCCTGGCTTCCACGATCGCCTGTACGACGACTCCGGTAGCCTGCGGCAGTTCATAAACATCTACGTCAATGATTCCGATATCCGCTTCGCCCAAGGCCTCGACACCCCCATCGCAGAGCGCGACGAGGTATCGATCGTCCCCGCCGTTGCCGGAGGTGGCGGTCGCCCCTGACCGTCCGCTGGATCTCCTGCCGCGTTCTGCGGTGATCGCGGTGGCGATGTCGGGTGGTGTGGACTCCAGCGTCGCCGCCGCGCGCGTCGCGGCCACGAGCCTGCGCGCCTTCGGCATCACCCTGGCGATGTGGCCGGGGAGCCGGGAGGCCGTCCGGGACCGCGGTTGCTGCTCCATCGACGCCGTCGATGACGCCCGCCGCGTCGCGACGGCGCTTGATCTGCCCCACTACGTCTGGAATCTCGAGCGTGACTTCGAGAGCGCCGTGGTGCGCAGCTTCGAGGACGGCTACGCGAATGGCACCACCCCGAATCCCTGCATCACCTGCAACCAGCGCATCAAGTTCGGCGTGCTCCTCGAGCGGGCTCGCGCCGCCGGCGCGACCCACCTCGCGACCGGCCATTACGCCCGCGTCGGTCGGAGGGGCTCGCTGCTGACGCTGCACCGGGCTCACGACGCACGACGCGATCAGGCCTACGTCCTCCATCGGCTCGATCAGCGCCAGCTGCAAAGCGCGGTGTTCGCGCTCGGTGGGGACGAGTCCAAAGCCGGCGTCAGGGCCGAGGCCACCGCGCTCGGGCTCGGAACGGCCGGCAAGCCCGATTCGCAGGATCTGTGTTTCGTCAACTCGGACCTGCGGTCAGAACTGCGCCTGCGGCTCGACGGTCGCTTCGCCCCGGGCGCGATCACCGACGCCGACGGTGCGGTTCTGGGGAAGCACGAGGGTCTGCCGTTCTTCACCGTGGGGCAGCGAGCGGGCCTCGGGATCCCGCCCGCGCGTCCCGACGCGGCGCCACGTTACGTCATCGAGCTCCTGCCCGAGGCGAACGCGGTCGTGGTGGGCCCTCGCGACGCACTGCGTCGGAGCAGCGTCGAGGCCTCCTCGTTCTCGTGGGTGGCGGGGTGCGCACCCCCGGCGGGAACGGGGTGCGAGGCACAGCTGCGAGCCCACGGGCACCCGCACCCGGCCCGCATCGAGCGGTGCGACCACGAGGTCGTCAGCGTCAGGTTCGACACCCCGGTCGACCAGGCAGCGCCGGGGCAATCACTGGTCCTCTACCGCGGCGACGAGGTCCTCGGAGGCGGAATCATCCGCCGGGCCGCCTGAGGCCCGGGGGCGGTGCCTCCGACCCCCGAGCAGGTCGTGATCGGCATCCTCGCGGTGCTGGTCGGCTGCCTGGCGGTGACGGCGTCGGCATACGTCGCGCGCCGGACGGGCAACTGGCTCTACTACCTCTGCACGCTTGGAAGCTTCGCGTTCGTCATCGGCGTCGTCGCGCAACGGGTGTTCCCGAGCCCGGCCGCAGTCGCGCGGCTGGGTGCCGCCGCAGCCTCGACATCGGTGCCCGGGCCCTGGGACGCGGGGGTCACACTGCCGTTGATCGCGATCCGGGTGACACCGGTTGCGATCGTCGGTCTGCTCATCGCTGCGGTCGGCCTGAGCCTGGTGCTCCTCTTCGAGCGAGTCCCCGGCAGGGCGCGTACGGCCGTGCCAACGCGGGCGTCGCGGCTTGAAGACAACGATTCGGTCTGAGCCCGGGCTGACTACAATGCCGCCCGCGCCCCTATGACCCCTAACGCAGCCGCGTTCTACGCAGTCGCCGTGCTCATCGTGCTCGCCGCCGGGGCCGCAGTTGGGCTTCCTTCACTGCGCCGTGCCGGGTACGCGGGTGGAGCGGTCGTGGTCCTCCTCGCCGTTCTCGAACTGGTCTCCGGGGCGTACGCGCTCGCGGTCGTGCAGCTCGTGGTGCCGGCGGTGGCCGCAGCCGTCGTCGCCCTCGTGCTCCACCGCGACGACTCCCGCGGGCTGGTCGCCGTGCGGCCGGCTCCCGAGCGCTTCTGGATCGCCGCGCCGATTGGCATCGGCGTGGCGGCGGTGCTCGTGATCACCCTCGCGGCTGCGGGGTCCGGCTGGTCCCCCGGGTTCACGGGCTACGCAAAGCTCGCCCCCCCGGCGGCGCTGATCACCGTATTCCATTACCGCGCGCCCTACGCTCTGGCGATCAGCGTCGTCCTCGTGGTGGTCGCCGCCCTCGTCGGGCTGGTGCTCGGACGGCGGAGCGCCGACGAGCAATCGCTCGATCAGGCGCTCGAGCAGCGCCGTCAGCGCGAGGATCTGGCCCGCAGGCGCCGCGAGGACCGCGAGCAGGGGCGCCGGCGCCCGGCGAGGAACGGCTCATGACCGTGGGTCCGGGGCAGTTCGCGGTGCTGAGCGCGGCGGTATTCGCCATCGGGATCTATGGCGTTCTCGCGCGCCGCCATCCGCTCGGGGTTGCGATGGCCGTCGGGCTCCTCTTCGCGGGTCCGGTGATCGCGCTCGTCGGATTCACGCACGCGATCCAGGCCGGACCTCCCGGGTTCGGCGACGCGCTCGCAGCGTTCGCCATCGTTGTCGCGAGCTGCGTCGGCGGCATCGGCTTCGCGTTGATCCTCCTCCTCTGGCGCCGGACCGGGCGGGCGGACATCGACGCGCTCGGCGACCTCGAGGCATAACGGGCATGGGCATCTACAACGCGGCCTGGGCGATTCCCTTCCTGCCCCTGCTCGGTGCCCTTGGTTCGCTTGGCGTGGAGACGCAGCGGCGCGCGGCGCAGTTGTGCGTCGCGTTCAGCGGCCTGTCCTTCGTGGTCGCCGCCCTCGTGCTCGGCGTCCGGCTGACGCACGCAACGGGCGCGCCCTTCGACTCGCTGCTCACATTCTTCGCGATGACGCCGCCCGAGGGTGCGACCTTCGCGACGCAGTTCCAGGCGCAGGTGGGCGTCCACGTCGACGCCCTCTCGGCGAGCTTCGCGGCGGCGATCGCGTTCGCCACCTTCGTCATCCAGGCATACGCGGTCAACGCCATGCGGGGCGAGCCCGGCTACCGGCGCTTCTTCTGCGCCTCGTCGGTGCTCGCGTTCTGCACGACCGGCTTCGTGCTCAGTCCGAACCTCTTCGACTCGTTGATCATGTGGGTCGGGGCGTCGGCCAGTCTGTACGTCCTGTTCACGTTGTCCTGGCAGCGCGCCGAGCCGGCGCGGCGCGCCATGCGTGCGATGGTCGTCGTCACCGCGGGCGATGTTGCGCTCACCCTCGGCGTGGTCTTCACGTGGATCAAGTTCGGTGTCTTCTCGTCGCTGCTGGCGCCACCCTCAGGACAGACACTCGCGGATCCGTTCTCGTTCGATGTCATCTCGCAGGGAGTGACCGCGACGCTGCACAAGGCCGTCGCCGGCGCGGGGCCGCGCGCCATCCTCGTGATGGGCATCGTGTTCATCGTCGCCGCGACGGTCCGCAGCGTGCAGTTCCCCTTCACCCTCTGGCTCACCGACGCCGCGTCGTCCGCGGTCCCGGTGCTCGCGCTCGCATCCGCCACGGTTGCCCCGCTCGGCATCTTCCTCGTCGCCCGCATATACCCTGTGGTCGCACACGCCCCGCGGGTGCTTCCCGTTCTCGCCCTGGTGGGAGGCGTGAGCGCCGCACTCACCGCCGCGACCGGGATCGCACAGAGGAGCATCACGCGAATCGCCGCGTGCGCCGTGGCAGCGGAGCTGGGTCTCGGTCTGGTCGCGCTGGGCATGGGCGGGTACGGCGCCGGCGTGTTCATCGCGTTCACCGCGGTCTTCACGTCGACACTCCTGCTGCTGGCGGTCGGGAACCTCGTCCGCGTCTACCGGACCGACGACATCACCGAGATGGGTGGCGCATGGGCGAAGTTGCGCACGACCAGCGTGGCGCTCGGTATCTGGGCGGTGCTCGCCGGCGGAATCGGCCTGAGCGCGTACTACGCGCTGTCGTCCGCGCTCAGCGGTGCAGATCCGGCAGGGGGAACGTTCAGCGGGAGTGAGCGCGTGGTGGTGGTCATCGTCACGATGGTCGCCGCCGCTCTCGTGGCATTGCTCGCCGGTCGCCTCCTGCTCGGCGTGACCACGGGAGCCGTCACCCGCCGGCGTGGCTTTCAGCACGATCGAGTCGCCGAGGTCGAGCACGGGCTGCGCCGCCCGCTCTGGCTGGCGGTCGCCGGCGCCGTGTTCGCAGTGGTGGTCGGATTGCCGGGTCTCGAGCCGTTCGATCTCGGCAGCGGGCGGGTCGCCGCCCCGACCTTCATGCGATTCGTCTTCTACGGGAGCCACCATCAGTCGCTCGGCCTCGACGGAATCGCGGTGCTCATCGCGCTGCTGGTGCTGGCGTGCGGGTTCGGCGCCGCCTACCTGTGGTTCAACCCGGCCCGCAGGGTCGTGGTCATCGCGAGGGGCTCATGGCCGCTGCGCGTTGCCGCGGCGGGTTTCTACGTCGAGCGCCTCACGGAGCTGGCGGCGCAGCCGGTGCTCGCGATCGCCGGCCGTGTCTCCAGCTTCGACGACCAGGTGACCGCGCCGATCTCGGCGTCGGTCGGGGAGAGTGCCGACGAAGCCGCTGCGGTGCTCGGCGCATACCGCAACGCGCGGTTCGCCCGCTATCTCGCCGGCAGCATCGTGGTCGTCGCGATTCTCGCGCTGCTGTCGGTGCTGGCGGCGACTGGTCACCTCTGGGTGCACCTGGCGTGAGCGTCATCCTCTCGACAATCGTCTGGTCGCCGCTGCTCTTCGCGCTCATCGCGCTGTTCCTGCCCGAGCGCGACGACGACCAGCGTGCCCGGGTGCGCACGGTCGCGCTCGGTGGCGCCGGCGCGAGCTTTTTCGTGACGACGTTCTTCGCCATCCTGGGTCAGATCGGACTCGGCCAAGGTGGGGGTCTCGCCTCCGCGTACCAGGAGAACCACACGTGGTTCTCGAGCTTCCTCTTCCAGGCGCACTATGACCTCGTTGCGGACGGCATCACGCTCCCGCTCCTCGTGGTGGTCACCACCGTCTTCGGGTGCGCGATCTTTCATTCGTGGAAGATCCACGAGCGCGTCCGTCTGTACGTGATCCTCGTGCTGCTCCTCGAGACCGCCGTCAACGGCGTGCTCTGCGCTTCGGATCTCGTGCTCTTCGTCGCCTTCTGGGGACTGCTGCTGCTCCCGATGTACCTGCTCATCCGCATCTGGGGGGGTGATGGTGCGCGGCGAGCGGCCGCGTGGTTCGCGGGATTCCACGCGGTATCGCTCATGCTGGTCATCGCGACGGTGGCGATCATCGTCGTGGAGGCGGGCGCGCATTCCTCGGACATGAGTGCGACCCTGACGAAGTTCTCCGTCACCGCAGAGACTGTCGGATTCTGGTTGAGCTTCGCCGCCTTCGCCATCGCGATGGCGATCTTTCCGGTGCACACGTGGATGCTCGAGGCTCAGGCGAAGGCGAGTGCAGGAGTCGCCACGATTCTTTCGGGAACGATGCTGCTGCTCGGCGCCTACGGCATGATGCGCATCAGCCTCGTCGTCTTCCCGGTGCCGGCTCACTACTACTCATTCGCGATCACCGGACTCGCCGTCGTGGGCGCGTTCTGGGGCACCATCGGCGCGCTTCGTCAGGACGAGTTGCGCCGATTCATCGGATACATGAACGTCGCGCAGATGTCGCTGGTCCTGCTCGCGATTGGCGCCCAGACGTCGGTCGCCCTCGTGGGCGCGGTGCTGCTTCTCGCAGGTCAGGGACTGGCGTCGGCGATGCTCACGCTCGTCAGCGGCGCCATCGAGGAACGCACCCGGACGACGAGCATCCGCGCCATGGGCGGTCTGGTCACGCAGGCGCCGCGGCTGGCCGGCTTCTGGCTGGTCGCAGCAGCGAGCGTGATCGGGGTTCCGATGCTCGCCGGCTTCACCGGGGACTTCATGGTGTTTGCGGGCTCCTTCCCGGAGCACCGAATCGCCACCGTGCTCGTGATGGCGAGCGTGATCGTCACCACCGGCGGCCTGTTGTGGGTCGCGAATCGCGTCTTCTTCGGGCCGGTTCGCGACCAGTTCGCACGCGTCCGTGACGTCACACTGCTTGATCTGACGGTGCTGATTCCGCTGGTCGCCGCGGCGGTTCTCTTCGGAGTCCGGGCGGGAGCTGTCGTGCCCGTGATCGCCAACGGCGTCCTCGAGATCACCACGCGGATCTCCGGAGGCTAGGATGCCATCGGATTTCGCGCATGCCATGACGCTCGCGCTGCTCCCGGAGGCGATGCTCGTCGGGATCGCCCTCCTCTCCGTGCTCATCGCGGTGCTCAGGCCCGGACTCCGCCCGGACATCCATCGCTGGATCGCCTGCATCGGCCTCGTCGGGTCACTGGCCGCGTGCGGGCTCGTGTTGCTCGGACTCCGCAACGTGCGCTCCGGAGTGGCGATCACGGTGTGGAACGGCGGGTTCGTCGTCGACAGTTTTGCGCTGTTCATCGCGATCCTGGCTTGCGTGACGGCACTCTGCACCTGCCTGATCAGTGACTCGGCGGTGCGGAACATTCCCTCGCGGTCGAGTGCCTTCTACGCGCTCATTCTCATCTCGACCGCGGCCGCGGAAGCGATCGCCGCGGAACGCGAGATGACCACGCTCTTCATCGCGCTCGCGCTGCTGCTCGTCTGCCTCGTCGCCCTGGGCGCGCTCGTCAAGACCAACCCCCGGGGCGCGGTCTCCTCATTCGAGCATCTCATCGAAGGAGGGGTTGGCCTGGCGCTGGTGCTGTACGGGCTCGCGCTCCTGTATGGGACCACCAGGAACACCAACCTCGATGCCGTCGCCCCGGTCGCCGGAGCAGCGGCGGGTGCTGTCGCGCTGGGCGTGGCCCTCGTGGTCCTCGGTCTTTGCGCCACACTCGGGGTCTTCCCGTTGCGGCGATGGGTGGGACGTGTCGCCACCAGCGTCCCGGCGGGGGCCGCCGGCTTCATCATCGCGATCAGCCTGGTCGCCGGGGGGGCGGCACTCGCACGCGTGACCGTTTCCGGCCTCGGTCCGGCCGTCGGAGTCTGGAGGTGGCTCGTCCCGATCGTTGCGGCAGTCGCGCTCGGCCACGCGTCGCTCAGCTCGCTGCGGGAGACGACCGTCTCGCGTCTCATCGGTCAGCTGGTGAGCACCCAGGCGGCGATGCTGCTCCTCGGCCTGCTCGCGTTCACCACCGGGTCGCGGGGGCTCCCCGCGTACGGGATGACCGCGTTCCTCGGGGGTCTGGGTGTCACCGCGATAGCGACCCTTGCCGCATTCGGTGTTCTCGCCATGCTTCAGGTGGCGGGCATCGGCGACGCGATTGACGACGTGCGAGGACTGGCACATCGTTCGGCGCCCGCGGCGCTGCTGATGACCGTGGCGGTCGGAACGCTTGCCGGGGTTCCGCCGCTCGCCGGTTTCCTCACTCGGTTGCTGCTGGTGTCGAGTGCCGCGGACACGCACTACGGCTGGCTCGCGATCATCGCCGTCGGCGCAACCCTGCTGACGATGGTCGCCGCACTCCGTTTCGTGGCAACCCTGTATGCGGACGCGGGGGACGAGGTGCCATTCACGCTCGGTGCCACGCCGCTCGTGTCACGCATCGTCGCGGGCGCGGCGTGCTTTGCCGGGGTTGGCCTGGTGGTGCTCATCCAGCCGCTGCTCGCGGTGGCGACGGCGGGAGCCGGAACGCTGCGCTGACAGCATCGCAACGCACTCCCGGAGCAGCCAAGCGGGACCTGCCCGCGATCGCCCTCGGCGCGCTCGCCGGAACCGTGCGCCTCATCGGCCCATTTCGCGGGACGGCAGCAGACGTTGTCGGGGCGGCATGGTACGCGCGACTGAGCCGCGACGACCGCGTCCGCGCCGCGGCGAATCACCACCGGCTGCAGCCCCACCTCGATCATCCTGCGGCCGCCGCGCTGGCACGCCGTTCGTACCAGGAATACGTGCGCATGATCGTCGACTCGATGTGGGCCGAACCCCTGGGGTCGGCGGACGTCCTCGCGTTCTTCCGTGTGATCGGCGCCGAGCACCTCGACGTCGGCGACCGGGGATCGATGGTCGTGCTCCCGCATTTCGGCAACTGGGACATGGCCGCGAGTGCGTCGCTCGGCCTCGGGCTGCACCTCAGCACAGTGATGGCACCCGTGGTCTCGCCCGGGATCACCGAGATGGTGGCGCTCTCCCGCCAGCGCAAGGGACTCGAGATCTTCACCGTACGGCAGTCGGCGCGAGGCCTCTTTCGCGCTCTTCGGCGGGGGAGGACCGTCGCGCTGATGCTCGACGTCCCGGAGGCGGGGCCGACGGTCGTCGTGTCCTTCTGCGGCGGCCCGATTCGATGCAGCGCCGTCCCGGCTCGTCTTGCCGCATCAACCGGTGCGTCGATCCTCCCGGTCACCTGCCGCCGCGACGGCTGGGGGTGGGTGCTGGAGATCCACCCGCCCATCGACACGTCCGGTGACGATGCCGCGGTGATCGGCCGCATCGCCGCATGCGTGGAACCCGTGATTCGCGCCCACCCCGAGCAGTGGTATCCGTTCCACCACGTCTATGCCGACCGGTGAGCCGAACGACCTGACAGCGGCGGCGGTCCTGGCCCTGGAAGGCGCCGGGGGAGCGGGACCCGTCCCTGCGACCGCCTGGGCTCCGGGACGCTGCACCCTGGTGGGAGAGCACGTCGACTACGCCGGGGGATTGGTGCTCTGCATCGCGGTCGATCTGGGGATTGCCGCCGCGGTCCGCCGCAGCCGAACACGGCATCACCTGGTCGCGAGCGGGGGGGTCATCGTGACGCGCTCCGCCGCCGGCCCGGTCGGGGACATCGGGGATCGGGTGCTCGCTCCGGTGATCGCGCTGCGCGACCGTGGTCTCCCCGTTCCCGCCGTCGAGGTGGGCATCGCCGCGACCCTTCCCCCGGGTGCGGGGCTCGCCTCGTCTGCGGCACTCATCGTCGCGGTCACCACGGCGATCCTTCGCCTGCTGGGTGCGACGATGACGGCCCGGGAGCTCGCGGGTGCGGCGCTCTCGGCGGAACGGGACGTCGTCGGCGTTCCGTGCGGTCCGCTTGATCAGCGCGCGGTCATCGACGCACCGGCGGGCGGCGCGCTGCTCCTCGACTGCCGCTCGGGAGACCACGAGCAGGTTCCCTGGCCGTGGGTGGATGTGGTACTCGTCGGCTGCGACACCGGGACTCAGCATGACGTCGGCGGCGTCGAATACCGCCGCCGCCGCGCGGAGACCGAGATGGGGCTCGAGGCGCTGGGCGTTGCGACTTGCCAGGACCTGCGGGTGCCGGCGATCGACTCGGCGGCGCTCGATGCCACCGTCGAGCGGCGCGTTCGGCACGTGATGGGGGAGAGCCTGCGCGCGGCGGAGGCTGCTGACGCGCTGCGCCAGGGCGACGTGGTCGCGCTCGGTCGCCTGATGTCAGCCAGCCATCGCTCCCTCCGAGACCTTCATGAGGTGAGCACGCCGGCGATCGACGCGGTGGTGCGTGCTGCTCAAGCCGTCCCCGGGTGCGCCGGTGCCCGCATCGTGGGCGCCGGCTTCGGCGGTGCGGTCGTGGCGCTGGTCGGGAGAGCCGCAGCCGGAGCCTGTGGTGCAGCGATGGCTGCTGCGTGCGATGGAGGGCAGACCTTCGAGCTCCGGCCGTCTCCTGGACTCGCGGTGCTGGCCCCGGACGTCGTGCGGGGTTAAACTCGCCGCATGGCTGGCAACGCGGCTGCCGCGGCGAGCTGCGCCGCCGGGTACCTCATCGGTTCGGTGCCTTTCGGCTTGATCGTCGGCAAGGCGGTCGCGGGCCTCGACGTGCGCGATTTCGGCAGTGGCAACATGGGGACGGCCAACGTCCTGCGCACCGTCGGCGCCAGGGCCGGTGCCATCACCTTCGCCCTCGACGTCGCCAAAGGTGCGGCCGCCGTCGGACTCGCGCGACGTTGCGGCGCCGACCCCGCCGCGCAGGCCGCCGCCGGGCTCGCGGCATGCGTCGGACATTCATGGCCGGTCTTCGCTCGGTTCCGGGGCGGGAAGGCGGTCGCCACTGCGTTTGGCGGGCTGCTGATGGTGTCGCCTGAGGCCGCGGCCTGGGCAACGGTCGGCGGCCTGGGTGCCCTCGCCGTGAGCCGAACGATGTCCGTGGGGTCGCTCACGGCGGCCGGGACCGCGACGCTCGGCGCCGGGCTCGAGAGCAGCCGCCGCCACAACGCGATCCCGTTCGTGTTCACCGCGCTCGCCTCGGCGCTCGTCATCGTCCGCCACGCTTCCAACATCCGGCGGATCGCGCGCGGAGAGGAACCCCAGCTGTCGACCCGTCTGTGGAGCAGTCGTCACTGACTCATCGCCGGGCGCCCGGTGACCCCTCCGTATGATCGGGACATGAAGGGCGTCCGAGGTTCGAACCCGCACGTCTCGGTCGACGGCGCGGTGGACCGGGTCGGCGCCGTCGCCCGGGCTCTGACGAGCACCACGGGCGGTGTCGCGGAGCTGCAACGCGAGGTTGTCTGCACCGCCGCGTCGATCGCGGGTGAACGGGCATCGGCCGCGATGGCGCTGCGCGACGGTGGCAGCCTGACCGTCAGGGTCGTCGACCCGCATGCCACGGGATCCCAGGCTTTCGCGGGCTGGGAGGCGGTGCCGGCCGTGATCGCGGGGGAACGCGTCGCCCAGGCGTTTCCAGGCCGGGGATCGTTGCTGGTGCTGCCGATGTCGTACCGGGGCGAGGTGGTCGGTGCGCTCGCCGTGATGCTGCCGCCGGACGCCGCGGCTCTTGACGCGGACGCCGAAGGTGTTTTGGCCATCCTTGCTCACAACGCGGCGGTTGCCATGGAGAACGCGCGCCTCTACGAGCTCGAACGGGAGTCGGCCCGCCGCCTGCGCGAGCTGGACACGCTGAAGACGGACTTTCTTGCGACGGTGCAGCACGAGTTGCGCACCCCGCTGACCGCGATCCTGGGACTCGGTGACCTCATCGAGATGTGCTGGGAGGTGTGGGAGGACCCACCGAAGCTCGACGCGCTCCGGGACATCCAGGTTGCCGCGCGGAACCTCGACGGCATCGTCGAGACGATCATCGATTTCTCCGCCGGCGACGGCGAGGAGATCGTTCTGGGGCTGGCGGATGTACCCCTGGAGGCGGCTGTCCGCGCCGCGCTCGATGTCCTGGGCGAGCGGCGCAAGGGCGGGCTCCCGGTTCCGACCGAGGTCGAGGTGGATCCCGGCGTCACCCTGCTCGCAGACCCCGATCGACTTGGTCAGGTGCTCCGGGCGCTCATCGACAACGCGGTGAAGTTCAGCGACGGCCGTGGGACCGTGGTCGTCCGCGGGAGTCGCGCGGATTCGGACAGCGTGCTCGTCGAGGTCGCCGACGAAGGGATCGGCATTCCCGCCGACGATGTTCCCCGGATCTTCGAGCGCTTCTTCCAGGTGGACAACACCGCCACGCGCCGCTTCGGCGGCACGGGCATGGGGCTCGCCCTCGTGCGACGCGTCGTGGAGGCGCACGGCGCCACGGTCGAGGTCGCGACCCGGGTGGGGTCTGGGACGCGCGTCTCACTGCGCTGGCCGGAGCGGGTCGCGGCACGTGACGCTGCGCATGAGAAGGACCCGATGGCGTCGTCGGTGCCGGTACAATGAGGACGGTCGCGCTAGGCGGGGCGTTAGCGGTGCCCTGTACCCGCAATCCGCTACAGCGGGGCTGAATTCCCCACCGAGGGGGCGCGTCATTGGGTCTGCTCCGGACGCGCCGGCGTTGACGACTGGGTCCCGCGCAGCTCGGGCCCGTGAACCCCGTCAGGTCCGGAAGGAAGCAGCGGTAAGCGGTTCCCCGGGGGTGCCGTGGGGACACCTGGTCCGAGCCGGTCGTACGGGTGAGCGCCGGTGGCGTGCCGACGACGTGGGGTGCGCGACTACCCCCGTTCCCCGGCGACGCCTTCGCAGGCGGCCCGCCGTCATTGCGACAATGCGCCCGCTTCGGGTGACCACGGTGGAGGAGTCGCACGCCTTGAATCGCCGCTTGACCGCCCTCGGATGGGGGCGTTGCGCATGAGCCTCGCCCTCTATCGGCGCTACCGGCCGCAGCGCTTCGCCGACCTGGTGGGGCAGGAGATCGTCGCCCACACCCTCGTGAACGAGGTGCGGTCCGGGGAGCTGGCGCACGGATACCTCTTCACCGGGGTCAGGGGTACCGGCAAGACATCGACCGCGCGGATCCTGGCACGGGCTGTCAACTGCGACGCGCCCGTCGACGGGGAGCCCGACAACGTGTGCCCTCCCTGCCTCGAGATCCTCAGCGGAGCTGCCGTGGACGTCCTGGAGATCGATGCCGCCAGCAACCGCAGCATCGACGACATGCGCGAGCTTCGGGAGCGCGTCGGCTACCTCCCCGCGTCACTGCGTCGCAAGGTCTACATCATCGATGAGGCCCACATGCTCACCACCGACGCGTGGAATGCCTTCCTCAAGACCCTCGAGGAGCCGCCCCCGCACGTGCTCTTCGTGCTGGCGACAACCGAGCCGCACAAGGTGCCGGAGACCATCCGGTCGCGAGTGCAGCGCTTCGACTTCCGGCGGGTTCCGGTTCCGGCGATCGAGCACCTCCTGGCCGGCATCGCGCAGCAGGAGGATGAACGTGTCGATGCCGACGCGCTGACCCTCCTCGCCACGGCGGCGCAGGGCAGCCTGCGCGACGCGCTGGTGCTCCTGGAACAGGCGCTCGGTGCCGGGGAACGGCCGGTCACGGTCGGCGTCGCCCGTCGATCCCTGGGGCTCACCGATCCGTCGACCCTGCACGCCCTGGTCACCTCCCTGGCCGGCGCCGATCCCGCGGGCACCCTTCGAGCGGCGGCCGCCGCCTTTGACGCGGGCGCCGATCCCCGCCAGCTCTTTCGCGACGTCGCGCGCCTCGCGCGCGCTGCCGAGCTGGTCGCGCTTGGGTACCCGGAGGGCGCGTCGGTGGGTCCCGACGAGGTCGGCCTGGTATCCGACCTGGCCGCGATCGCCCCAGCCGGGCTGTGGCTGCGACTCCTCGAACTGGTCGCCGAGGCCGAGATGAACCTGCGTCAGTCGGTGGACGCCCGCCTGCTCGTCGAGGTGTGCCTGCTGCGGGCGCTGCGCCCGCCCGCCGCGGATGGTGAGGCGGCCGGGGTTGCCGCCCTGGCGCTTCGCGTTGCGGCTCTCGAACGCGGGGCGCCGGCGCCGGCGCCCCGACCGGTGGTCGTTGTCCCGGCTCCCGCTCCGGGGCCGATTGCGGTGACCAGCCCGGTGCCCGCTCTCGAGAGCGCGACCACTCCGTTCGCCGCCCCGGCCGAAGTCGTCGTCGAGGCCGTCGGTCGGCGCGATCTCACCACGGTCGATGGCTGGGTCGCGGAGTGGCCGGTCGCCATTGAAGCCGTGGCGCGGGCGAACAAAGGGCTCGCCGGTGTGCTGCGCGATTGCAAGCCGGTTGCCGCCGACGCGACCAGCGTGACCATCGGGACGAACGGCCGCTTCCACCATGAGCAGATCAGCGACCCGGAGCGGCGACAGGTGATCGCCGAGGCCCTGTCCGCGATCGGCGGCCGGCCCATCGAGGTGGTGACGCTCTTCACGGGCGAGGAACGCCCACGCGGCCCCTCGGGGGCGGTGAGCGATGTCACCCAGGCGGTGCTCGATACATTTGCCGGCAGCCGCGTCACGGCCACGCGCCTCCACGACGATACGAGGCTCGGGGCGCCACGATCGGCCAACGGTGCGTAGACTGCCCCAACGAGGTCTGAGATGAAGAACCAGCAGCAGATGATGAAGCAGCTCCAGCAGGTGCAGGCCCGAATGGCCAAGATGCAGGAGGAGCTCAACGACGTGACCGTAACCGGCACCGCGGGCGGCGGCGTCGTATCCATCGCGGCCGACGGGCATCAGAAGGTGCTGTCCGTCACCATCGAACCCGAGGCGCTCGAAGAGGGTGCCGAACTGCTCGCCGACCTCATCCTCGCCGCCTGCAACGACGCGCTCGACAAGTCGCGCGCGGCCGCGGCGGCGAACATGTCGCAACTGACCGCCGGTTTGGGGCTTCCTCCCGGCCTGCTCTGAGCGGGGGCAGGCGCCGCATGATGTCGGAGGAGGGATGTGCCACTCGTTCCTGAGGCCGTCGAACGGCTCGCCGCTGAGTTCGGACGCCTTCCGGGAATCGGCCCGAAGACGGCACAGCGACTGACCTTCTACTGCCTTCGGGCGTCAGCCGACATGTCCCAGCGTCTTGCCGCCGCGCTCACCGACCTGCACACACGGGTCCGTCCGTGCTCGCGCTGCTTCTTCATCGCCGACGGTCCGCTGTGCGCGATCTGCATGGATGCAAAGCGAGATGGATCGTTGCTCTGCGTTGTTGAGGAAGCGCTCGACGTGCTCGCCGTGGAGCGGAGCGGCGAGTTCCACGGGCTGTACCACGTGCTCGGCGGTGCTCTGTCGCCGATGGACGGCGTCGGTCCCGACGACCTCAGGATTCGCGAGCTCGAGGCTCGGGTCGCCGAGGGGGAGATCCGCGAGGTGGTGATCGCCACCGATCCCGACGTGGAGGGTGAGGCGACCGCGTATTACGTGGCCGAGCGGCTCGCCAAGCTCGGAGTCACGGTGTCACGGCCGGCGCACGGGCTGCCTGCAGGCTCGGACCTCGAGTATGCGGACGAACTCACCATGGCCCGAGCGTTCGCGGGCCGCCGCTCGCTTTGAGTGGCGCCACGTCAGGCGCTGTCTCAGGTGGGTTTGGGTAGCCGCTGACGGGCGACGATCTTGGCGAAGATGCGCTGCCCGCATGCGGAGCACTTGGCCAGGGGCCGCCGGAGGACCACCTCGGGGCCGGCCTCGCGCCGATAGACAGGGAAGGTCAGCGGGATCAGCCGGTCGGCGCCGCAGGAGGGGCAAAGGATCACAACGCGGGTGAGCGTGCCACGTCGACGAACCTTTCGTCTGTCCGCCGGAGAGCGTTACATCGGTGTTGCGCCCGCTCCAGGTCAGTCGTATTCGATGTCGATGGGCAGCCGAGCCGTTGCGACGATGTGGGCGAAGATTCGCTCGCCACACGCGGTGCACTTGGCAACGGGGCGGCGAAAAGTAATCTCAGGACCGGCCTCACGCCGGTACTGAGGAAAGCTCAGCGGAACCAGCCGGTCGGCTCCGCAGCCGGGGCAAAGGATCAAGGCGCACAAATGGTGCCACTACGGGACCCATCGCGTGGGCGCGAGGAGACCCGCAAGACGTACCAGGCGAGTTGTGGTGAGAGACTCGGCAGCCGATGACTCGCTGGGCTGAATTCGAGGCGGCTGAGCCGGAGCTGTCCCGCCGCGTCAAGGCGACGCTGAGCGCGCGGAAACACCATACGTTGGCCACGCTGCGCAAGGATGGTTCGCCGCGCGTCAGCGGGATCGAAGTCGCCTTCAACCATGGCGACCTCGTGCTGGGCATGATGCCGGAATCACTCAAGCTTGCCGACGTGCGCCGCGATGCGCGGGTCGGGCTTCATGCGCTGTCCGACGACCCACCGGAGGACAACCCGGGGGCATGGAAGGGCGATGTCAAACTCGCCGGGCTGGTTGTGGAGGAGCCATCGGATCCTGCCGTACAGCCGCCCGGCCCGCGTTTCTGGCTCGACATCGCCGAAGTCGTCTTCACCCACCTCGACGGCGCCGCGGAGCACCTGGAGATCGAGTCCTGGCACCCGGGGCGGGGGCACGTCGTCAGGCGCCGCAGCTAGCGCGGGGCGAAAACTGACCCACACCTCGGAGATCGTCGCCCTTCTCAGGTAGCCACGATCCGTGAGAGAGTCGGGGTCATGCTTTGGCTCATCAAGCGCCGATGGTGGACCCTCGCGGGCGGCTTGGTGCTCTTGCTGCTCGGCCTTGTGCCATCTGGCCCGGGGACCGCGGTCCGCACTGCCCTTGGCCCGCTGGGGTTGGTTCTGGTCCTCTTGGCAGTTCTGGGGGCTCTTCTCGAGATTCGCATTGCCCTGAGATCCCGACGTGAGGCTCCTCACCCTCCAGCCTCAACCTGAGGCACTACACCGGCCCTCCTCAACCGGCCCTCCTCAACCGGCCCTCCTCGACTTGACCTGGGGCCTTCAGATCGGTAAACTCCGGGGGTTGCCCGCTCGGGGGTGCTCCCGACGGCCGCGTTGCCAGGGATCCCATCGTGGACCTGGCGCGCCATGAACCTTGACACTTGAAGAGTGGAGACGACTTTCCGCGACGGCCTTGGGTCTCGTGCGATCGAGCACGGACCGGCGTAGGCCTCGTCAAGCATGTCTACGACCCGGCATAGCCGGGACACAGACGTATTCATGGAGAGTTTGATCCTGGCTCAGGATTAACGCTGGCGGCGTGCATGAAACATGCAAGTCGAGCGCGGTGTGATGCGGGGTAACCCAATTCACATCTAGCGGCGAACGGGTGAGTAACACGTGAGCAACCTACCTTCGAGTTGGGGATAGCCCTGGGAAACCAGGATTAATACCCGATGTGGTCACAACAGGACATCCTGATGTGAGTAAAGGCGTAAGCCGCTCGATGACGGGCTCGCGGCCTATTAGCTTGTTGGTGGGGTAACGGCCTACCAAGGCGATGATGGGTAGCTGGTCTGAGAGGACGATCAGCCACACTGGGACTGAGACACGGCCCAGACTCCTACGGGAGGCAGCAGTTAGGAAT
>DATLRB010000044.1:0-184780 GCA_035534875.1 Saccharimonadales bacterium (SeqCode)
TATCTGGACTCGTCCGGCATCCTGGAATCAACCACCTTTCCCACTGGCAGCCCGGTGGGACTGCTGCTCATCCCAGTGCTGTACTCGGCCCTGCGCTATGGGCTGGCCGGCTCTGCTGCGACCGCTGCGTGGGCGACGCTCCTTTGGCTTCCAGATCTTCTGCTTCCTGATGCCCTAGGTCACCCCGCAAGCGATCTGATCGACCTTGCCATAGTCGACGCGGTCGCGATTTTCGTTGGTGAACGCGTCGAGCGTACGAGGATCCAGCACCGCCGTGCCGACGCTGCCGAAGAAGAGCGGCGCGAGGCTGAGCTCCGGTATCGAGAGCTGTTTCAGACGAACTTCTTTCCGATCCTGATCGTCGATGAGGATGGCGTGATCATCGAGGCGAATCCCGCGGCCGCAGCGGCGTTCGGAGATCGCGTCACGGGGAGAACAACCCAAACCGCCCTCGGCATACCGCGAGAGAGCTTGTGCCGCCAAACGGAGGCGTCCATCCAGTCCGTCGACTCCGGAGACGGGACCATCCGCACCTATCGGCTGCGCGTCGCTAGGGTGCGTCCTGGCGGGGAGAACGGCCGCGACTTTCAGCAGCTCGTCTTCCAGGACTTGACCGAGGAGTACCGCGACCGCGCGGCGACGCGCTCATACGCAGCCCGCCTGATGGCCGCGCAGGAGGAAGAGCGCCGACACATAGCCCATGAGATCCATGACGACCCGCTTCAGCGGCTGATTCACCTCGCCCGTCGCATGGATAGCCTGGTCACAGTGGGAGGGCCCGGTCCCGCCTCAAAAGAGCTTCTCGAGACGCGTGTCGAGCTGCTCGAGATCATCGGACGTCTTCGTGACGTGACTCGCGGCCTCCGACCGCCAGGGCTTGATCAACTCGGCTTGGTCGCCGCGGTTCGCGGCCTGCTCGCGGACGTCGAGGACGCCCATGCCCTTCGCGTGGATTTCGAGGTCACGGGCACCCCGATGCGCCTGGCGGCCGACGCAGAGCTCGGAGCCTTCCGAATCATCCAGGAGGCGGCGAGCAACGTGATCCGTCACGCTTCCGCGCATGTCGCTCGAGTGGACCTTCAGTACGACGAGGATTCGCTCCGCATTCGCGTCGTCGACGACGGAATCGGTTTCGACACGCGACCTGGGGTGAGCGGCGGTGGGGCGGTCCACCTTGGCTTGGACGGCATGCGGGAGCGTGCCAACCTCCTTGGAGGGCGCCTCGTGGTCTCTTCGGAGCCCGGTAAAGGCACGGCGATCGAGGCCAGCTTGCCGGCTCGTCCACCCGCGATGTCGGTTGCGGGTTGAGGTCAGTCCGCCGGGAAACTACGGGGTTCTCGCCCCCGTGGATGCTCGCTGGCGCAGCCGCCGCGATCGGGACATCCTGTGTGCATGGAACGCGAAATCCTGATCCTCGATCCTGGGACGCACAACGTTGTCGGCTCCTGCAGTGGACCTTCCGCTAATGGTGCCTGCCCGCGGGTTGCGATCGGCGAGATGGTCCCGTGTGCCAGCTACGAGCTCGCCCTCTCTGGAGCGCGAGATGCGCGCTCCTATGAGGTCTCGCCACGAATGACGCTGTGCCCACTCACGGTCGCCGAAGCGCTTGCCGTGCAGTCGGACTCGACGCTGATCGCGGCGTGATCTTTGCTGGGCCGCAGACCTTCGCGTGTCGTGCGACACCCAGGAGGAGTACCTAGACCTTCACCCGGTTGCGGCAGCGTCATTTTGAGGTCAACGACGACTGCTCAGCGTGTCCGTGGTACATCGGACCGCTCTCTCCCAAGTGTTCGTGACCCCGACGCGCGGTCATCGTGGGCAAGCGTTCGCCCGCGACATCTGCTCCGGTCAGGCGATGTGAGGCGCTCCACTTCTCAGATCACCGTTACGGACCGGCTCGCGGAGGATCGTCGAGTTCGCGAGTAACTCGGAGCGAGTCCTCGCGAGACGTTCGCGTCCGTCATCGCGGTGCGTTGCTGCTGCCGATGACTCTGAGGGGCACCTCCAGACGGAAACGGTGTCTCGTATCGGTCGGCGGCCCGGGCGCTCAGCTTGACGGCGGTGTGGGCGCGCCAGTCGGGTGGTGGTGTCCTGGGGCGGCTTGGCTCGGCAGTGTGGGCGCGCCAGTCGGATGGGTCTGCCCTGCGTCAGCCTGGCTCGGCAGTGTGGGCGCACCAGTCGGATGGGTCTGTCCCGCAGCCGCCTGGCTCGGCAGTGCGGGCGCGTGGGCGGTACGCGCCTGCCGGCCCTTCTCCTCGGCGGTCCCGCTGACGCACTTGCCGATGCCATGTTGACCAGCAGTGAGGGCCGCTTTGCAACTCTGGACCTGGGTGGTTACAGTCGCACCCCAGCTCAATGGATTGGGACTGCCGGTAGTAGCGGTCTTCACGGCGACGCCGCCGGCGGCCGTCAGGGTGACGGCAAATGCCGCGGCGGCGGCCTTGGTGGTGAGCACGGCGGGGAGTCCGGCGAGCAGAGACATGCGCTTCTTTCTCCAATTTGGGGTGGTGGACTTGTATTGGGCGTTATGGGGAGGCGACCCCAGATCGAGACGGTGAAAGCTCGCGGTGAGCCCCGTCGCGATCCAGCGGTCGTTGTCCTCGTCCATTCGTGTCCTTTCACCTGACATGACGCAGAGCCCCGGCGAATTAACGGTTTCGAGCCTGCTCGCGCAGGACGGCGGGTGATCCGGCATCGCTGAGCAGTGCGGTCAGGCGTTGGCGCGCCATGGCGAGGCGCGAGGCCACCGTGCTCTCCGGAATCCCCAGAGCGGTGGCGATTTCCCGACTGCTATAGCCGTGGTGATGGCGGAGGACGATCGCCGCCGCCTGGGCGGGAGGGAGCGATCGCAGCGCGCTGAGGAGGCTGTCGCTCTCCGCGACCACATCGGCGAGCTGGCGCTGGTGGTCGGGGCGTCCGATGCGACGGAGCAGTTCGGTGACGGTTCCCAACTTGGCGTGGCGCAGGTGGGAGATGGCCAAGCGGATGGCGATGCGATGCAACCAAGCCTCGGCCGGGCCGTCGCCCCGCCAGGCTCCCCACGCCCGGTATGCCTTGACGAAGGCCTCCTGAGTGCAGTCCTCGGCGGCGCCGCGGTCGCCGAGGACGCCGATCAGGGTCCTGAGAACGCGCGGGTAGCTGTCCCGGTAAAGGCGATCAAAGTCCGCCGCGCTCCCCGGGCGGTAGCTGGGGTCCGGCATTCCCTCAGTCTCCGAGCGAAGCCCGCGGCCGCACCTCTCACCGCTGACTCGTCACCAAGGGAGACGAAGCGCGAGCCCACTTCGCTCATGGTTGTACGCGCCCGAAGCGGCAGACTCTCGATTGACGGTGGCGGGGGAAGCCGTTCGGCGCCGCCTGTTGGGTCTGCCGATCATCGCGCAGGTTGCTCGCATCACGGCAACGGGCCCGCTGATCGGCGACGATGGCTGTCCGCGGGAATTTCCAGGACCCCCAGCTCCAGGTCGATGTCGCGTGCGATGACCTCGGACAACGTCGCGCTGTGGAGGACACTGCGCAGCGCGACGATCGCGTCCGACCAGGTGCTGTGCATCGGGCAGACGTCCTCCCAGTAACACGCACCGCCGCGCAGCGTGCAGCGCGTGGTGGTCAAGGGACCCTCAGCCGCCTCGACGATGTCGAGAATGCGCACCTGGTCGGGCGCCACGGCCAGCGTATAGCCGCCAGCTCGTCCCGCCCGGGCATCGACCATGCCAGCGCGGACCAGTGAGCGGAGGACATGCGGGGTGAACGCCTCGCTCACCCCGGTCGCCATTGCGACTGCGCGAATGGTCCGCCGCTCGGGCCACGCCCGCCCGAGCGCGATCGCCGCTCGCACGGCGTAGTCCGCCCGCTTGCTCAGGGTGAGATCGATGGTCCGAACCTCCTTGCCCACGAAACAGTATCAGCCCGCTCAACCTTGACCATTGCGCTCAAGGTATAGTCCCTTCGCGACATCACAAGCCGCGACATATTCGGAGGCAAGAGGCGATGAATTGGGCACGCCCGGTCGTGGGACGATTCGACCAACGGCCCCTCCTCGTCTTCTGGGAGACCACCAAGGCCTGCCCGCTCTCGTGCCGCCACTGCCGAGCCAGCGCGCGGCTGACCCGTGATCCCGCGGAACTTGACACCCGCGAAGGGATTGCCCTGATCGAACAGCTTGCCGCGCCCGGGCGGCCCCGGACCACGCTGATCCTCACCGGCGGCGACTGCCTGGTTCGCCCCGACCTCTTCGACCTCCTCGACCATGCACGAAGTCGCGAGGTACCCGTCGCCGTCTCCCCATCCGTCTCCCCACGTCTGGATCCAGCGACCATGCTCCGGCTCCGCGATGCAGGCGTGCGCTCGGTGTCGATCAGCCTCGACGGGGCCACACCCCCGACCCACGAAGGTGTCCGCGGCATTCCCGGTCACTACGACTCCACAGTCGAAACCATCGACCATCTCGTGCGCCTGGGATTTCATGTCCAGGTCAACACCACGGTAATGCCAGCCAACGTCAACGAGCTGGCCGACATCGCCGCGCTCCTGCACTGGCATGGAGTCAAGACATGGGAAGTGTTCTTTCTCATCTCGACGGGTCGGGGGACGCAGTTGGCGGAGCTCACTCCCGCAGAGAACGAGGACGTCTGCCATTTCCTCGTGGATGCATCGCGGTACGGCATGACCATCCGCACCGTCGAAGGCCCATTCTTCCGGCGAGTTCGCCGCTGGCGCCTGGGCCGCGGCGACGGAGATGCCGCAGAGATTTTCGACCTCTCGCCTCTCTACCAGCGTCTGCGGAGCCGCCTCGTCGCGCAGCTCGGTGAACCCCAGCAGCCCGTCAATGCCCCAACTGTCGCTACCCGGGACGGCAGCGGCATCGTCTTCATCGCCCACGACGGCGCCGTGTCCCCGTCGGGGTTTCTCCCCATCGCCGTGGGGAACGTGCGTGAGCGCGCACTCCTCGACATCTATCGTGAAAGTGCGCTGCTCCGCGCACTTCGCGCTGCCGAGTTTGCCGGTCCGTGCGGGATGTGTCCTGACCGACTACTCTGCGGCGGCTCCCGAGCCCGCGCCTACAGCGCAGGCGACGTCCTCGGTTCGGATCCCGGATGCCTCATCGCCACATTTCCCACCCCCGAGGACCCTGCGCCCGCCATCGCCGGGTCATGACCGCGGCCGCAGTGCTGCTGATGGCGTTTGGGAGCGCCCAACCGAATGTCGACAGTGCGCGCCGATACCTCGCGCAGATGAGCGGATGCGATCCGTCGATGGCCCACGTGACCGACCTGGTCGACCGCTTGCGGATCATCGGTGGCTCCCCCCTGGGGGCGATCACCGCGTTGCAGGCCACGCGATTGGAAGCAGAGCTGTTGCGCCGCCATGGTCCGAGACGGTTCAGCGTGCACGTGGTGATGCGCTATGGCAGCCCCGCGCCGGAGGACGTCTTGGGCGCCATCCCTGATGAATCCTCGATCGCACTGCTTCCCCTCTCGGCGCACGACTCCGCCGATCGCCGGCAGTATCGCGCCCGCCTCGATGAGGCGATGACGGCAACGGAACGCATTCCGGGCGACGTCGTGGAGATCGGCGCGTTCGGAGCGCATCCCGACTTTCTCACGCTGCTTGTACGACGCTTGCGCCCGGTGCTGCGCGACGCTGGCGACAGCGCGCCGGTGATCTTCACCGCGCACAGCCTTCCGCAGGCGATGGCGGGCAGCGGTGATTATGCGGCGGCTATCGGCGCTATGGCCTCGCGTCTGGCAAGCGCCTGCGAATTGCCTGACACACGCTGGAGGGTGGCCTTTCAGAGCAGACCACGCAACTCTCGCCAGGAATGGTTGGGGCCCGCGCTCGAGGACGTGACGAATGAAGCCGCCGCCACCACCGACGATGCTGTGGTGGTGTCTCCGGTGCAGTTCCTCTGCGATCACCTGGAGGTGCTCTACGACATCGATGTTGTGGCACGGAGGATTGTCGAGGGGCACGGACGTCGCCTGATCCGGCCACAGATGCTCAACGCCGATGCCGACCTCATCAGCCTCTGCGCTGACCTGGTGGATGCCACCGACCTGGCGGTAGCAGCCGAGCCCACGGTGCGGAGACGAACCCTGATATCGCAAGTCCGATGAGCGCAACTCGGGTAACCATCATCGGTGCCGGCGTCACCGGATTGGCGATTGCCAGCGGCCTCCGTCGACACCTGGGAAGCGCCGCGACCGTGGACATCGTCGAGGCGGCCGACCACGCCGGCGGGATGATCTCCGGCGTCGAGTTGGCCGGCATCACCGTTGATCCAGCGGCAGATGCCATCGCCGCGACGCCCGAGTCACTCAGCGCGCGGCTGCTCAAACTGGCCATCAACCTGCCTGTGGTCCGGCCACGGGGAGCGCCGCAGCAGCTGGTCCCGCGTGACCGAGACGTCGTCCTCGGCAGCGTCGGCGGAGGGATGCGCGAGGTGGTGGGCATCAGCGGTGGGATGTGGCGTCTCGCCGCGGAACTCATCAGCGGAGCGGGGCCAATTCGATGCGGTGAGCTGGTCGCACACCTGCGTCCCGTCGGCCGAAAGTGGGTGACATCCCTAGCAGACGGCGCCGAGATCGTCGCCGATGCTGTGGTCGTGGCCGTACCGCCGGGGGCGGCTCGGCAAATCCTCCGCGCCGTGTGCTCGTACTCGCGACCAGGCTTGGCGCCTCGTCAGTCGGTGCTGCTCGCCTACGAGCATGATCAGGTCCCGAAAGACCGAAGCTCTGGGTTCCTCCGATCCGCGACGCTCCACGACTCAACGCCAGTGACTGGCCTGACCTGGATCGACGTGAAGTGGCCGGCAGCGGTGACGCGGCCCAACTTGGCCATTGCGCGCGCTGTCCTTGACCGCCGACACAACGCCTGGAGCGCTGCGCAACTCGTCTCGATGGCATCCACACTCGTGGCAGACCTTTGGGGAATTCAAGCTCCTCCGGTGGATGCCAGAGCGATCAGCTGGCGTGAGGCTCTGCCCGTTGGGCCGCAGCATGCTGCTGGCGATCCGCGGCAGCCGATGGCCGGGCTTATCCTCGCGGGCTCCGCCTATGGGGTAACCGGGATCGCCGCGTGTCTCGACGACGCGGCGACGGTCGTCCAACATCTTGTCAGTGCTCCCGAAGTGGACGCTCGGGGCGCCCCGGTCGGCGCCGGGCGTACCGGGGCCCGGCCGCGATGCTGATGTTCCCCTTCCTCTCGGCGTCTTTCCGGCTGCGTGGCACCGTGCTGATCGTCGGGCACCTGCACACCCCGGAAACGCCGGGCACGGACAGGGACACACAGCCCTCCCGAAGCGGCGTCGGTCACCGTTGTGAGCATCACTGTGGGACTCGACGCCACCAGCGGGACATCGTCATCGCCGACGAGCCCATCCGTACCCTCACTGACCGCGCATGCGGATGCTAGGCAGCGCTCGAACATGGGGGTTGATGGACATCCAGAAGCGGTTACCGCGCACGCCTGAATTCAAGAACGGACCGGCACAGTCGCAACGTTGAAGTTGCGGGTTCGAGCGCCATCTCCCGCTTAGACTCTCCGTTTCAACCGGGATCGGATCAGTCTTGACTGCGGCCGACGCAGCCTGAAGCTTCAACCGAGACCGTTATCTCAGTCGGTTTGCCAGCGAATCGACTGATGAGGTGATTTGATCGCGTGAGATCGGCTCGGGCATGGGACCCGCGGCTCACTGGGCCGCCACCTCCGCCACGCCACGTGTCCGCATGCCCCAAACCGGCTCCGGAGCGGCGCGCTGCCCCCGGTGGTACGCTGGACGGGTAGGGGGAACTCCGCTTCCAGTTGAAGGCGATCCGGCACCCCTAACAGGGGGGATAGGTGTCAACGGCACCGGGGGTTGGATGAGATGAGCGAAGGCCATCGTTCGCGGCGGCGGCGGTTGCATGGGAGGTCGGCGCTGCTGAGGTCTCGCCCACGTCGGACCCATCTCGCGGTCGACACTCGGTCGCGGACATCACGCGCGCTCTCCCGCCGCGTCCGGACCGGGTGGCTCGTCGCCGCCATGGTCCTGGTCATCGGAGCCGTGGGGTCGACGGCGGTCCTCGCGGCGGCCGTGAGCTCGTCGGCCGCGAGCAGTTTCGCGTTGGCCGAGAGCTTCGGAGCAGGCAACTCGGCCGGAGGCAACACGCTGTCGGCGTCACCGAGCACGGCGACGACCGGGGGCGACCTGCTCGTGGCGGTCGTCAGAACCCGCAGCACCAGCGGTTCCATCCAGTCGGTGACCAGCGTCAGCGACTCCAACGGAGAGACCTGGAGCCGGGCCGCCGATAGAGCCTCTGGACAGGGCGACCAGTCGACATGGTATTTCGCCGGTGCGTTGAGCCTCAGCCCTTCGCAGTCGGTGACCGTCACGGCGGGTACGGCGACCACGACCGCCATCGCCTTCACCGTGCTCGAGGTAACCGGCGCCACCGGCTCACCGCTCGATGTCACCGCCACCAACGCCGGGAACACCGAGCCGGCATCGACCGGAACCATCCCCACCACCGCGCAGGCGAGCGAGGTCGCGATCGCCGACATCGGCTGGAATGGCAGCTACACCGCCAGTGCGCAAACCCCTGGGTACACCTTCGTCGGGGCGCAGACATCGACCGTGAAGGGCAGCGCGGAAGCCGAGCAGGCGGCCTGGCAGCTGCTGAGCGCCACCGGGTCTCAGACCTACGGAGCCACCATCAGTTCGAGCACCGTGGCCTGGACAGGGGCCATCGCCACTTTCAAGCTCGGCGTATCCGGACCGGCGCCGGCGATCACCAGCTTCAGTCCAGGCCATGGGACGGACGGCACCTCGGTGACGATCTACGGGAGCGGATTCAGCAACGGCACCAGCTCGGTCACGTTCAACGGCACCCCCGCCGGCTTCTCGGTCACGGGAGACGCTCAGATCAGCGCGAGCGTTCCAGCCGGTGCCACCACCGGGCCGATCACGGTCGCCACGTCAGGGGGCACGGCGACCTCGTCCACGGCATTCACCGTGGATCCCACAATTACCGGCTTCAGCCCGACCAGCGGCCCCGTGGGGGCGTCGGTGACGATCACCGGCTCCGGGTTCGCCGGCGCGACCGCGGTGGTATTCAACACCACCAATCAGCCCACCTTCACGGTGTCATCGGATTCGCAGATCGCCACGACCGTCCCGAGCGGCGCGACCTCCGGACCGATCTCAGTGACCACGCCCGCGAACACAGTCACCTCATCGACCTCCTTCACGGTCACCACGGCTCCGGTTGCGCCGCACGTGATGGTGATCGTCGAGGAGAACCAGGAGTATGGGGCCATCATCGGCAGCTCGAACGCTCCGTACATCAACAGCCTGGCGAGCACGTACACATCCGCCACCAACTGGTACGCCGTGGAACACAACAGCCCCACGGACTACCTGGACCTGATCTCGGGCTCCGATCAAGGGCTCGGCGGGACCACGAAGAAGACGCCTCCCTTCTCCGCTACCAACCTGGTGGACGAGCTCCACAGCGCGAACATCCCCTGGCAGGGATACATGGAGAGCATGCCGTCGGACTGCTCGACGCAAGGCTCGAACGGTCTGTACGATCCTATCCACAACCCCTTCCACTTCTTCACCAACTACGGCAGCTACTGCACCAGCGGCAGCAGTGAGGGGGTGGTGCCCTATCCGGGTTCCAGTGGCCTTGTCACCGCCCTGGACGGCGTCAGCGCGCCCGACTTCGTCTTCATCACTCCCAACGACTGCAACGACATGCATGGCAGCACGAGCGGTAGTACCACCTGCGCCAGCGACTCCGGCAGCCAGCTCATCACCGCAGGCGACACCTGGCTGAAGGACAACCTGGGGCCCGTCCTCAAATCGACATGGTTTCAGAACAACGGCGTCGTCATTCTCACCTGGGACGAGGGCACGACCAAGCTTGGGTTGGCCGGGGGAAGCCCCCCCGATGACGGGTCGTGCACCTCGCCCAATGTGCCGGAGTGCGGCGGCCACGTCCCCACCCTGGTGATCACCGCCAATGCCGCCGGCAGCTTTACCTCCGCAGGTGACCTCTACGGGGCGTTGCGCGGCATCGAGGAGGCGTACGGCGTGGGCCTGCTGGGGCATTCAAGTGGCACCAACGACGGCGATCTGGAGCCGGCGTTCGGCCTCGGCGGCTCCACGACCGGCGGCGTCACCGGGCAGGTGACGGACCAGACCGACCCCAGTCATCCCGCCATCTCCGGCGCCCACGTGACCTGCTCATGCGGTGGCACGCTCACCACCACCACCGATGGCAGCGGAGACTACAGCTTCACCAACGTCACACCCGGAAGCGGCTACGGCCTGAGCTTCTCGGACACCGGGTACACGACCGAGACAATCGGCAGTTTGTCGGTCACCGCGGGCAGCACCACCACCGAGAATGAGGCGCTGCCGGAGACCGGCGGCGTCGTCAGCGGCACGGTGACGGATGCCACTGCGCCGGGTAACCCTCCGATCAGCGGGGCCACGGTCACCTGCAACTGTACGACCACGCCCACCACCACGACGGACAGCCTCGGCGAATACACCTTCACCGAGGTCACCCCCGGCACCGCCTACACGGTGTCCGCGTCGGGCACCGGGTACACCACCGGCGGAACCGGCTCCTTCACGGTGACGGGCGGCCAGGCAAGCACGGCGATCGACGTCTCCCTGGCGGAGACCGGCGGCGCCGTCAGCGGCACGGTGACCAACGCGAACACGAGCGCTGGGATCAGCGGCGCCACGGTCACCTGCAACTGTACGAGCACGCCCACCACCACCACCGACAGCAGCGGTGACTACCAGTTCACCCAGGTGACTCCGGGGAGCGGCTACACCATCTCTGTCTCAGCGCCCGCCTACGTCGGGGCAAGCAGCGGCACCTTCACCGTGACGAGCGGAACCGCGACAACCGGGATCGACGTCTCCCTGGTCCCGAGCCCGGCCACAATCGGAGTGGCGCAGTCGTTCGGTGCCGCGAACCTCACGTCGGGCACCACGCTGTCGGCGTCGACCGGCACCGCGACGAGCGGCGGGGACCTCCTCGTTGCCGCCATCCGGGACCGGAACACCACGGCGCTGGCCACAGTCACCGCGGTCACCGATTCGGCAGGCAACAAATGGGTCCGGGCGGCCGGGGTCGGCAAGGGCCAGGTCGATGGGGAGATCTGGTACGCGGCTGCAGCGACGAGTGTGACCAGCGTCACCGTGACGGTGACATCAGCCTCGGCCATCGCCTTCACCGTGCTCGACGTGGGGGGCGCCTCATCGAGCCCGCTCGACCGCACCGCCGCAGCGGCGGGCAGCGGCATCACCGCGTCCACAGGCACCACCGCCACGACCTCGGTCGCTGACGAGATCGTGGTCGCCGACATCGGCTGGAACGCCAAGGTCACCCCCAGCGCCCAGACCGCGGGGTACACCGTCGAGCCCGGCATCGAGCAGTCCACGGCCTCTGGCGAAGCTGCCGGCGAGCAGGCCGCCTGGCAAGTGCTCAGCAGCACCGGAACCCAGAGCTTCGGAGCCACGCTCAGCAGCTCGGTTGCGTGGACCGGAGTCATCGCCACCTTCGAGGCCGGCTGATCATGCCTCTCATCGCTCCCTGAGGTGAAGACCATCGCGTACAACAAACGGGAGACAGCCTGACGTCGTTCGTGGACCACCGTGCTCGGCGGAGCGCCGCAGCCTGAGCTATGTCATCCGCGTCCACGCGACGATCTCGCCCACCGGCATGGTGTTGATGACCATTTCGGCTGAAACATGGCACGCGGCAGCGCGCTCGCAGCCGCGCAGCTGCCACTCGAGCTGGCCCGGCGCGTGCGCATCCGTGTCGACGGCGAGCCGGCATCCCGCCTCGATCGCGAGCTTCAGCAGGCGCATTGGGGGATCGAGTCGTTCCGGGCGTGAGTTGATCTCAACCGCGACGTGATGCTCGCGGCACTCCGCGAAGACGGCATCCGCGTCGAACTCCGATTCGGGCCTCCCGCGGCCGACGACGATCCGACCGGTGCAGTGACCGAGGACGTCCATGTGCGGGTTGCGGATGGCGGTGAGCATCCGTGGTGTCATCTCCGCCGGCGGCATCCGGAGCTTCGAATGCACGCTTGCCACTACGACGTCGAGCTGCGCGAGCAGGTCCGGCTCCTGGTCGAGCGAGCCGTCTTCGAGGATGTCGACCTCGATGCCGGTGAGGATCCGAAACGGCGCGAGCCGTTCGTTGATGCCGCGCACGACGTCGAGTTGCTCGCGGAGCCGCTCAGCGCTCAGCCCGCGCGCCACCGTGAGCCGCGGTGAGTGATCGGTCAGGGCGATGTACTCGTGACCAAGGGCGATCGCGGTCCGAGCCATGTCCTCGATAGGGCTGCCGCCGTCCGACCAGTCCGAGTGCACGTGGCAGTCACCGCGCAGTGACCGGCGCAGCGCCAGCGCGTCGTCGGCAATGGGCGGGGTCTCCGTTTCGAGGCGTTGCAGGTACGAGGATTCCGCCCCCGTCAGCGCCTCCTCGATGACCCGCGCGGTGACCGGCCCGATCCCAGCGAGACCGTGCAGTGTGCCGCGCCTGCTCCGCTCCTCAATCTCTGCATCGGGAAGCGCACGAACGACGGCGGCCGCATTGCGAAAGGCGCGCACACGGTACGAAGGCTCGCGCTCGCGTTCGAGGATGTACGCGATGCGCTCCAGAGCTGCGATCGCGTCGTGGCGGCTCGTCAACTTCGTTGGGCGGTCCGTATCGATCGGCATATCCTCGGGGTTCCAGTTTTCCGGTTCAAGCGAGGAGAGACGGCGAGGCTCGGAAATGGGGTGACTTGACATCTTGACGCGTTCATCGGGCACACTCGAATTCGAAGACGGATCATCACCTTCCCAAGGTTGAAGTCGCGGGGTCGAGCCCCATCTCCCGCCGAGATACTCCGTCTCAGTCGGGATCGGATCAGCTTTGACTGCGGCCGAAGGAGAAGCGCGTGCTCGACCTGATTGCGTCAGTTCGACGTGTTCAGGATGTCGCGCCGGCTCCTCATCGCACGTTCACGTCTCCAGAATCGTCTTGGCCTTCTCGAGGGCTTGAACCTCCGCGGCCATTGTCTTGGCGACCATTCCGCCCATGAAGAGCTTCTTGATGCCGGCCAGCTCGGCGTCGAGGCTGAAGACCACCGTTGTCGAGCCTTCAGACTCCGCGAGTTCGTAGCGGCCGTGGGGACGAACCGGACCGGCTGTCGCTTGAAAAGCGAGGACGGTGTTCGGCGTGAATTCGGTGATCGTGTAGTCAGCCGCGATCGCGCGGCCGCCCGGGCCTCGGACGGACTGCTTGTACTGGGTGCCGACTCCTTCGCCGGAAACCTTCTTGATCTCGATCACCCCGCTTCGCCATTCGGTGCACTTCTCTCCGTCGGCTAAATACGAGAAGACATCCGCAGCAGGACGTTTGATGGTGACGCGATGCTCAGCGTGGGGCACGGTGGTCTCCTCGTGTGATGTGGGGGGATGCCGCGACGTGGATCGCGAGCTTGTCGAGTCCGGATTGCCACCCGTACTCATAGGGGTCAGTTGGGGATTCGTTGTCAAGTTCGCTGTGAACAACGATCACCCTCGTCGTGGTCCCGAGGTCTTCGAAGTCGACACTGACGACGGACTCGTGGGGATCGGGCACTCCCGAGGTCCACCGCCATGTGTACACCAAACGCCGGGGACGCACAATCTCGCGATAGGTGCCACGAAGTTCAAGTGGTTCGCCCTCGGGTGGTTGCATGATCAAGAGGTATGAACCGCCGGGACGAAGGTCGATTTCCGCGTACGGTGTGGTGAAGCCCCCGGGACCCCACCATTGACGCATCCCGTCTGCCGTTGTCCAGGCGTGAAACACCGCCTCGGCGGGGCCATCGATGACGCGCTCGATGCGGAGCTCAGGCGTCATGGTGCAGATCTCTTCGCACGTACTCGTTCAGCGAGTCGAGCCGCGCAGTCCAAAACGACTCGTACTCGACGAGCCACTGGTTGGCGATTCTGAGTGGTTCCGGCCGGAGCCGGTAGAGCCGCTCCCGACCCCGTTTGCGCTGGTCCACGAGCTGGGCGCGTTGCAACGACCGCAAGTGCTTCGTCACACCGGGAAGCGACATGGGGAACGGCGCCGCGAGCGCCGACGCAGACACCTCGGCACCGTTGCGCAGGCGCATCAGAATCCGGCGTCGGGTCGGATCGCCGAGGGCGCCGAAGACGGCGTCGAGCGCCGCTTCCTGATGCGCAACCATATGGTTTAGTATACTGGGTCGACCCATCGCGGCCACAGGGGATCGAGAGATGACTGAATCCGGCTATGAGCACCTGGCGGGTCGATTGGTGACTCGCCCCGGCGTGACCGCCGGCAAGATGTTCGGAATGCCAACGCTGAAGATCGGGAGCAAGGCGTTCGCGGGGAGCATCGACGGCGACATGGTGTTCAAGCTGTCGGGCAAGGCTCATGCCCGGGCCCTGAGGATTCCTGGCGCGCACCTGTTCGACCCGATGGGTGGCCGTCCGATGAAGGAGTGGGTCGTGGTGCCGGCTCCCCAGGCGGCCGAGTGGGCGAAGCTCGCTGACGCGGCGATGGAGTACTGCTCGGCCGGGTGAGTCAGTGCGCGGGGTGCCGCGGTGTCATTGCCAGGGGCAACCGCAGCGGTGGTGATGGCGGTGGTGCGGCCCCCGGCATCGCGGCGCGTAGAGCGCCTGCTCCAACTCGGCCACGCGTTCTTCGACGGTTCCGGCGTGGGGCCCGGGTGTGCCGGCAAGCATCCGCTCGGCAAGCTCCTGTCTCTCGCTGTCGCTCAGTCCCTTGAGCAGTTCATCGACACGCTCACTCATGACTCAATCTCCGAATCGCTAACGCAATGGATCCAGCGTAGGTGCGTGGTGAGCCGGAAACCAGGGCCGAAGGTCACACCTCGGATGGCGACTGGAGAGCTCGCTGCAGGAAGACTGTCACTGTCGGGGCCACGGTGAGGAAGTCACCGATTGCGCTGTGACCAGCGGCCGGGATGACCAGGAGAGCGGTCCCCGCAGGTGCCGCGGACTGGAGCGCCTCGGCATCGGCAAGCGGCACCACCGGATCCTCGGCGCCGTGGATCAACAGCACCGGGACGCGCACGCGCGCGACCGTGGCGAGAGGGGCGAACTCGGTGAAACGCTGGCCAACGGCGCGCTGGATCTGATTGAGCACGAACCGCACGGCGACTCGAGGCACTCCGCGACGGCGCATTGCGCGGCCCATGAAGTCGGCAGGATCCGCCATCGACGAGAGGCTGACGACCGCTGCAACCCGCGAGTCTCGCGCGGCCACCATCAAGCATGCTCCGGCGCCGACCGAATGACCCACCAGAACGACGCGCTCCGCGTCGACGCGCGGGTCGGCGCGTAGCCACGCGAGTGCGTGCTCGGCATCGGTGGCGAAGTCAGGCATGGAGCTGAAGCTGTCGTCGTCGCTGCGTCCATGGCAGCGGGCGTCGAGGAGCAGTACGTGCAACCCGGCAGCGAGCAGCGGCCCGGCAATGGGCAGCATGAGGCTTGCGCTGCCGGTCCACCCGTGAAGCACGAGTGCTGCTGGCTGTGGGCCGCTCGCTGGTGCGGGGACGAACCAGGCTCGGAGCCGCCGTCCGTGTGGTCCGTTGATCGTCACGTCCTCGGCCTGGAGCCCCACCTGCGCCGGTGTGTCGCCGGAGGGAACGTGGGGAACGCGGAAGAAGCGCGCCAGCACCCGAGGAGTCGCAACACGAATCGCCACCCACAGGAGCAGGAGCCCGGCGGCCAGGGCGGCGACGACGCGCGAGCGCCGAAGGCCATGCGGGCGAGAGCCCGACGGCCCTGAGCCCGCCCGCCGCGCACGGGGAGTCCGGGTCACGATACCGAAGACCATCGCGCCGATCAGTCTGCACGTCCGTAGTTCGGGCGTGATCGACCGCGGGTATGACATCGCCGCCTCCACGAGGCCGGCGTGCCACGCGATATCGAGGCTGTGAGTGTCGCGATTGCGCTCTCGCGGGCGACGCTGCGCTTCATCCGCCAGAACCTCGCGTGGGCATTTGGATGCAACCTCGTGCTCGTCCCGCTGGCGATGGTGACCATCCCGCGTCCGACCCATCGGTCCGTGTGACCTTGGACCCCTGGGCCGTCCTCCTACGGCGCCAGGCCGTGCGGACCTATGGCCCTGGCGCGCCCTGCGTGGCGCTGCGATTCTGGATTGGTCCGCCGACCACCCAGGAGGAAGCCCATGAATCCCGTGGCACCTGACGAGCCGAAAGCGACGACCGTGAGCACTGCGAGCGGCCCGTTGAGCAGAGAAGCACGATCGCTGCGCCGGCGTCTCGATGAGATCCGCGCGCTGGCTGACGAGATGCCAACCTTGAGCGACGCACAGGTGCTCGAGACGATGCGCCATGTCCGATTCCTCGTCGACCACATCGCCGCGCATGGACATGCGGAGGAACACGTCGTCTATCCGTACATCGAGACGTTCATGAGCGGGTCTGACGCCGAGATCGCAGCGCTTCGCGCCGATCACCTCCGTCTGGACAATCTGGGTCGGGCGATCATCGAGTGGACGCCGGCGCAGGACCGCGCCGCCTTGCATGACCTGCTGGCCGACTTTCTGGAGATCGGCACCGCACACTTCCTGGTGGAGGGCGAGGACTGCATGCCGGTCGTGCACGGGCATGTTCTCACCGGCACCGAGCAGGTGCTGTTTGAGGCAGTCGAGATCGAGACCTTCGATCGCGTGGTGGCTGACGCCCCTGGCCTCGTGGCGCGCGGGAGCACACATGCGTCGATTGACCCGCCGCTATCAACCTGACATCGCCTCACCCGTACGCGAGACCCCATGAGTGACGCACCTGACGAGGAGCGGTGGCGGGTCCTGTCGCGCATGGTCGAGGTGCGAACGCCCTGGATGTCGATGATCGGCGAGCGATGGCGGGAGGGAGCCGGGCGGGAACTCGAATACTGGCGAGTCGAGAAGCCCGACTCGTTGCTCGTGGTCACCGTCCACGACGGCCGGCTGATCGCACCAGTGCGCTCGTTCCGGCCGGGGGTCGGCAGGGCGACCCTCGACTTTGCGGGCGGCAGGCTCGACGATCCGAGCGCGCTTGCACGGACAGCACTGGCGATCGTCCGGCGCGAATTCAGGCTGGATGCCGATGACCTGTTCGAGTCCCAGGAACCGCTGAACCTCGTTGGCTGGGACGTCGACAGCGCGACATCCAGCCAGCGCGTCTTCGGCGTTGCCGCGGAGCTCCGCCGCGACCTGGAGGTCCTCGATGACCGTCTCGGTGCCTCCTATCCGGCAACCAGCGCAGGAGGGAGGAAGATGCTCAGCGAGCTTGTCTGCTTACAGTGTCGAGCCGTGCTGTCCGAGTGGCTCGAACGTCATTCTTGAAGTGGCAGCTCGACGCGCCTGAGTGGGCGGCCCCTCGCCCAACGAGGTCGTTGCGTGATCGCTCGCGGTCCTCGGCCGATGCTTGGATGATGGGGTCATGGTCCAGTCGCGTCGCCGCATGTGGGGAGTGCTCGTTCTCATCGTCGTCGCGCCCGCCGCCTTCTATGGCCTTCAGGCGGTGCTCGAGGGCGCCCCACACAACCGATCACCGCTGCCGGCGACGGCCGCCATCATCCCGCCCACCGCCGAGCCTCGAGGCCCCACACCGGCGGTGACACTCGCGCCGCCGCTGCCAGCCCCGCGCGAGTTGGATGCGATGGCGTTCGACGCCGTGCACAACGATGTCCTGATGTACGGCGGCAGCGAGTTTGGGAACGGGCCGGAGACAACGTCACGCGAAACCTGGTCGTTCGATGCCGGAGGTTGGCATCTGCTGCACCCGGGCACGAGCCCCGCCGTTGTCGGGGGATGGATGACCGAGGACCCGGTCACCGGCCGGATGATCCTGGTCGGTGGTCCCTTGCAGACTGACCCGCCGATCGGGACCTGGACATGGGATGGCACAACATGGACGCACCACGGCGATCTACCGACCACCACCCAGAGCCTGGTCGGACTGGCGGCGCTTCCGGCGCGCGGGCAGCTGGTACTCGTGACCGCGCCAACCGGCGGAGTGCCGACGGTTGACGACACGTGGACGTGGGAGGGATCGGCGTGGCGCCTGGATCAACCGGCCACAGCACTCCCCGTGGAGGGATCGACGCCGGTGCTGGTGTCCGATCCGGCGCATCGCCGCGTGGTAGCCGTGTTCACGGGCAACGCCAACACCCGCACGCAAACATGGGTATGGGACGGTTCCACCTGGTCGCAATTGGCGGCCGACGAGGTGGCGCCTTTCGACCCGATCTCGGCGACGATGGCGACGGATCCACGAACGGGTGACGTGGTGCTGTACATCGGTGGAGGTGACGTACGCGTGGGGTCGACCTGGACGCTGAGTGGCAGCTCGTGGAGTCAGGTCAATGCAGCATCGCCTGTCGTCGATACGTACTATCACGGCTCCTGGCTCCTCACGGACACCCGCATCGGCCGCGTCCTGATGATTGGCAGTGCCGGTCGTCCCAATACGTTGAATGCCCTTTGGGTATTCAACGGGACCGGTTGGACCGCGGAACGCGCATCGGTGCTGACGGGGCCGTCAGGATGATGCGCTGACCTCCCCGAGAGGGGCTCTAGCCTAGCCTCGGACCGGCCGGTGACAGAGTCGGGTGGTCGAGCAGGCGGCCTGCGGCGACACGCATACGACGGCGGCAGATCGTGTGGCGGATGTGGTCGGCGCTGGTCAGGACCGAGGCATCCGCGCAGTGACCCGCTTCCGGGAAGTCGCCGTGAGCAGAGACAGGGCGGTAGAAGCGGCAGCCAACCACTGTCTCCTCCGAGTACGGGCACGACGCGGACGAGTCGTCGATGGTCGCGACGGCATTCACGGCTCGTGTTCGTGCGCGCCGGACGTCGAGATCGGTCGGCGTAAAGGACGCCAAGCCTGCATCGAGCGATCCCACATCGAGATTGAGCCTCTCTCCTGTCACCGCTCAATCCTGGTCAGCCGGGGCACGCGGCCACAAGTGCCGTTGGTCCTCCATCCGCGACCGGCCTGCATTCAACCCGCAACCTCAACCGGTCGCCATCGCGCGGAACGCGAACAGGACGGTCAGCGTGGCTCCGCCGACCAGCCAGACGTGCTGCTCTCGCCCGCCCAGTTTTCCACCGAGCCACATGGCGAGCGGCAGGGTCAGAAGCGTTGCCGCGCCGTAGAACCAGTGGATGAGCTGCTGGGGCCGGTCGCCGGTCGCGACCAGCACCAGGCCGATGGCGACCTGAACCGCGACCACCGCGATGGTCACGCGGAGATACAGGCGCACGGCCGGCAGGATCCGCGGACGCAACAGGCTGGCTACCGCCGCGATCGCGCCAAGCGCAGCAACAACCGTCAGTACGAAACCGTACCGATCGTGGATCAGCACGCCGCTATGGTATGTGGATCAGCACGGGGCTATCGCTCTGCGACGTCCGGATTCCTCCGAGGCCGTGCTCGTACAGGGTCATTGGTCACAGTCACGTGTGCCGCAGGTCACGCGATTCCGGCGACGTCGTCCCCTTCCGCGGAGTATGTGCGAACACACACACTCCCGCTTGACACTCCCCACGACACACGGAGGTTGCCAATGGACGCGCCTGCTCCATACATTCACTGGGGCTTCATTCTCATCTCGCTGCCGAATTTCGTCCTCATCTGCGTGATGGTGCTGCTCTTCGTGGCTGCGCTCGTCGCGCCGTTCCCGTCTCACGGGCCGAAGGAGCCGCGCGATGAGTGACGACGGCGCACCGGTGACCATCGACTCGACGGTCACTGCCCCGCAGTCCGTCGCGGACGATGAGACCGGCTGGACGGCATCGGTGCGGCGCCGTGTGGAGAAGACACTGCCCATCACCGAGTTGCTCCCCACCAAGCAGCCGGCATACATCGGTTCGTGGGTGTACGTCTTTGGAGTGGTTACCATCGCCGCGCTGTTCTGGTTGGTGATCAGCGGCGTGGTGCTCGCATTCTTCGGATCCGCGTGGTGGCATGTGTCATCGGTCGGTCACTTCTTCAACAGCACCCACTTCTGGTCCGTCCAGATGTTCTTCATCTTCATGGTGCTCCACCTCTGGGGACAGTTCTGGGGAGCGGGCTGGCGCGACGGGAGAGCCAAGACCTGGATGGTGGGTGTCGTGATCTTCTCGATCAGCGTCGGGACCGCGTTCACGGGATACGTGATCCAGCAGAACTTCGACTCACAGTGGATTGCGATCAACGCCAAGGACGCGATCAACTCGACAGGCTTCGGCGGGCTGTTCAACGCACTCAACTTCGGGCAGATGTACGGGCTGCACGTGATGCTGATGCCGATCGGCGTGACCCTGCTGGTGGTGCTGCACATCATTCAGGTGCGCGCGAAAGGTGTCGTGCGGCCGATTGACGATCCCTTTCAGGTGACGCCGTGAAGGCATCCAAGGTCGACAAGAAGACCTACTACCGCGGGATCCGGATGATTCCGTACGATCTCCTGAAGGAGGTCACCATCGCGATGATCGGCGTCCTCGCCGTGGTGTTGGTTCTGTCGGCGGTGCTGTCGTCACCGGACGTGCCGTCGGTCACCTTGCAGAGCTGGTCGAAGGCGAACCCCGTGGACTTCCTCACGACCGCATCGGGCGAGCTCTCGGGCTCCACCGTGGTGGCCGGCTACGGGCCACCGTACAACTCAGGAAGCGGCTCGGCGCAGAGCTGGGGCCCCCTGGCTCCTCAGCAATGGGCCGGTGTTCACATTCCCATCAACGCGCCCAACGACTTCGTGCTGCAGCCACTCACCCAGGCGACCGCCGGCGATGCGGAGCTCGCATCGGCGCTGACCAGCTACCAAGCGGCGTCCAGCGATCAGCAGCAGAAGTGGCTCACGAACTACACGACTGCCCTTGGCACGGCAACCGTCGCTTCGGACGGGACGGTGACCGTCCCCGCCGGGGACTTCGGCCCGGTGTCGGTGCTCATGGATCGCATGCTCACGCTTGCCAGGTCCGGCGGCCTGGATGCGCTGCTCCTGACCAGCGACCACTTCTATCAGACGGACTTCTCCAGGGCGCTGTTGTTCCTCGATGACGGTGGCTACATCGCCGACCTCGCGGCGCAGCAGAAGCTCATCGGCAGCGACTGGGGCGTGATGAACGAGACGGGCCGCTATCCGGGATCGGCATGGCTCTGGCTCTACACGATGTGGTACCAGATTCCGCCCTTCAACTCGTCGACCGGATTCCTGGGCATCAGCACTGCCAACACCGACCTGGCGGTCGTGGGGGTGATGCTCCTGCTCACCGTGCTCCTCCTGCTGGTCCCCGTCATTCCAGGCCTGCGCGACATCCCGCGGTGGATCCCGATTCACCGGCTGATCTGGCGCCGTCACTATGCCGAGATGCGTCACGCGGCTGCCCAGAAGGGGCCGTGAGCGTGGCGATCACCCGCTGACGGAGGCGGCACCCGGAGACACGCTCCGGGCGCCGCCTCGGCGCCCGCACCGAAACGCCAGTGCGGGCAAGGCCGTTCCCCCAGCAAGAGGATTGCGCGCGCCCTCGCGCCGGCCTCCGAACAAGTATGTCGGTCGTCACCAGCCCCCGTCCACCCGCTTCGGCGCCTGAAGCACCTCGTACCGGCACGAGCCGCGAAGACGAGCAGCCGGCCGCGATCCGTGGTGCTCCGGCGCGGCACCGAGGTGTGCGGCGTGCGGCGCGCATCGTGCTGGTCTGCCTCATCGCCGTCGCGACCGCCTTCGAGATCAACGTCGCAACCGACCCCAACGTGTCCGGCGCTCCGGCCGTCGTCGCGGCGATCGACCGCGCGCACGGGACGACGCCCGTGATGATCGGTCCCTCGGATCGAATCGCGCAGGCACTGGTGGCCTCGGAGGACGACACGTTCTATTCGAACAACGGCGTTGACAGTGTCGCGTTGCTGCGTGCGTTCTGGGGATTTGTCACCGCGCAGGACCTCGGCGGCAGCACGATCGAGATGCAACTCGCACACATGCTGTATCCAACGGTCACGGGCGGTGTCTGGGGCCGCGTCCGGCGCGTCTCACTCGCGCTCGAGTTCGATACGCACTTCACGAAGGAGGCGATCCTGTCGATGTACCTGTCGGCCGCCTACTTCGGGCACGGGTACTTCGGTATTCGCGCCGCAAGCCTCGGGTACTTCGGCGTCACTCCCAGCCGGCTCAACTGGGGGCAAGCCGCGTTGCTCGCTGGGATCGTCCAGGCACCGAGCGCACTCGATCCGTTTCGACATCTCGGCGCCGCCGAGGCTCGAATGCTCTATGTGCTGCAGCGTCTGGTCAGCGACGGGCGGCTCACCCACGCACAGGCCCTGCAGCTCGGTCGGTCGCCGCTGGAGCTCCTCAAGACGTCGCGAGTGGCGTCCTGAGCAGGATCAGGTCCGGCGGACCCGGTCGACCGGCGCGATAAACACCATCGTGCAGTAGAGGATCACGGCCACCGCGACGTGCATGGCCATCAACACGGCGACCGCCTTGGGTGGCTGGTGATGGATGAGCAGCCATGCGTCCGGAAGGAACAACCCGAGGCTCATCAGGACCGTGAGCCACCCGTAGAGCCAGCGTGGTGCCGAGCTGATTCGCGTGAGCACGGGCCAGCCCGCCGCGCCGGCCAGGACGCCGATGATCGTGAGCTTGGCATAGCTCTCGAACCGGAAATGCTCGTAGCCGGCTGTCCCGGGAAAGATGCGCGTGCCGACGGCGACGAGGATCGCGTCGGCGGCAAGTGAGCCGAGGACCGCGATCACGGTTGCGACCGCCAGCCGCGCCGGCGCCGGCTGACGATGTGACGGGGCCCAATCCACGCGGGCGATGGCCAGGGTGCGATCGATCAACGGAGTCTCTGCCCTCACACCGGCAGCCTATCGCGCGCTCCCTTGCGGAACGGTGAAGGCGTGGTCTTGGGAGTAGGCTCACCTCGCGTGTGCCAGTCTCACCGTTCCTCGATGACGCGCCTCGATGCATATCCTCGTCGCTGAAGACGACACGAAGCTTCGCGATGTCCTCGCTCGAGGACTGCGCTCCGCCGGCTACACGGTCGATGTCGCCGCGCGCGGGGATGAGGCGCTCGAGCTGCTCCTCGGGAAGACCTACGCCGCCGCAGTCGTCGACTGGCGAATGCCCGTCATGGATGGTATCGACGTTGTCACCGCGATCCGTTCGAGGTATCTGTCCACCCCCGTGCTGATGCTCACCGCCCGCGACACGCCGTCCGACCGCATTCGTGGGCTCGATGCGGGGTGCGACGACTACCTCGTCAAACCCTTTGATTTCCAGGAGATGCTCGCCCGCCTCCGAGCCCTGATGCGGCGTCCGTCGTCGACGCTCGGCGTGCGCCTCCGCGCCGGCGCGCTGACCATCGATCCGGCGACCCGACTCGCGTCTGTCAACGGTGCCGCGCTGGCATTGACGCCCACCGAATATGCGATCGTCGAGCTGCTCGTGCGCCGCAGCCCGGCTGTGGTGAGCCGCGACACCATCGCAAACCATGCGTGGACGGATGCCCTCGACCCGATAGCGTCCAACAGCATCGACGTTCACGTGACTCGGCTGCGCGCCAAGCTGGTCGGCGCGGGGCTCAGGCTCGAGGCCGTGCGAAGTGTCGGATACCGGCTCGTTGAGCGGGGCTCGTGAGCACGCGCCTCAGCAGGCATGCACTGCGCATCGCGCTCATCACGACCGCAGTCGTCGCGGGGCTCATGGTCGCCCTGTGCGTCGCGATCGATGTGATCGTTGCTCAGACATTGCGCTCGTCAGCCACCACGCGCCTCACCACCGAGCTCACGCAACTGGCTCAGCGGCGCGGCGGTCCGAACCTCGAAGAGCCCGATGTCGACGACCCCGTGCTCGTCTGGAACGTGAACAGCGCGGGCGCGATCGTTGCGTCGACGCCCGGGGCGCCGGCGCTCCCCGCGAGCGCGGTCAACGCGAGCGCTCCCTCGGAGAGCCGGATTGCCGGCGCCGATGTCCTGGTTGCCGGTGTCGCCATTCCGACCGGCAGGCTCGTCGGCGCCGTGAGCGTCGGCAACGAGTCGAAAGCGCTCACGGCATTGACGATCACCGAAGCCGTGGTCGGACCGGCCCTGCTGGTTGTCGTGTTTGCCGGCGCGTTCGTGGTGGGCCGGCAGACGGCAGGACCGATCGAACGGGCGAGGCGGCGTCAGCTCGAATTCACGGCCGACGCATCACACGAACTGCGCACCCCGCTTGCGGTGATCGAGGCTGAGACCACGCTCGCGCTCGCGAATCTCGAGGCTGACGGCGCGGATGACGCAACGCTGCGCCGGGTTGCGGACGAGACCCATCGGATGCGCTCGATCGTCGAGGACCTCCTCTGGCTCGCTCGCTTCGACGCCCTGCCCCCCGATCCGGTCACCGAGCCTGTCGACGTCACCACGGCGGCAGAGGTTGGCGTGCAGCGGTTCGTCCCCATCGCCGAGCACGCGAGCCTGCATCTCGAGAATCGCAGTGACGGAGCGACGCTGGCCCTGGTCGATGCTCCCGCGGACTGGATCGACCGGCTCATCGGCGTCCTGCTCGACAACGCGTGCCGGTACACGCCACCGAACGGCACGGTGAGCATCGCGGCAGCGCGTGAGCGCGACCACGTGCGTCTGACGGTGAGCGACACCGGCCCGGGTATCCCGATGGAGCGCCGTGCGCGGATCTTCGAGCGGTTTCGCCGCGGGACGAGCGAGGGCGACGGAGCCGGCCTTGGGCTCGCGATCGGCAATGCCATCGTGGTGGCGACCAGGGGCCGCTGGCAGATCGCGGACGTGCCGGGCGGTGGCACCTCAGTCGGAGTCGTCTGGCCGCTCTCGCGCACCCGGCTCGTCGACGGGTTCCACCCATAAGGCTGCTCGAGGACAGTCGACGATGGCGCGGCGGGCGTGCTCGACCACGTCATCGGAGAGTGCTCGCGAGTCGATGACGGGGTACCCCCAGTCGTCCATGCGGATACGCTCAGGAAACAGCTCACCGCACATGCCGTGCGCCTTGCACTTGATCGGGTCGACACGGAGTCGAACCCTCACCACCATCCTCCTTCGGTTGCGGGAACGGGCAGCAACGCTCGTTGCTCGGAGTACCTGCACAAGCCGTGCCTGAGGTGATGGCGGAGATCGGCGGCGAAGAGCTCCATGGCGCTGGCAAGAAAGAGCATCGCTCCGTCGGGGTGCCTGCAGGCGCCCCGGCCGCGGACATCGTGCGACCAGCGGACGAGGAGGTCCAATGCAGCGGGGCGAGCCCGGCCGGTTGCCACCTTGTGAAACGTCTCGGCGATCGCGGGCAGGCCGACGTGACACGGTCCGCACTGCCCCGCCGTCTGGCCGGCGAGAAAGGTCAGCACGCGATCGGTCTCGCTGATCCCGCATGTCGCGGCGGTCGCGACCACGAGCACGCCGGTTCCCAGAGTCGCTCCGATCGATCGGAGTGAATCGGCGTCAATCGTCTGATTCCAGATGCGGTCAGCCGCCACCCAGCGGCCGAAGTACCCACCGAGCAGCACCATCGCCGGTTCCCCGTCGACGCCGCCGGCGCGCTCCACGATAGCGCCCACGGTGGTGTCGGACGCCGCCTCGAGGACGCCCGGTGTTCGCACGGCGCCGCTGACCGTCAGCAGCGCGGTTCCAGGCGATCGCTGCGTGCCGACCGACCGAAACCACGGGGCACCGAAGCGGGCGATGAGCGCCGCGTGGGCGAGCGTCTCGACGTTCTGGACGAGGGTCGGCAACCGGTCGACGCCGCTTTGAAACGGGCGTGGGGGGACGACCTTCGGCTTGGCAAGGCGGCCGGAGACGCGCGAGACCACCGCCGTCTCCTCGCCGGCGACGTAGCGGTTCGGGCCGACCTGGACGTCGATGAAGCGATCGCTGTCGTCACGCCGGCGCCGCTCCCTGATCGCCGCTCGAAGCGCGGCCTCGACGTCGCTGTGCGATCGCGTTGTGTAGATGACCACCCGTCGTGCGCCCACCGCGTCAGCGGCGTGTTCGAGACCGTCGAGCACGAGGTGCGGCCGGTACGTCAACAGGAACCGGTCCTTGAAGCTCGCCGGTTCGCACTCGGCCGCGTTGGCGACGACGACGGCGTCGCCGTCCCGGCTTGTGTGGTCCATCACCGCCCGCCACTTGACCCCGGTCGGAAAGTCGGCGCCGCCACGTCCGCGAAGTCCGCTGTCGTCGAGCGCGTCGATCATCGCGTCGGGGTCGAGCCGCGGGCGTGGGCCGAAGCCGGCCAGGTGCGCGTCGAGATCCTCCGGCACGGGGCGGGTGGGGAGCAGACGCCGGGCGGTGCTGCCGACATCCGTGGAGAGGCTCACGCGCTCGCCTTCTGGGTGGTGAGGGTCCCGCCGATCGAGCCGTCGCCCTGGTCGAAGATCTGGACCATGGCGAGGATGGCGCCGCATCGGGCGCTGACCGAGGTGTTGCCGATGGTCGCCGCCACCTGGCAGACACTCCCTCCCGATCGCGTGATCGTCAGCGTCCCGCTGCCGTCGGCGTTGGCGACGATCACGAGTCGGAGCGCGCTGTCGTGGCTATCGGTCAGGGTGGCGGTGACACTCGCCGTCGAGCGCACCAGCCTGCCGATGAGCGGATCGTTCATGCCGGCACTGAGCTCGGTGACCCGGGCGGGCGTGGCCCCGGCGCCGGCGAGGAGGTTCGCGGGCGTCCCGGCCGCCTTGGCCCAACCATGCTGCAGCGGCCCCGCTGCCATCCACACGACGAGCAGTCCGATCGAAGCGACGCTCCCCGCGATTCCCAGGAAGCGGACCGCGGCGAATCTCGGCTCGAGGTGCGCGAGGCGCCACACCAGGGCAGCGACGACGGCCGCCACGCATACCGCAACCAGCAGCAGTGCCCAGAGCGACTTGGTGTCGCTCCCGGTTCCCAGGCCGTGGACCACCGCGACCGGCCAGCTGGCGTATGCGAAGAGGTGCACCGCGCGCCAGGTTCGCCACCCGAGGCGATGCCGCACCAGGCTCGTCGCCGTGATCGCAATCAGCAGCTCGAACCCGACGACACCGAGACCGAGCCACAGGGGGCGGTACGTGGCGATGAACGGGACGAACGCATCCAGGAAATTGAGCTTCGCGAACGGATCGATGACCGACGTGAGGATGTGAATGACCAGGAACACGCCGACGAGCAACGAGAGGTTGCGGTGCAACGTCTGGACCACGAATCTCGGCCAGTCCCGGCGGCTCTCGCGCGACGAGGTGAGCACTCCGAGCACGACGCTCGCGCTCAGCAGGACAAGGGCGGTGTAACCGCTGGCACGGGTGGCGTACCACATCGGGGTGGGGCCGGCGAGTGCCGCTAGCAACGGAGGCGCCCGGTCAGGAGCCGCCGGACACTGTCACGGGCGCACCATAGCCGTACTGCGGCGCCTGGATCGGTGCGCCGATGCCGGGTTGCGTGATACCACCGTTGTCCGTGGTGCCCGGCTGCGTCACCGGCGTGGTGCCCACCGTATGGCCGGGGAGGCTTGTCGCCGCCACGATCGCGAAAACTGCGGTGAACGCGGTCGCACCCACCGCCGAGTAGACGGTCACGCGCCGCGCACGGGCGAGGCCGAGGTCTCTTCGAAGGCGGGCGGAATCCAACTGCGACTGTCGCGCCATGAGCAGGACACTACCCGGGACTGCCTTGCGGAACGGTGAACGTCGAGGCACTGTCAGGGCCTCGTAACGATCCGTCCCGGAACGTTTGACCGCCGCGAGGGGTCCATAGAATCGGTCGGTGGTCGAGCGACTCGCGGTCGCGGTCGGAACCCAGGCGCCCGGGAGCGGTCTCCGCACCCTGGGCGATGGCATGCGCTCGCCCGCGATGCGCCGGCGCGGAATGCTCCTGATTCGGGTCGTGGCGATCGCGTCGGCGGTCGCCGGCGTGCTCGACTTCGTCATCGCGCCGCTCCAGGGCCGCTTTACCGGCGAGTTCGAGGACTACAAGGACTATCTCGCCGCCGCCAACGCCGTCACACAGCACAACGACATCTACGGCTCGTTTCTCAATCACGTGCAACCGATACCGGTGCAGGGATTCGACTACCCACCGATCGTCGCCTGGTTGCTGCAGCCGCTTGCGGGGCTGCCGTCGACCACCGCCGCAACCGCGTGGCTCTTCGTGTTGCTGGGCTGCACCGTGGCCGGCACCGCGATCATCGCCTTCGAACTCCTCCCGGCAACCTGGCCGCGAGTTGAGCTCACCGCCATCTTCGCGCTGCTCTACGCACCGGTGACCTACAACCTGTGGCACGGCCAGATGAGCGCGGTGGTGTACCTGTTCCTCGCGCTCGCGTTGCGGTCCTGGCTCCGAGGCAAGCAGATCTCCCTCGGGATGTACATCGGGATCGCCGCCTTGATCAAGATCGCACCAGTCCTGCTGGTCGTCCTCGTCGTGCGCAGACGGTGGTGGGCGGCGTGCGCTTCACTGGCGGCGACGCTCACAGTCGGAGTCGGCGGTGGCATCCTCACCCTCGGCGCCGGAACGCTGCGCGAGTACGTCACTCGAGTCCTGCCCGTCATCGGGCAGCAGAACGGGTGGGTCTACAACCAGTCGGCGGCGGGGGCGATGAACCGTCTGGTCGGGCACTCAGTGCTCGCGTTTCAGCAGTCGTCCCTGGCGCTCACGGTCGTCACCGTCCTGGTCGCGGTGGCCGCGGTCGCCGTCGCTGCCTGGCTGGTGCGCCCGAACGAGGTCTCGCGGGACATCCGAGGTGGAGAGTTCGCGGTGGGGATCCTCGCGATGCTGCTGGCCGGAAGCGTGACCTGGTTCTGGCACCTGGGAGCGCTGCTGATCGTGCTGGCGTCGGTGGCCGCGCTGGTTGCCGGCGGCGCCATCCAACGCCCACGCATGGTCGTGGTCGCGGGGTGGACCGCGTTGCTGACCACCGGTCTCATCGCTCCCATCGTTATTGCGTCGGTTTCAATGACCGGGTTGGCGGCGTTGAGCCGCACCTGGCTGTGGTGGCCGGCCCTGCAACTCATCTCGGCTCCCGCATTCGCGATCGGCGCCCTCTTTCTGATCCTCGTGGTGGCATTGCGCCCGCAATCCCCTCCGGCGACGGCGTGAGCGTCCGGGAACGATTGTGGACCGGACGGCGATCACCGACAGCACACCGGGCGTCTCTCGCGCTGGGGTCCGGCGCGCAACCCCCTGGATCGGCGTGCTCGTGCTCCTGGTGGTGCTCGGCGCCGCGCTCGTCATGGAGGCGCATCGGGAGATAGCCGATCCGGGCGACAGCGACGCAATCGCCTTCGTGACCGGCGCGCATCTGGTCATCTCGGATCCGCACCACCTCTACTCCGTCCAGGCCCAGGAGCGAGTGGAGGCCGCGCTGCTCAACATCCCGCCGGCGGATCACTTCCTCAACCCGTATCCGAATCTTGCCGTCGGCGCGCTCATCCTGAGTCCGCTCGGGCGTGCAGATCTGCGGACCGCCACCGCGATTGCGGTGCTGATCTCGACGTTGCTCTTTGCGGTGGCTGTGCTCCTGGCACTCCGTGCTCTCGCACCGGTCCGCTCGCGCCCGGTTCAGATCGCGATCGCCATCGCGGCAGTTCTGTGCATTCCCGCGGTCGAAGCGATCTTTCAGTGGGACTCACTGATGACCGTCGCGTTGCTGGGATCGGTGCTGCTCGCCGAGCGACGGCGGTACGGGTGGGCCGGGTTGCTCCTCGCCACGCTGATCCTCAAGCCGCAGGTGCTCTGGCTGGTGATCCCTGCCCTGGTCGCAGCGAGGTCGTGGCGCCTGCTGGGCGGGTTGCTCGTGGCTTCCGCCGGATGGACCGCGGTGAGTCTCGCGATCACCGGGCCACAGGCCCTGGTCGCCTTGACGAAGCTCGTCGCCGGGAACTACCCCGGTCAGTCGGACAGCAGCATCGGGCTTCCCTCACTCATCTCAGCCGCGACCGGGAGCGGGGAGCTGGGGTTCATCGGCGCAGCATGCCTTGGCGCGATTGTCACCGGCGGGCTCCTCTGGCGTGGCCAGATGCTCCGCGGTCAGCCGGTCGCCGCCATCGCAGTCGGTCTCGTGCTGTCCTTGCTCTGCTCGCCCCACGTGACGACGGAGGACTTCATGCTGATCGTCGTACCGGTTGCACTGATCGCGCGGCGGTGGCCGATGCTTGCCCTCGCCGAGTCGGTGGCGATCAGCACTGTCGAGATCATCCAGCTCCACCTTCCGACCGGCGCGCAACACCTCCAACCATTCCTGCTCGCGGTGATCGCCGGCTCGACGCTGCTTGCCGTGCGGCCACTGATGCCGTCGACGTCGGGCCCCCCGCGAGAAATCCGCGACTGCGAGCTCGGGGTGCGAAAGCCATGAGCACGTAACACTTGCACTCCGGCATGAGCACGTGGGACCATCCCGCCACGACCGACTTCGAGCGGGGGGACAGACATGGTCGGACTGACGGTGTTCACCGAGCTGGCAGCCGCCATTGCTTGCGGGGGGCTCGCGCTGTCATTGGCCGAGTTGGCGGGCGTGCCGAAGAGATTGACGATCGCCGGCGTGGGAGCATCTGCCGGGTTCTTCATCGGCTTCGTGACGCAGCTGGGGTTGCCGATGCTGGCACTCCCCGTCGCCGTTGTCGCGGTGTCCGGGTTGGAGCGCTGGATCGCGCTGCAGTCGACGGCGCCGATCTCGACCCACGAGCTGGTCCCGGTCAGCCGTCACCCCAGCCGGTAGACCGCTTCCAGCACGGGCCTCAGCGCGGATTCGTCGAGCGGATTCGCCGGGGATCGCTCGGCCGCGACCAGCGTCCAGCCGCTCGGCGGCGCGGGATCGGCCCCGGCGAGCACGAGGATGTCGCCGGGTGACGCCTCCTGCCCGGCAAGATCCGGCGCGATGATCTGCATGCCCAGAGCCCTCAGGCCCGGCGTCGCGTTGTCGGTGACCGGGTTCGCCGGTGGCGGGGGAAGGAACGCGAAGAAGGCGTTGATGTATGGCTGATCAAGCGTCGACGAGAGAAAGACCCGGTGACCCGCGGCCTCGCGGTGCGCCGTGGTGATCGCCGCGATCTCGCCGGCGTCGAACGCCGGCGCGGCGATATTGGGGTACGCGGTGTACAGGTCGACGGTGAAATAGATCCCCTGGGCAAGCATCCCCGCGGCGAGCACGCCCGTCACGGCTCGACGGACCCCGATTCGCGTCGCCAGCGCGCGCCGCATCCCGTCGGCGCCGAGCACGGCGAGGAGGATCAGGAACGGCAGCATCCCGGAAGCGCGCAGCGCGTGGCCACTCTCGATGAAGGTCAGCGCCGCGGCGACCGGGGCGAAAACGATCCCGAGGACGAGGAATCGGATGAGCGGCTCGCGCCGCCGCTCCCAGCAGACCAGGATGCCGGCGACCAGCAGGGGTGCCATGACCCAGAGCAGCATCCCGCCGATCTGGGTGTTCTGGCGCGGGTTGGCGTCACCCGAGAGGAACAGGAACCTCGGCCCGATCGAGGTGAAGTAGTTGGTCACGAATCGGCCGGCGACGACGTTGAGCGACGCTCCGTCGGCCCAGATGTTGAGGTAGGCGAACCGCGCCGTCAGCGCCCCCGGGGTGAGCACCGCGTAGGTGCCGAGCGCCGCGTACCCGAGCGCGACCGGCAGCAGCACCCGCCACCATCCGGGCGCTCGCTGCAGTCCCCAGGCGATGCCGACCGCGATCGCGATGAGGCCGACCTCGAGGCGCGCCGTCGTGTACCCGAAGATGGCAAAGGCGAGGAACACGCCGGCCAACCCGAACCGGCGTGGGGTCGGGCGCCGGCTCGAGAGGCACCAGAGGGCACCGGAGAGGAGAGCGACCCACGAGATCGTCTCGAAGCCCACCCGACTCTCGATGACCACCCAGGGGGTGAGGGCGGTCAGCACGAGGGTGCCGAACGTGAGCGCTCGCGATCCGGTCAGGCGCCAGGCGGCGCCGGTGAGGAAGGCCACCACGACAAGCCCGAAGATCGCGGCCGGCACACGTTCCAGGGTCGTGCTCATCGGCAGCACCCGCGCCAGCGCGGCGACGCTGTAGACGTAGATCGGATTCTTGTATTCGCCAAACGCCTCGAAGAACAGCGGGAAATGGATGCCGTGCTCATCCACGCCGAAGTGCGCGATCGTCCAGGCGTTGTAGGCGATCGAGCTTTCGTCGGCGTACATGCCCGGTGGCGCCCCCGAGAGGTCGATCAGATTGCGGAGCACAACGAGCAGCGCGACGACCGCGATCGCGCCTGCCCAGAGGCGGCGGTGTAGGCGCACTCGCCGTGTCTGGTCGTCGTCTCCTGCAGCGATTCGCTGCGGGTCGGCGTGCAGCGCCGCCGGCGGACTCGGTTCAATCATCGCCGCCCGCCGTTCCACGCCGACAGTATTTCCCACGCAGCGGAGGCCGCACGCCTCGCCGGCGTCACAGCCGCGTAACGCCGAACCCCCTGGCAGCACTAGCATGTCTCGCATGCGGGCGATGCTTCTCGACGCGCCACGACACCCGCTGCGCAGCGTCACGGTCGCCGACCCATCGCCCGGCGACGGTCAGGTCCTCGTCAGGGTCGGCGCCTGCGGCCTCTGCCGCACCGACCTGCATGTCGTCGACGGCGAGTTGACCCATCCCAAGCTGCCACTCATTCCGGGACATCAGGTTGTGGGGGAGGTCGTCGAAACCGGTGCCGGAGTGGACACGGTGCGTGCCGGAGATCGTATCGGGATCCCCTGGCTCGGCTGGACGTGCGGCACGTGCGCCTACTGCACGACGGGGCGTGAGAACCTCTGCGACCATGCTCGATTCACCGGCTATGACATCGACGGCGGCTACGCCGAGTACACCGTTGCCGACGCGCGGTTCTGCTTTCCGATCGACCCCTCGTACAGCGACGTCGAGGCGGCGCCGCTGCTCTGCGCAGGACTGATCGGATACCGGTCGCTCAAGGCCGCGGGCGATGGCGTGCGCCTCGGCCTGTACGGTTTCGGTGCGTCAGCCCATATCGTTGCGCAGGTGGCCCGCCACCAGAGCAGGCGCGTCTTCGCGATCACCCGACCCGGCGACACCGCGAGCCAGGACTTCGCGATGCGCCTCGGCGCCGTGTGGGCCGGGGACACCGACCACACGCCACCCGAGGAGCTCGACGCCGCGATCGTTTTCGCGCCGGTGGGGGCCCTGGTGCCGCTTGCGCTCGGCGCCGTCGCCAGAGGGGGAACCGTCGTCTGCGCCGGGATCCACATGAGTGATATCCCTTCCTTCCCGTACGAACTGTTGTGGGGCGAGCGCACGGTTCGGTCCGTCGCCAATCTCACGCGTCGCGACGGCACGGAGTTTCTCGCGCTGGCACACCGGATTCCCGTGCGTGCCGAGGTCGAGACGATGCCTCTTGACCAGGCGAATGCGGCGCTGGCCCGGCTGCGCGACGGCAGGGTGCAGGGCGCGCTCGTTCTGACCGTCGCCTGAGCCCGCTGCGCGACGATGTGACCGTGGACGAGTCGAACTTCCCCCGACAGCAGGCCAGGACGCGACGCTTCAGCCTCGGCGTGCCCAGAGACTTCGTCATCGCGCCGGACGGCGGGCGTGTCGCGTTCCTTCGCACCCGCAGCGGAGGCGATCCGTCCACATGTCTGTGGCAACTCGACGTGCTCAGCGGTGCCGAGACTCTCATTGCCGATCCGTCGTCGCTGGGGCAGGACGACGCTGGCGAGGTTCCCGCCGAGGAGCGGATGCGCCGCGAACGGGCGCGCGAATCATCCGGTGGCATCGTGCGCTTCTCCACCAACCATGACGTCACCCGAGCGGCGTTCGACGTCGCCGGGAGGCTGTACGTGGCGGACCTGCTTGCGGGGGAGGTCGCGGAGCTGCCGGCGTGCGGCCGCGCGATCGATCCACGCATGGATCCGACCGGCGCCGTCGTCGCGTATGTGGAATCCGGCGCACTCCACGTGGTGCGTGTCCACGGCAACGACGAGCGCGTGCTGCTCAGCCCCGAGGGTGAGGGCGTCGCCTACGGCCTTGCTGAGTTTGTGGCCGCCGAGGAGATGGATCGCTACGACGGGTACTGGTGGTCTCCCGACGGGTCCCGGTTGCTGGTCGCGCGTGTCGATGTCTCGCGCGTTCGCCGCTGGTACATCGCTGACCCGTCCAATCCCGAGACACCGGCGGCCACCGTCGCCTATCCCGTGGCGGGGACCGAGAATGCCGAGGTCACGCTCCACATCGTCGGGCTCGACGGCTCACCGCCGGTGGCCGTGGAGTGGGATCGTGGCGCCTTCGAGTACGTGACCACCGTGCACTGGTCGGAGCACGGGCTGCTGGTCGTCGTGCAGAGCCGCGATCAGCGCACCATGCGGATCCTCGACGTGCACCCATCGACCGGCGCGACATCGGTGCTTCGTGAGGACACCGACGGCGCCTGGGTCGACGTCGTGATGGGTGTGCCGGCGAGGCTGCCGGATGGGTCGCTGGTGTGGACAGCGGATCGTGACGGCGCGAAGCGGCTCGTGATCGACGGCGAACCGGTCACCGCTTCGGATCTCGAGGTCCGCGACGTGGTCGACGTCGACGAGGATGTGGTCGTCTTCAGGGCGTCGACCGAGCCGGCCGGGGTGGGTATCTACACGTGGTCGCGGAGCGAAGGCGTCGCGGCGGTGCGCCCGGTGGGCCTGAGACCCGGCGTGTGGCGAGCGCGTCGCGCCGGCGGCACGACCGTGGTGGTGTCGCGCGACCTCGAGCATCCCGGTGCGCAGGTGACCGTTCACCGCGAGGGACTTCGGGTGGGGACGATCGAGTCCGTCGCCGAGACCCCGGCACTCTCCCTCAATGTGCGCCTGGTCACGCTCGGTGAACGTGAGCTCCACGCGGCGATCCTGTTTCCGAACGGGCACGAGCCCGGCAGCGGAAAGCTGCCGGTCCTGCTCGACCCGTACGGCGGTCCCGGGTTCCAGAAGGTCACGGCGTCTGCCGGGGCGTACCTGGCGTCGCAGTGGTTTGCGGATCAGGGGTTCGCCGTCCTCGTGGTCGACGGCCGAGGCACGCCCGGCGGCGGTCCCGAGTGGCAACGGTCGATTCGCGGCGACCTCGCGGGACCGGCGCTCGAGGATCAGGTCGATGGGTTGCATGCCGCAGCTGCAGCGTGGCCGGACTTCGATCTCTCGCGAGTGGCCATCCGCGGTTGGTCGTATGGCGGATTCCTGGCAGCCCTCGCCGTGCTGCGCCGTCCCGATGTGTTTCATGTCGCGGTATCGGGGGCACCGGTGACCGATATGCGCCTGTACGACACGCACTACACGGAGCGCTACCTGGGACACCCGGACCACGAGCCGATGAACTACGAGAGCAGCTCGCTGATCGCCAACGCCGGCCGCCTCCGCCGCCCGCTGATGCTGATCCACGGCCTCAGCGACGACAACGTCGTGGTTGCGCACACGCTGCGCCTCTCTGCCGCGCTGCTGGCCGCCGGACGCCAGCACACCGTGCTCCCGCTCACCGGCGCGACGCACATGGCGAACGATCAGGCGGTGGCCGAGAACCTCCTGCTTCTTGAGCTCGAGTTCATCCGGACCGCGCTCAGGGTGAACTGAGACCTATAATTCACCGTATGGTGAATTCGGTGGAGGTCGAGGGGCTCGACGTCAGCCGGGGTGGCCATCCGGTGCTGCACGGCCTTTCGGTCACGGTTGCCGAGGGCACGGTGACGGGACTTCTGGGGCCGAGTGGTTCCGGAAAGACCACGCTGATCCGGGCCATCGTCGGCATCCAGAAGGTCGCCGGGGGCTCTGTACGAGTCCTGGGCCTTCGCGCCGGGTCGGTGGCGCTGCGTCACAGCGTCGGGTACCTGACTCAGGCTCCCTCCGTCTACCGGGATCTGACAGTCCGCGAGAACCTGCGGTACTTCGCCGCGGTGCTCGGCGTCGGGGCCGCTCGCGTCGATCAGGTGCTCGCCGATGTGTGGCTCGGTGACGAGGCCGGTGCCCGGGTCGATCGCCTCTCCGGCGGACAGCAGGCGCGAGTGTCGCTCGCGACGGCGCTGATGGGCAACCCGAGGGTCCTCGTGCTCGACGAGCCGACCGTCGGATTGGACCCGGTGCTTCGCGAGGAACTCTGGTCGCTGTTCCACCGCCTGGGAGCTGCCGGGGTGACGCTGTTGATCTCAAGTCATGTCATGGAGGAGGCGACGCGGTGCGAGCGCCTGCTCATGCTCCGCGCGGGCCGGTTGCTCATCGATGACACGCCGGCGGCGCTCCTCCGGCGGACCGGTCAGACCGATATGGATGCCGCATTCCTGCACCTCGTTCGCGGCAGCGAGACGGTGCAATGAACCTGCGCCGCACCACCGCAACGGCGTTGCGCGTGCTCGCCCAGCTGCGTCGCGACCCTCGCACCCTCGCGATGATCCTGGTTGTGCCACCGGTGCTCATGCTGCTGCTTCGGTATGCGTTCGACAGCGACCTGCTGCTCTTCCAGCACATCGCGCCCATCCTCATCGCGATCTTTCCCTTCGTGCTGATGTTCGTGATCACGTCCGTCGCAATGCTGCGCGAGCGAACGAGCGGCACCCTGGAACGTCTGCTCGCCATGCCGATCGCCAAGCTGGATCTTCTCGTCGGATACGGCCTCGCGTTCGGTGCGGTGGCGGTCGTCCAGGTGGCGGTGGTGGTGGCATTCGTCCTCGGTCCGCTGGGGGTCACGATCGTGGGATCGGTGCTCGTGCTCTCGATCTTCGCGGTGCTCGACGCACTCCTCGGCATGGCGCTGGGCCTGTGCCTCAGCGCGCTGGCGAGAACCGAGTTTCAGGCGGTGCAGTTGCTGCCGGCGGTCGTGTTTCCCCAGTTGCTGGTGTGCGGGCTGTTCGCCCCGCGCGAGCAGATGGCAGCAGCGCTGCAGGGACTGGCAGACGTCTTTCCGCTGACGTATGCCGTGGACGGGGTCACGCGAGCTGCGGGCGAATCGGCGTGGAGCGGCGGCCTCATCGAGGACCTGACCATCGTCGCCGTGTGCATCCCGCTCGCCCTCGGACTTGGAGCGCTCACTCTGCAGCGTCGAACACGGTGACCAGACCGCGCGGCCGGCGCGTCGCCGGCGGCGACACGCGCGCCGAGGTCCTGACCGCCGCACGCGCAATGTTCGCGGACGGTGGATACGCGGCCACGACGCTTCGAGCGGTGGCGCTGCGAGCCGGGGTCGATCCGGCGCTGATCCTCCACCACTTCGCCTCCAAGGAGGAACTCTTTCGCAGCGCCATGCAGGTGCCGATCGACCCGTCCGCCATCGCCGCGATCATCGGCACCGGCGATCGCGATGCACTCGGCGAGCGGCTCTGCGTGTACTTCCTCGGGCTCTGGGAGGATGACTCGACTCGGGAACCGCTCCTTGCCATGCTCCGCTCGGCGCTCACCCACGCGGCGGCGGCCGAATCGCTGCGGGCCTTCGTCGCCGACGCGCTGGTCGGACGAGTCTCGACGCTCCTCGACAGGCCCGACGCGGCGTTGCGGGCCACGCTGGTGGGAAGTCAGCTCATCGGTCTCGCGATCGCCCGCTATCTGCTGCACATCGAGCCGCTGGCGTCGACGAGCGCCGCGACCGTCGCCGGCTGGGTGGCACCGACTCTCGAGCGGTATCTCACCGCCTGAGCAACCCCGCTTGCGGAGCCCCCCGCCGCTGATTGATACTTCCGCCCGCATGCCGCCTGCGGGGGCGGTCCGGGACGGAGGAGGCGCTGATGAGTGGCGAAACCGTGGTCTCGACGCCGGATGCGGGTGACGCGGACGCCGCCCAGCTTGCGAGGTTTGGATACGGACAGGAGTTGCGGCGTGTCCTCAACCTGTTCGAGAACTTCGCCGTCGCCTTCTGCTACATCTCGCCCGTCGTCGGCATCTACTCACTCTTCGTGCTCGGTGTCGGCACCGCCGGACCGCGATACATCTGGTTGCTGCCGATCGTCGTCCTGGGTCAGCTCTTCGTGGCGCTCGTCTTCGCCGAGCTCGGAAGCCACTATCCCATCGCGGGCGCGCTCTTCCAATGGGGCAAGAACCTGATCGGACCTAACTACGGTTGGTGGGTGGGATGGATCTACGGCTGGGCGTTGATCATGACCGTGGCCTCCGTGGACACCGGGCTCATCCTCTACGCCGGTCCCCTGATCAACAACGTCTTCAACACCACCATCAACTTCGCGGATCCGAATCAGATTCTCATCTGCACCGTCCTGCTCATCCTGGTGCAGCTGGCGTTCAACGTCGGTGGCGTCAACTTTCTCGGGCGCATCTCACAGATCGGCGTCTACTTCGAGGTCATCGGCACATTCGGCATCGCCATTCTGCTGGCGATCACCGGGTTTCACCACAACATCAGCTACCTGTTCTCCACACAGGGCGCTGAGAACGCCGCGAGCAATCCACTCGGCGTTGATTTCGGCGGCAACTGGTGGCTCGGCGCCGCGTTCGTCGCCATCCTGGCGCACGTCTACATCTTCTACGGATTCGAGTCGGCCGGCGATGTTGCCGAGGAGGTGGTTCACGCCTCGAAACGGGTACCACGAGCCATCATCTCGTCACTGCTCACCGCGGGCGTCACGAGCTTCGTGCTGGTTGGGGCGCTCATCCTCGCCATCCCGTCCGGGTCGAAGGGACTGAGCAACACGGTGGGTGGCGGCGTGCCGTTCCTCATCAGCTCGAACGTCTCGAGCACCGTCGTCCAGGACCTCGCGCTCTTTGTCGTGTGCTTCGCGTTCTTCAGCTGCGGACTGGCGATCCAGGCCGCGGCAGCGCGGCTCATCTACTCGTACAGTCGCGATCGTGCGCTCCCCGCGAGTGCGAGCCTGGCGCGGGTCTCTCGACGCTTCCGCACCCCCGTGAACGCGCTCCTCGTCGCGGCGGTCATCCCCGCGCTCTTCGCGGTCCTTGCGCGGTTCACACCGTCGTCGAACATCACCATCGCCTTCATCACGATCCCGGCGAAGGTCAATGCGCTCTTCCTGCTCGTGTCGTTCGCCGTCTCGGGGATCTACCTGTCGTTCCTGCTCGTCGTGATCGCGGCGCTGATCGCTCGCCTGCGCGGGTGGCAGGCGCAGGGCGCATTCCGGCTCGGTGCCTGGGCAATTCCGGTGATGGTCGCGGGATGCGTGTGGCTCCTGGCGATGCTGGTGAACATCCTCATCCCGTCGGGGATCACGAGCCCGAGGGGAGCGCTCTTCAACTACGACTGGATCACCCTCCTCGTCGTCGTGGTGATCGTCGCGATCGGCGCCGTGTACACGCTGATCGCGCACCCGGCTCGCCGGATCGAGAAGACCGTTCACCCCGCAGGTGTCCGCGGACCCACCTAGAACGGGGTGGGCGCCTTCCTGGGAGGGCTCGTCCGTCGTGTCCTGGTGGACGGAATGGTCAGGCGATCGCCCCGTGGGTCACGGGCTCCCGGGCCATGGTCACGAGCGAGAGCTTCACCTGATCGCGGCCCCCGCGCTTGGCCTCGTACATGGCGATATCGGCGGCTCTGATCAGGTCCTCGAGGCGCGACCCCTGCTCCGGGAAGCTGGCGATTCCGATTGACGCGGTGACCTGCTCGATCCCCGTGCATGCCGCCGGGATCGGGACATGGCGTAGCGCTCGCCGGAGGTCGCCGGCGACGCGTGAGGCACCCGACGACTCGGCATCTCTGAGCACGAGTATGAACTCCTCGCCGCCGAGTCGGACCGCGGCATCGCCGGCGCGGGTGATGCGCCGCAACTCCGCGGCGACACGCTGCAGCACGGCATCGCCGGCCGCGTGGCCACCGCTGTCGTTGATGGTCTTGAAATGGTCGAGGTCGACGAGCACGACGCTGAGCGGCATGCCGCGACGCCGGCAGTCCGCGATCTCGAGCTCACCTGCCTCGCGGAGCCAGCGGCTGTTGTACAGGCCGGTGAGACCGTCGGTGGTCGCGCGCCGCGCGAGCTCCTGGTAGAGCTGGGCGTTGTGCCACGCCATCGCCGCCGTGTGCCCGAACAGCGTGGCCGTCTCGAGGTCCTCGTCGGTGAACCGGTTGAGACCCATGCGCCTGCAGTTGAGCATGCCGAGCTTGTGGTCCCCGGCCAGGAGCGGGATGAGCAACAGGGATTCGTGTTCAAACGGCGTGTTGGGCACGGCGGCCGCGGCCGGGTGCGCACCGGCATTGCCGAGATTCTGCGGTGTTCCGAGGGCGAACGCCCATCCGTTGACCCCGACGGAGAGCGAGAACACGTCGGCCATGATCTCCGCTGCCTGGCGCCCGGTCGCGAACGCCGCGACGAATCGCTGGCGATTGTGATCCGCCTCGTAGATCGACAGATCGTCGACGGGCACGACACGCTGCAACTGCTCGGCAATGGCCGCGAGGATGCGCTGTGGATCGTGCTCCGCCTGCAGCGCGAGCGCCGCGCGGCTGAGCGCATGGGGGAGGCTCTCGGGTGCCGGCAGCGCAGCCTGGGGTCGCCGGCGGGGCGCTTCGTGGCTCGGCCCCACGGGCTCGACCGACGCCGGGAAGCCTTCGACTCGGCGGGTCGCAAACCAGGCGGGTTGAACGAGGGTCGCGCCCTCGACCGCAGGCTCGCCGAGAATCACGGGCTCGCTGAGGACGTTGCCCTGACCGAATTGCACGCCGAGATCCATCAGGCTGCGCAGGTCCGCGTCGGTCTCGATGCCCTCGGCGATGATGCGCGCGTTGATGTGCGTGCCGAACGAGAGCATCGACACCACCAGGGCGCGTCGCGAATCGCTGGAATGCACGCCCCGGATGAGGTCGCGATCGATCTTGATGAAGTCAGGGCGCACCTCGGCGATGACGAGCATGCTCGCGTGCCCGGCGCCTGCATCGTCGATGGCGATCCGGAACCCGCGGGAGCGGAGATCGGCGACGACGCGGCGGAGCCGAGCCACGTTGGGCACCGGCACGCGCTCGCTCACCTCGAGGACGACGTGCTCGGGGTGGACCCCGGCGGCCTCCGCAAACTGAGCCAGGCGCAGCGCCGCGTTGGGCTGAGCGAGCGTCGACAGCATCACGTTCAGAAACAGCGTGGCGGGTACGGTGTGGACGCTCCCGGCGAGCCCTGCGCGAAGACAGGCCTCGTCGAGGTCCTTCTCCATGGCACCGCCCGCCGCGTCGAAGAGCGCGCTCGGCACCTGTGGTCCCGTGCCGGGATTGATGCGGCAGAGCGACTCGTACCCGAGGGTCACGCCGTCAAGCAGCCGGACGATCGGCTGCATCGCCGCCCGGATGCCGCCGGAGGCGATCAATCCGCGGATGAGGTCCGGCATCGTTCCGGGCACGTTCGCGTGAACCGGCTCGGGCACGAGCCCCCCTCCCAGACGGCGCCATGCGGGTCCGAGCTGCGCGGCAACCACCTGCAGAAAGGGCAGTGCGTCGAGCCCCCCGCGACCACTCCGCCAGGTCACGAGCACGGCAAGCAGGTCGTCGCCTCGCTCCACCGGAACCGCGGTGAACGGACCGTGGCCGATCTCGGTACGCAGTGCTGCTCGCTCACCCGCGGAGAGATGCGGCACCAGGCTCATGAGCGATGACGACAGGTCAGGAGTGGTGGCCGGGGAGCGTCGCGTGGCAGCCGAGTGGATGCACGGGATCGCCCGGGTGAGGAGGTGCAGACTGCTGAGCGGCTGGCCGAGGATAGTCTCCACACGGGCGATCGATTCGGTCTCGATCGCATCCGCGAGCAACCTGATCCGGTCTCCTTCCAACTCGGCGAGATAGCTGCGGAACCCGAGGTCGCGGAGGCAACCACCCGTGAGCTCGAGGAGCTCATTTCGCGACTCAGCCCGCGCCATGCCGAGGCTCAGCTGGGAGAGTGTGCGCAGCGCTCGCCTCGACGTGTACACATGAGCTTGTTCCGGTTGCATTTCGTCGCAGGATCGGACGCGCCTGCGGTGAAGCCGATGACGAGGTTGTCGCAGGGCGCCATCAATGGGTGATTCGAGTTGCCGGAGCACCTGCTATGCGAACTCGAGCAGCCATTGCGGCGGCTCGCGTTACCACCCCGTCACCGCTTGGGATGGCGCTGCGTCGCAGTGGTCTTAAGACAATCACTCTACCGTCAAAGGGGGCATTGTCCCGAGGAGGATTGTCATGGGCAGGCTGAGCCGCTGGGTCAGGCTGGGAGTTGTCGTCATGGTCGCGAGTCTCTCGTTGGGGACGGCGACGATCGCTGCGTCGGCATCGACGATGCAGGCGACCCCGCAACCACTGGTGCACGTGCACTAGGACCAACGCCGAACGAAGGGGTGTGGCCGCTGAACCGCGAGCGCCCCAGGTGAAATCGGAGCGAGTGGTGGACGCCCTCGGCACGCCGGCCGCGGGCGTCCCACTCCTCCGTCAAACGAGAGGCTGATGCGAGTTGGGGCCGTCCGGAGACGGTCGCTGGAGACGCGTTGCATCTGCGAACCGGCGACACAGATCTGTCGGACGCTCGGTGCGAAGGTGTGACGTGGACTACGAGGGAACGGTGCCGATCAGACAACCAATGTGGGAGCCAGCGTGAAATCCGCCGCCATGAACAGTGTTTCGAGCCACCGTGACGTCAGACCGGTGGTGCCGGGGGTGGCGCTGCAGCCGGTGATCGACCTCATCGACCGCGTCGACCTGGGGTATGAGGCGCTGCCGCGCCCGCCGGACGTCGCGCCCCGCGCGCTCATCGGAGCGGCGCTGTCGCTCGCGCAGCACACCGGCCCGGCCGTGCTGCTGGTTCCGCTCCACCGGGACGTGCTTGCGGCAGGCGATTTCGATATCGCGGCACTGGTGCGGCGGCACGCGGTGAATCCCGGTGAGCTTGCCTGGATCGTCCACAGTGAGATCGAGGCCGACCTCGACGACATCGGGCTTCGCCGGCTCCGGGACCTTCGCGACCTCGGGTTCCTGCTGGCGGTTGACGGCGTGCTCTCTCCGACACTCGATCGGCGGCTGATCGCCGATCTCCGACCCGACTTCGTCTTTCTCGACGAGTCCGTACCGGCCCGGCTGCACGAAAACGAGGTGGCCAGGGCGCACCTCGCGGCGGCTGTGGTGTATGTCGCTCGCCTCGGGGGCCGGATCGTCGCTCGCGGCATCGACACCAAGGCAACGGCGGGAGCGGTTGCCGAGCTTGGCGTCCAGTACGGCGTCGGTCCCCATCTGGCGAACCCCCTCGTCGTGGAGGCCGAGCTCGCCGAGCCCATGGACGAAGTTGTGCCGGTTGCGTGGTTCCAGCGTCGCGAGGTCCGTGTCTTCCGAGAGCGCGGTGACACGCTGAGCGCGCCGATCGAGATGACTCCACTGCCGCTGCCCGGTGTCGCCGCACTGGACGATCGAAGCTTTGCCCGGTTCCTGGTGGACGCGGCGCGCACCCTTCAGGCGGAGCACGATCCCGAGCGCATTCTCGAGATCGCCGCCGAGCGACTCGGGCGGGTGATGGCGGTCGATCGCCTCGCGATCTTCGAGGCGGACTGGGAGCGTCATCGCTTCCGGCCTCGCGTCCTGGCAGGACGTGGCACCGAGGGGTTCCTCGAGATGGAGGTGTCCCTGAACGAAGGCATCACCGGATGGGCGTTTGGACGTGGCCAGCCGTACCGCTGTGCCGACACGGATTCGCATCCGGCCGCGTCCACGATCCCGGGCACCATCCGTGAACCCGAGTCGCTGCTCGCCATACCGCTCGTCGCAGGTGACCAGCGTCTCGGTGTGCTCGACGTGTGGCGCGACGGCCTCGACGCCTTCACCGAGGAGGATCTCGAGCGGTGTGCGCTGCTTGGGTTCATCACGGCGGCGGCGTGGGGCAATGCGCACATGTACGGCGAGCTGGAGCGACGCGCCCTGACCGATGCGCTGACCGGGCTCTTCAACATTCGCTGGTGGCGAGATATGGGGCCGCGCGTCATGTCCCAGAGCCTTCGCACCGGCGCAGGGGTCGGCATCCTCCTCATGGACCTCGACCATTTCAAGCAGGTCAACGACAGCGCCGGCCACGCCGCGGGCGACTCGGTGCTGCGTGCGGTGGCCCGTGCCCTGCGCCGGGTTGTCCGCGACAGCGACTACGCGGTGCGTTACGGCGGCGAGGAGTTCCTCATCGTGCTCACCAATTCGACAGCTGAGGGCGCGATGCGGGTTGCCCAGGCGCTCCAGGCCGCCGTCGCCGAGCTGCGCGCACCGACGTCGGAAATCGAGCGGGTGACGGCATCGATCGGAGTGGCAGTCTTCCCTGATCATGGGCTGGAGCTGGACGACGTGGTCGCGGCGGCGGACCTCGCCATGTACCAGGCCAAGCGAGACGGCCGTGACCGGATCGCCGTTGCCCCCCTCTCCCGTCGAGAGCTGTCGGGCGAAGGCCCTTCAGACGACCTGCTTCCCTGACGGAGCCAGGCCGAGAGCTTCACTCAGCTTGACGCGGCGGCCGACGCGCAGCACCGAGTTGCGGTAGATCCGCCCCGCGACGGCCGCGAGAAGGCAGATGGTCGCGATCACGAGGACCACGCTGACCGCGACCTGCCAGAAGGGTGCCACCCCCGCCGCGATACGCACCGGCATGATCACCGGCGAGAACAGGGGGATGAACGAGAACACGGTGGTCGCCGTGCTCCCGGGATCGGGTGCGGCGACGGTGAGCGCGATGATCCAGGCGGCGGCCAGCACGAGGATCACCGGCAGCGCCACGATGGTCATGTCCTCCTGGCGTGACACCATCGAGCCGGCAGCCGCAAAGAGCAGCGCATAGATCAGATAGCCCAGCACGAACCACACCACGCCGCTGATGACCACGTCGACACTGAGCGTCGGGACCGACACCAGCTTGGTGGCACTGGCGAGCACCAGCGCGACACCGGCGACGATCACGACCTGCACCAGCGCAACCATCCCGATGCCCGTGATCTTGCCCAGCATGAGCTGCCATGGTCGCACCGTCGCGAGCAGGATCTCGACGATGCGGTTCGACTTCTCTTCGATCACTCCTTGCGCGACGAACTGACCGTACATGATCAGGGTGATATAGAGCGTTCCCGCAACGAAGAGGCCGATGACGATCTGCTCCTCCTGCGCTGCATTGACGAGCGAAACCTCATTGACGCTCACCGAGAAGGCGAGCTGGCCTAAGACATCACTCGGCGGAAGATCCTGCTGTGTCAGGTATTCGGTCAGTACCTGCTGGCGTGCCTGGTCGTTGAGCGCCGTCTGCAGGGTGGGATCGACCGCTGACTGAACAGTCACGGTGGTACCGGCTCCGGATCCGCTGACCAGGGCGTCAAGCGTGCCACTCTCAACATCCGCTTTTCCGGCCGCAAGCGACGCGTAGGGGTGGACGGTGATGGTCTCGCCGGATGCGGCCGCCTCGGCGCACGGGCGCCGAGATCGACTGCGCTGATCCAACGAAGCCAACATCAAGTGACGTCGCCGACGATTTGTTGAACACGTATGCCTGCAGCAGGATGTAGCCGCCAATCGCCATGACCGTCAGCACGGTCGCGATCGCGAAGACCCGCGTTCGAATGCGGGCCATGAACTCGCGTGCTGCGATCACCCGAATCAAGGTCTCACGATTCATCGATCGCCTTCCCACTCATGACGTCCCGGAACAGCTGGGTCAACGCCTGTCGATCACGACGGAACTCGCGAACCGGGCCGGTGGCGAGCGCGGCGCGCAGCACCGCCTGGTCGTCTGCGCCATCGCCGAGCTGGAGCAACCAGCGCGAGCCGCCCTGCTCGACCAGCGTCGTCCCAGCGACGCTGTCATACCAGCCGGCACCGGCGCCGGGGGCGTCCACCCAGAAGCGCAGCGGTCCGCGCTCGGTCAGTTCGTCGACGCTCCCCACGGCGACCATCTGTCCGTGATTGATGACCCCGACGCGGTCGCAGATCCGTTCGACGATGTCGAGTTGGTGGCTCGAGAGGACGACGGGTTTCCCCGCATCGGCTTCCGATCTCAGAATCTCGGTCATCGAATCGACCGCCACTGGGTCGAGCCCTGCGAACGGTTCGTCGAGAACGAGCAGCTCGGGCGAGAACACCAGCGCCGCAGCGAGCTGCACGCGTTGCTGGTTGCCGTGGCTGAGGCTCTGGAGCTGGCTCTTCGCGCGATCCGCGAGCCCGAGCCGCTCGAGCAATGCGCTGGAGGCCTCGCGCGCGGCTTTGCGATTGAGCCCGTGCAGCTGCGCGAAGTAAACCAGTTGTGTGATCACCGACATCTTCGGATACAGCCCGCGATCCTCGGGGATGTAGCCGATGCGCCGTCTGGCCGCGAACGTGATCGGCGACCCGTCCCAGATCACACTCCCCGAATCCGCCTCGAGGACACCGAGCACCACTCGCATGGTGGTGGTTTTGCCGGCGCCGTTGGCGCCGACGAACCCGAAGATCTCGCCCGGCCTGACCGTGAAGCTGAGATCGTGGAGCGCCTCGAGAGCGCCGTAGCGCTTGCTCAGATGACTAAGCTCCAGCATCGTCGTGGATTTTCGCGGATTTGCCGCGCGCCAGCGCGTGCTCATATCTCGCAAGGTGCCCGAGGTCACTCTTGGCTTCTGGGTGACCAAGGTCCTGACCACCGGGATGGGTGAGGCGACCTCGGATACGCTGGTCCATCAGATCAGTCCGGTGATCGCCGTCGCTTTGGGGTTTGCTGGACTTGTCGTCGCGCTGGCGCTGCAGTTTGCGGCGCCTCGATACCGCCCGTGGATCTACTGGCTGGCGGTGGTCATGGTCGCCGTCTTCGGGACGATGGCCGCAGACGTCCTGCACATCCAGCTCGGGGTTCCGTATTTCGCCTCGAGCATCCTGTTTGCGGTGGTGCTCGCCGCCGTGTTCGCAGTGTGGTACTCCGCCGAGCACACGCTCTCGATCCACACGATCAACACGCGATGGCGCGAGGCCTTCTACTGGCTCACGGTGATGGCGACCTTTGCCCTCGGCACCGCGACCGGGGACATGACCGCAACGACCTTCCACCTCGGCTACCTCGTCTCCGGCGTGGTGTTCACGGTCCTCATCGCGATCCCGGCGGTTGCCCACCGGTGGTTCAGGCTGAATGCCATCTTCGCCTTCTGGTTCGCCTACATCGTCACCCGACCGCTCGGCGCCTCTTACGCCGACTGGCTCGGGGTATCACACGCCCGCGGCGGTCTGAACTGGGGCTCGGGCAACATCAGCATCGGGATGACCGTGCTGATCGCGATGGCAGTCGCAATGCTCGCCGCCACGCGTGAAGGTGAGCCGGACGATCAGGTGTAGCGCGCGCTGTGCGGACCGCAACGAGGCCCCCCGCTTGGGCGCTCGTGTTCCTCCGTCAGCGCGCTGACGTCGTCTGCAACGGTGGTGCGGGCGCCTGCGGGGTCGACTCGCTCGCGCCGGCCGGTTCTCCCTGACGCCACAACCCGGACGGCCACCAGTTCCTGCGTCCCAGCAGCACCACGATCGCGGGAACAAGGATCGTTCGGACGACGAAGGTGTCCATCACCACACCGAATGCCACGCCGTAGCCGATCTGCTGAATCTGCGACCCGCCCGACGCGCCGCCCCCCGCGAAGGCGAGAACGGCGAAGGTCCCGCCGAGGATCAGCCCCGCGGTGGTGACCGTCGTGCCGGTGGCGCCGATCGCCTTTCGCACGGCTTCGCCGGTTCTCAGAAGATGCGACTCCTCGCGTATTCTCGTCATGACGAGCACGTTGTAGTCGGATCCGAGTGCCATGAGAAAGACGAACATCAGGAACGGGAGCACGAAGTTGATGCCGCTCTGACCGCCGAAATGCACGAAGATCAACGCGGTCAATCCGAGCGCCGCCAGGTACGAGAGCAGCACGCTCGTCACAAGGTAGAGCGGGGCCACCAGGCTGCGCATGACGATCGCGAGCAGGATGGCGATGAGCACGGCGACGACCGGGATGATGTGCCAGAGGTCGGACGACGACAGTTGGTTGACGTCGTACGCGAACGGCTGAATGCCGAACACGCCCTGCGCGGCGGCGTTGACCCCCGCTCCCGTCGCGTTGGCGAGCGTCCGCAGCGCGGGCACTCTGCTGATGGGTATTGCCGCACCACCGCGCTCCACGCCGATGTACTGGACGGTGCGACCGTCGGGGCTCACGAATCGAGCCAGCGCCGCCGCGGCCAGCGTGCTGCCGCCTGCGTGGATCGCGACCAGCTGCGAGGGCGTCAACGCCTGGCCCGAGAATGCGAGCGGTCCTTCCACCGTGGCGAAACCACCGCCGGACACGAGCCGCGTCTGGATGGTCTGAAGATCGTCCGCGTGTGACCAGATCGGCGTGCGGAACTTGAAGAGGAACTCGGTCGCATTCAGGTTGGCGCTGCCGTAATGCTGGGAGATCAGCGTGTCACCTGCCGCCGAGTCGGTGCCGGTCGGGGCCGATTGGTCGGCGAAGCCGGCGGTGGCGGTGCCGAGCTGTCCGAATGCGATCGCGCCGAAGATGATGGCGCCGACGACGGCGACCGGCATCGGACGCCGCACCACCACCGCGGCAATGCGTCCGTAGATGTTGGCACGCGGGCTTTCCTCGAGCCGTGCCCGCGACGGCCAGAACACCGCGCGACCGAAGATCGCCAGCAGCGCCGGCAGCAACGTCAGTCCCGCCATGAGCATCAGCGCGATGCCGATCGCCAGCGCAGGACCGAGAGCCTGATAGAAATCGAACTGCGCGATGATCAGCGACATCAGTGCCGCCATCACGATGAGCGCGCTGAAGGTGATCGACTCGCCGACGGTGGCCACCGCTCGCCGCACAGCGTCTTTTGGATCGAGGCCTCGGCGCAGCTCCTCGCGCGTTCGGAACACGAGGAACAGGCCGTAATCGGTTCCAGCGCCGAGCACGAGCACGATGAGGATGAACTGGGTGATCGCGGACACCTGCACGCCGAGATGGGTCGCGCCGGCGATGACCGGGCTCGCGAGCGCGAGCACCAGCGCCGCCGGCAGGAGGGTCACCAGCGGAGCGAGCAACGCACGAAACGCGATGAGCAGCAGCACGATGATGAAGAGGAGCGAGAACCGCTGCACGTCTCCCTGCGAGCTCTTCGACTGACTCTGCTGATCGACGAATCCGGGGATCGTTCCCGTGAGATGGAACTGGAGACCCGATGCGTGAGTGGGGAAGGTCGCGCGAATCGCGGCGACGAGCGATATCGCGTCGCTCCCTGCGCTGAACGGCGGCAGATCGGTCACGACCTGTGCCTGCTCGGCATGCCTGTCGGGCGACACCCCGAAGTCCTGAACCCGAACGACTCCGGAGAGCCCACGGATCCTCGTCTCGATGGTGCTGATCTCCTGGAGATCCGCCGCCGTCAGCACTCCGCTCTCGCGGGCGGAGACAAGGGTCGCGACGCCGTGCTTCGAGTCCTGGAAGGGCTGCGCCAGGGTCTCCGCCTGGACCGACGGGGAGCTGGCGGGCAGGAAGCTGCTCTGCGAGTCCTTGGCCACGTCGGACAGTCCAGGGAACACTTTGACCGACACGATCGTGATCAACAGCCATCCGATCACGACCGGCCAGCGAAATCGGACCGAGAAGTTCCCGATGGACGCGAACACCCGGCTGGTCACGCGTGCACCACGCGGACGCCTCGGGAGCGCGCCTCACAGGAGCAGGGCATCACCCGGCCGATCGAGGGGGCATCACGTTCCTTCATGCCCCGGATAGTACACGCCATGAAGCTTTTGGCGACTCCAATCGGAGGCGCTGTTACGAGTCGAACCCGAGGCCCGCGAGGTCAAGCGCCCGGAGCCAGAGGTTGCGGTGCCCACCGTTGCGGTCGGCGCGATCGAGCGACCAGCGTGTGAGCTGCACGACACCGGAGCGCAGCGGTTCCGGGGGGAAGGGCAGCGGGCGGGTTCGAACCATGCGCAGCGCGGTGCGCTCCGATCGCCTGCCCTCGAGCAGGTCGAGCATGACCTGTGCGCCGAAGCGGGACGCGCCCACACCGAGACCGGTGTACCCGAGCGCGTAGGCGACGCGCCCGTCATTGCTGGTTCCCCAGAAGGCGCAGAAGCGACTGCAGGTGTCGATCGCGCCGCCCCAACGATGCGTGAATCGCACCTCGGAAAGCTGCGGGAACGTCGCGAAGAAATGCGCGGCGAGCTTGTCGAAGGTCTTTGCACGCTGCTCCAGCGCGACGTCGATGCGATTGCCGAAGTGGTAGATGGCGTCGTAGCCGCCCCAGAGGATTCGCGAGTCGGCGGTGAGGCGGTAGTAGTGGAACTGATTCCCGCTGTCGCCGATTCCCTGGCGATGCGCCCACCCGATCGACGCGAGCTGCACGGTTGTCAGCGGCTCGGTGACGAGGACATAGTCGTAGACAGGGAGGATGAAGGGGCGCAGCCGTGCCAGCAGGGGGCGATCGGCGTTGGTCGCCAGGGCCACGCGCCGGGCGCCGACGCTGCCGTGCGCCGTCGTCAGCCGGATCCGCTCCGTCTCCGGGGTGAGCCGCACCACAGCGCTGTCCTCGTGGATTCGGACGCCGGCGTCGAGGCATGCGCGACGCAGTCCCCACGCCAGCCTCGCGGGATTGAGGATCGCGGTCCGATCATGGATCCACAATCCGCCTCGGTACGAAGGCGACGCGACCTCCGCGCGCATGGCGCCGGGTTCGAGAATGTCGACGCGATATCCGTGCGCTCGCATCGCCTCGGCGACCTCGATCAGCTCGGCGTATTGCCATGGCGCCGTCGCCACGTCGATCATGCCGGTACGCTCGAAATCGCAATCGATGCGATGGCCACGCACCGTGGACTGGATGGCGTCGAGGTTCTCCACACCGAGCCGTTCCAGGGCGTCGAGCTCGCCGGAAAACCTGCTGAGGCCGTTGGCAAAACCGTGCGTGAGGCTTGCGTCGCAGAAGCCCCCGTTGCGACCGGATGCGGCGGCGGCGCATTGGCGAGCCTCGAGGACGACAACATCGAGGGCCGGGTTTCGCTCTCTCGCGAGCAACGCGGACCACAGCCCGGTGAATCCTCCGCCGACGACCGCGAGATCGCACTCGATCCGACCTTCGAGCCGCGGCTCCGGCCGTGGCGCCTCAGGATCGTCGAGCCAGAACACGGCCGGCGCCGCGTCGCGAAGGGCAGGGTGGCGCGGCACGCCGGTCACGGGTCGCATCTTCCCAGAGCGTCCACCGGAGGCACGAGCGCGCCCTTGCCAGGCGGTGCCCGGCTAACCGGTCGCAGCCGCACCCAGCGCCGAGTTCTTGACCATGATCACGGCGAGCCCGTCGTCATAGACCTTCGTCCACTGCGGGTCAACCTCCAGCGCGAGCACCGCGGGCGCGCCCGGCACGTCGATGACGTAGTCGATACCCCATTCCGCGAAGATCTGCTGCCAGTCCGGATTGCCGGTTTCGACATCCATCACCTGCTGCATGACCTTGTTGCCGAGCAGTGTCGCCTCTCCGAACGAGAAGACGCGCCGGTTCGGGTCGGGATAGAAGCGGTTGATGAGGTATCCGCCCCATCCGTATTGATCGAACATCCGGGTTCCCACCGTCGGATGCGCCGCCAGCCAATCTGCCGCGCCGACCGGGAAGTTCGCCGCGGTGGCGCGCGCTTGATTGGACAGCGTCGAATGCACGAAGTACCCGGTCCCCAGAACCGCGATGACAAGGATCGCACCGGCGCCGGCGAGCATGTCCCGGGCACGCGGCGCGATCCAAGCGCGGACCCGGGTCGCCAGCGCCATACGGTCCCAGCCGGCCGAGAACGACCAGATGAACAAGGGCGTTTCGGCTGCGACGAACAAGGCGGCGTGCCGCACCGCTGACAGCGCCGCGTACGAGACGACAAGGGTCAGGCAGACATCCCACAACGACGGACGGCGGAGGATGAAGGCGATCGGGAGGAGGAGGAGCATCGCTTCGAAGCCGCGCTCCTCGAGGACATGGAAGTTGGGCGATTGCCACTCGGCGATGAAGTTCTGCTGCACGCCCGAGAACTGCGGTTGGATGACATAGCTGTAGAGGTGGATCCCGTTTGGATTCACGACCGCCGCAGCGACGCATCCGGCGAACACCAGCATGAGATTCCGGGTCCTGCGCTTGTGTTCATCGCCGTCGACGCGGCGCACCCAGTGCACGGCTTCGACGAACCCGGCGACGCCGACCGGCACCAGGCCGAAAAGGAACCCGCCGTGGAGGTTTGCCCACGCGATCATCACCAGTGGCATCCAGTAGATCGCTCGCGATTTGCCACGGAGGTAGCGATCGAGCCAGAGCACCTCGAGGCAGGTGAACGTGAAGGTGATCATCTGTGGACGCGGTCCCCAGACAGCGGCTCCAGCGAGTCCGGCGACGCCGATCACGACCGCGGCGATGACCGAATTGGCGTTCTCGAGCCGCACCCGCCGCCAGATGAGCAGGAACCCGGCGAATGTCACGGCGCCGAAGGCGACTGACACGAGCGTGAGCCCGCCGAGCTTGAAGATCAGGTAGGCGATGATCTCGGTCGTGTACTCGGGATCGATCCACTGCCTGCCGCTCACAGTGAACGTGAACAGATCCTGGGAGACAATCCGATGGTGATCGACCATCCACTGGCCGGCGACGAGGTGCCAGAAGATGTCCGGATCCCCACCTCTGCGGACGAGCACGCAGAGGATCACGATGAACGCGGCGACCACCAGAAGCTGCCCGGGCGTGATGCGTCGTAGGCGATGAGTCAAGGCATCGGACATCACGCGGAAGGGTACTCAGTGCCGCGGCAGGCGCGACCGCAGGCTCGGGCGTCACAAATCCGCGGCCCGCGGTGCTTCACATGATGTGGTCGAGTCCTCCACGCTCCAGGCTCTCGGAAGTCGGCGCTTGACCGACCTCTCCCGGCCGACACCCGAGGTCGGCGTGAGGCCGACGAGCTTTGACCGCCTGTTCGACGAGGAATATGCGCGGGTCGCGGCGATCGCACGTCGGGTGCTGGGCGATCCCGACGCGGCCGAGGACGTGGCGCAGGAGGTCTTTCTCGATCTCCACCGCCGATTCGGCGACAATCCGGGCGCCAAAGCCCCAGCCTGGGCGCGGACCGCCGCTGCGCATACGGCGCTGAACATGATCCGGAGCAACCGGCGCCGCACCCTCCGCGAGGAGCGATTCGCCCCCGAGCCCAGCCTCGCGAACGACCCGGAGGCCTCGGTCGAGACGGCCGAGACCACTCGGGAGGTTCGTGCGGCGCTGACCAGGATCCCGAGACGTCAGGCCGTGGTCCTGGCGCTGCGGTACAGCGGCATGAGCTACGCCGAGGTGGCGTCGGCTCTCGGCATCGGGGTGAACGGGGTGGGAACGAGACTTCGGCGCGCAGAGGCGCGCCTTCGCAAGGAGGTTGGTGATGCATCCGTCTGACGGCACTCTGCGCCGCTCACTCGACGAACCGGTTGCAGTCGATCGGGCGCGTCGAGAGCACATCGCGACCTGCGCTCGCTGCGCCGATCGGGTGCGAAGCATGAGCGCGAACAGCGCGTGGGTTGAGGCGATGCTGACGTCGTCCGACCCGGTCGTGGATCTGCCTTCCGCCCGGGCCCGGCTTGCAGGCAACGAGCTCGCCACCTTGGACGGCGTCCCCGCCCAGCGGTCCGCGAGAGCTGTGCGGTCGCGGCGCAGCTGGGCGACGCGCGTCGCGGCCGGTGTCGCCGTCGCGAGTGCGGCCAGCGTGGTGCTTGTCGCCACCGGGGGCGCCCAGGACTTCCTGAGCCTGTTCCAGCCGTCCCAGCTCGCACCGGTTCCGGTGACGGCGGCGGACGTCCGCTCCCTCGCGGGGCTCGCCAGCTACGGGACGGTCACCGGCGGATCGTCGATCGGGTTCATCCCCGAGCCGGACGCCGCGGCCGCGGGATCGGCTGCCGGTCTCGGGGCACCCGTTGCGGCGAATCTCCCGGAGGGGACGGCGGCGCCGAAGTTCGCCGTCGTCTCGGGTGGCGTCGTGACCTTCACCTTCAGCGCGGATCTGGCGCGGGCGATGGCCGCCCGGGCCGGCGGGCAGCTGCCCGCGATGCCCGCGGGGCTGGACGGCAGCACGCTGTCCGTGTCGATCGCGCCGGCGGTCGTGGTCTCGTACGGTGTCGACCCCGCCACCTTGCTGAACGGGGGGAGCGTGCCTTCCGGTGCGGCGTTCCTCGTGGTGGACACGCGAACCCCGACGGTGTCATCGACGGGCGTGACCGCGCGGCAGCTCGAGGATTACCTGCTCTCCGTGCCCGGCATCCCGGCGGGCGTGGCTTCGGAGATCCGTGCCATCGGCAACCCGAGTCAGACCATTCCCGTGCCGATCCCGATCGATCTTGCGAGCGGCTCATCGGTCAGCATCAACGGCGCGCGCGGGCTCCTCATCGGCGACTCCACGGGGCTGGGCAGCGCCGTGATCTGGCAACACAATGGCGTCGTGTACGCGATCGCCGGAACGCTGACCACCACCGAGATCCTCGGCATCGCCCGTTCGACGCATTGATGCCCGCGGTCGTCGCAGAGCCTCCGGCACCAGAGGACGGGGCGGCGGTGCGGACCCTCGAGCTCACCAAGCACTACGGGCCCGCCGTCGCGCTCTCCGGCCTCACGATGGTGGTGCCCCGAGGAGAGGTGTTCGGCTTCCTCGGCCCGAACGGGAGTGGCAAGACGACTGCGGTCAAGCTGCTCCTCGGTCTCAGCCGCCCCACCGGTGGCGAGGCCTGGGTGCTCGGCCGCCCCGCGGGCGATCGTGGAACCCGGGGCAGAGTCGGGTACCTGCCCGAGCTCTTCCGGTACCAGGGGTGGCTCAGCGCGTCCGAAGTGCTCGGGCTGCACTGCCGGCTCGCGGGAATCGCCCGCTCCGAGTGGCCCGCGCAGATCTCGGGAGCGCTGTCGACGGTCGGTCTCACCGGGCATGCCGACGCCAAGGTCGAGACCTTCTCCAAGGGGATGCAGCAGCGTCTCGGTCTCGGGGTCGCGCTGCTCGGCCACCCCGAGCTGGTGATCCTCGACGAGCCGACGTCCGCGCTCGATCCCGTCGGCCGAGCCGACACACGGACGATCATCCGCCACCTCCGGGATCGAGGGTGCGCCGTCTTTCTGAACTCGCACCTCCTCGGCGAGGTGGAGCAGATCTGCGACCGAGCCGCGGTGGTCTCGGACGGCCGGGTGCTTGCCATCGGGCGGCTCGACGAGCTGCTCGGGAGTGGCGGCGTGCGCATGCGGCTCGCCGGGTTGACCGATTCCGGCCGAGCCGCGCTCGCGCGCCGGGGTGCCCTCGCCGAGCATGAGGGCTGGTTCGTTGTCAACGGCGTGGGGTCGGATGCCGTGCCCGAGCTGGTCGCCGATGTGGTTGCGAGCGGTGCCAGGGTCTACGCGGTGGAACCGGTTCGGCAGACCCTCGAGGAGCGGTTCCTGGCCTTGATCGAGGCCGAGCAGGCGCGATGGCGGCGCTGACCATCGCGCGGCTCACGATACGTGAAGCCGCCCGGCGAAAGCTGCTCCTCGCGCTGGCGATCCTCACGGTGATCGTCATCGGCCTGACGGGGTGGGGGTTTCAGCACCTGACGACCCTCACCCAACCGGACGGAACGCCGATCCCCGCCAGCGAGCTCCGGCTCGCGACCTCGCAGGTCCTCGTGCTCGTCGAGTTCATGTTCAGCGGTGTACTCGCGCTCAGCGCCGTGGTCGTCGCCTCGCCGGCGATCTCCAGCGAGCTCGAGTCCGGTGTCGCGCTGTCGATTCTGGCTCGTCCGGTCAGCCGGTACCAGGTGGTGCTCGGAAAGTGGGTCGGCCTTGCCTCACTCATCGTCGTGTACGTCGCGGCCACGACGACCCTCGAGCTGGTCGTGGTGGGGCTCACGACCGGGTACGTGCCGCCGGGACCCGTCGGACTGGCCGGGTACCTGAGTGGGGAGGGGATCGTGGTGATGTCGCTGGCGTTGATGGTCAGCACCCGGCTGTCCGGGATGACCGCGGGCGTGATCAGCCTCGTCCTGTTCTTCCTCGCGTGGATCGGCGGTGTCGCCGGCGCGATCGGTGACGTCTTCGGCAGCCATGCGATCAAGAACGCCGGAACCATCAGCCAGCTGCTGCTGCCGACCGACGCAATGTGGCGCGGGTCGGTCTACGAGCTCGAACCCGTCCTGTACCGCGATGTGCTCGGGGCGACCACCGAGCGAGCCGGCAATCCCTTCTTCGTCCAATCGCCACCGTCGCCGGGGTTCCTGGCGTGGACGGTGTGCTGGGTGGTGCTGATGGTGTCCCTCACGGTCTGGAGTCTCCACCGCCGCGAGGTCTGATGCAGAACCCCTCTCCGTGACGGGGGCCGATTGCGCCCTGGTCGCCGCGGGTCCGAGTGCGAGCCCGGCTCCAGCGACGGCAGCGCCGCGTACGAGGATCACTGGGTCCGCGACCCCCGGGTCCTGGGGGCAACTCGTTCTACAAGATCGGCCAGTACGCGAACTACGGAACCATCGCGGCCGCCCCGCAGGGCACGGTCCACTTCGCCGGCGAGCACACGTCGATCAACAACCAGGGCTTCCTTGACGGCGCCGTCGAAACCGGCGCGCGCGCCGCCAGGGAGATCGTCGCGCAGCGCTAGACGGCCTGGGTCCCCGCGGGTCGGGGCGAGCCCGCCCGCTGTCTGGCTCGGTACGCCCGAGCCTTCTCGCGGGATCCGCACGCCCGCATCGAGCACCAGCAGCTGCGGCCGTTCTTGGAGTGGTCGTAGTACGCCCACCGGCAGGCCTCGCGCCGGCACACCTTGAGGCGGCCCCACGTGCCCATCAGGGTTGCCTCGATGATCGCGGTCGAGATCATCCCCAGGAAGCCGTCGACCCCGCGAGCGTTGACCGCGAGGGTTGCTCCCTCCGCGGTGACGACCGGACGGAGCGAGGCGCGTCCGAACAGCTTCTCCAACCTCACAGCCACCTCGGGGTCAACGTTCTCTCCGGTGTGTGCCTCGAGGAGATCGCGCAGAGCCTCCCGGGTGGCGATGAGCCGCTCCCTGTCGCCATCGGACACTGCCAGCTCGACTCCGATCGCGTCGTGCAGCCATCGAGCCGCCAGCGGCGCGGTTCGGAGCTCATCCACGCCATCGGGCATCTCCGTGCTGTTGATGAACTTCTGGATGAGCCGGAGCGAACCCGGCGCGGGCGTGCGGGTCGCTCCCTCGCTCATCTCGGGCAGGTGCGGTGCGTGGTCCACGTCACCAGTATACGCATTTGACAAGTGATGACCGGTGCGGTAAGCTATCACCAGTGAACCACTTTTGATGGTAACCAAAACGGAGGAAATGCCAATGTACGGAAGTCTGATCGTCGAGATGGCCCAGGTCGCCGAGCAGGAGCACATGCAGAGGGCGCTGATGGCGCGGGCAGGCGCACAGGCACGCCGGGCGCGTCGTCGTCAGCTCGGGCCGGGACGCATCGGGCGCGCCTGGACCGCGTTCTGGGCGCCTCGCGACGTCATCCTCGTCTACCGCCGCGTCGCTGATGGCGCGCCGGCCGACCTGACCCCGTGCGCGGACTGCTGATCGGTGCGCGGAGGGATCGGCGCGTCGAGCACATTCGCGGCGAGCCTTCCAGCGATGCCACTCGCCACGGCCGCCGAAGCAGCGCTGTGCGGCTTGCGAGTCGCCTGATCCTCGAAACAGCGAATGAACTCCTCGCGGAGCGTCAGGCGCGGGAGCCGGCGCACGACCTCGAGACGGAGGGGCTCGGCCCACCAGTCGGGGTTGCGTCCTGAGATGTCGAGGCTGGTCGCGATCGCGAGCAGGTAGCCCTCCACGTCCTCCGAGAGCTCCGTCCCGCGCATGTGGCGGACGATCACCTCCGCCGCCCGGGTGCGACGTCCCTCCGGCCATCCGGCGCCCGCGCCGAACACCCACGCCACGTGTCCACCGGCATCCTCGAACGGCACCGTATGGCTGTCGAACTCGGGAACCAGCCCGATGTCGTGGAGCATCGCCGCGACGTAGAGCAACTCGTCATCAAAGTCGATCCGGCGCTGCGTGGCGTAGGCCGCGCCCCACACGTAGGAGCGCAGGCAGTGGTTCACGATCGCAGGCGAGCAGTAGGTTGTCGACACCTCCAGCGCCGCGCGAGCCGTGGGCGTCCGGGGTCGCACGATGCCGGGGACCAGCTCGTCGGCCATCACTGCGCGGTCAGGGCCAGAGGCCATCGATCACCCTCCACGACACTGGACGCGGAACCGGTCTGCCGGCGCGGGCGGCCCATGCTACCAGCGCACCGCGGACGCGGTCTCCGCCATGGCGCGCCCGCTCCTCGACGAAATCAGGTCCCTCGTGCGGCGTGACGCATTCTCGACTCAGCGTTTCCGATGGCGGGCCCGGCAGGGTAGAGCCCTGCCGGGATCATCGAGGGAGCGTGACGTCATGACCACATCGTTCACGGGTGACGGCAGCCGGCCCGAAGGCATGAGGGACTCTCCGATGCCCGCCGTCTTTCTCGGTCATGGGAGTCCGATGAACACGCTGGAACTCAACCGCTGCACCGTTGCGTGGGCGGCATTCGGGGCTTCCGTTCCCCGAGCTCGCGCGATTCTCGTGGTGTCGGCGCACTCGTACATCGGTTCCACGGCGGTGACGGCCATGCCGGTGCGGCGCACCATCCACGATTTCTACGGATTCCCGCAGGCGCTGTTCGACTTTCCTGCCGCCTGACCGCCGCCGTCAACCGGCGCAGAGATCGACGCGCTTTGCGGCGAGAATGTTCGTGACCGCGCTCACCAGCCTGGCACGGTCGAGCGTCCCGGCGTTGACGGCTGCGACCAGCGCCGCTGCGGTTGCGGCGGTGAGCGATGCAACCTGTGGGGACGCCGCCGTGTACAGAACCATGTCTGCACCGGCGGTGATGGCGGCCACCACGGCTCTGGGAACCGAGTAGCCGATCTGGGCGAGCGCGCCGGCGGAGAGCGAGTCGGTCAGGACCAGACCCTGGAACCCGAGCTGGTGGCGAAGGACCGTGGTCATGACCGCCGGCGAGATACTTGCAGGCAGTGCCGACAGGCCGGGGACGGTGGCGTTGGCGATCATCACCACGGGGGCGCCCGAGGCGATGGCGCTTTCGAACGGGACGATGCCCGCATGTTGCAGCGCGCTCCACGGCTGCGTGGTGGCCGGCGCGACGTCGGTGTTGGCGGAGGCCTCGCCGAGCCCGGGGAAATGCTTGATGACCGGTACCACGCCGCCTGCCTCGAGTCCCTGCAGGAATGCGATGCCGTCCGCGGCGGCCGCGCTCGGGTTGAGGCCGAATGACCGTGTCCCATCAGGATCTCGGTTGTTCGGACCCACGCCATTGTCGAGATCGAGCACCGGTGCAAGGTCCATGGTGATGCCGGCCGCGTGCATGCGCAGCGCGACGGTGGTCACGAGCTCGCGGATCTGCGCTGGGGACATCGTCGCGGCCATCTGCCTCGCCGAGGGAAGTGAGCCGACCAGGTTTGCCATCCGTTGCACGACACCCCCTTCCTCGTCGGTCATGACAAACGGCGCGATGCCACCGGGTGCAGAGGCGGTGAGGTCGTGGAGGCTGGTGGCAAGGGTCGCCGGCGCGGACGAGCCGAAGAGAATCACGCCGCCGGCGCCCGCGGCGACCTCGGCGGTCACCGATGCGACGTCGCTTTCGCTCACGGGGATCACGAGGGTCTGCTCCGCGAGTTGCGTCAGGCTCCACGTTGCGAGCACGGTCGCGTTCGAACAGGAATTCGGGGTTGCCGTGGGCGTCGTCGCGTTCGATGGCGTCATGGTCGGGAGCGACGAGACGGTCGGGCTCGTCGCGGTGCCGGGCAGTGCGCAGGCGGCCAGCATCGACATCGACGCCGCGACGATGAGGAGCCTCGGAGTCGTCTTCCGCATACGGGTCATACGTTCGCCAGAGCGAAAAGGAGCCGAATCACCCCGACGGCACGGCGCGAACAATCACCACGAATCACGGAGCGAGAGCATGAATTCTGGGGTGGTGCTCCCGGGCGATTGCCCAGCTACCCGGTTGGCACCTCGTCAGCGATTCGGTCTGGACGCGCGCGTGTCATCGCCGCGCTCTGAGCCGCCGCGGACTGCACGCGCTTGAGTGTGCGACTCTGCTTGCGGGCCGCTGACAGACCGGCCCCGGCAGCCCCCGCGATTCCCACCGCGAGGAGAACGCCGGCCAGACCCCGTTGTCCGGCGAAGTGTTCCGTGAAGACGGTGACGCCGAGGAGCACCGCAATCGCAACGATCGCGACGGCACCATCCTCGACGAAGAGCCCCCACACCTCGCGGACCGCCGTGTCGAGAAAGCGAACGAGGCCGGAGTCGAAGCGCCCGGCCATGGTGGTCGGGAGGCGGAGGAGCCACACGAAGAGCAACGACACGACCGCGTATCCGGCGATGAGTGGGAGCAGGCTCAGGTCATCCCGCCACCACTGCACGCCGATCCCCTCGCCCGCGAAGAACGTCCCGAACGACGTGAGCATGATTCCCACCACGTATTTCATGGCGTTCTCCGGCACGCGGGTCAGGGGATGCCGAAGGGCGACACCGGCCCCCGCAACCACCGCGAGCGAGGCGATGGCTCCCACGACCGCCGAGCTGACGTCCTGCAGTCCTCCCAGCGCGACCACGATGAAGACCACCTCGAGGCCCTCGAGAAAGACACCGCTGAAGGATGTCGTGACACCCACACGATCGAGCGCAACCGTGCGGACGGTGGATGCCCTGAGCATCGCCTCGGTCTCCGCGAAGATCTTTGCCTCATCGTGCAGCGACTTCAGCCCGCTCGAACGCAGCACCGCCTTGTGCAGCCACTTGAGGCCGAACAAGAGGAGAAAGACCCCGACGACCGTGCGCGCGTCGGCGATGGAGACATGCGATGTGATCGCAAGCCCGAACACGACCACGAGTGCGACCAGCGCGACCACCGCAACGATGGTTCCGGCAAACGCGCTCCTCCACCCTCTGGTCAGGCCCACGGCGAGGACGATGGTCAACGCCTCCACCCATTCGACACCCGCGGCCAGGAAGGTGGCGAGAATGACGAGAATGCTCATCGGCGATTGATTCCTCCAGCTCTGCGGGTGTTGGTGGCTGGTCCGCGTAGGCGACACAGCCGTCGGGGTCCAGTCGGATGGTGGCTCCGGAGCCTCGCGGCCACCGGTTGGAATCGAACACCGAGGCGAGGGTTCCTCCGGCACAGGCCACCACGTGATCGTACCCGCGGCCGCGGTAGGCGACGTCCACGACGGTACCCATCGCCACCCGGGGGCACCTGGCACGCGGGGGACTATGGCGTCGAGAGTTGCGGAGCCGTCGCCGACTTCGTGGATTCGCCGGAGGCCTCAGGGCGCGTGCGCCCATTCGCCCGGACGTACAACCAGGCGCCGCCGAGCGCGGCCACGGAGGTCAGCAGGACGATCCCGATCGCCAGGGAGGGCACGTTGACCAGCCTGAGTCCGGACACGAGCAGCACCGCCGCCAGGGCGCCGCGGAGGAACGCTGTCGGCGCGTAGGAGGAGACGCTTGCCCCGATCAGGACCCCCGGGATGCTCCCGATCAGGATTGACAGCGTCAGGCCGAGCTTGAAGTCACCGAACACGATGTGGGCCAGCGCTGCCGAGCCCACCATCGGGATCGCCTGGGCGAGGTCGGTGCCGACCATCTGGGAACCCCGCAGGCGCGGGTAGAGGAAGAGCAGCAGGATGATCACCAATGTCCCGGAACCGACCGAGGTGATCCCGACGATGAACCCGATCGACGCCCCGATCGCCAGCGTCGGCGCCTTCTTGATGCGCAGCCTCTCGTCGACCCCGCCCGACATCCCGTTGCGGTGGTCCAGGAACATCTTCACGAGCAACGCCAGGACCGCAAGCAGGAGGACGACTCCGAGTGCGACGCTGACGATCGTCTGCACCGTCGTGCCATGGCCGATCGACTTCAGGAAGACGACCCCGAGGAATGCCGATGGGACAGAGCCGAGGGCGAGCCAGCCGGCGAGGTTCCATCGCACCGTCCCGCGCCCGGCGTGGACGGCGGCGCCGACCGGCTTCATGATCAGCGACGCGACGAGATCGCTCGAGACCGCGGCCAGCGGCGCGATGCCGAAGAGCAGGACCAGGATCGGGGTCATCAGTGCCCCCCCACCCATGCCGGTGAGGCCCACGGCGAAGCCGACGATCAGTCCGGCCAGCGCCACAAAGAGATCGATGTGCACCCCCGTCGTCCCCCTCGTTCCCCTGCTGCGTTTGACGCCTTCGCACTACTGTGCGGGATCAGGGCTCTCGCGGTCAAGTTCGATCGGAGTGCGCCGTCCGCCCCTATGGAACACCGACCGGCGCTACCCCCACACCTCGGCGGCGGTCTCGACGATGAGGCGAAGTTTGGCGACCTCCTCCTCGTAGGTCAGCGTGTTGCCCTCGACCGTGGAGGAGAAGCCGCACTGCGGCGACAGGCAGAGCTGGTCGATCGGCACGAACTTCGCCGCCGCGTCGATCCGGCGCTTCAACTCGTCCTTGGTCTCGAGAGCACCGCGCTTGGTCGTCACCAGGCCGAGCACGACGTACTTGTCGTCCGGCACGTAGCGCAAAGGCTCGAAGCCACCGGAGCGCGCATCGTCGTACTCGAGGAAGAACCCGTCGACGCCGAGTTCCCCGAAGAGCGCTTCGGCGACGAAGTCGTAGCCGCCCTCCGCCGCCCACGAGGAGCGAAAGTTGCCTCGGCACATGTGCGTCGTCACCCGCATGCCCGGGGGTTTCGCCGCGAGCACGCGATTGATGTTCTTGATGTACAGCTCGTGCTGGTGTTCGCGGTCGCCGCCCAGCGACGCGATCAGCTCGCGCTGGCGTGGATCATTGAGATACGCGAGGCTGGTGTCATCGAGTTGGAGATAGGTGCATCCGAGATCGCCGAGACGGCGTACTTCCTCGGCGTACGCGGCGGTGAGGTCGTCCCAGAAGCCGGCCATCTCCGGGTACACCGATTCGTCGATCGCAGCCCGGCCGCCGCGGTAATGCACCATGCTCGGCGATGGAATCGTGAGCTTGGGCGTGATGCCTTCGCCGACGTTGTCCTTGAGGAACAGGAAGTGGTCGGCGAATATCGTCTCGCCGAGCCGGACTCGATCGTTGATGCGCAGCGCCGCGGGTGCGAAATCCAGCGTGCCCCGGTCGTTGAAGAACTGGACATGGAGTTTCTCGTCGGCCTGACTGATGCCGCCGAGCTGATAGATGAAGTCCATGTGCCACGCTGCGCGGCGGAATTCCCCGTCGGTGGCGGACTGCAGCCCGGCGTCACGCTGCATCGCGATGACATCGATGATCGCCTCGTCCTCGACCTCGCGGAGCGCTGCCTCGGTGATCTCACCGGCGGCCCTTTGCGCACGCGCCTCCATGAGCCGCGCGGGACGCAGCAGACTCCCGACGTGGTCGGCGCGAAAGGGTGGCTCAGTGCGTCTGCTCATCGCTGTGTGCTCGTCGGCCGGTGTCAGGGCGGTAGCGTACTCGATGCCGCATTTCCATTGTGCCGCAGCAATCGCAGACACCGCCGCGGCCCGCCTTTCCCTAGGCTTGCGGCATCGATGCCCAGCCACCGCGTGATCACGGTCTGATGAGCGACCCGTCCCGCAGAACGGCCGAGCGGCGAATCCGTAATCGAGCGCTCACCATCGGAGTCAGTGTCACGCCGTTCGGTTTGTCGTTCGGGGCCGTGTCGGTTGAAGCGCATCTGAGCCTCGTTCAGGTGTGCCTGCTCTCGCTCGTGCTGTTCTCCGGGGCATCGCAGTTCGCGCTCGTCAGCATCATCGGCGCCGGCGGTTCGTACTTCTCCGCCGTGGGAACGGCGCTGCTGCTCGGTGTGCGCAACGGCCTCTACGGGGCGCGCATCAACGCGCTCCTCAGCCCAACCGGGTGGCGCCGCCTTCTGATGGCGGAGGTCACGATCGATGAGAGCACCGCGATGGCGGTGAGCGAGTCTCCTTCGGGTCACTCGGCGCGTGCGTTCTGGTCCACGGCGCTGTGCGTGTACGTGCTCTGGAACGTTTCGACGCTTGTCGGCGCGCTGGTGGGCAATGCGCTCGGCTCGCCGGCGACGACCGGGCTCGATGTCGCGGGACCGGCGGCATTCATCGCATTGCTCGCCCCGCGGCTCACCACTGCGCGCATGCGCCTGGTGGCACTGGGGTCGGGTGTGATCGCCCTGGCCACGGTTCCCGCCGTGCCGATCGGCGCCCCGATTCTGATCGGCGGGTTGATGGCGGTCGCGCTGCTCCTGGTCCTCGACCGGTGAAACTCTGGCTTGCCGTCGTGATCGCGTCTGCCGGCTGTGCCGTTTTGAAACTTGCCGGCTTCGTGGTGCCGTCGCGTCTGTTGGAATCGAGCGTGGCTCGCCGGACTCTCGAGGCTCTGCCGGTCACCTTGCTCAGCGCGCTCGTCGCGGTGTCCGTGTTCGCGACCGGCAACCACCTCATGCTCGATTCGCGTGCGGCTGGCCTTGCCGTAGCGCTCGTTCTCGTCGCGATACGGGCACCCTTTCTTCTCGTGGTGGTTGCGGCGTGCGCCACTGCGGCAGGCGTGCATGCCCTCTAATCCGAGGGATACACTCGCGGGCCTCCTCACTGGGGTATCGATACGTTCAAGGCTGTGGTCGTCGCCACCGACGGCTCGGATCCCGGAGACCTGCCATGGGCTTCGCGAAGAGCCTCGCCATTGACCGGAGTGCCCGGCTCCTGGTTGTCTACGTCGATGAGTTGGTGCCCGGTCACGGTGGAGCGCACCACGCTCAGGCCCTCGTCAGTCAGCGGGCCCGCCCACGCGATCGCCGACGCGGCGAGTGCCGCCGGTGCCGACCTCATCGTTCTCGGCAGCGTCGGGAGTGGGCCGTTGAAGGGGCTGCTGCTCGGCAGTGTCGCGCACCGTCTGCTCCAGATCGCGCCCTGCCCGGTGCTGGTCGTTCCTGCGCGAGAGCCGTAGCCGCCGCTCGTCCGGCCTCAGGCGGTCGGGGGCACCTCTCGCGTGCTCACAACGGCAGCGGCGTTGGCGTTGCGTGAGGTTACGCGCATGATCGACGCGTGGACGCTGAGGGATGGCGGAACGCGATGCGGGACTGGGCGTTACCCGACGCCATCCTGGCGGGCGCGCCGGAGTCGCCGTGGGGGTTTCCGGTTGAGCTGTTCCGGTCGCGAGCCGAACTGGCGACGCCGGGGCACCTGACCTTTTCCCACCGGCGAGCCCGGGACGCCCTGCCGGCGGGCGGCACCGTGCTCGACGTCGGAGTCGGAGCCGGTGCCGCATCGCTCCCACTCCACCCACCGTGCTCGCTGATCGTCGGTGTCGACTCGTCGGCGGACCAACTGTCCGAATTCCGACGGCAGGCATCCCGCGCCGGCGCGACGGTTCGAACCATCACGGGGGAGTGGCCCGCCGTGTCGACTCGGACGCCGATGGTCGACGTGGTGGTCTGTAACCACGTTGCGTACAACGTCGCCGACCTGGCGCCGTTCGCGCTGGCACTGACGGCACACGCGCGCCGGCGCGTCGTCATGGAGGTGACCAGCCGGCATCCGGCAGCGTGGATGGCCGACCTGTGGTGGCAGTTTCACGCGCTCAGGCGGCCGGTTCGACCCGACGCGAGGGACATCGTCTCCGTGCTCCGCAGGCTCGGGCTGGGGATTCACCGGCACGCGGAGGTCACGCCACGCCGGGCCGGGGGTTTCAAGCACCGGGAGGATGCCGTCGCCTGGATTCGGCGCCGCCTCTGCCTCGACGCGTCCCGGGATGCCGACGTCGCGGCGGCGCTCGGCGAGCGCCTGGTGCACGATGGCGCGTACTGGTCTGCCGGGTCTCCCGCCGAGCCGGTGGTCACGATCTGGTGGGACGTGCGGCGGGAGAGCGCGGAGTAGGGTGAGGTGGTGCACGACCACGGGCCCGGCCAGTCACGCACCGAGCGGGTTCCGGCCGATACGGATCAGGGACCGCTGGTCGCAGCCCTCTGCCTGATCGCGCTCTTCATCGCAGTCGAGGTCATCGTCGCGGTTCTGGCTCGGTCACTCGCGCTCCTCTCGGATGCGGCGCACATGCTGACCGACGTCGCGGCCCTCGGCGTTTCGCTGGTCGCGCTACGCCTGGCACAGCAGCCCCCGAAGGGCGGCCTGACCTTCGGCCTCAAACGCGCGGAGGTTCTCGCGGCCCTCATCAGCGGCGCCACGCTCCTCGTTCTCGCCGCGGTGCTCGTGTTCGAGGCAGTGCTTCGCTTCGCGACACCGCTGCCGGTGCAGGGCGGTGCGGTCATTGCGATCGCCGTCGCCGGCATCGTGGTCAATATCGCCGTGACCCGCCAGCTCTCCCACGCAAGCCGGCGCAGCCTGAACATCGAGGCCAGCTTTCGCCACATTCTCACCGACCTTTATGCGCTGATCGGGACGCTGATCGCGGGGATCGTGATCGTCGCGACCGGCTTCGACCGCGCCGACGCCATCGCCTCGGTGGTGGTTGCCGCGCTCATGGTGTATGCGGGTGTCCGGCTGCTCGGGAAGGCCGGACGGGTGCTCCTCGAGGCATCGCCGGCGGACCTGGATCCTGAGGAGATCGGCAGCGCGCTCGCGGCGCACGCGCACGTGGTGAATGTCCACGACCTGCACGTCTGGGAGCTCACATCCGGCTTCCCTTCGCTCTCGGCGCACGTGCTCGTGCACCCGAAGGACGACTGCCACGCGATCCGCCTCGACCTGGAGCGCTTCCTCGAGGAGCGCTTTCATGTCGAGCACACGACCCTGCAGGTCGACCATGCCCCGGCCGAGTACCTCCGGGTCGAGCGGCTGGTGCCGGACCCCGGCCGATCAGCCCACTGAGGTCTCGGGAGCCGCCGCGATCGCCGCGCATTCGGCGCAGACGCCCAGGACCGCGAAGTGGTAGGGGCGCAACTCGAACCCGAGGCGTCGCTTCGCGCCCTGCGCCATCGCCTCGAACAGGTCGTCAGGCGCCTCGATGGTCGCCCCGCACACCTCGCAGACGAGGTGGCCATGTGCTTCGGTCGTGAGGTGGTAGGTCGCCGGTCCGTGTCCGAGGTGGGTGTGCACGACGACGCCGAGGCGCTCGAGCTCCTCGAGATTGCGATAGACGGTCGACGGATGGACGTCCGGCGCCAGGGCCCGAACGGCGACGAGCAACTCCTCGGCGGTGGGGTGGTGGGCGCCCTTCACGAGCGCGGTGAGTACCAGGCGGCGGGCCGTGGTGACCCGCGAGCCCCCATCCCGGAGCTGGGCCACCAGTTCTTCAACGGTGCTGCTCATCGGACAAGGATAGCCGCGACCGCCGGCCACCGCCGGCTTGTGGCATCTGGCTCCTGGACGCTGTTGCGTGCTGGTCGCGTTTTGATACGCTGAGTGTGTTCCTGACGTTGAAGGAACGTGAGGAGGACATCCATGGCCGCGACGGCGTCTCGACTGGCCCGGATCCGCGGCGCGCTGACTCCCCGGGAGTGGGGACGGGTCGGTGGCATGGTTGGGTTCATCATCGGCCTCTACGTCGTCGGGTGGGGGGTGTTCATCCTCGCCATCCTGCCCGAGCACTCCAAGTTCCTCGGGGTCGGGGTCGCCGTGACCGCGTACACCCTCGGCCTGCGCCACGCGTTTGACGCGGATCACATCTCGGCTATCGACAACACCACCCGCAAGCTGATGTCCGAAGGCAAGCGGCCGCTGTCCGTCGGCTTCTGGTTCTCGCTCGGGCATTCGAGCGTCGTCTGCGCGCTCGGGATTGCGCTGACGTTCGCCGCGCGAGCGATCATCAGCAACCTCAGCGACCAGCACTCGACGGTTGCGACGTTCGGGGGCATCATCGGCACCCTCGTCTCGGGCACGTTTCTCTACCTCATCGCCATCCTCAATCTGGTGATTCTCGTGGGGATCGTGAAGGTGTTTCTCGAGATGCGCCGCGGCCGGTACAACGACGAGGAACTCGAGCAGCAGCTGAACGCGCGCGGACTCATGACGCGCTTCTTCGGGAAATTGATGCGATCGATCCGCAGTCCCTGGCAGATGTACCCGGTCGGCGTGCTCTTCGGTCTCGGTTTCGACACGGCGACCGAGGTCGCGCTGCTCGCGGCAACCGCAGGTGCAGCAACCGCCGGGCTTCCCTGGTACGCGGTGCTCAGCCTGCCGATCCTGTTCGCAGCCGGGATGGCCACCCTCGACACGCTGGATGGCTCCTTCATGAACTTCGCCTACGGGTGGGCGTTCTCGAAGCCGGTTCGGAAGGTCTACTACAACATCACCATCACCGGGCTCTCGGTGGCGGTGGCGATGCTCATCGGGACGATCGAGATCTTCGGATTGCTCGCCGCGCAGCTGAACCTGTCGGGTGGGTTCTGGGACTTCATGTCCGGCTTCAACATCAACGAAGCCGGCTTCATCATCGTGGGCCTGTTCGTCGTGACGTGGGTGGCGGCTCTCGCCATCTGGCGCTTCGGTCGCATCGAGCAACGCTGGGAGCGCGCTGCGGCGCAACGCAGATCGATCTGACATCGCCGGTTATTCGGTGGCGATCGCTCGAAGGATGTCGATCCGCGCGGCGCGGATGGTCGGGATGATCGCGGCGAGGACGCCGAAGATCCCGGCCGCGACCGCATAGAGCATCAGGTTGCCGCCCGGGACCGCCACAACGGTGACGCCGAGGTCATGCAGGGAACCGGCCACCACGACGCCGAGACCCAGTCCGACCGCGAGCCCGAGGACGGCGCCGAGCAGCGAGATGATCACGGACTCCCAGCGCACCATCGAGCGGGTCTGAGACCTGGTCATCCCGAGGGCGCGCAGCACCCCGATCTCCCGGGTGCGTTCGAGGACGCTCAGCGCCAACGTGTTCGCGATGCCGAGGACCGCGATGATGATCGCGAAGGCGAGGAGCGTCGTGATGAGATTGAGGAAGCTGTCCAGGGACGCGCCGACGAACGTGCGGTACTCGGAGCGGCTCATCGCCATGAGCAGCGGGAAGGCGCTGACGTCCTGGTGGAGTGCCGACTCCCCCTGACCGGGTGAGGCACCGCCCGCGGTGTTGGCGAGGACGATCGCGTCACGGGCAGCGGGCACGTTGGGTTGCATGGTCGCCAGCGACACGATGTACCCGCTCACCAGCGCGTTTGCCGTGTAGATGCCGCCGATGCGGATTCGAACCGTTGCACCCTGGGGAAAGTTGCATGTCACGAGCTGACCCATGTGCACGTTGGATGCATTCGCCTCCGTCGAGTCGACGATCGCGGTATTCGTCGTGCCGATAGCGGACGCGTCACCCGAGACCATGCTGAGGGTGAGCACGCTCCCGAGGTTGGCGGGGTCGATGGCGGAGATGTCCTGTGAGCTCCCGCGAATGAGCACCGAGGTGACGCGTACCTCGGTGACGTCGGTGAGCCGGGGATCCTGCGCGAGCGCGGTTGCCGCCTGCGTGTTGAAGTCAGGACCCTGGGTGAACACGATGAAGTCGGCGCGGAGCGTGCCCTCGATCGCGTTGTTCGTCGAGACCCGGACCGAGTCGGTGAGCACCGCGACGCAGGTCACGAGCGCAAGCCCGATCATCAGCGCGGCCGCGGTGAGCGCCGTGCGTCGCGGATTGCGACGAGCGTTCTCTCCGGCGAGCAGCCCTGCGGCGCCGCGCAAGCGTCGCACCGGCCACCCGAGCACCGTCGCGACCGGAACCACGAGCAGCGGTGCGAGGAGCGCGACGCCCAGGAAGACGCCGAGGAACCCGGCGCCGATGAGCTGCAGGGTGACGCTGCTCGATGTGAACAGGCCGGCGAGCAGCGCCGTGCATCCGAGCAAGAAGACTGCCAGGCCAACGGCGATGCGCCGGCGCGGCAGCTCCTGGGTTTCAGGGAGCGACTCCGCGAGGGCCGCGACCGGCGCGATGCGGGTTGCGCGCCGGGCGGGGAGTGTCGCCGCGATCACGGTCACGACGGTGCCGACGAGCACGGCGACGATCACGGTGCGGGGAAGCAGGGTGACGCCGCCGGTGGCAGCGGAGCCGAACAGCGACAGCAACGCTCTCGCGATGAGGATGCCCACGGCAAAGCCCAGGAGCGAGGCGACAAACCCGGTCACCGTGGCCTCGACGAGCACCGACGCCATCACCTGAGCCCGCGTCGCGCCGAGCGCGCGCAGCAGGGCGAGCTCGCGAGTGCGCTGCGCCACCAGGATGTTGAAGGTGTTGATGATCAGGAAGCTGCCCACGAACAGGGAGATGAAGGCGAAGACGAGCAGTGGCGTGCCGATGAAGGTGCTGATCGTCGACTCGGTGCTCTGCTCTGCAGCGGCGGCCGCCTGCTGGCCGGTTTCCGCCTCGGCGTAGCCCGGCAGTGCCATGGCGATGCGCTCGCGGAGCACGACGTCGGTGACCCCGCTCTGCGCGCTCACCAGGATGCTGTCGTACTTGTTCTGGCCCTCGAGCACGCGCTCCGCCGTGGCCTCCGTGAACAGCGCGATGGTCGCGCCCGCCAGGTTGTCGGAGCTTCCGTAGCCGGCGATGCCCGTGATCGTGAAATGCTCTTCGACGCCTCCCAGAAACACGATCGGCAATGACGCGCCCACCACCAGCCCGTGCTTCGCGGCGGTCCCCGCATCGACCACGACGTCGGCGGCCCCTCGTGGAGCCGTGCCGCTGCGGAGGTGATACGGCGATATGTCCTTGTCGGCGATCCAGTTGGCACCGAAGGACGGTGGACCGTTGCCGCCGATCGGCTTCCCGTCGTGACCGATGAGCGTCGCGCCCACGCGGAAGATATTCCCGACTGCGTCCTTGACACCGGGGATTACCCGGACGGTGGCCAGCAGTGACGTGGGAATCGGGTGATTCTGTCCGCCCCCGACGCCACCGGAATCACCCGCGATGGGATGTCCGTGGACCGTCACCGCGACACCGGCATTGGCGGTCGCGAAGATGCTCGTGAAGGTCGAATTGATCGTGTCCGTGAGGATGAACGTCCCCGCGACGAACGACACGCCGAGGACGACCGCGATGGTGGTGAGCGCCAGGCGGAGCTTGTGCGACAGCAGGCTGCGAAGGCTGACCCCGATCACGGGCGATAGCTCCGCGAGCGATCAATCACCGAGGTGTCGCATGACGTCGAGCACGCTGTCGCCCGTCGGCGACTGCATCTCACTGACGACGCGTCCATCGGCCAGGAAGACGACCCGATCGGCATGCGCCGCAGCGAGCGGATCGTGGGTCACCATGATGATCGTCTGTCCCAACTCGGTGACCGCATGCCGGAGAAACGCGAGAAGGTCGCTGCTCGCGCGCGAATCGAGGTTGCCGGTCGGCTCGTCAGCGAAGATGATCTCGGGCTGGCTCGCGAGTGCGCGTGCGGCGGCGACGCGCTGCTGTTGCCCGCCGGAGAGCTCATTGGGACGGTGCTTGAGCCGGTCACCGAGACCGGTGATGCGAACCACCTCGGCGAGCGCGGCCGCATCCGGCTTGCGGCCTGCGATGGTCAGCGGCAGCACGATGTTGTCGAGCGCGGTCAGGGTGGGGACCAGGTTGAAAGACTGAAAGATGAAGCCGACACGCACCCGGCGCAGGAGGGTGAGCTGTCGATCGTTGAGGCTGCCCAGCTCGATCTCGCCGATGTGCACGGTTCCAGAGGTCAGCCGATCGAGGCCCGCAATGCAATGCAACAGGGTCGACTTGCCCGACCCAGAGGGGCCCATGATCGCGCTGAACCGTCCCTTGTCGAAGGCGACGGTGATGCCGTCGAGCGCGCGCACCATGGCGTCGCCCTTGCCGTATTCCTTGACGGCATCAGTCGTGCGAGCTGCGCAGGGGCGCCCCTCCGACGCCATCGTCGATGTTCCCACAGTGGTGATCGCCGCCATTTGGGTGCCAGGGTAGTCGAAGTCCGGGTTCGCGGCGACCGCGGCCGTACCATGAGAACAATGCCTCATGTGGAATCGACACCGATGCTTGCGGTTGGCGATCCGCGCCGCCGGCAGCTCGGCCGCGCGGCGTTCGGCACGCTCGTGGTGGGCGCGCTGTTCGTCGTGTTCGCCGTCGCCGTCAAGCAGTTCCGCGTTCTGTCAGACCATGTTCCGTGGCAGAACGACCCCTACGACGCGGTGGTGTCCTTCACGGTCTTCTTCATCCCGCTGACGGCGGCCATGGGGATGGTCAGGATGTCGCTCTGCCGACGGAGCCGGCCCCTGCCGGTCGCACGCGTGATCAGCGTGATGCGTGGCGGTCGCGTCGTCATCGGGGCGATGCTGCTGACGGTCCTCTCGGACTGGATCAGCGTCGCGCTGCAGGTCGATCGGGCCACCTGGAACGCCGCGACCGCGACGACGCTCGCGCTGCTTGCGGCCGTCACGGCCCTGGTGATCGCCGCCGGTGTCGTGCACGTGCGCGCTTCACGACTCATCCGTGGCCTTGGGGACGGCTCACACGTGAGCGACTGGTTCAGCGACCTGGTGGCCGCCGCCGAGCTGTCCGCAAGCTGGCTGGGACCGCTGAAGCTGCTCGGTGTGCGGCTCATCGGATGGGTCGATCGCCGCGTGGTGGGCGCGATCCGCAGGGATCCGGTGATCTCCGCAAGCGGCGCGGCGCTCGCGTTCGGCCTGCTGCTGGCGCTCAACACGCTGCTTCGCGAGGGCCCGGGACCCGCCATCTGGCTCGACGTGCTCGTGGGGGGCAGCGGGATGTTCGCCTTCCTGGTCGCCGCCGGAGCGTACCTGGGGTTGGTCGGCGCCGACCGTCCCGCCGCGGGCACGCGACGCCGGGTGATCGACGCCGCGGTGATCGGATGCGCCGCCGTCCCGGTCGCCGTGGCTTTTCGTGACTGGCTGTGGTGGATCGTGGGGACGGCAACGGGAGGGGCCGGGCGCCTCGCTGAACTCCTGGTCATCGTGGGAGTCGCCGCCGCCGCGATCGTGTTCGCGGGCGAGGCGATCTTCCGCGTGCATGGAAGCGGCACGGCCTGAGCGCGGGGAGCGCTTGCTAGAGTGGTTTGGTGACTGCGGCCGAACTTCCCATCGGCGAGCGAAAGGCGCGAGCAGTCGAGGACATGTTCGACCGGATCGCGCCTCGCTACGAGCTGGTGAACCGCGTGATGACCCTCGGGCTCGACGCGGGCTGGCGGCGCCGCGCGGTGCGCGAGCTGTCGCTGGAACCCGGGGCGCGCGTGGTCGATCTAGGCTGTGGCACGGGCGACCTCTGCAGGGTCCTCGGGCGCGCCGGGCTCCGCGCCGTCGGAGTCGATATGGCTGCGGGAATGCTCGCCAAGGCGCACACCGCGGCACCCCTGGTCCGAGCTGATGCCCTGCAGCTGCCGCTGGGTGACGCGGCGGTCGACGGTGCGATCAGCGGGTTCGCGCTGCGCAACGTGGTCGACATCGCCGCCTGCTTCCATGAGGCGGCGCGAGTGATCCGTCCTGGCGGCCGCGCCGTCTTTCTGGAGGTGTCGGAACCCCCGAGCTCGATCGTCCGCCGTGTCCACGCGCTCTACTTCCGGCGGATCGTCCCGTTGGTCGGCGGGATGCTCTCCGACCGGAGCGCGTACGAGTACCTGCCCGCGTCGACCGCGTATCTGCCCTCGCCCGCGGAATTGCTTGCGCTGCTCACCGACGCCGGATTCGTCCGCTGCCGCCGCGTGCAACTGGGTGCGGGCGCGGCGCAGCTGCTGATCGGGACCCGGCGATGAGCGCACTCCGGCCGGCTCCCGAGGTGCCTGCAGCGGCGACCGAACGCGATCTCTTCGAGTGGTACCGCAACGGGACCGGTGTCGTCGTCCAGCACGGTGACTACGGACTTGCCGCGGCAGGAGCATCTCGCGGCATCCACGTCGTTTCGGGTGCGCACCACGTCACTCGCGCGGCGTCGCTTGCTCAGACCGCGCTCGGCGAGACCGCGGGGCTGGGCATCGTTATGGGGGCGCTCCCGTATGACGGGAGCTGCGACGCCATCCTTCGCCTCCCCGAGCGCGTGATCAGAGGTATGCCCCTGCAGGGCGAACCCGCGCCGCCGCCCGGGTGGGCGATCAGCGCCCTGATCCCGGACCCCCTCCCGGTCGAGTACGAGGCCGCCGTTGGACGTGCACTCGAGGCGATCGACGCGGGCGAGGTGGACAAGGTGGTGCTGGCGCGAACCCTGATGGTGGAGGCCGACGCGCCGATCGATCCTCGCCTGGTGGCCCGGCGCTTCAATGCCGAAGAGCCCGGGTGCTTCGTGTTTCTGGTCGCACTTCCTGAAGGCGTGTCCAGCCTGGTTGGAGCCTCCCCCGAGCTCGTCATCCGCCGGGAGGGGCTGAGCGTGTCCAGCGATCCGCTGGCCGGGACCGCGAGGCGCTCTCCCGACGCCATGCGCGACCAGGAGATCGCGCGCCAGCTGCTCGACGCGGTCAAGGAACAACGCGAGCACCGCCTGGTCGCCGAGGCTGTCGCCGATGCGATGACACCCTTCTGTTCGAACCTCATCGTGGACGGCGAGCCCAGCCTGACATCGACGGCGACGCTCTGGCATCTGCACACCGCCATCAAGGGCAGGCTCAAACCCGATGCGCCCGATGCCCTGACCATCGCCGCCGCGCTGCATCCGACCCCGGCCGTCTGCGGAACACCCCAGGCGGCTGCCGCCGGGCTGATTCGCCGCCTCGAGCCATTCGACCGCCGCTTCTTCGCCGGCCTCGTGGGCTGGGTCGACGCGCGTGGCGACGGCGAATGGGCGCTGACTCTGCGCTGTGCCGAGGTGTCCGGCTCGACGGCGCGCCTCCACGCGGGAGCGGGGATCGTGGCTGGATCGGACCCCGCCGCAGAGGATCTCGAGACGGAGGCGAAATTCGGGGTCGGTTTGCGGGCGCTCGGCGTGGAGCCGGGGCAGGCCTGACTCCGCCCTACCCGGCGAGCGCCGTGGACACGGCGAGCGACACCTCGCTGCGCAGCTCGACCGCACGCCGGCGGTCCACGCGAACTCTGACAACCTGCACCCCGCCCGCCGTGACCGCCTCGCGGATCGCGGGCATCAGCACTCGAGCGCTGTCGACGGAACGAACGCCGGCTCCGGCCGCCCGAGCGATCGCCTCGAGGTCGACCCCGTGCGGCGTCCCGAAGAGCAACTCGAACTCATCCTTCGGCAACGACGCCTGAGGAAGCATCGAGAAGATGCCCCCGCCGGCATTGTCGACGACCACGAGCACGACGCCCGGTCCGCGCCGCGCTCCCCAGACAAGACCCGACGCGTCGTGGATCACCGACAGATCGCCGAGCAGCGCGTAGGTCGGTCCGCCGACCGCGGCGATGCCGAAGGCGGTGGACACCAGGCCGTCGATGCCGCTGGCGCCACGGTTGGCCAGAACTCGGAGGCCGTTGCGCGGGCTCATGAACATGTCGAGATCGCGGACGGGCATGCTCGACCCGGCGACGAGCACCCCGCCAGCCGGGATCGACTCGGCGAGGTCGCGCGCGATGCGTCCCTCGAACGGTTCGTCCCACGAGTCGAGCAGCGCGTCGACCGCGGCACGCACCCTTGTGTCGGCGTCATACCACTCGTCGAACCATTGCGGCCTCGTCGCCGGCAGGGAGGACGTGGTCGCCAGCAACGCCGCCGCGACCTCCTCGGGATCAGCATCAACGTTCAGCGTGGCGCGCCGATCCGGATCAGCGATGAGGTGATCCGGGTCGATGATGAGCAAACGATCGGCGGAGCGGACCAACTCCTGCACGCCCCGGGATGTCGGCGCCGCGCCGACCTGAATGACGAGATCGGCACGGTGTCCCTCGCGGAAGCCCGAGTCGGCGGCGAGCATCGCCCCCGCGGAGAGTGCACCCCCACGATGCGGCCCTCGCGCGACGTCGCGGAGCCCGGACAGCGGCTCGGCGACGAGCGGCCAGCGGCGCGCGGCGCAGAGGTCGATCAGGCCGCCGGCCGGGACTCGGAGACGTCCCGCGACAACGACGACTCGATGTCCCGTGCTCACCTCGCGCAGGAACGCGGACAGGCGGTCCCGACGCGTACGGGTGGAGGGGTCCGTCGTGGACTCGCTGGGTGGCGCCGCGGTTGTGGCGTCGCCGCTCGGAAGGAGCGGCTCGCGGAAGGGCAGATTCAGGTGCACGGGACCGGGCGGACCAAACCGAACGGCCTGACCCACTGCCTGGTGCCCGATTGACGACCAACGATGATGCTCCCGCTCGCCGTCCATGGGCACGCCGGTGTCACAGAACCATTTGACGAAACCGCCGAACAGGTTCTGCTGGTCGATCGTCTGGTTGGCGCCGACGCCGTGCAGCTCCGGCGGCCGGTCGGCGGTCATCACGATGATCGGGACGCGCGCCATGAACGCCTCGACCACGGCCGGAAAGTGATTCACCGCAGCGGTGCCCGACGTGCAGAACATCGCGACAGGTTGTCCGGATGCACACGCGATCCCCAATCCGAAGAATGCCGACGACCGCTCGTCGATGTGCACGTGCAGGGTGATGCCGGGATGGCGCGCGGCCGCGAGCGCGATGGGTGTCGAACGCGATCCCGGGGTCATGCACATGTGCGCCACCCCGCCACGCACGAGCTCATCGATCAGTGCAGTCACGCAGGACAGCGCAATGTCGCCCTCGGTCGGCTCGTTCATGCCGGGGCGAAGACGCTCATGTCAAGGCGCGGGCGTCGCGGCGTCAGCCACCCGTCGATCGGCACGAGTGGGTCGGCGACGACGTCGGACGCGAGCAGCAGGGCGGTACCGGCGCCGTGCGCGAAGGGTGCGTCCGGCAGCGAGGCCGCCAGCGCGACCACAGCGGCGAGCCCGACCGACGTTTCGAGGGCACTCGACGCGATGGCCGGAACGCCACTCTCCTCGGCTGCTCGGAGCGCCTCGCGGACACCGCCGATGCGCTGGGGTTTGAGCACGATCGCGTCCGCCGCCTCGAGTTGGCGGAGGCGCCGCGCATCGGCGGTGGTCCTGATGCACGACTCCGCGGCGACGGGGATCCGGGCGCGCCGGCGCACGACCGCGAGCTCTTCGATCGACGCCACGGGATCCTCGACCAGCTCGATGCCGTAGGGGGCGAGTTGCGCCATCCGGCGGATCGCGGCCTCCACGCCCCACGCACCGTTGGCATCGCAGCGTATCCGCACGCCGGGGCCGCACGCTGAGCGGACGGCCGCGACCCTGTCGACCGATTGCTCATCGCCGACCTTGACCTTGATCGTGGCGCATCCTGAACGCAGCGCGAGCGCCGCGGCAACATCGGGCGCCAGCCTCGGGATCATCGCGTTGACCGAGACTCGGTCGCGCACCGATGCCGGAAACGGCTGCGTTGCCGCCTCGACGGCCGATCGCTCAGCGGCACTGCGCTCGGCGTCGCTCCAGCTTGGCAGCGGCGAGCACTCACCCCATCCAGCCGGACCTTCGATCAGAATGCCGCTGCGTGTGGTCACACCCATGACCGGGTGACGCAGTGCGACGCTGAAGGACAGTCGCCTCACGACGCGAGCAGCGCCCCCGCGAGCACGACGCCGAACACCAGTTGGAGGCGGGTGATTCCAACGAGCGCGGGGACGAGTGCCCGGCCCTCGGCGGTGCTGGCGACGCGCAATGGCGCGTACGCGAGTGGGATGGTGACCAGCGTCATCGCGACGAGCCACGGAAGAGCCCGCAGCACGGCGCCGATGGACGGCAGGAGCAGCGCGATCACCACGACGGCGATCAGCACGGTGCGGCTTCGCCGTGCACCGAGCCGGACCGCGAGCGTGCGCTTGCCCACGGCACCGTCGGTGGGAATGTCGCGCAGATTGTTCACCATGAGCAGCGCGCAGGCGAGCAGCCCGACCGGGACCGCGAGCCAGAGCACGCTCGCATCGAGCCGGCCGTGTTGCACGAATGCCGTGCCGCACGTGGCGGCCAGCCCGAAGAACACGAACACGGAAATCTCACCGAGCCCGCTCGCCGCGTACGGTTTCGGTCCGCCCGAGTACAGGACGAGTGCGAGCACGGCGAGCGCGCCGGCCGCGATGAGCCATGGAGTTGTGAGCAGGGCGAGGACGACGCCGGCCACCGCGGCGATGCAGACCATCACGATTGCCGCGGCAGCCACGGCGCCGGCAGGCGCCAGCCCCGATGCCACCAGACGCCGTGGGCCGAGACGCGCGGCGGAGTCGACACCGCTCACGCCGTCGAAGTAATCGTTGGCGTAGTTGACTGCGATCTGCAGCGCGACGGCGACAACGAGCGCCAGCAGCGAGCGCGGAATCGAGATCGCGCCGCGCCCGGCCCAGGACGCACCGACAAGCACCGGGACCACGGCGGCGACGAGCGTTCGCGGTCGCGCACCCATCCACCAGACGGCGAGCGGACCCGGCCTGGGCGCCGCCTCCGCGATCACGGCCGGTGTGGGAACTTCGCGAAGTCGGGTTTGCGCTTCTCGACGTAGGCGTCGCGACCTTCCTGCGCTTCCTCGCTCATGTAGAAGAGCAGCGTGGCGTCGCCGGCGAGCTGCTGCACCCCGGCGAGACCGTCGGTGTCCGCGTTGAAACCCGCCTTGAGCAGGCGCAGGGCGAGCGGGCTCATCTCGAGCATCCGGTTGCAGACCGCGACGGTCTCCTCCTCGAGCTTGTCGAGAGGGACGACCCGGTTGACGAGCCCCCAGCGCTCTGCGGTGGCCGCGTCGTACTGCTCGCAGAGGAACCAGATCTCCTTGGCACGCTTGAGCCCGATCGTCCGGGCGAGCAGTCCGGAGCCGTACCCGGCGTCGAACGAGCCCACCTTCGGCCCCGTCTGCCCGAAGCGCGCGTTGTCGGCCGCAATGGTCAGGTCGCACACGAGGTGCAGGACGTGGCCACCACCGATGGCGTAGCCCGCGACCATGGCGACGACCGGCTTGGGCAGCCTGCGGATCTGCACCTGGAGATCGAGCACGTTGAGGCGTCCGATGCCGGCGGGATCCCGATAGCCGTCGTCCCCGCGGATGCGCTGGTCACCGCCCGAGCAGAACGCCTTGGTCCCTTCGCCCGTGAGCACGACGACCCCGATCGCCGGGTCGTCGCGGGCGAGCTCGAAAGCTCTTGCCAGCTCGAAGAGCGTCGTCGGCCGGAACGCGTTGCGCACCTCGGGCCGGTTGATGGTCAGCTTGGCGATGCCGCCGGCGGTCTGATAGCGAATGTCCTCCCACTCGCCGGCCGCGACCCACTCCACGATGGCATGCACCTCACGCTGAACTCGAATCGATCGCTCTCGATGGTAGCCCGCCGGGGTCCGGGCGGGCGGCGGGGTACGCTCGCCGAATGACCGCCTCAGCGCTCCGCCGCACGCTGCGTGCGGGCGATCTCGCCGCCGTGGCGCTGCAGCCGGGGCCCGCGTGGCTGGCGGTGCTCCGGGACGGCCGCGAAGCGGGAGCGGCGATGCTTCCGATCGATCTCCGCCTGTCTGATCGCGAACGCGCCGCGGTCATCCGCGCGGCCCAGCCGACGGTGGTCGCCGGCGAGGAGGGGGTTCGTCGTTTGGACGGGGTGCCCATCGATCCCGAGATCGCGCTGGTCATCGCGACCTCCGGCACCTCGGGTCAGGCCCGCCTCGCCGAGCTTCCCGGCGCCGCGGTGGAGGCCGCCGTGCTCGCCTCGGCGACCGCCATCGATGCGCGCGCCGAGGACCGCTGGCTCTCCTGCCTGCCGCCGGCGCACATCGGGGGGCTGCTGGTGCTCGAGCGCCATCTGCTGCTCGGGGCTCCGATCACCTTCCGGCGCCGCCTCTCGCGCGCGACCGTCGCCGGGCTCGGCGACGCGCGGTTCACCTCGCTCGTGCCGACGCAGCTCACCCGCCTGCTCGACGCCGCCGCGGACCTCGGCCGGTTCCGGGCCGTGCTCGTCGGCGGGTCGGGCGTCGACGCCGAGCTCGCCGCCAGAGCTGCGGAGGCCGGCGTTCGCATCGTGCCGACCTATGGGATGACCGAGACGTGCGGAGGGGTCGTCTACGCGGGGCGGCCGCTCGCCGGCGTGGAGGTGCGCGCGTCGAGATGGGGCGAACTGCTCGTGCGCGGTCCGACGCTGATGCGCGGATACCGGCTCGACCCCGAGGCATCGGTGGGCGCGTTCGAGCCCGGAGGGTGGTTGCGCACCGGAGACGGGGGGGAGGTCGCGCCCGACGGGGCCGTCCGTGTTCACGGGCGTCTCGCCGATGTCATCGTCAGTGGCGGCGAGAAGATCTGGCCCGCTGAGGTCGAGGCTGCGCTCTCGAGCCACCCCGAAGTCGCCGCCGTGCTCGTGACCGGGGCTCCCGACCGCGAGTGGGGCCAGCGCGTTGTGGCTCGTGTCGTCCCACGACGGCGTTCGGATCCCCCGACGCTCGCCACACTCCGCGACCACGCGGCGGCGACCCTGTCCCGTCACAAGCTGCCGCGTGAGCTGATCGTGGTCGAGCGTCTCGAGCGCGCCGCACTGGGAAAGATCCGCCGGCGGTGAACCCTCAGGAGCCGCGGAGACTGTATCGAGGTGGCTCGGTGTCCGACCCGGCGTCGACACGAACGATGGCGTCCTCACGCACGAGCTTGTCCAGATGTGCCTGGACCGTCCAGGCGGCGAGCGGGTACACGTCGACCGGGTAGCCCGCGTAGAGCGTCGGAACGAGGTCCATCGGCGCGAATGCGTACCGGCCCCGGGCGGCGATCAGCACCTGCGCCTCACGCTCCAACCGGTGGGCGATGTACTCGGCGATCAGCGCGCCGGCGTCGTCGACGCGTTCGCCGTGTCCGGGCAATATGGTCGTCGGGCGCAGCGCGTGGACGCGCCGCAACGACTCCATGTAGTCGGACATGTTGCCGTCGCCCGGATGGACGACCGAGGTCGTGCCGTTGAGGATGTGATCGCCGGTGTACAGCGTTCGCGTCTCTGGGTCGAGGAAGCACAGGTGGTCGCGCGTATGTCCCGGGGTGTGTATCGCGATCAGCTCGAGCTCGCCATCGCGTATGACGTCGCCGTCGGAGAGCGCCTGCGCGTTCTCGTTTCCGGCCGACGGATCGAAGCAACGCACGCTCGCACCCGTCTGCCGGGCGAGGCGCAATGCGAGCGGGCGATGGTCCGGGTGCGAGTGCGTGAGCAGGATGGTGACGATGCGGCCGCCGCGGGCTCCGGCCGCGTCGAGGATGGCCGCCAGGTGGCGGTCGTCGTCGGGACCGGGGTCGATGCAGACGACCGAGGGGCCGCCGGCCAGATACGTGTTCGTCCCACGTCCCGTGAACACCGACGGATTGGGTGCGAGCACGCGCGTCGGGGATCCGCTCACGACGTCCCGCCCCCATGGTGCTGGAGCGACATCCACGCGGCGATGATCTCGGGGGTGATCTCGGTCACCTCGATGGGATGCTCGCCGAGCGTTTGCAGGATCGCATCGACGGATCCGAGCCTGGCGAACTCGTGGCACAGCATCCGCGTCGGGGGCATGATCTCGGGAAAGTCGAGGTCGAGCATCGACTCCGGGCGATGCCATCCACCCTCGACCGCCTCCGCCGGGTGCACCCGGACTTCGTGATCGGCCGCGGCCGCGAGCGCGAAGAATCGCGTGTCGTATCGGCGCCCCTCGCGCGGTGGCGTGATGAAGTGCCCGATGTAGACGAGCCGCTCGGGCGCGATGACCAGGGCGTGCTCGGTGAGGGTTGCGTTGAGGTCGCCTCCCTCGAGCAGCTTCGACCGAGCGGCACCGATCCGCTCCTCGACGTCGCCATCGGCGGTGCCGTCGGCCGCGCCGCCGATGAGGATGCCGACCTCCTCCAAGACCTCGCGCACCGCGGCGACGGCAAAGGCCGCGTCACCGCTGCCGTCTGCAGAATCGACGGCGCCTCCGGGAAACACGAAAGCCCCCGCGGCGAAACTGCTCCGGCCCGGGCGGCGGAGCATGCAGACCTGGACGCCGCCCGCGACGTTCCGGAGCAACGCGACGGTGCTTGCGGGGGTCGCCGCGGATGTGGTGGGGCCGGCCATCCACGCATGGTATGGGCGCGAGGGCAGAGCACGACGGCGGTGCGGAACGCGACACTATCGGCTCCGATGTCATCCCATCTCGACGTCGCGCTCGAGCTCGCCGACATTGCCGACACGATCACGACGGCGCGCTTTCGTGCCCCGGATCTTCGCGTCGACACCAAATCCGACAGCACGCCGGTGACCGACGCCGACCGCACGACCGAGCAGGCCCTTCGCGACGCGCTGCAGCGCCTCCGCCCAGGCCAGGAGATCGTCGGCGAAGAGTTCGGTGGGGACGGTGCGGCGGAGTGGCGGTGGATTCTCGACCCCATCGACGGCACGGTGAACTACGCCAACGGCGTCCCGGTCTGGGCGACGCTCATCGCACTCATGCGCGGCGACCGTGCGGTCTGCGGCGTAGTGTCAGCGCCGGCGCTGGGGCGGCGCTGGTGGGCGGCGACGGGCCAGGGGGCGTTCACCGGCTCGGGTCAGCGAATCCACGTCTCGCGGACGCCGACCCTCGAGGACGCCTACGTCTCGTGCACCGATATCCGCGATTTCGCGACACGTCGCGGAGCGCAGGGATTCCGCACCGTGCTGGAGCGGGCGCGGGTGGTCAGGGCGTTCGGCGACTTCTGGTCGCACATGCTCGTCGCCGAAGGCGTGATCGACGTCGCCGTCGAAGCCTGGGTGAGCCCCTGGGATGTCGCCGCGACCCAGGTGATCATGATCGAGGCGGGCGGGCGTTTCAGCGACTTCGACGGCGCCGTGCGTATCGATTCCGGGAACGTGATCACGACCAACGGCCGGCTCCACGACGAGCTGGTCAGCCTCATGGCCGATCAGGGGTCCGAAGCTACACGATACTGAGTGTCATGTAGACTTGGGTCTCATGAGCAGTCCGCCGTCCCGTTCCATGGTGCTCGGAGCGCTGATGCTGTCCCTCCTGGCGTCGGGGTGCGCCGCGGGCGTCGGACCTCCGACGAACAGTTCCCGCCTGGTCGTCGTGGCAGTCGAGAACACCTGGGGCAGCATCGCGGCGCAGCTCGGGGGTGGACGAGTGGCGGTCACCAGCATCGTCAGCGACCCCAACGCCGACCCCCATGAGTACGAGAGCACTCCCGCGGATGCCCGCCTCATGGCATCAGCGAACTACGTGATCATCAATGGCGCGGGCTACGACAGCTGGGCTGACCAGTTGCTGGCGGCACAGCCGGAGCCGGCGCGGAAGGTCCTCGATGTTGCCGACCTGGTCGGCAAGCGACCGGGCGACAACCCGCATTTCTGGTACAACCCGGCGTTCGTCGACACAGTCGTCACTCGGATCACGGCCGATTACGCATCGCTGCAGCCGGCCGGAGCCGCGTACTTCGCCGCTCAGGCGTCGGCGTTCCAGCAGCTTCTTGCGCCGTACCGGCAGCGCCTCGCGGACATCCAGCGACGCTTCGGCGGCGTGCCGGTGGCGGCCACCGAAAGCATCTTTCAGTACATGGCGGAGTATCTCCATCTCGACCTCGTGACCCCGGCCGCGTTCATGGACGCGGTCTCCGAAGGCAATGACCCATCTGCGGCAAGCCTCGTCACATTCACCCGCCAGATCGCAACTAGGGCGTTTCGACTGATGGTCGTCAACGTGCAGACGGTGACGCCGTTGACGACCGGGCTGAGCCAACAGGCGATCAAGTTGCACATCCCTGTCGTCGGGGTCTCGGAGACAATGCAGCCGGCCACCGCTACCTTCGAGGAGTGGATGGACGGTCAGCTCGACTCGCTGATCGACGGACTGAACGCGGGAGCGACCGGCCGATGAGCGACGCCCGCGACGCCACGGCGGTGGACACGGACAGGGCGTCCAGCGCGCCTGTGGTCGTGGCGCGCAATCTCGCCGCCGGCTACCCGGGGCACGCAGTCTGGTCGGATGCGTCGTTCTCAATAGCGCAGAACGAGGTCGTTGCGGTACTCGGGCCCAACGGGGCCGGCAAGTCGACGTTGCTCCGGATGCTGCTGGGACTGCTGCCACCGCTCGCGGGTGATCTGCTCGTGCTCGGCCGGCCGCCACGCCGGGGAAGCCCGGACATCGGGTACGTCCCGCAGGGAAGGACCCTCGACTCCGGGGCTGCCGTCCGGGGCACCGATCTCGTCGGGTTCGGTATCGACGGTCACCATTGGGGATTCCGTTCGCCGTTGCGGTCTCGCGCGAGCCATGCCGCGGCGGTGGCCTCGGCGGTCTCCTCGGTCGGCGCCACAGCCTATGCGCCGCGCCGCTTCAACGAGATGTCCGGAGGCGAGCGGCAGCGCCTGCTCCTCGCGCAGGCGCTCGTCGGCGAGCCAAAACTGCTGCTGCTTGATGAGCCCCTCGCAAACCTCGACGTGCGCAATGAAGCGGCGATGGTCGACGTGATCGCCGAGGTCGCGCGGGCTCGCGGCATCACGGTCATGCTCGTTTCGCACGACCTGAACCCGCTTCGCGGAGTGATCGACCGGGTCTGCTACGTGGCCGGCGGCGGCGTCGCGACCGGAACTCCCGACGAAGTCGTCACCGGCCCGGTCCTCTCGGCGCTCTATGGCGCTCCCATCGAAGTGTTGACCGACAGCCGCGGCCGGCATTTCGTTGTCGGGCTCGACGCGGAGACGGCCCACCCCCACGCGTCCGGGCACTGACGCGTGTTCAGCTGGAATCTGTTTGCCGACATCGGCCAGATGCTGTCGTACCAGTTCATGGTCAGCGCGTTCGAGGTCGGCGGCATCGTCGCCGTCGTGGCCGGCGTGGTGGGCTACTTCGTGATCCTTCGCCGCACGGCGTTCTCGGCGCACGCGCTCTCGCATATCGGCTTCGCGGGCGCGGCCGGGGCAGCCGTGATCGGCGTGCAGCCGATCGTCGGTCTGATCGTCTCCTGCGTGTGCGCCGGTGGCGTGATCGGGGGCCTCGGTCAGCGCCTTCGCGACCGCGACACCGTGATCGGCATCGTGCTCGCGTTTGCTCTCGGCCTGGGCGTTCTGTTTCTCAGCCTCTACAAGGGCGGTAACGCCGGCCTCGCCGTCTCCATCCTGTTCGGAGAGATTCTCGGGGTCACCTCGGACCAGGTCGTGCTCACGCTCGTGATCGGGGTGGTCGCGCTCGTGCTTGTCGCCGTCATGTACCGCCCGCTGCTGTTTGCGTCGGTCGACGCGGATGTGGCCGAGGCGCGCGGAGTCCCGGTTCGCCTGCTCTCCATCGCGTTCGTGACGACCGTCGGACTCGCCGTGGCCGTCTCGGTGCAGGTCGTCGGCGTCCTGCTGATCTTCGCGCTGCTCGTCACCCCCGCCGCGATCGCCGAGCGGGTCGCACACAGCCCGTTGCAGGCGCTGGTGATCGGCGTTCTGATCGCGCTCGCCTCGACCTGGATCGGGCTCTTCATCGCGTACTTCACACCGTACCCGGTCAGCTTCTTCATCACGGCGATCTCCTTCGGAGCGTACGCGGTCGTGCGTCTCGTGAAGTGGGCGGCGGAGCGGAGGTCGCGAGAGGCGAGCGGTGCGATCGACGAGGGCCTTCAGCGCGGCGTCCCGGGCTAAGATCGGCCGGTGCCACAGGCCCCCCGCGCCGAGCGTTCCCGTCCCTTCGGGCTGATCGGCGTGCTGATCCCGGCGGTGCTCGCCGCGGCGTGCGCGACGGTCGCGGCAGCCGGCCCGGTGCCCATCCGGGTCGGGGCGATCTTTCCGCTCTCCGGCAGCACCGCTCCGGGCTCGACCGACGAGTATCTCGGGGCGACCCTCGCCGCGCAGATGGTGAATGCCGCCGGGGGCGTCGCCGGCCATGCGATCTCACTGGATGTCCGGGACGTCGAGGATCAGAGCCAGATCCCGGCCGCCGTGTCGAGCCTCCACGCTGACGGAGTTCCTGTCGTGATTGGCGCATACTCGTCGCAACTGTCCATACCCGCCGCCGCCGCCGTGTCGGCCGCCGGGATGGTGTACTGGGAGACGGGCGCGGTCGCCGATCGGGTCACGGGACAGGGATCGCCGCTGGTGTTCCGGGTCGGCGTCAACGGCGCCGAGCTCGGCAGCAACTCCGGGCAGTTCATGCTCCAGGAGCTGGTGCCCCGGATGGGGATCCCCGTCAGCAGGATTCGCGTGTACTTCGTCACCGCCGGCGATGATTACGGGCATTCCGTCGCCGATGCCACGCGGACCGCGCTGGAGTCCGGCGGCGTCCACATCAGCGGAGAGGCGGTCTACAACCCGTACACGCCGGACTGGGCTCCGGTGATGCGCGCGCTCACCGCGGCGAGGCCCGACATCGTGGTGCTCTCATCGCACATCCAGGACGGCATCGCCTTTCGCCGGGCGTTTCTCGCGGCCGGCCTCCAGGTGAAGGTGTTCATGGGAACGACCATGGCGCAGTGCGACCAGGACTTCGGCAACGTGCTCGGCTCGGCGGCCGTCGGTGTCTTCGCGTCGGATCGTCCCCAGGGAGACTTCAATCCGGATGCCCTCGATCCTCAGGCGCGGGCGCTCTACGATCGATTCGCGGCCCTCTGGAAGCAGCGCACCGGCGAGGCCGCCCCGGACGAGGAGGGGATCGCGGGCTTCAGCGCCGCCTGGGTGCTCTTCGCCGATGTGCTCGGGCGCTCGGGGGATGACAGCGCGCAGGGCATCGCGGCCGCCGCGCGAGGACTCGATCTCCCGAGCGGCACCCTTCCCAACGGCGGAGGAGTCCTCTTCTCGACGGCGCGCGGCCAGCTCGGGCAGAACGTCCGGGCAGCGGCGGTGGTGTGGCAGTGGCAGGCACCTCGCCACAGTGTCGTGGTCTGGCCGCCCGTGTACGCGACCGGTCAGGTCAAGCTGGCGCTGTCCGCATCGTGATTTGCCGAGGGCGTATCGAGGCATACTCGGGCCATGGAAACAGCAACGTTCGGCGCGGGATGCTTTTGGGGCGTGGAGTCGGTGTTCGAACAGGTCGACGGGGTCACCGCGACCAAGGTCGGCTACACGGGTGGTTTCACCCAGGCGCCTTCATATGAGGACGTCTGCTCGCACCGCACCGGGCACGCCGAGGCTGTCGAGGTCACGTTCGACCCTGCTCGTGTGAGCTACGACGCGCTGCTCGACATCTTCTGGATGAACCACGATCCGACGCAGTTGAACCGCCAGGGTCCCGATGTCGGTGACAACTACCGGTCGGTGATTCTCTTCCATTCACCCGAGCAGGAAGCTGCTGCGCTTGCGTCGAAGAAGCGGTTGGAGGAGTCGGGGCGGTACCGGCGCCCGATCGTCACCGAGATCGTTCCTGCGACACGGTTCTGGGATGCGGAGGAGTACCACCAGAAGTACTTCTCGCGACGCGGCATCGCCGCCACCTGCAACATCCCCGTCTAGAGCGGACCGCGGTTCCGGATGGCGGCCAGGACGGACGCGCCGTAGCGCTCGAGCTTGGCGGGTCCCACGCCCGGGATGGTTCCGAGGGCATCTGCGGACGCGGGGCTGCGCTGCGCGATCTCGGCGAGCGTCCGGTCATGGAAGACAACGTACGGGGGTACCTCGCTGCGCCGAGCGACCTCGAGCCGCCACCTCCTCAACGCCTCGAATCGTGCCGCAACATCCGGCGTCATCTCGAGCGCCGGCGCTCGCCCGGCCGGCCGCTTGCGGGCACCACCGCCCCGCACGGAGGGCGTCGCGCGCACGTCAACGTCGAGCGCTTCCTCGCGACGAAGCACCGCCGTGCCTCGTGGCGTGATCCCCAGGGTGGGTTTCTCGCCGTGGCCACGGCTGACGCAGCCCAGCTCGACGAGCCGTTCCAGCAGCTCGCGGACGCGCTCGAGCTCCCAGCCGCGGAGCGCCCCGAACCACTGCAGCTCGGTGACCCACGATCTCGATGCCGTCCACGCGTCCGACGAGCCGCGCAGGATCGACGCGATGCGAACGCCGCCCAGGTGGTTGTCGAAGCGCGCCACGCACGCGAGCGCCGCGATGACGTCGGCTGGATCGACCGGCGCGTACGGTGCGCGGTTGCTCTCGAGGCAGTTGTCGCAGGCCATGCAGGTTCGCGCGACGCCCTGCTCGCCGAAGTAGTCGGCGATGCGCGCATGCCGGCAGCTGCGCGAGCCGGCGTACTCCATGACCTGGTTCACCCGCGCGTAGGCGTTGGCCTTGAGCAGCGCCTGCTCCTCGAAGTCGACGGGCGCCCCAGTCAGGCGTCGAATACCGCCGTCTGGCTGGATCACCTCCGCACGGCGGAGCAGGTCGAGCGCGGCTCGCGCCCCATTGACGGCGACGCCCCGAGCCTGCCAATCGTCGATCCCATCGCTTCCCTCACGAAGGAGCTCGCGGTACACGGCTCGGACGACGTCGCGCTCGGGGTGGGCCTGCTCGATGAAGAACTCCTGCAACTGGCGGTCGGCGGGGCTGTACAGCAGGATGCACTCGGATGGTTCGCCGTCCCGTCCTGCGCGACCGGCCTGCTGGTAGTACTCCTCGAGGCTCCCGGGGAAGTCGTGATGGATGACCCGGCGGATGTCCGGGAAATCCACGCCCATCCCGAACGCCGAGGTGGCGACGATCGCTTGCAGCCGGCCCGCGGCGAACTCCTCGTGCACGTTCTGTCGCGTCTCCCCGTCGACCGCGCCGTGGTAGGAGGCGACCGCGATACCCGCACCCGCGAGCAGCTCCGTGATCTCGTCGGTCGTCCGCCGGCTCCCGCAGTACACGAGCGCCCGGCCCCCACCCGGCTTGACGAGATCCAGCAACGCGTTGCGCTTGTCTGCCGATCCCCGGCAGCGGACGACCGACATCGTCAGGTTGTCACGCACGAATCCGGTGACCCGCTCCACCGTCGACCGCAGGCCGAGGCTCGCCGCGATGTCCTCGCGGACGCGCGGGGTTGCGGTCGCCGTGAAGGCGCCGACCGGCGGGCGGCCGCACGCCGCGATGGCGTCGGCGAGGCGCCGGTAGTCGGGCCGGAAGTCGTGCCCCCAGCTCGAGATACAGTGTGCCTCATCGACGACGAAGCGATCGACGGACAGCCTTCCGAGGTTGTCGAGAAACCCGGGCGCGCCGAGGCGCTCCGGGGCGAGGTAGAGAAAGCGAAGCGCGCCGTTTGCGGCTGACCGCAACGACTCCGAGCGGGTCGCGGCGCTCACCTGGCTGTGCACGCACTCGGCCGGCACGCCCAGCGCGTTGAGGCGCGCGACCTGGTCGACCATCAGCGCGATCAGGGGCGAGACCACGATGGTGAGACCGCCGCCGGCGATTCCCGGAACCCAGTAGGCGATGCTCTTCCCCGAGCCGGTCGGTGCCACGAAGAGCACGTCGGCGCGAGCCTCTGACGCGGCCACAACATCGGCCTGGCCGGGCCGGAACTGCGTGAATCCGAAGGTCTGCTCGAGGACCGCACGAGCCCGAGGCGAGGGCTCGAGCGGCATCAGCCCGCCGACTTGTCCAGCTTGAGCGCGCAGGAGTTCATGCAGTAGCGCTGGCCGGTCGGCTCCGGCCCGTCGGGGAAGACGTGGCCGAGATGGCCGCCGCACCTGGCGCAGCGAATCTCCGTGCGCGGGATGAGCATGCTCCAGTCCCGATGCTCCTCGACCGCCCCGTCGTTGAGCGGAGCGTAGAAGCTCGGCCAGCCGGTACCGGAGTTGAACTTCGTGTCGGAGCTGAACAGCTCGGCGCCGCACCCGGCGCACCTGTAGACGCCCCTGTCGTCCACGTGCACGTACTGCCCGGTGAACGCGCGCTCCGTGCTCGCCTTGCGGAGCACGGCGTACTGCTCAGGCGTCAGGCGCTGACGCCACTCATCGTCGGTGAGGGTGACCTTCTCGTCCATGGTGCTCAGGTTTTACCCTGTTTCGCCGGACTCGACGCATACAGTGCGGCGGCACCCGCGTGGGCCTCGGCGATGTGGCGCCGGAGTGAGGCCGGCGCGAGCACCTCGACGTGGGCTCCCCAGCGCATCAACCACGGTCGCATCTCGACCTCGCCGGCAACTTCGAGCCGCACCTCGATCCCGCCGCCGGGCAGATCCGTCCGCTGCGCGTGCGCCGGCCACGGGCTCTCGTCGACCCACTGACGGGCTTCGGGTGAGAAGCGCAGGACCACCCGATCCCCACCGGGGCCCTGCCAGATCGCCCACGAGGCGCCGAGCACCGTGTCGATATCGAAGTCGTCGGGAACCACGAACGTCGCCGGCAGCAGGCGGGCCGATCGGATCCGGTCGAGCCGGAACGAGCGCACCTCGCGCGACACGGAATCTCGCGCGAAGACATAGATGTGCCGTCCCTCGGCGGTCGGCTGGATGAAGTAGGGATGGAGGTCGCGACGCGTTTCCCTGCCCTTGGCGTCGACGTAGCGAACCTCGATCTCTCGATGCGTGACGAAGCCGTCGATCACCGTGCGTTCGACCTTGAGCCGCTCGCCGTCCGCCGGCTGCCGTTCGGCGGCCACGAGGGTCCGGCGCAGATACTCGCTCACGACCGGCACGCTCAGCGCGCGGGACAGGTGGGCGAGGGCGCCGACCAGCGCCGGATCCTGCTCGGGGCGAACCTGCTGGAGGAGGCGCACGGCGACGAGCAGGAGGGTGGCCTGGTAGTGGTCCAGCTGCAGTGGCGGCAGCAGGCTCCCCTTGCCGATGCGCCAGCGACCGCCGGTCTCCTCGATATCGATGCCGGCGTTGTCGCGCAGCGTCGCCACATATCGCTGGACGGTCCGAGCGTTCACCTCGAGCTCGTCGGCGAGCTGCCGCGTCGTGAGGCCGACCTCCGTTTCGCAGAGACGCGCGAAGAGCTTGATGACTCGCAGCTCCTTCTCTCCCTTCTCGTAGACGCCTGGCACGAGGGGAGCCTAGCGTTTCGTCCGCGACTCCGCGTCGATGTCGAGCGTGTAGCCGAGAAGTTCGAGCCCGTCCGGCCTGACGATCGGACCGGTCGGTTCGAATCCGAGCCCGACGTAGAGTTGCTGCGCGGACGTCATGACTGCGTCGGTATCCAGCGTCAGGACGCGCTTTCCGTGGAGGCGTGCCGTCTCGATGCACGCGAGCATGAGGCGGCGCGCGATTCCCCGGCCACGATGCTCGGGGGCCACCCCGAGCATTCGGACGTGCGCCTCGTGGGGCGCGAGAGGCTCGCTTGGCCCGGGACTGATGCGCGAATCGAGCTCGAGAGTGACCGATCCAGCGACGACACCTCGCTCCACGGCCACCAGCACGACCGCCCGCTCGGCTCGGATTCCGACATCCGCGATTCTGGCCAGATACGAGTCCCAGCCGGGCGAGCCGGGCGTGCTGAACTCGCGGAACGCGCGCGCCGTCGCCTCGCCCGCAGCGGCATGCTCGGACGCCGTTATGGGGCGGATCTCGATCTCGTCGGGCACGCAGAGACACTACGCGACAGCCACCTGTCGTCGGCGCCGCGCATCGTCGGGGCATGGACACGGAGATACGGGGTTCCATTGACGCCGTGCCCGCCGAGGGTGCCTACCTCCGGCGCGCGGAGGCGCTGCTCGCAGCGCGCGCCGAACTCTTCGTCACCGGCTCGGCGCGGCGTGCCGGCATCGCCGGCGCGCCCGAGGACCGAGCGGTGGCGTTGGTACGCCATGCGAGCCGGCAGCTCACCCTGCCACTGCCGCGCGAACGCGGCCGACGGCGCGCCAGGATGGTCGGCTGATGCGCTACCTCGAGGACGGCTGTCCCGTCTACACCGCCACCGACCTGTGCGACTACCTCGCCTGCGGGCACCTCGTCACGCTGAAACGCCGGGTAGCCGGCGGCGAGGTCATGCCGGCCGATCGCACAGCGCTCAGCGAGGTGCTTGCGACCCTCGGCGCCGGGCACGAGCGGAGCCATCTCGAGACGCTGCGGGCGAGAGGCTTGAGCGTCAGGGCATTCGAGGACGAGCGCGATCGGTACGCGAGCTCCGCGGAGGAGCTCCGCGCCCTCGAGACCGAGACCGTCGCCGCGATGGCCGATGGGTACGACGCCATCTATCAACCAACGTTCTTCGACGGCCGCTGGATGGGTCGTGCGGACTTCCTGCTTCGCGTCGAGACGCCGAGCGCATCCTGGCCGTGGGCGTACGAGGCGGCAGACGCCAAGCTCGCGCGACGGGTCCGCTCGGAGGCGCTTCTCCAGCTCTGCGAGTACTCGGCGCACCTCGAGCGGCTGCAGGGGACGCCACCCGCGTTGATGCATGTCATCCTCGGCGACGGCGTCCAGCACTCGTATCGCGTCGACGAGTTCTCCGCGTACAACGCGAGCGTGAAGCTCGACTTCGAGTCGGCGATGGTCGCCGACCTGGGCGGCACCTACCCAGACCCGGTCGAGCACTGCAACGTGTGTGGGTTCGCAGCCCGCTGCGCGGCGCAGCGAAAGCGGGATGACCACCTGTCCCAGGTCGCGCGCATGCGTTCCGGCCAGGTGCTCGCGTTGAAGACAGCGGGCATCGCGACGCTGAGCGAGCTCGCTCAGGCACCCGCCGAGGCTGAGCCACCCGCGCGGATGAGCCCGGCGACGTTCCGGGAGCTGCGTGCCCAGGCCGCCCTGCAGTACCTTGGCCCTCACCCGGACGGAACGCCGCGACACGAGTTGCTCGACGCCTGGGAGGTCGGGCACGGATTGTGCGCGCTGCCGGCTCCGTCACCCGGAGATGTCTTCTTCGACATGGAGGGCGACGGCCTCGCGCGTGACGAGCCTCTCGAGTATCTCTTCGGCGCCGTCGACACGCACGGCGCGTATCGCGCGTGGTGGGGACACGACGACGCCGGCGAGCGACGAGCCTTCGAGGGCTTCGTCGATTTCGCGATCGCGCAGCTCGAGCGCCATCCCGACATGCACATCTATCACTACGCCGCGTATGAGAAGACGGCATTGCGGCGGCTCATGAGCCGCCACGGCACGCGAGAGGAGGAGGTGGATCGGATCCTTCGAAACGAGGTGCTCGTCGACCTCTATCGCGTGGTGCGGCAGGGAATTCGGCTGTCCACCGACTCGTATTCGTTGAAGAAGGTCGAGCGGTTGTACATGCCGGTACGCGAGGAGTCGATCGCGGATGCGGCCGGAAGCATGGTCATGTACGAGCGGTGGCTGACCACCCGGGACGGCGGTGGCGAGGGCGACGCGGGGTTGCTCGAGGAGATCGCGATGTACAACGAGCGCGACTGCGTCTCAACGCAGCAGTTGCGAAGCTGGCTCGAGGCGCGCCGGGCCGAGGAGACGCAGCTTCGTGGCGCTCCCATCGAGCGGCCGCCGTTCGTCGAACGCGATGTCGGCGAGGCGCTGCATGCGAAGATCCTCGCGACGCAGGAGGTCGCGGCCGCCCTGGTCGAAGACGTCCCGCTGGATCCGGAGCCGCACACCGGGGAGGAGCGCGCCAGCTGGTTGCTCGCACCGCTGCTGTCCTATCACCGGCGCGAGAACAAGGTGAGCTGGTGGCGCCATTTCGACCAGCTGGCGATGAGTCCGGAAGAGCTCGCGCGCGACACGTATGCGCTCGGACCCCTGGAGATGATCGGCTCGCACGATGAGGGCCGCCGCATCATCGAGCGGTATCGGTTCGAGCCGCAGGAACACCGCATCGGCGTCGGCGACAGCCCGCTCGATCCTGAGTCCGACGAACGCCGGGCACCGGTCGCCGGTGAGGTCACCGAGCTCGATCCGGTGCGCGGTGTCATCACACTCTCGAGGACCGCCCGTCAGGCCGGGCGCGGCATCGCTCGCTTCCTGGTCCCGTCGACGCCCATCCCCACCGATGTCCAGGAGGGGTCACTCCTGGAGCTCGGGCGGTGGATTGCCGCCAACGGCCCGGATGCTCCCGGGCCCGATCGAGCCGGGCGCGATCTGCTGATGCGGATGCCACCGCGCCTGCGCGAGAGCAGCTCCGGCCGCGGGCTGCGCGGACCAGGCGAGTCCGCCTCCGACGCGGCGATACGCCTGATCCTCGACCTGCAGGGCGGATGCCTCCCGGTGCAGGGTCCGCCTGGAGCCGGCAAGACGCATGTGGCCGCTCTCGCAGCGCTCGGACTCATCGAGAAGGGGCGCACCCCGATCGGCGTCACCGCGGTCACGCACAACGCCATTCGCACGCTTCTGGCAAAGATCGAGGAGCTGGCTCCCTCGCTCGGCATGTCGGTTCGAATGCAGCACCGGAGGTCCGACGGAACCGGCACGGCGGCGATCCAGATCGCGCGTGACAACGAGACGGTGGAGGCGGCCGTTGCGGACGCTGACGTCGACGTCGTCGGCGGGACGTCCTGGCTCTTCTCCCGCCCCGAGTTCGAAGCGCGGTTCGACACCCTGATCGTCGACGAGGCCGGCCAGATGGCTCTTGCCGACGCGCTCGCGGTTTCGCGCTCCGCTCGCAACCTCGTTCTCGTCGGCGATCCGAGGCAGCTTTCGCAACCGCTCCAGGGGAGCCATCCGCCCGGCGTCGGTGTCTCGGCGCTCGATCATCTGCTCGGCGGTGATGTGACCGTGTCTCCCGACCGCGGCGTGCTGCTCGACCTCACCTGGCGGATGCATCCGGACGTGAGTGACTTCGTGTCGCGGGCCTTCTACGAGGGGCGGTTGAGTTCGGAACCGCGATGTGCAACTCAGGCCGTCCTGATGCATGGATCCCCGATCACCGGCTTGCGACGGTCCCTTGTCGCACACCAGGGCGACCGGGTGCGCTCCGATGCCGAGGCGCGGCGGGTGCGCGAAGTCATCGAGCAACTGACAAGCGCGCGGTGGCGAGACGGCTCGGGTCGGGACCGGCCGATGTCGCTCGACGACATTGTCGTGGTCGCGCCGTACAACGCCCACGTCGCCTGCCTGATCGAAGCGCTCCCACGGGGCGCAAGGGTCGGGACCGTCGATCGTTTTCAGGGACAGGAGGCAGCGGTCAGCATCTTCTCGATGGCCACCTCGAGCGTTGAGGACCTGCCCCGAAACCTGGAGTTCCTCTTCAGTCTCAACCGTCTCAACGTTGCCGTGTCGCGAGCACGCGGACTCTCGGTGCTGATCTGCTCGCCGGAGCTGCTCCGCGCACGCTGCCGCACGCCGGAGCAGATGCGACTGGTCAACGCCCTGTGTCGCTTTGTCGAGATGGCGGATCCGTGGACCGTCGCGCCACCCGGCACGGTTATGCTGCCGGCATGACCGGCGATTCGCTGACGGATCGCCTCGTGCGATCGTTGGAGGCAGCGCGCGCGAGGGAGGCCATGCTGCTCGCGTTATGCGACGACGATCCGCCGCTCGATGCAGGATCGTGGACCGCGAAAGACAACGTCGCGCATCTCAACGCGTGGCGCGAGCACGGGGTCCGTGCGCTCGATGCCGCTCGCACCGGCACGCCGTTCGAGGGGCCGGCCAACGACACCGATGTCGACGCGCGCAATGCGGAGATCCACGAAGCCCATCGCGGCGACGCCGCGGCCGCCGTTCGCGCCGCGGCCGAGGCGAGCTACACGGCGCTGGTCGGCGCTGTTCGTGCTTGCTCTGAGGCGGACCTGCTGCGAGAGCGCCCCAACGACGGCGGCCCGGTGTGGCGTGTCGTGCCCGGCAACGGTCATGGCCATGTTGCGCAGCACCTCTCGTACTGGGCGGTCGAGCACGGCGATCCTGCAGGCGCGGAGGAGGCCGCGAGATGGAGCTATGCGCTCGACTCCGAGCTGTTCCCCGAGAATCAACCCGTCGCCGACTACAACTTCGCATGTTTCTACGCGCGCAACGGGCGTGTGGAAGAAGCACTGCCGTTGCTGAGGTCGGCCATGCGGTCGCGTCCCGACCTCCGCACCTTTGCGCTCGAGGACGCCGACATCGAGCCCATTCGCGACGACCCCCGCCTGCAGAGTCTCCTCGGCGCCTGAGAAGGCACGCTCAAGCCTTCCAAGGCGATTGCGCCTCGGGCGTGCCCTCAACAAGGCGGGGGTTGGGAGCGACGCTTGCCGGAGCGCGGTTCGGTGTCGTCGATGCCCTTCCGCGACCGAGCCGACACGCCGTCTATCGTCGATCGATGAACAGCGACTGTAGAGAATGCCCGACAGGGCCTCTTTCATCGTAGAGCCTGCTGTACGCCACCCCCGTTCCTCGCGGATCGACATCTGTGCTCGCATCGAGGCAGATCCACTCACCCTCAGCGGCACGCGAGAGGTACACGGTGAGATCGGTGTTGATGAACAGGAACCGTCCCCAGGGCAGTGCGGACCCGACCCCGTTGCCGAAATCGGCCGCGGCGACCACCCGCTGCAGTGGTGTGGGCGTCCTCCCCGCAATCAGCGGAATCGCAAGACGCATCCAGACGGTTGCTGGCCCCGGCTCGATGAACGAGCCGCGGGCGTAGCGCATCTCGACCCCGGTGCGGTGGAAGGCGGGGTCGTCGATCTCGGGCACGTGGGCGGCGGAGAGCGACGGTCCCGGGAACGGCACCTCGAGCGTCGGCTGCCCCCCGAGCTCGAGGTCGGCGATGCGCATGCGCCACGCCGTCGCGCGGCAGAGTTCGGTGTTGCCGTCGGTCAGTGACGCGGTGAGCAGCTGGACGCGGCGCCCCTCTCGTTCGATGCGTGCGGAGACTTCCACCGGTCGCAGCGGCACCGGCCGGAAGATCTCGACCGTGGTCCTGACGACGGCCATCGGCGCGTCTGTCGGCAGCGCCTCCATCACGCCGGCCATGAGTGCGGCGGGAGGTCCGCCGTGCATTGCAGCGCGGTCCCATGGTCCCCGCGCGTGCTCGCTCGGCACGTAGCCGCGCTTGTGAGGCGTGAACAGCGCTTCGTCCATCGCGGGCATGGTGCATGAAGTCCGCTCCTCGGCGGAGCCCCGCTCGGGCTGGCTGCTACGCTCCGTGGAGTGGCGGTGCGGCCGACGATCATCACGGCACGGGGGTTGCGTTTCGACGCGCTCGCCGCGGGTCCCGCCGATGGGGAGCTGGTCCTCCTGCTCCACGGTTTTCCGCAGACCGGGACGTGCTGGCGCGGTGCGCTGAACGCTCTGGCCGATGCCGGATATCGAGCAGTCGCCCCCAACCAGCGCGGCTACTCGCAGGGCGCCTCTCCTGCCGGTGTCGAGGCGTACCGGGTGAGCGAGCTCTGCGGGGACGTCCTTGCAATTGCCGCCGCGCTCGGGAGGGATCGGTTTCACCTTGTCGGACACGATTGGGGTGGCACCGTTGCCTGGGCGCTCGCCGGCGACCATCCGGAGGCGGTGGCGTCGCTCACCGCGGTGTCGACGCCACATACCGCGGCGCTGCGTCAGGCGCTCCGGGGACCACAGCAGCGAGTGCGAATGGCCTATATCCCAGTCCTCCGCCTGCCCCTGATCCCCGAGTCGCTGATCGACGCCGCCGGTGGCATCGTCGCCGAGTCGTTGCTGACGGCGACCGGTCTCAGCCCGGCGCACGCTCACCGCGACGTCACGGCGCTCCGCAAGCTGGGTTCCACCGGCGCCCTGAACTGGTACCGGGCGCTCGGCACCGAGCGGGGGCGTGCCGCCCCGGTCGCCGCGCCGGTGCTGCACGTGTGGGGGAACCAGGACCCCGTCTTCACGCGCGAGGCGACCGAGCGCACAGCGCAGCACTGCACCGGCGACTATCACCTGCTCGAGCTCGACGGCGGATCGCACTGGATTCCCGACGAACACTGGACGGACGTCGCGGACCTCTTCCTCGAGCACCTGGTGGCGAATCCCATCAACGCCGGCAGCTGAGGGCGGTCCATGGGCGTCATCGAGGTCACCGGGATGGCGCAGCGGCGTTCCTGGGAATCGGTTGGGCTGCCGGACGTGGAACGGGTGCGGCCCGGGCTCTGGTCGATCCCGGTGCCACTGCCGAACAACCCGCTGCGCTACGTCCTCGTCTACCTGCTCGAGGTGGAGGGCGGAGCAGCGGTCATCGACACGGGCTGGAGCACGGAGGAAGCCTGGACCGCGCTCGTGGCCGGGATGGCGGTGGCCGGATACACGCCCGCCGAGGTGCGGGCGATCCTGATCACGCACATCCACCCCGATCACTACGGGCTCGCCGGCCGGTTGCGGGAGGCCTCCGGCGCATGGGTCGGACTCCATCCGGCGGATGCTGCCCTGATCCCCGCTCGCTACGGCCTCGGCATGGACCGTCTGCTCGAGAACATGGACGCCCTGCTCGTCGACGCGGGCGTTCCAGACCATGTCCGCGCCGAGCTGACCGGCGCGTCGATGGGGATTCGGGAGTTCGTGGCGGCCGCCGAACCGGATGTGCTGTTCGAGGACCGCGCCACCGTGCCGCTGCCAGGGTGGGACGTCGTCACCCTGCACACGCCCGGGCATTCGCCGGGTCATGTCTGCTTTCACGATCGCGCCCGCCGCCTGCTCTTCAGCGGCGACCACGTGCTGCCCCGGATCAGCCCGAGCGTGGCCGTGCACGTGCAGCAGCCGGTGAATCCGCTCGCGGACTTTCTCGCGGCCCTGCGGGGCGTTCGCGACCTCGACATCGACGAGGTGCTCCCCGCTCACGAATGGCGGTTCCGGGGCCTCGACGTGCGTGTCGAGGAACTGCTCGACCATCACCGCCACCGGCTCGACGAGACCCACGCGGCGATCAGCGCGGCGCCGGGCCTCACCTGCTGGGAGACCACGCTCCGGCTCCGTTGGTCACGGGACTGGTCACAGATCGTCGGCTACATGCGGCGTGCAGCGGTGGGCGAGACGCTCGCTCACCTGGTGCTCCTCGAGAGCGCGGGGCGGGCGCGACGGGAGGGCACGCGGCCGGTCCACTGGTTTCCGGCAGGCGACGCCTCAGACCGGTGATCTGACCCGGTCGGCCGACCCCGACCACGTCACGCTGATGACCGCGGCCAGGATCGCGACGACGAGCAGCAGGCCGGCGGCCGAGGTGAAACCCCGTCCCGACGCGAACACCAGCGACGTCAGGGCGACGCCGAGTGCCGTCCCGAGCCCGCGCGCCATATTCAGGAGCCCTCCGGCGCTCCCAGCGCGTTGCCGCGGAGCAGCGAACATGGTCGCCGCGTTGTTTGCGGCGACAAACAGTCCCATCCCCGCGCCCGCGACCGCGAGGCCAACCACGGTGAGACCCGCGCGCGTCGCCGATGCCGCCAGGAGCGCCATTCCCGCCGCCGTCAGGATCATGCCGGCACCGGCCGGCACCCGCGGGCCGATCCTGTCGCGAATCGCTCCGCCGAACGGCGCCACGACCGCGAGCGAGACGGGGAGCGCGCTGAGCTCGAGCCCCGCCGCCGCCGGCCCGACGTGGAGCGACTTCTCGAGGAAGAACGGGACGGCCACCAGGCAGCCGAAGAGGACGACATACGACAGCAGGGCCGCCACGACGCCGGCCACGAAGGTCGGAATCCGGAGCAGGGATGCATCGACCACCGACCCCGGGGTGCGTCGCTGTCGCGCCACGGCGGCGATGACGAGGATGGCTGCGAGCGCGATGAGCGCGGGCTCCGTCCACCCGGGCGTGCCGGACTGCGCCGCGAGCGACAGCGCGGCGAGCGCGGCCGCCGGGATCGCCGCGAGCAACAGGGTCCCGGCGGGGTCGATGCGGCTCTCCGGGTCGCGGTGGGTGCTCCTGGGGAGGAAGAACCAGCCGAGCGCCAGCCCGACGAGGCCGATCGGGATGTTGACCAGGAAGATGAGACGCCAGCCTCCGAGAGCGGTGAGCGCTCCACCGAGGGCGGGGCCGACGCTGAGCCCGACGGCCTGGGCGGCACCCTGGACGCCGAGTCCGGTACCGAGCCGGGAAGCCGGCAGCACGTCGCGGATGAGTGCGTAGGAGTTCGCCTGCAGCATCACCGCGCCGATCGCCTGCACGAGGCGCCCGACCACCAGGAGGCCGAGCGACGGCGCGAGGGAGCATGCGGCGGAGCCGGCGACGAAGATGGCGAATCCGTACGTGTAGAGCAGCTTCCGGCCGACGCGATCGGCGATTTTGCCGACTGCCGCGACCGTCCCTGCGAGGACGAGCACGTAGACGAGCACGACCCATTCGACACCCGCGATCGATGCGTGTAGGTTGGTGCGCATGACCGGCAGCGCCGTGGTCACGATGCTCGCGTCGAGCTGGCCCATGAATGCGCCGACGCAGACCGTCCCGACCGCGAGCCACGGCGCGGCGTGCAGCGCCCGGATGCGCGCCGGTCGGCGCGGCTCGGTGAGCATCCGGGGAGTGACGCGGCGCGGCACCTCAGGGTCACCCACTCGAGCTCTGACCCTTTCGCTCACCGTGCGCCTGTGCGACCGCCATGAACACATCATCCAGCACCGTCGCGCCCGCGACTGCCGGGGTCGGCGGCATATGTCTCCACCCGGTGACGGAACGATGGTCGCCGAGATCAGATCGGTCCAGCGCTCGATACTGCGATCACGCACCTGTCCACGCGCCCGGGAGGCCGATACCGTTGACCCAGCAGCGCATCCTTCTCGCTGACGACGAACCGCGCCTGCTGCACGTCGTCGGGCTGTATCTCAGCATGGAAGGTTTTGAGGTGAGCGAGGCTTCGGATGGCACCGAGGCGCTGTCGATGCTCGAGAACGAGCACTTCGACCTGGCGATCCTCGACGTCATGATGCCCGGCGTCGACGGTATCGAGGTATGCCGCCACATACGGTCGCAACCGAGCACCCAGTCGATGCCGGTGCTCGTCTTCACGTCGCTGTCGTCGGACAAGGACGTGGAGCGCGCGCGGCTGGCAGGAGCGAATCATCTGATCACCAAGCCCTTCAGCCTCCCGGGTCTCGGCGCGGTGGTCCGCTCGTGCTTCGAGGACGCCCCCGCCCTTGCGAGTTGACCGCCCCCGTGCGGTCACTCCGTCAAGCGTGTGCGCCGTCGCCGCGTCGCGTCAGGTCCTCTGAGAGAACCGTGCTCAGGCGATCGCCCTGCTGAAGCGGCGCGCACCCACCAGAACCCCGACGACCGCGAGCGCGGCCATGATGGCGAGCCCCTTGAACACGTCCGGGTCCGCACCGTGCCCGTTGAAGACGTCGCGTGCGGCCGTCACCGCGTAGGACAGCGGATTCGCCTGGGCGATGTGCTGCAGCCAGTCCGGCGCGAGCTGAAGCGGAAGGAGCACGCCGCTGAGCAGGAGCAGGGGGAGCGAGAGGGTGAAGATGAGCGGCGCGTACGAGTCCTCGCTCTTCAGCGCCAGCGCCGCGGCGTACGCGAGCGATGACATGCCGAGGCCGATCAGCGCCACCAGTCCGAGCATGACGAACACGCCGGACACCGTCGGCTGCAGACCGAAGGGAATCGCGAGCAGGAGCAGGATCAGGGATTGCACCACGAGGGTGAGAATGTCGCGCAGCGCGCGCCCGAGGAGGAGCGCGAACCGGCTCACCGGCGTCACTCGGAAGCGCTCGATCACCCCGGCACGCAACTCGGCGATGAGCCCGAAGCCGACACCGCTCGCGCCGAAGAGTCCCAGCTGGATCAGCAATCCGGGAACGAAGACGTTGTATGCGCCACCCGACGGGAAACCGGGCGTCTCGGTCAGCGACTTGAGCAAGGGAGCGAAGAGCACGAGGTAGAGGACCGGCTGGAGCACGCCGATCGCCACCCAGGCCGGATTGCGCAGGAAGACGAAGAGATACCGCTGGAACATCAGCCAGGTGTCTTTGAGCAATTTCACGTCGATTCCCCCTATGCGGCGTCGCGCAGCGAACGGCCCGTCTGACGCAGGAACACGTCGTCGAGGCTCGGACGATTCAAGGACAGTGAGGCGAGCACGATGCCCTCGGCGTCGAGCACGCGGATGATCTGCGGCATCGCGGTCTCGCCGCGATCGACGTAGAGGCGCACGAGGCCGTCGCCGGCGGTTGCCTCGCGTACGAACGGTTGGCCGCGCAGCAGCTGGAGCACGCGGTCACTCGCGTTATCGGTGCCGACGACCACGACGTCGCCCGCGACCTGTCGCTTCAACTCGTCGGGCGTTCCCAGGGCGACGATCTTGCCGTGGTCGATGATGGCGATGCGATCGCAGAGCGCGTCGGCCTCCTCGAGGTAATGGGTCGTCAGGAAGACCGTGGTGCCGCTGTCGCGCAGCTTGCGCACCTCGTCCCACATCCGGGCTCTGCTCTGCGGGTCGAGCCCGGTGGTCGGCTCGTCGAGGAACAGGAGCTGGGGGAGGTGCATGAGGCCGATACCGATGTCGAGTCGGCGCTTCTGCCCGCCGGAGTACGTCTTCGTCGGCCGGTCCGCACAGTCGGCGAGCTCGAGGGCTGTGATGAGCTCAGCAGCACGCTGCCCGGCGCGCGCCTTGGTCATGCCGTAGAGCCGCCCCTGCATGATCAGTTCAGTGCGCCCGGGAATCTCGGGCGCACTGCTGCCTTCCTGGCTCACGTAGCCGATCTGGTACCGCACCTTTGCGGAGTCGTGGAGGAGGTCGAAGCCGGCGACCGTCGCCTGTCCGCTGGTCGGCGGCAGCAGCGTCGAGAGCATGCGCAGCGTGGTCGTCTTCCCCGCGCCGTTGGGGCCGAGGAATCCGAAGATCGCTCCCTGCTTGACGTCGAGGTCGACGCCGGCCACCGCTTCCACCGCGCCCTTGCGCGATTTGAATGTCTTTCGCAGATCGTGGGTCTCGATCATGGGGTCTCCTTCCTGTGCGTGCCGGCCGCATGCTCGCCTCGTGCCGGGTGCAGCATCCTGGCGAGATGGTCTTCTCGATGACGGTTGCGACGCTCCGTGTCGGCGGCGTGCATCGCTTCGAACTGGGCTCTGATCAACTCATCGCTCCAGACGAGGACGCCCGACTGCATGTCCGCGATGATCGATCGGATCCAATCGATCTCGGCGGCTGCGAGCGCCATCGCGTGTTCCAGCTCGAGGAGGACGAGCCGCGGGAGCCCGAGGTCGTCCTGGGCCATCTTGAGCGTTGCGTCGAGAGCGCTGAGCCGTGCTCGGAGGCTCACGACCCGGGTCGCAAGGGCCGCCTTGGCGCGCTCCTGGGTGATGTACCCGAGGAGGCCGACCGCGACCTGGAACACCGGCGTCTCATCGACCGGGGTCGCAAGGAGATCGGCGAGCCAGTTCTCGAGCTCCTCGCTCCCCTCAGCCGTGATCCGGTACACCGTGCGCTCCGGTCGCCGGCCCTCACGGCTGGTCTCGAGCGGCTCGATGTACCCGGCCGCCTCCAGCTCCTCGATGGCCCGGTACAGGGTGCGGGTCTTGCCGACCGCATACGACTTGTGGCGGTCTTTGAGCAGGCGCTGTATCTCATACGGATGGCAGGGCTGCTCGCTGAGCAGTCCCAGCGTGGTCAGCGCCACCATGTCCTTGGGTTGGGTGCGCATCTCCATATTGCGCTTCGCACTATAGCGCACTGCACTCATGCCGGGAGCGCGGTCAGTCCTCGGGGTGGCGGGCCACCTCGTGTTGCTCCTGGAGGTACTCGCGGATCGCGATGAGCGCGGCGATGCCGTCCCCGACTGCCGACCCGAGTTGCTTGGTCGAACCCCGACGGACGTCTCCTGCCGCGAAGACGCCGGGCATCGAGGTGGTGAAGCCGCCCCTGTCGTCGACGAACCCGCGCGCGTCGAGGTCCACGCTGCCGCGGAGAAACGCGGTATTCGGGTCGAGCCCGATGAAGACGAAGGCAGCGCGCGGGGTGACGACCTGCTCCTCGCCGCTGGCGCGGTCACGGAGCCGGACCGACTCGAGCCTTCCCTTACCGGTGAGCTCGACCACCTCCGTGTTGCGGTGCACCACGAAGCGGGGGTCGTTGTTCACCTTGTCCTGGAGGAGGCGGGAGGCGGTCAGCTCCGGGTCGCGCTGGACGACGCGGACGCGGGCGGCGAACTTCGTCAGAAACAGCCCTTCCTCGAGCGCAGAGTTTCCGCCACCAATGACCAGAAGTTCCTCGGCGCCGCGGTAGAACGGCCCGTCGCAGGTGGCGCAGAAGTGAACGCCGGCGCCGATCAGGTCGTCCTCACCGGGAATGCCGAGGCGTCGATACGACGATCCGGTCGCGATGAGCGCCGCGTGCGTCTCGATCTCCTGCCCGCCGGCCAGACGGAGACAGATGTCCCCGGCCTCCGAGCCCTCGGCGGAGATGTGCTCCACGCTGACGGCGCTCAGGAGTTCCACCTCGTAGCGACGTGCCTGGGCGATGAACCGCTCGGCGAGATCCGCGCCGCCGACGCCCTCCGGGAATCCCGGGTAGTTGTCGATGCGTTCGGTGACGCCCGCCTGACCGCCCAGACCGCTGCGTTCGACCACGACCGCATCGATGCCCTCGCGTGCCGCGTAGATCGCGGCGGCGAGTCCCGCCGGGCCGCCGCCGATGATCGCCAGGTCGTAGCAGCCACGCTTGGCTTCGAGGGTGAGCCCGAGCTTGCGCGCCAGCTCCTCGTTGGTCGGCTCGATGAGCACGTCCGCGCCGTCGAAGACGATCGTCGGGATCGAGCGTCCACCGTGCTGCAACTCCTCGACGTGCTGCAGCGCGGTGGCGTCCTCGTCGATGTCGACCCACTCGTAGTCGACCCGCTGCTCGGCGAGAAATCGTTTCGCGCGCTTGCAGTCCGGGCACCAGGGCGCGCCGTAGACGGTGATCTGCGCCATCAGGTGAGGCGCTTGAGGTCGGCGCTCACGCCCGCGAGGGTTCCCAGGAAGCGATCCACGACGTTGCCCTTCGAGTCGATGATGATCACCGTCGGCGGGTCGATGACGTTGTATTCGGAGGCGATGACCTCGCTGGCGTCGTTGACGCTGGGGTACGGAACCTTGAAGCTCCGCTCGTAGGCGGCCCCGTTGGCGCTGCTTTCATTCTCATCCACCCCGAGGAAGGTCACGCCGGTCATCGCCCAGCGGGATGCCAGCGTGTTGAGCTCCGGCTGCTCGGCGTTGCAGGGACCGCACCACGAACCCCAGAAGTCCAGCACGACGACGTGTCCGCGCGTCGACGACCAGTCGAACTGCGTTCCCGACAGAGTCGGCGCGGAGATCGGAGTCGCCGGGCCGGTGGGGCCGTCGCTGAGGCGCGGTACCTGGGACAGGTCCTGCTGCAACCCGCAGCCCGCGAGCAGCAGCGTGGACACGACGGCCCCGACGACCAGTCGACCGTTCACGGGGTGACCGCCAGATCCTCGAGCACGAGCCTGCCGAGGTTCTGGTCACCTTCGATGACAACTCGCGAGCGGGCGCCGGGATCGTCGGCGCGACCGCACGTGAGCACCGTCAAGGTGGGCAGATCGAGCCGCAGCCGTGACGACGGCGACTCCGTGATCGCCGCTCCGGCGAGCCCTCGCGTTCCGGTGAAGGTGATGGAGCGCAGCGCGCCGCCGGGACCGGTGACATCGAAGACGATCGACGTGCCGGCAGGCGGACCGAGACGCTCCTGGAGCGCGTTGCCCGCGCTCATGAGCATCCGCTCGCGGCTGTGAGCGGCCGGGACGCCGTCGAGCCCGCCCGGCCGGCGAAGCGCGCGACGCATGTCCTGCTCGTGAGACCAGAGATCGAAGACGCGGATGGCGAGCAGCGATCGGACCCTGGACTCACCGAAGAATCCACGGCCCATCTGGTCGAGTTGAGCATCCTCCAGGGTGGCGAGGCGCGCCATCCGCCCGGTGGTGACGTCTCGATATTCGGCGAGCAGGTCGGGCATCGGCACGGCTCGGCGGGCATCGACCCCGATCTCCATGAAGGCTCCGGGTTGGTTGCGGATGTACGGCAGGCCCTCGGGCACGACGTGCTCCGCGCGTGGACGCCCGATGAGGATGCTCTCGAGGTCGGCGATGTGGGCGACGTGGTCCCGCACCGTCCACCCGGGGCACCCCGTCGGCAGCATCGCGCGCTCATCGTCGAGCGACTCGGCAAGCGTGCCGACGTCCGAGAAGATCTCGGCGTGCGCGGCGCGGAAGCCTTCCGCCGTGGTGATATTCCCGCTCGCCATCGACGTGCAGCCTAGCGCGTCGCCACAATCAATCGCGATGCCACCAGGTGCAGCCCCCGGCAAATCCGGCGGCATGACCGCCGTCAACTCATCGGGCTTTCCCGCTCCGGCCGGCCTCTACGCGGTCCCGGTCGTGCTCGCGCCGTTGTCGGGGCGCCTCCACGTGCTCCTGGTTCAGCGTGTCGAGGCGCCGTTTGCGGGGACCTGGGTGCTCCCGGGCGGGTTCATGAGCCCGAGCGAGCGGCCCGAGGAGACCGCACAGCGCAAGCTCACCGAGAAGACCGGGGTCGGCGCGGTGTACCTCGAGCAGCTGGAGACCTACGGCGACCCGCAGCGCGACCCGCGTGGCTGGATCCCCACCGTCGCCTATCTCGCCCTCATCGATGCCGCGGTGCTCCGGGCCGAGGAGTCGAGTGCGCGCTGGGAGCCCGTCGATGCGCTTCCGCCGCTGGGGTTCGACCATCCGCGCATCGTGGTCGACGCCGTCGAGCGCCTGCGGGGCAAGCTCTGGTGGTCGAACATCGCGGTCGGTCTGCTCCCCGAGCTCTTCACGATGCCTCAGGCGCGGCGCGTGTTCGAGGCGATCAGCGGTGTGACCTACGAGCCTTCGAACTTCCGGCGAGAGCTGGAGCAGTCCGGCCTGGTGCGCGCCACGGGCACGGTCGCCAAGGGCGGACCCGGACGCCCGGCGGCGATGTACGAGTTCGTCGAGCGACAACCGGCGTGGAGCCTGCGCCGCTCGCGACCGCCGGCGATGCTTCGACATCGAGCCTGACCGCTCCGGCCGAGCTTCACGCAACTCGTCTCGCATCGTTCACGATTGAGCGCGATTGGGCGCCCGATTCCGAGCGCCCGCCGCGAGGAGAACGACGATGACCGACCAGCCCGTGCAGCCGGCGCAGATCCCCAGGGTGGAAGAGCTGTTCCAGCACATTCCGCATCCGCGCATCGCGCAGCGCAGGAACGAAAAGCCGGTACAGGTCAACGACGAGCGCGTCGGCCTCAATGGGAAGGTTGCGCTGATCATCACCGCGGTCGTCGGGACCATGTGGTGCGCGTACATCTTCACGTTGATCGCGCTCGTCAGCCTGCCGTCGGCGATTTCCAGCGGTCAGGCAATCGTTATCGTCGCCTGGATCGCGCAGACCTTCATCCAGTTGGTCCTGCTCCCCATCATCATCGTGGGGCAGAACATCCAGGGCAAGGCGTCCGACAAGCGTTCCGAGCAGACCTACAAGGACGCCGAGGCAATTCTCAGCGAATGCCTGCAACTGCAGTCGCATCTCAAGGCGCAGGACACGGTGCTCGACGACGTCATCGCGAACGTCAAGCGGCACCACGAGGAGCTGCAGAAGCTCTCTGCGAGAGTCGGGCCCGCGCCCGCATGAGGCCCGTCCGCACGTCGTCGTCAGTTCCAGGACCGGTGCCGTCCATCGTGCGTCTCGAGGGCGTGTCCACGACGTAGCGTTCCTGTGTGCCGCCCGCTCACGTCATCGCGCCGTTCGCGCCATGACCGTGGTGACGTGCGCGCTCGGCCCCGACTCCGCAGGCACGCTCCTGATGCGGTCGCTCCGCGGAGCCCGGAGCAGCATCGACGCGGCGATCTACGAGGTCGGACCGTCGTACCGGTGGGCACTGGTTCGGGCGGCGGAGCGGGGGGTCCGCGTCCGCCTGGTGCTCGACTCGCACGTCTCCGACGGCAACGCGGCGACCGCCCGGGAGGTATCCGCCGCGGGCGCGGAGTGTCGTGTCGCCGGAGTGGGTTCCGACGCGGCACACGGCAAGCTGCTGGTCATCGACGCGACGGTCGCCGTCGGGACCGGAAACCTGATCTGGCGGGACGCGCCGCGAGACCGCCACCTCCGGCTTCCGCCCGCCGGCGTGCCGCTCGCCGGGACCCGCGAATGGTGGGTCACGGCGACCGGGTCGAGGCAGCTGCGTCGAGCTGCCGCTGAAGCGTTTACCGCCCACTGGGTCACTGCGACGGCGCCACCGGCGGAGTGGGCGGCAGCGCCCCGGCGGGTCGCGCCTGTCGTCGGCATGCCGATGCCCCAGCTGGCGCCGAGGGTCCTCTGCACGGCCTCTCGCAGGCTTGGGCTGGTCGTCGGAGGAGTGGCCGTGGGCGATGCGCTCGAGCGGATGGTGGCCACCGCCGGCCGGAGAGTGCTGGTCACGGCGCCGTACGTGCATCCCGGCGCCCCGAGGGTTCGCCGCCTGCTCGATCGGCTGAGCGACGCGTCATCCCGCGGTGTGGCGTGCGCTCTCCTGCTGGGCGCCGTCCCGGATCCGGACGACGCCGAGCATCTGCGCTCGATGCCGTTCGCGGTCCGCCGGATGGACCCCGCACGTTCCACCTCCGGGCATGCCAAGGGCATGGTGGCTGACGCCTCGGTGCTGGTCTCATCAGCGAATTGGAGCGCCTCGGGCCTCGGCGGCAACTGGGAGGCGGCACTGCGCATCGAGCATCCGGGCGCGGCCGCCTACTACGCGGCCGGGTGGCGTCGCGATTGGGATACGGGGCTCGCGCTCGAGGTTTGACGTCGAGAGGCCCCGGCTATTCTCTTCGAATGCCCGATGTCGAGCCGCCGGCGCCCGCCGACCCCATTCCGGCTCCGCCGGCACCCGCCTCCCTGACCCTGCCGGCGGTTCCCCTCCGGGACAACGTCGTCTTCCCCTCGCAGCTTGCGCCACTCGCCGCGGGCCGGCCCCGGTCGGTTGCCGCCCTCGAGGCAGCGGTGAACGGCGACGGTCGCGTCGTGCTGGCCATCCAGCGTGATGCGGATCGCGACGACGCGTCCATCGAGGATGTGCACACGATCGCTGTGATCGCGCATGTCGGCGCGTTCCGCCGGCTGCCGGGTGGCGGCGCCCACGCCCTCGTCGAGGGCAAGGAGCGTGTGCGCATCGATGCCTTTGACGCCTCGGGCGACGCCTGGATCGCGACCGTCACCCCCGTTCCACCTGACAGCGTCGAGGGGACAGAGGTCGACGCGCTCTTCGGATCGGTGCGCTCGCTGTTCGCCGAGTACGTGAACGCAGGAGCGCAGGTCGGAGCCGACACCGCCGTTGCCATGGCTCGCGCGTCGCAGCCCGAGCTGATCGCCGACATCGCCAGCACCTGTCCCGACTTCGGATTCGACGATCGCGTCGCGCTGCTCCAGCAGACGGACACCATCGCGCGTCTGCGCACCCTGATCCCATTGCTCGCGCGCGAGGTCGAGGTCGCGCAGTTGCGGACCAAGATCCACGAGGACGTCCAGAAGACGATCAACAACTCGCAGCGCGAGCACATCCTCCGCGAGCAGCTGCGCGCCATCCGCAAGGAGCTCACCGAGCTCGACGGCGCCGGCGAGGACGACGAGGATCTTGCCGCACGCGTCGAGAAGGCCGGCATGCCCGACAACGTCAAGCAGCGCGTACTCAAGGAGGTCCACCGACTCGAGCAGATCCCGAGCGCATCTCCGGAGATGGGCATGGTCCGCACCTGGGTCGACTGGCTCCTCGACCTCCCATGGGTCGACCCTCCTGCGGAGACGCTCGATATCGAGGCGGCCGCAAGAATTCTCGATGAAGACCACTACGGCCTCACGAAGGTGAAGGACCGAATCCTCGAGTGGCTGGCCGTCCGCGAACGCATCCGCGCCAAGGACACCGCGGACCGCGCAGCAGCGGAAGCCGCCGAGCAGGACGCTGGAGAAGCCGTGGAAGCGGCCACCGAGCATGCGGGTGGCGGATCCGCGCCGACAGGACCCGCCGCACATGCGGCTGCTCCCAAGCGCAGGACCCTCCAGACCCCGATCCTCTGCTTCGTCGGGCCCCCAGGCGTCGGCAAGACCTCGCTCGGCCGCTCCATTGCAAGGGCTCTCGATCGCAAGTTCGTGCGCATGAGCCTCGGCGGCATTCGCGATGAGGCCGAGATTCGAGGCCACCGGCGCACGTACATCGGTGCGCTGCCGGGCCGGATCATCCAGTCGATGCGCACGGCGGGTACGCGCAACGCGGTGATCATGCTCGACGAGATCGACAAGGTTGGCGCGGACTTCCGCGGCGATCCGTCGGCCGCACTGCTCGAGGTGCTCGACCCGGAGCAGAACTGGGAATTCAGCGACCACTACCTCGAGGTTCCGTACGACCTCTCGCAGGTGCTGTTCATCACCACGGCGAACATCGCCGAGACGATCAGCCCGCCGTTGCGCGACAGGATGGAGATCATCCGCATCACCGGATACACCGAGCAGGAGAAGGTGCAGATCGCCGAGCGCCATCTCGTCCCGCGACAGCTGGACCAGCATTCGCTCGACGCGGGTGAGCTGCAGATCCCGCGCGAGACCATCGTCGCGATGCTGCATGGCTACACGCGTGAAGCAGGTGTCCGCCAGCTCGACCGGACCATCGCCGAGGTTGCGCGCAAGGTGCCGCGCAAGCTTGCCGCGGGCGTGACCCCGCCTGTGGTCATCACGCCGGACGAGCTGTCCGACCTGCTCGGCCCCCGGCGTCATGACTACGGCGAGGCGCAGGAGCAGGACGAGGTCGGCGCGGTGACCGGCGTCGTGGTCAGCGAGGTCGGCGGCGACATCATCACCGTCGAGGCGCTCGCCATCGAGACCAAGCCGGACCTCGTGCTGACGGGACAGCTGGGCAGCGTGATGGAGGAGTCCGCCCGGGCAGCGCTGTCGTGGGCGAAGGTCCACGCGGTCGAGTACGGTGCGCCACGAGACTTCTTCGATACCCATGCCATCCACGTGCACGTTCCCGCCGGCGCAATTCCGAAGGACGGTCCATCGGCGGGTGTGACCATGGCGACCGCGATGGTGTCGGTCGCGTCCGCGCGCAGGGTGCGACGCGACCTTGCGATGACGGGCGAGGTCACCTTGCGCGGCAAGGTGCTTCCCATCGGCGGTGTCAAGGACAAGCTGCTCGCCGCGCATCGGTCAGGGTTGAAGACCTTCATCCTGCCGGCCAAGAACCTGCGCGACCTGTACGAGGTCGACAGGGAGATACTCGACGCCATCGAGGTCGTGCCGGTCGACAACGTGGGCGAGGTGCTTGACCGTGCATTGGTCGCATCGGATGCACCGCGCCGGCGCGAACGGCGGGGCGCGGGCTTCGTGCTCCCGATCACGGCGGCTGACGTCATCGGCCCGATCAACGCGGGTCCGGCGTAGCCTTGCTCTGGTGACCGATACCCTGCGAGAGCTGCTCGACCTGGCCATCGTCGTCGATCCGACCTTCGATCAGAACTGCTACGTGTTGCACCGCCGCGACACCACCGAGGCGCTCGTCGTCGATCCTGGACTGCAGTACCCGCAGACCCTCGCGTTGCTGGAGAAGCGCGGCTTGCGCTGCGATCGCATCCTGCTCACACACGGCCACCCCGATCATGTCAGTGGGGTCCCGGCTCTCAAGAATGAATTCAAATGCGAGGCCGCAATTCATCCTGATGATCGCGAACAGCTCGAGGCGGTCCACTACCTCCCCGGTGTCCCGGACGACCTTCCCGATGTTGTCTGTGAGCAGGACCTCAGCGACGGCGAGGTGCTTCGCTGGCACGACCTCGACATCGAGGTCGTGCACACGCCGGGGCATACGCGCGGCTCTGTGTGCTTCCGCGTTGGACCCGATCTGCTCTCCGGCGACACGCTCTTCAATCGCGGTGTCGGCCGCTGCGACCTCCCCGGTGGATCGTGGCCGGCGCTGATCTTTTCGATCGAGCACCGCATCTACACGCTCCCACCGGACACGGTCGTCTATCCAGGTCATGGACAGCGGACCACGGTGAATGAGGAGATGCGCGCCAACCCGTTTGTGGTGCATCCCCGGTACCGCTGATCCGGGAACCGTGTGCTACGGTGGTCGGGAGGGGGTGATGAGAATGAATCACGTCATGCGTACCTCGCTGGTGATCGGCGCCTGCGGGGTCGCGGCTGCAACCGCCGGGTGCGACAGCGCGGCCGCAGTCGCGACCGCGTCGCCGAGCGGCACGGCGATGGTCCCGGCGGCATCGGCGACCCAAGCACCGTGCACAAATCCGCAGGTCAGCGCCGCACATTCACCGGTCACGCAGATCGCACTCAGCGCCCCCGATCTTCCGTCCGGCGGACCGTCGCTCGCGCAGATCAGTGACGGCCTGATGAACAACACCGCGAACACCGACCAGCGCGGATTCGCCAATACCGGCAACACGTATCGCATCGAGGACGACGTTGTGCTCGAGGCCTCGACGCAGACGGCGACAGCCGACTACCCGCAGCTGCGCGACGCCGCGAAGACGCAGTTCGCGACGGTCGCGAGCACGTCGTCGCCGGCGAGTCTCGGCTGCCAGGCCGACGAGTTCGTGGGCAAGACCCCATCCGGCTACAGCCAGGTCGGCATTGCGTTTCAGGACGGCGACGTCATCGCCGTCGTCCTCCTCGTCGATTCCGCCGCGCCGGTCGATCCGACATTTGCCGGCGCCGTCGCGCTCGCGCAGGATCAGAAGATCGTCGCTGCCTCGAACTGACGATCAATCGGTTCGGCCGAGGCGTTCGAGGAGCTCGTGCAGGATCGCGCCGGTGACACCCCAGATGACCCGGCCCGAGGCTTCGTAATAGTGCACGCGGCCACGCATGCCGTTGCGTTCGATCTCACGAACCGCATGTGGCGCCACCATGAGGTCCGCGACGTCGATGCGAAACCACTCAGCGATCTCGAACTCGTCGCTCCTGAACTCGATCGGCGCGCGCTGCAGGCCGACGACCGGCGTGAGCCAGCGACCCGAAACGACGGTCGAGAACGGTGACAGCAGACCGAGGACCTCGACGCTCTCACGCCGAATCCCGAGCTCTTCGCCCGCCTCACGAAGAGCCGTCTCGACCACATCGGCGTCCAGCGGTTCGGCGCCTCCACCGGGAAAGGCGATCTGCCCCGGATGCTGGCGCAGCTCCTCCGAGCGGAGTACGAAGAGCAGGGGCACGCCGGATGTCGCCGGGTCGCACAGGAGCAGCACCGATGCCGGCCGGAGGCCGGCGGGCGCCGCCGGGACGGCTTCGTCCGGGTTGGTCACGGCCCGGCGGAGCCGATCAACGATCGGTGCGACGGCGGTCATGCGGCGAGGGTCGCGGCTTCGCGCGTGGTCGACGTCGTACGCTTGAATCGATGCCCGGTGACGCTGCGCTCGAGGCCAGGCCACGCCGCCGCTGCGCGAAATGCGGCGGCGAGCTGCGCTTCTCGCATCGCGAGTACGCGGGCAGGGGAACCTCGGCCGCAGTGCTTCGCTGCGCCGCCTGCGGCGAAGTCATCCGTGACGCCGCGCGTGAAACCGTCAAGACCCCGCAACGCCACACCTCGAAACATCATCGGGACCTCGACGCGGGCCCTCCGGCGAACCCGGTGATCGACCCGGAGCTGGCCGCGCGTCTGCTGGAATCCACTCGCGACGCCGGCTGACTCAGCGTCCCGCGGCCGCGGCCGCAGGCGCCGTCCGGGCGAAGCGCTCGAACCATTGCAGGACCTCGGAGTTCACGCTGTCGCGGTCGACGTCGACGGAGATCGCGTGGCCACTCCGAGGGAGCAGCTCCAGCCGGACCGCCTCGCTGCCGATCAGCCGGCGCCCGATCTCCCGGGCGCAGCGCGGATCGATCGAGCGGTCGCGCTCGCCGTGGACGACCAGCACCGGGGCCCGGATCTCGGCAAGCTCATTGCGAACCACGGCGCACAGGCGGCGAAGCTCGTCGATGCTCCGAGTGGGGCGGATGCCATAGCTGTACAGCTCCTCGACCGCGTGTGGATGCCAGAGGTCGACGTCGTCTCCGGCGTGGTGCCAGCGCACCACGCGCTTGAGCACCGGCAGCAACGGCGCGAGCGGGCCGCTCAGCCAGATCGGTGCAGCGAGCGTCGCCACGGCGCGCACGCGAAGATCGCGGGCCGCGAGATGGAGGGCCAGCGTGCCGCCCATCGACTGGCCGGCGACGACGACGTCATCGCACGTCGCGGCGAGGTCGTCGAACGCCGCCGCGACGCACCCCGCCCAGTCCTGCCAGCGCGTGCGCTCGAGGTCGTGCGGAGTCGTCGCATGGCCGGGGAGCACCGGCGCGTGGCAGCGGAATCCGTTGGCCGCGAGCATCTCGCCGAGGCGGCGCAGCTCGGGCGGGGTGCTCGCGAATCCGTGGATCAGCAGCGCGCCCCGGCGGCCGTCACCGAGGTGCCACGGGCGCACCACGTCCGGGTCGAAGGGCGCGAGGGTGCGGGCGGTCACCTTCCGAGTATATGGATCGCCCTCGTGACGCTCGGTGCTACCGTCGCCCGCCATGGGCGAGGAGGTGATGCGGCAGGCGCTCGAGACGGTTGTCGCCGGCCGCTCCCTGGACGTCCCCACCGCTCGGGCCGTCATGGACATGATGATGGAGGGCCGGGCGTCACCCGCCCAGGTGGGAGCGCTGGTCGCCGCGCTGCGCACCAAGGGCGAGACCGTCGATGAGCTGGCGGGCATGGTCGAGTCGATGCGAGCGCACGCGACGCGGGTCTCGCTGCCGGTCGAGGCGGTGGACACGTGCGGCACCGGCGGCGACAGCGCCGGAACCTTCAACATCTCGACCGCCGCAGCGCTGGTCGCGGCGGGCGCCGGATGCCCGGTGGCCAAGCACGGCAATCGGGCGGCGTCGTCGCAGTGCGGCAGCGCCGACGTGCTGGAAGCACTCGGTGTCGTGATCTCGCTCTCCCCGGACGGCGTTCGCCGCTGCGTCGAGGAGGCGGGGATCGGTTTCCTGTACGCGCCAGACTTTCATCAGGCGCTGCGCCATGTCGGCCCGGTTCGTCGCGAGCTCGGGATTCGCACGGTGTTCAACGTGATCGGGCCGCTCGCCAACCCCGCTCGGGTTCGCCACCAATCGCTCGGCGTTTCGAACGCGAGGCTCGCGCCGATGATGGCCGAGGTGCTGCATCGACTGGGACACGTCCACGCGCTGGTATTCTCCGGACCCGACGGTGTCGATGAGCTTGGCGTTGCCGGTCCGGCGCAATGCCACGAGGTGACTGCCGAAGGCGTCCGTGACTTCATCCTCGACCCGCGCGACGTGGGCCTCGAGCCGGCGCCGTTCGACGCCGTGCGCGGCGGGGACGCAGCCACCAATGCCGCGACGATCAGATCCGTCCTCGACGGCGAGCGTGGAGCGCGTCGCGACGTCGTGCTCTTGAACGCAGCGGCCGTCCTGGTCGCGGGCGATCACGTCACCACGCTCCTCGAGGGGCTGGCCGTCGCCGCCGGCTCGATCGACTCCGGAGCAGCGCGACGCGCACTGGCAGACCTGGCTCGCGTCTCCCACGAAGTCGCCGCATGAGCCGCGCGTCGGGGCTGCTCAGCCTCCAGCAGATCGACGATCGCATCGTCACGCTGACATCCGAGATCGCCACGGTGGAGGCGCAGATCCGGGGTGATCCGGAGCTCGACCGTCTCCGTGCTGCCGAGGCTGCCGCTCACGAGGAGCACCGAACGCGGGGCGCGGGTGCGAAGCTCGCGGAGCTCGAGGCGGCCTCACTGCAGACCCGCATTCGTGAGCTGGATCGCCGTCTCTACGGCGGCACCGTGCGCAACCCCGCCGAGCTCATCGAGATGCAGCGCGAGCTCGAGACATTGCGCGCGAGATTGTCCACCGCGGAAGACGATGCTCTCGAGCAGATGGACCAGGTGGATCGGTCGCTCGCGCATTTGCAGCAGCTGTCGGCGGGGCGTGCGGCGCGCGAGTCGCAGCGAGGCGATGCGATGGAGCCGTTGCGAGCGCGTCTCGCATCGTTGACCGCGGAGCGCGAGGTCCTGATCGTCGAACGTGACGGGCTGCGTGCCGAGATCGACCCGAGCGATCTCTCGCTCTACGCTCGAATCGCCGCCCATCGCCGCCCAGCTGTCACCGGGCTTGCGGGTGACTTCTGCGCGGGCTGCCACATGCCCGTGTCGAACGAGGAGCGCCGGGCGGTGCGCACCGGGGCGGGGCTCACGCAGTGCGCGAACTGCGATCGGATCCTCGCGCCGTGACCGCCACGGTGATCGCATACACCGACGGAGCGTGTTCGGGAAACCCGGGAACCGGCGCGTGGGCGTACCGGATCGAGTGGCCCGACGGCAGCGTCGAAGAAGCCGCCGCAGGCGAGCTCGAGACGACCAACAATCGTGAGGAGTTGAAGGCGGTCCGCGAAGCCCTGCTGCGCATCAGAGCGCGCATCGGTGACGATCCCGGATGGCGAATCGCGGTGCGCACCGACAGCCTCGGCGTCATCAACTGGCTCACCGGTTCGTGGAAGCGCCGGAAGAACCTCGACCTCTACCCGACCATCGATCCGCTCGTCGACTCGCGAGTGCGATTCGAGCACGTGCGCGGACACAGCGGCATTCCGGGCAACGAACGCGTCGACAGCCTCGCGGTGGAGGAGACGCAGCGAATCATGACCGGCGCCACTCGTGGAGGGAGCGTCCGGTGACCTACTCGATCGTGGCCCGGGACCCGGAGACCGGAAACCTCGGCGTCGCGGTGCAGTCGCACTGGTTCTCGGTGGGCACCGTGGTGACGTGGGCGGAATCCGGCGTCGGCGCGATTGCCACGCAGTCATTTGCCGAGCCCGCATACGGACCGAAGGGGCTCGCGCTGATGCGCCTCGGCGTCGATCCGGCGACGGCGCTCGCCGCGCTGACGGGTGCGGACCCGGATCGAAGCCGTCGCCAGGTCGCGTTGGTGGACACCGGTGGCCGTGTCGCCGTGCACACCGGTGACCAGTGCATCGAGGCCGCCGGGCACGTGACGGCGGAGGGCGTGGCATGCCAGGCGAACATGATGCGGGCCCCGGTGGTCTGGCCCGCGATGCTCGAGGCGTATCACGAGTCGCGAGGTGATCTCGCCGATCGGCTCATGGCCGCGCTCGATGCCGCCGAGGCCGCGGGAGGTGACCTTCGCGGCCGTCAGTCGGCCGCGATGCTGATCGTCACCGCGACCAGTTCCGGTCAACCATGGCGGGATCGGATCGTCGACCTGCGTGTTGACGATGCGGCGGATCCGCTGAGCGAGCTGCGCCGCCTCCTGTCGGTTCACCGCGGCTACCGGCACATGGAGATCGCGGAGGAGCGCGAGATCGCCGGGGACATGGACGGGACTCTCGCGGCCTACGAGCGGGCGCGCACGCTCCTGGCGGGCAATGACGAGGCGACGTTCTGGGCCGCGATCCTCATGGCCGGCGCAGGGAGAGGGGATGAGGCGCGCGCGCTGCTCGATGACATCACGTCACGGGAGCCGGGCTGGCGCGATCTGCTCCTGCGGCTGCCGGCGGCGGGGCTGCTGACCGACGCGGAATCGACGGTCGCGATCCTGCTCGGGTCGTGAGGGGAGTGCAAGCCGGCCGATAAGCCGGGTTCTGTCCTCGACCGCGCGGCGGACGAGGGACGGTCATCCATCTGGGACGCCGGTTACCCGGCGCCTCGAGCGGCCCACCTGAGACACACGAAGCGAGCAACTCCTGAGCGCCGAAGCGCTCGGTCTCTGTTCGGCCTTGCTCCGGGCGGGGTTTACCTGGCCGGCCGGTCACCCGGCCGCCGGTGGGCTCTTACCCCACCATTTCACCGTTGCCCCGGACGGGTCCGGGGCTGTGTCATTTCTGTGGCACTCTCCTTCGGGTCACCCCGACTGGGCGTTACCCAGCGCCCTGCTCTGCGGAGCCCGGACTTTCCTCGGGCGGTGTGCGCCCGCGACCGCCTGGCCGGCTTGCGCTTCGAGTCTATCCTCTGGGACTGGTGACAAACGCCATCGCGCCAGGGAGGTCGCACCCATCATGCCGAGACGTCTGATGCTGCACGCCGGTGGTGACGCCACATCGGCGCGTTCCGCGGCGATCGAACATCTCCGCGGTGCCCGGAGAGCGGTGATGATCCCGTACGCCCGGACTGATCACGATCGTGCCACCGCCCGGTTCAGCGAGTGGCTGTCCCCCCATGGCGTCGAGATCACCGGCGTCCACACCGCCGGTGATCCGGCGGCCGCCATCGCCGATGCCGAAGCGATCTTCGTGGCCGGCGGCAACACCTTCAGGCTGGTCATGGCGCTCCACAGGCTCTCGTTGCTCGGCCCCGTCCGCGCGGCGATCGACCGCGGCATTCCGTACTTCGGCGCGAGCGCCGGCGCCAACGTCGCCTGTCCGACGATCCGGACCACCAACGACATGCCCATCGTCCAACCACCGAGCTTCGCGTCCTTCGAACTGGTGCCGTTCCAGATCAACCCGCACTACATCGATCCGCCGCCGCCCGAGGCGCGCATCGGCGAGACCCGCGAGGAGCGCCTCGAGGAGTTCCTCGAGGAGAACGACGCCACCATCGTCGCCCTCCGGGAACAGAGTTGGCTGGATGTCGACGGCCCTTCGATGCGTTTGCGAGGGACCGGTGGGGCGGTGCTGTTCCGGAGGGGGACCGAGCCGCGTCAGCTGACCGGCGGAGCCGATCTTTCCTCGCTGCTCCTCGAGACACCGCGGTACGACGTCTGAACGCCGTTCGGACGAGCGGTGCGGCGTACATTTGTTTGCGTTGACGCCTCACCACAGAACTGTTAGGGTTCGGCCCGCCGGTGGAGAAAAGTGGTGAGTAGTGGGGATACTGACGTGACGATGGTGAGGCTCGTCCAACCGAAGGTCGACGCGAGCGCCGCGATGACCTTCTGTGGCACGTACCGTCACCACATCGACGAGAAGGGACGCGTGGCGATCCCAGCCCAGTTTCGTCGCTTCCTGCCTGAGGGCAGCGTCGTCGCCCCGGGACCGGAGAGCCGTCTGATGATCTGGCCACCCGACCAGTGGGCGATGCAGAAGGACCTCTTTCGCCGGACCGCCGAAACCCCTGCCCAGGAACGCCGGTTCATGCGCTGGCTCACCGGGAACAGCTCGCTCCTCGAAGTCGACACCCAGGGTCGCCTCCTGCTTTCGGCGCAGCAACGCACGTTCGCGCAGATCGTTGATCAGGTCGTCTTCGTCGGGCTCGACAGCGGCGTCGAGATCGTTGCCGACGCGCTCTGGCAGTCGGAGCAGGCGGAGCTCAGCCCCGCCGAATTCACCCAGGTCTGGGACCTGGTCCACCAGCGCGGTACCTCCGCATCTCCGTCGCCGGCGTGAGCGCCCCAGACGGAGCCGCCTCGATACATGACCATCCCCGTGTCGTTCGTGGCCGCCATGGGGACTCTCAACGACGCCACGCCCGGTGCCCCGTCGCCTGACGGCGCGGGCCACCGGCCGGTCCTTCTCACACCCCTCATAGAGAGCCTGCAGCCCCGGCCCGGGCAGATCGCCGTCGACGCCACCCTCGGCGCCGGCGGGGTCACCGCCGCGCTCCTCGAGCGCGTCACACCGGGCGGCCGGGTGATCGCGATCGACCGCGATCAGAGCGCCGTCGACGCCGGTCGCGCCCGTTTCGGTGCGAGCGGCGGCGTCGAGATCGCCCAGGGTGATTTCGCCGACCTCGATGCCATCGTCCACGCGCTCGGCGTGGCAGCGGCGGACGTCGTCATCTTCGACCTCGGAATCTCGTCCCTCCAGCTCGACGACCCGGCCCGCGGCTTCAGCTTCCGCCTCGACGGGCCGCTCGACATGCGCATGAACCCGAGCACCGGCGTCACGGCGGCGCACCTCGTCGACTCCCTGACCGCGGACGAGCTGACGTCGATGATCCGCGACTACGGCGATGAGCGGTTCGCACGGTCGATCGCGAATCGGATTGTCAGAGCACGGGAGCGCTCGCCGATCACCACCACCGCGCAGCTTCGTGAGCTGGTCGAGCAGGTGGTGCCGCGGCGGTTCTGGCCGAAGCGAATCCACCCGGCGACGCGCACGTTCCAGGCGCTTCGCATCGCGGTGAACCATGAGCTCGAAAGCCTCGAACGAGGCCTGCAGGCAGCCATCAGCATCCTCCGGCCCGGTGGGCGTCTTGGGGTCATCTCCTTCCACTCTCTCGAGGACACCGTTGTAAAGAACGCACTCCACGTCGCAGCTCAGAATTGTGTCTGTCCGCCCCAACAGCCCCACTGCACCTGCGTCCACCGGGCCACACTCTTTCTCCTCACCCGCAAGGTCATCCGGCCGGACCCGGCCGAGCTGGCCACGAATCCGAGATCTCGCTCGGCGCGCCTGCGGGTTGCGGAGAAGCTCGACACCCAGCGCTGACGAGCGCCGTGCCTCTCAGCGCCTGACCTCGCCCCGAAGGGGTGTCGCGCGCGTCGCGGCTCTCCCCGCCACCCCGCCGTTCGCCGGCCCGGCAACCGTCGGTGCCCCTCCATCGTCCACCTCAACGTCTCACCACTGGAGATCAGGGCAGTGCCCCATTTGCGATTCGCACCCGACGTCGACCGCGCGCCGACCCCGACGGCTGCAGGCGTCGACGACGTTCCCTTCGAACCCCTTGTCCGGCGGTTGCGCATCCGTCGCGGCGGTCCGCGCACGCCGCTGCCGTTGCTGCCGGTGATCGCGGTTGCCGCCGGCATCGGCATCGCGTACGTCAACCAGACGGCCCACGTGACCACGGCGACGTATCAGGCGACACGCCTTGCCTCCGAGCAGCAGCGGCTGGTCGCCCTGGATTCGCAGGTCGGCGCCGAACTCTCCCGTCTCGAGGCTTCCGAGCGGATCATCGCCGCGGCCCAGGACATGGGCATGCGGCCCGCCGCGAAGTGGGCGTTCGTCGCCGCCGCGCCGCACGGTGTCATCACGTCACCGCCCGTGGAACAGTTGACCGGCACCGATACGAGCAGCACCCTGCAGCAACTGGTCGGGGCTCTCGACGGCGCCTTCGGCGGGAGCGGCACGGGTCGATGAACCCACGCCGGCGTTCACCGGGGTCGGCACGATCCGCACACGCGCATGCGTTCTCCGACGGCCCGGACCTGCGCCGCCGGGGCCTCTGGTTGGTGCTCGCGTTTCTCGCAATGGCGACGGCGGTCTTCGGCCGTCTCGTGCAGATCCAGGTGATCCAGGGAAAGTCACTTGCGCAGGCCGCGGCCTCCTCGCACACGACATCGATCACGCTCCACGGCACCCGCGGCGTGATCCTCGACCGCAACGGGCGCGTCCTGGTCAGTAACGTCCAGGTCTTCGACGTCTTCGCCGACCCGGCGCTGGTGGCGACCGCAGATCGCCGGCAGGTGGCCGGCCTGCTGGCCCCGATCCTGCAGGTCAGCCCGGCCCAGATCCTCCGCGCACTGAACCAACCCAACCAGTTCGACTACCTCGCCAAGGCCGTCTCACAGGATGTCAACGACAAGCTCCAGGCGCTCGGACTCAGCGGTATCGGCACGATCCCGTCGGAGGAGAGCGTCTACGAGCCCTCGCCCGTTCCCGGCGATTCCTTCGCGGCGAACCTGCTCGGTTTCGTCAACACCGCCGGTGTCGGGCAGTACGGTCTCGAGGGGTACTACAACGCCATCCTGTCCGGCTTGAACGGGCACGAGTCGACGCTGACCGACGTCAACGGCAACGCGATCGTCCTCGGCCGCCAGCAGATGGTTCCTGCCCAGAATGGCGATAACCTCCAGCTCGGCCTCGACGCGCAGATCCAGTACTGGGCGGACCTGGCACTGGCCAACGGGGTGATGTCCTCGAAGTCGACGTCGGGCACGCTGATGATCATGGACACCAAGACGGGGGCGATCGACGCATGGGCGCAGTACCCCTCGTACAACGCCAACGACTACGCATCCGCGAACATCGCCGACTTCCGCGATCTGGCGGTGACCCAGCCCTACGAGCCCGGATCGATCATGAAGGTCATCACCTTCGCCGGTGGTCTCAACAACAACGCATTCGCACCCAGCACGGTCATCGACGAGAAGCAGCAGCGGATCGACGGATTCCTCATCCACGACTGGGATCGCCGCTCCCACGGCAACGTCAGCATGCAGTGGGTGCTGGACGACTCGCTCAACAACGGAGCCATCGACGCCGAGAAGATGGAGGGTCAGAACGCCTTCTACAACAACCTGCTCGGCTTCGGGATCGGCGCCCCGACCGGTATCGACCTGGCCGGTGAGGTCAACGACCCGCTGGCGCCGGCATCGTCGTGGAACGCGCTCAAGTATGCCGAGGCGTCGTTCGGGCAGGGACTCGTGACCACGCCGGTGGAGATGCTCGCAGCCGTGAACGCGGTGGCCAACGGCGGCGTCTGGGTGCAGCCGCACGTCGTCGACGCGATCATCAACCCCAACACCGGCACGACGACGCCGTTCGTCCCGGTGACCCGCCGCGTCATCTCGGCGACCGCAGCGAATACCCTCGCCCACATGATGGTGGGTGTGGTGAATGATCCCGGCGCCGAGGGCAAGCGGGCCAAGATCCCCGGCTACAGCATGGAGATCGCGGGCAAGACCGGGACCGCGCAGGTGGCGCTCCCCAACGGCGGGGGCTACGGTCCGAACGTGGTGGCGTCGTTCGTCGGCTTCATGCCGGCCACGAACCCCCAGTTCACCATGATGGTCATCCTGAACAACCCCCAGGTGGCCGCGAGTAACCGCTTCGGCTCCATCCTCGCGGCGCCGATCTGGAAAGAGATGGCCGAGATGATGATCGACGACTGGCGCATCGAACCGTGAGGGAGGTGATCGCCGTGGGCGTGCTCGCCTTCGCGGCGGGCGTGGTGCTCTACCCGGCGTTCATCGGCCTGCTCGTCCGATTCGGAGCGCGTCAGCATGTCGCCTCGTACAGCCCGGCGAGCCACCGCGCCAAGGAGGGCACCCCCACGCTCGGCGGCGTGCTGTTCTGCCTCGTGGTGATCGTCGCCTGGCTCGCGGTCGACCGTTCGCGCCAGGGTTTCGTCGCGATCTTCGCGCTCCTCGCCGGTGCCATCGCGGGCGGCCTCGACGACATCGTCAACATCAATGACGCCGCCAGGCTCGGGCTCTCCGTCTATCAGAAGCTCGGTCTCCAGGGCGTCACCGGAGTGCTGGTCGGTGTCGGACTGACCATCTCCGGTTTCACGCACCAGTTCTTTCCCGGGCTCGGGGCGCCAAACCTCGGCTGGGGGCTTGCGGTCGTTGCCGCGATCGCGGTGGTCGCCACGAGCAACGCCGTCAATCTGACCGACGGTGTCGACGGGCTGGCAGCGTCATGCACCTCGCTCGTGCTGGTCGGCATCGCGATCATCGCGGTCACGCGCCACGACACCTCGGTCGCCGTCATCGCGGCGGCACTGGCGGGCGCGGTCGTGGCGTTCCTGATCTTCAACTGGTTTCCGGCCCGCGTGTTCATGGGGGACGCCGGGTCGCTGGCGCTCGGATGCGCGATCGTCGCCCTGACCGCGGAGTTGCACCTCATCTGGTTGCTGCCCGTTCTCGGCATCGTCTTCGTCGTCGAGGCGGCGAGCGTCGTGGTCAACGTCACCGCGATCCGAAAGTTCGGCACTCGCGTGCTGCGCGCGAGCCCGATCCACCATCACTTCGAGGAGCTGGGACTCCGCGAGCAGCGACTGGTCGTGGCGTTCGCCGCAGCGGCGGCCGTCGGCACGGCGATCACGGTGCTCTTCGCTCGCGTCGCCGGCCCGGTCTCATGACGGACAAACCGGTGGTGGTGATCGGAGCCGGACGGAGCGGCCTCGCGTGCGCGCTGACGCTCGCTCGCGAAGGACACCGGATCATGCTCGTCGATCGCTCAGACACGCCGGCACTCCGCGAGCGCACCGCGCTCCTGCCCGGTCGCGTCGTCGTGCGCCTCGGAGGCTACCCCGTCGACATCGCCGCCGGCGCGCTCATGGTGTGCCCGAGTCCGGGCGTGCCCTGGGATGCGCCTGAGCTTCAGGTGGCGCGTGCCCGCGGTGTTCCGGTCCGCAGCGAGATGGACCTCGTCTTCGAGCGGTGCCGCGCGCGGATCTGCGGAATCACCGGCACCAACGGCAAGACCACCACCACCGCGCTGGTCGCGGCGATCCTCGAGCGCGCGGGTGAGCGGGTCCACCTCGGCGGCAATATCGGCGTGACCATGCTCGACCGCCTCAGCACGGTGGGCGACACCGACTGGGTCGTCCTCGAGCTGTCGTCCTTCCAGATCGAATCGGTGCTCGAGCCACGCTGCGCGATCGCCTGCGTGCTCAACGTCACGCCCGACCACCTCGACCGCCACGGGGACTTTGCGGCGTATGCGGAGACCAAGCGGCGCCTGGTTCGCTTCGCGCTCGATGACGCGGTCCTCGGCTTCGATGACCCGGTCGCGCGCGAGATGGCAGCGGTCGCGACGTGCCGCGTCCGCCACTTCGGCCTGACACCGGGCATCCTCGACGGCGCGACGCGCGCGAGCGAGGATGTGGTCATCGTCGAGGCGGGAACCCCCACGCCGGTACTGCCCGTCGAGGACATCCCGCTCTTCGGGGAACACAACCTCCAGAACGTCCTCGCGGCGGTGGCGGTCGCTCGCGCGGCCGGCGTCGAAGCAGCCCCCATCGCGGGAGCCGTGCGCGAGTTTCACGCGGTACCCCACCGCCTCCAGACCGTCCGCGATCAGGGCGGGGTGCTCTGGGTCAACGACAGCAAGGCGACCAACGTGGAATCCGCGATTGCGGCGCTGCGTTCCTTCCCCGGCCGCGCTCTCGTGTGGATCGGCGGCGGCAAGGGAGCCGGCACCTCGATCGAACCACTCGCCGACGAGGTCGCGGCTCGCGCCCGTCACGCGGTGCTCAACGGAGCGAGCGCCGTTGAGCTCGACGTGGCACTCGAGCGTCGAGGGTTCGCCGCCCGCACGGTCGTTGCCACGCTGGAGGACGCGGTGGTGGCCGCCGCATCACTGGCGCGACCCGGCGACGTCGTGCTCCTGGCGCCGGGGTACAAGAGCTTCGATCAGTTCCAGGACTTCGAGGATCGCGGTCGCGCGTTCGGCGAGGCGGTCGAGCACGTGGTGACGCACCCCGTGGGCAACGGCTGATGGCGACACGCGCCGGCAAGCTCACCGAGGGCCTCGCCGGGAGGTGGCGCTGGCGCGGGGGCGCGCGCGTGGCCGGCGCCTTCGCCTCGGCCGATCGCGCCGCGGCTGCCGCGGGGGTCGACGGCTGGCTGATGATCATCGTCGTCGGCCTGGTCGGCTTCGGGCTGGTGATGGTCTACAGCGCCTCGGAGGCGCTCGGCTTCCTCTGGTTCAACGATCCCAACTACTTCTTCGCCCACCAGTTGATCGGGGCGACGCTCGGGGCCGTCGGGCTGGTGGTGGCGGCGAGGCTCGACTACCACCGTCTTTCCGCGCTCGCTCGACCGGCGATGTTCCTGATGCTGGTCATGCTCGTCGTGGTGCTGATCCCTCATGTGGGATCCCGGCACTTCGGGGCACAACGCTGGTTTCAGGTCGGTCCACTGTCGGTGCAGCCCTCGGCCATCGCGGTCGGCGTCGCGATCGTCTTCTTCTCCCGGTGGCTCACCGACCGTGAGGGTTCGGTGCGGAGCCTGCGCGGCGTCCGGGACTACGTCATCGTGCTGGCAGTGCTCCTCGGCCTGGTGCTCGCGGAGCGAGACTTCGGCAGCTCGATCGTCATCGCGGCGACGGCGCTGATCCTGCTGGCGCTGGCCGGCGCCCGGAAGCGTCACCTCCTGCTCATCATCATCGGCTTCGGTGCCTCGAGCGCCGCCCTGGTCGGTCTCGTCGCCTACCGGGCGGACCGCCTCGCCCACTTCCTCAACCCGTGCGCGGCCGCACTGGGCTCCGGCTTCCAGAACTGCCAGGCACTCTATGCCTTCGGCTCCGGTGGGATCTTCGGCGTCGGGCTTGGCAACTCGGTGCAGAAGTACGAGTGGCTGCCGGAGGCTCACACGGACTTCATCTTCGCCATCATCGGCGAGGAACTCGGGCTGATCGGAACTGTCGCGGTGCTCGGGGCGTTCCTCTTCCTGGCGTGGCGCGGCGTTCGCGCCTCGCTCCGAGCGCCGGACCGGTTCGGCGCCCTGCTCGCGGGAGGCATCACTTCGTGGATCTGTATGCAGGCCTTCATCAACGTGATGGCCGTCACCGGGGTCATCCCGACGACGGGCATCCCACTGCCCTTCATCAGCTACGGTGGCACCTCGCTGGCGACCACCCTCGTGGGCATGGGCATCCTGCTCAACATCTCCGCCCAGGGTCGACGGCAGGGGACGACGAATCGTGCGCACGTTGATCGCTGGGGGGGGGACTGGGGGTCACTTGACCCCGGCACTGGCGGTCGCGCTCGCGCTCCGAAACGATCGGCCTGACGACGAGGTCACCGTGGTCGGCCGCCGGGACGGGGTCGCGGAGCGCCTCGTGGTGGCCGCCGGGTTGCACCTGGAAACGCTCGAGATCAGCGGCGTCGACGTCGGGAGCGCCGCGGGCGTCGCTCGCGCGACCACCCAGCTGACCCGGGCAACCATCGCCGCTCGCCGCCTGCTTCGCCGGATGCGACCCGACGTCGTCGTCGGCGCGGGGGGATACGTGTCGGTGCCCGTGGTCGTGGCGGCGCTGGCCCAGCGCGTCCCGGTCGTGCTCCTGGAGCAGAACGCGATCCCAGGCCGCGCGACCCGCATGCTCGCCAGGCGCGCCAGAGTGGTGGCCGCCTCATTTGCGGAGACGGCAGCCCACCTCCCTCATGCCCGGGTCGCCCATACGGGGAACCCGATCCGTGCCGAGCTTCGCGGCGTCGCCACGCGCCCTCTCGGCGACCGTCTTCGCTCGATTCTGGTGACCGGTGGTTCCCAGGGAGCCAGGCGGCTGAACCGAGCGGTCGCCGGGTGCATGGTCGACCTGCTCAGCCGCGACCCGGAACTGAGCATCGTCCATCAGTGTGGAAGCCTGGACTACGAGGCCGTGGAGCGCGCGGCCGCGGCTCTGCCCCCGCATCTCGCCGCGAGATACACCGCCCGCGCATTCTTCGACGATATGGCGGACCGGATCGCCCAGAGCGACCTCGTGGTGATGCGTGCGGGGGGATCGTCGATCGCCGAGTGCGCCGCGCTCGGCCGTCCCATGATCGTCGTCCCGTACCCGCATGCCGGTGGGCACCAGCGTCATAACGCCGCCCCGTACGTCGCGGCGGGCGCTGCGTTGCTCATTGACGATGCCGAGTGCACCCCCGAGCGACTCGGGGCCGAGATCTTCGCGCTCGTCGCCGACCCGTCGCGCTGGCGGGCGATGGCCGAGGCGAGCCTGTTGATGGGCCTCCCGGATGCCACCGATTCGGTCGTCGCCCTCATCGTCGAAGCGGCGGGGCCGACCCGGAGCAAAGCCCCCTGACGATGCATGTGCACGTCCTGGGCATCTGCGGCTACGCGACCTTCGGCGCAGCGAACCTCGCGCGCGAGCGCGGAGACAGGGTCACCGGCTCGGACGATCACGCCTATCCCCCCATGAGCGACGCGGTGACAGCCGCCGGCATCGAGTGGGAGAACCGCAGCGACCCGGCCAATCTCGAGCGATGGGGCGTGCCCGACCTCGTGGTGGTGGGCAACCAGACACGCCCCGCCAACCTGGAGCTCGAGGCGGCGCGCCGGCGCGGCATCCCGTGCGTCAGTGAGATCGAGTTCTACGTGAACCTTGCCGCTGACCGCCCCCGGCTGACCGTGTGCGGCACCCACGGCAAGACGACGACATCCGCGCTCCTCGTCCACATCCTCGATCGCGCGGGAATGGATCCGGGCTTCCGCCTCGGCTCGACCTCGCTGGACCTCGGGGGGACGTCCCGGCTCGGCACCGGTCCGTTCGTGTTCGAGGGTGACGAGTACACCTCGGCGCCGTGGGATCCACGTCCGAAGTTCCTTCACACGAGGCCACAGGGCGCCTGTGTCACGCGCCTCGAACTGGATCACCCCGACGTGTACGCGAGCCTCGAGGCGTATCGCGAGCCGTTCGTCGAGCTGGCGTCGACGATGCCCGCGGACGGTGTCCTCGCGCTCTGCGCGGACGATCCGGAGTGCCTCGCCCTCCGCGACACCGCCACGAGCGTTGCTGTCACATATGGCACGAAGGCGGGCAGTGACTGGAGGATCGAGGATGCCCACGAGCACGACGGCATGCAGCGATTCCGCGTTCTGCGCGCACTCGGATCGCCGCTCGACGTCACGCTGACGTTCCCAGGGCTCCACAATGCGCAGAACGCATGCGCGGCGCTGATTCTCGCGGAGTTCGCCGGCGCCGATCTCGCCACCGCGGTGGGAGCGTGCGCGGACTTCCGGGGACCGGCACGCCGTTTTCAGATTCTCGGCGAGGTCGCCGGCGTCGCGGTCGTCGACGACTACGCGCACCATCCGACCGAGGTGGCGGCAGCGATCGATGCGGCACGGCAGCGCTACCCGGGGCGCCGCCTCATCGCCGTCCATACCCCGCACACCTACTCGCGCGTGTCCCGGCTGCTCGAGGACTACCGGAGGAGCTTCACGGCCGCCGACGTGGTGATCATCGGTCCCATCGAGGAGGCTCGTGAGCGCGGCATGCCGCGGATCGTCGCCAGCCGCGACGTCGCGGACCGCGCCGGGCCCGCCCACGCGGTGCACGTGGTCTCGTCCAGCGACGAGGCGCTCGACCTTCTCGCGCGGATCAGGCGACAGGGCGACGTGGTCCTCGTGCTCTCCCTCGGGGGTTTCGACAAGCTGGCGCCACGGCTCCGCGACGCCCTGGAGGTCCAGGGTGTCGCGGGGTGATTGGCTCGACACGTTCCCGGGGATGGTCGGCAACGAGCCGCTCGCCCGTCACAGTCAGTTCGGTGTCGGTGGCCCGGCGCGGTGGTTCATCACCACCCGGGACGCCGGAGTCCTGGGGGAGCTGGTCCGCCGCTGCGCCCAATCCGGGATCGCCGTGACCATGATCGGGGCGGGCAGCAACACGCTCATCAGCGACGATGGCATCGATGGGCTGGTCGTCCGCCACAACGATCGCAGCTTCCGCGTCGCCGATGGTCACATCGTCGAGCTCGGCGCGGGCTGCATGATGCCGCGCGTGGCACTGGACTGCGCGTCACGGGGCCTCGCGGGCATCGAGTTCGGCATCGGCGTCCCGGGGACGTGCGGCGCGAGCGTGTACGGCAATGCCGGGGCGTTCGGAGCCGAGATTGCCGACGTGCTCATCGACTGCACGTCGCTGGAGCCGGACGGGACGCCGGTGACGCTCAGCGCCGGCGCGTGCGACTTCGGCTACCGCCACTCTCGTTTCAAGGACGACCTCCGCGCCAACGTGATCGTGAGCGCACGGCTCCGCGTTCACCCGGAGGACCCTGCCGCGGTTCGTGAGCGCACCGACTCGATACAGGCGGAACGCAAGGCGACCCAGCCATATGGCATCCGCAGTCTCGGCAGCATCTTCAAGAATCCCCCCGGCGACAGGGCGGGACGGCTCATCGAGGCGGCGGGTCTCAAGGGGCGCACATCCGGCGGCGCGCAGATCTCCAGGAAGCACGCGAATTTCATCGTCAACACCGGCCATGCAACCGCGGCGGACGTCCTGGACCTCGTTGGTATCGCGCACGACACCGTGCATCAGCAGTTCGGGGTCGATCTCGAACGGGAGATCATCGTGCTCGGGCGGCACGCCGGAGGTGACCAGCTTGGCTGAGAAGCTCAGGGTCGGCGTCTTCTTCGGCAGCCGCTCGGTCGAGCACGAGGTATCGGTCATCACCGCACACCAGGCGATGGCGGCGCTGCCCGCGGATCGCTTCACCTCGGTACCCGTGTACATCGCGAAATCAGGAGCCTGGTACACGGGCGACCAGCTGCTCGACCTCGAACGCTACAAGGACATCGACCGCCTGATCGCCGGGGCGACCAGGGTCACGATGCGTCCCGATCCCACCAGTGGCGGCGATCTCATCGAGGTCGACGCTCGCCGCGGTCTGCTCGGCGGATCCGCCCGCGCGGTTGCTCGCTTCGATGTCGCCATGCCGCTCGTGCACGGATCGAACGGTGAGGACGGCACGCTGCAGGGGCTCTTCGAGCTGGCGGCGCTGCCATATTGCGGCTGCGACGTCGCGTCGGCGGCCGTGAGCATGGACAAGCGCCTGTCCCGGACCACGCTCCGCGGCGCGGGCATCCCGGTGCTCGACGACGTGATGGTGTCGCGCCATCGTTGGATGAACGACGCCGCCGCGGTCTGCGCCGAGCTCGCGCGACGGCCTGGATTCCCGATGTACGTGAAGCCGCGCCGCCTCGGATCGAGCATTGGTGTCGCGCGCGTGGACGGTGACGAGCACCTGCGGAATGCGCTCGAGGTTGCTTTCGGGTACGACACATCGATCCTCGCCGAGCCCGCTCAGGATGGAAGCATCGAGATCAACTGCTCGGTGCTCGGTGCGGGCGACGATGTCGAGGTGTCGGTCTGTGAGCAGCCCGTGACCACTGGAACGCTCAGCTACGCTGACAAGTACCTCAGCGGCGCCAAGGGAAAGGGCGGCGCCAAGTCACCTGCGGGAGGGATGAAGAGCTCCCAGCGGATCATCCCCGCGCCGATACCGGACGCACTCACCAGACGCATCCAGGAAACGGCGATGTCCGCGTTTCGCGCGATCGGCGCCGCCGGGGTGACCCGAGTCGACTTCCTGGTGTCACCGGAGCGGGACTCCTTCGTCGTCAACGAGCTGAACACGCTTCCAGGCTCACTGTCGTTCTATCTCTGGGAGGCGTCGGGGGTGCGCTTCGCCGAACTGCTGCAGCGCCTCATCGAGATGGCGATGGCGCGTCATCGCGAGCAGCAGGCAACCACGTCCTCGATCGACACGTGGCTGCTCACCGGTCGGCCGGGCTGAACGGCGACCCGAGTGGGGATCGGGCGACCGTGGCCGGGTCCGCGGGAGAGATCCCTCGCGCTGCGCTGGAGGAGCGCGGCAGTGGTGATCCGCTCCTGCTGCTCCACGGCTGGGGGGTGTCGTCAGAGCTCTTCGCGCCGATCCTCGACGCGCTCGAGACGGGTCGACGCCTGATCGTCCCGGACCTGCCGGGATTCGGTGCCACCCCCCAGCCCGACGCGCCCTGGTCGGTGCACGACTATGCCGCCTGGTGTGTCGCCCTGCTCGACCGCCTCGGAGTCGAAGCCTGTGACCTGATCGGGCATTCGAACGGCGGACGGATCGGGATCGTCCTGGCCGCGACATACCCGGGACGGGTGCGGCGGATGGTGCTGGCGGGGAGCGCGGGCATCCGGCCGCGGAGCACGTGGCGCGGCGCCGCGCGGGTGCGTTCGTACAAGGCGCTCCGGGCGGTGGAGCGGTCGGCGGCGATGCCCGCCGTGCTCCGCCGGGCCGCCGGACGCAGCGCTGACCGGCGCGGCTCGGTGGACTATCGCGCGGTGTCCGGAGTCATGCGCGGCACGCTCGTCCGCATCGTCAACGAAGATCTCCGAGGGTTGCTGCCCGGTCTTCACCTGCCCGTGCTGCTCATCTGGGGGGATCGGGACACCGAGACACCGCTCGACGACGGCCGGCTGATGGAGCGCCTCATCCCCGACGCGGGACTGGTCGTGTTCGAGGGAGCCGGTCACTATGCGTACCTCGAGCAGGCCGGCCGCTTCTGCCGAATAGTCGAGGTCTTCCTCCGCGACCCCGCGCCCGAGGTCACGGTGTGAGCCCGCTGGTCGGCCCGCTCGTGGCACTTGCGGCGCTCGTGTGGCTGGTCCTCGTGTTTCGGATCGTTCTCGTCGCGGCGCGAATGTTCCAGATCGAGGAGTACGAATCAGTCCGGTTTCTGCGCTGGGGACTGACCCGCGACTGGCTGGCCCACCGCGCCGTGTGGCTCGGCCTGCTGGTCGGCGCCGTGGCGCTGAGCGTTGCCGCGATACTGCCCGCGGCTCGACCCGTCGGCATCGCCATCGCCTGGCTGGTGTCGGCCGCGGCGGCCCAGTTCACCTGGCGATGGACATCACCGAAACGCCCACTGGTGATGACTGCCCGGATGCGCCGGCTGCTCATCGCCGGCGGGTTCCTCGCGGTGCTCCTCGCCGCGGGACTTGCGCTCGGCATTGTCGCCCTGCACCCGGTCATCTCGATGATTCTGGTGCTGATCGCGGCCGGCCTGGTCACCGGGCTGAGCGAGATCCTCCTTGTTGCTGCCAATGTCGTCACCAAGCCGGCGGAGTCGCGGATACGGCGTCACTATCTCGCGCTCGCGTCGGCCCGTCTCAAGGTGGTTGATCCCACAGTGGTCGCGGTGACCGGCAGCTTCGGCAAGACGAGCACCAAACACATCCTCGCTCAACTGCTGCAAACGCACGTGAACACGCTTCCGACGCGCAAGAGCTTCAACACCCTGATGGGTGTGACCCGGGTGATCAACGAGGATCTCATGCCGGAGAACAGGATCTTCATCGTCGAGATGGATGCGTACGCGCCGGGAGAGATCGCGGCGCTGAGCAACCTCGTGCATCCCCGTCTCGCGATCATCACGGCGATCGGCCCGCAGCACATGGAGCGCTTCGGCACGCTGGACAAGATCGCCGGCGCGCTGTACGAGGTCGCGACCGCACTGCCTGCCGATGGCACCTTGATCCTCTACACGGGGGACGAGTCCGGAGCCGCGCTGGCGCTGAGGGCGCGCGCGGAGCAGCGGCGCCTGATCCGGTATGCGCTTGCGAGTAACGGTGATGCGGTCGACGCCGACGTGGTCGCGTCCGCGATCCGCGTCGACGCGCGCGGCGCGAGCTTTCGCTGGCGCTGGCGCGCGGAGGGCCTGGATCGCGAGGTCACGATTCCGCTACTCGGCCGCCACCAGGTCGCCAATGTGAGCGCGGCGCTGGCCGCGGTCGTCACGCTCGGCTACTCGATCGACCACGCGATCGCAGCCGCCGCCTCCTTGCAGCAGGTCGAGCACCGCCTCCAGTTGATGGCGAGCGCGGGTCCGCTCACGGTGATCGACGACTCGTACAATGCCAACCCGGTCGGCGTGCACGACGGACTGGAGGTGCTTGCCGCGATGAGCGGAGCGCACAAGTTCCTGGTCACGCCGGGGCTCGTCGAGCTTGGCAGCGTCGAGAACGACGAGAACAGGCGCTACGGCGAGCACGCCGCGAATGTGTGCGCTCACGTGATCGTCATGTCGGCGAAGACCAGTGCGGCGCTGTGCGCCGGCCTGCGTGCGGGCGGCATGACCGAGGACCGCATCCACGTCGTCGAGACGCTCGACGCCGCGACCAGGCTCCTCCAGAGCCTGTCACGTCCCGGGGATGTGGTCCTGTTCGCCAACGACCTCCCTGACACGTATCTTCCGGCATCGTGAGCGGGCCTAGAATGCCCCACGTGCCCATCGACACCGGAGCAGCTGCGATCGCCTTGATCGACTCGTTTCGATTGCTCAGCCCGGCGCTGACGCAGGGCTGGGCACGTGAGCAGCCGGGGGTCCTGGCCGTTGTCACCGGGGTCGGCGAGTCCACGCTCAACGTTGTCTGGGTCCACGACGTCGAGGTCGCGTCGAGCGACGTCGCGAACCTGCTCGACGCGGTTGCCGCCACCGGGTTGCCGCACTGCCTGCAGTTTCGACCGGGGAGCGCGCCGCAACTCGACCGGCTGGCCGCTCAACGGGGAATGACCGCGGAGGATGGCATCCCCCTCATGGTCCTCGACGATGCGAGCGCGCTCTCCCCTGCGGCCCGCACAGACGCCCTCGTGATTCGGCAGCTCGCGCCGGAGGAGGCACCCTTGCATGCCCTGACCGCGGCCCCGGGCTTCGGAGCACCTGTCGAACTGTTCCTCGGCCTGATCACGCCACAGGTGCTCAGCCTGCCAGGGGTGCGCTGCTACCTCGGTGAGGTCGACGGCCAGGCGGTCAGCACATGCGTGGGGGTGACCTTCGACGCCTTCGTCGGAATCTTCAACGTCGCAACGCCGCCTGAGCATCGCGGTCGCGGGTACGGTGGCGCGGTGACCGCGCGAGCCATCGCCGATGGCGTTGCCGCCGGAGCCACCTGCTCGTGGCTCCAGGCCAGCCCCTCCGGATTGCCGGTGTACGCGCGTCTGGGGTTTCGAACCGTCGAGTCCTGGCACTGCTGGACCGCGGCGCCGGCGGCATAGCTCGAGCAATGTGACCTGCACCGGGCGCTCTCCGGTCACGCCGGCACCGCCTAGGAGATAATCGGCGCGGCCCGTGCGGCCGCAACGCCTCAGCCATCGTCTCAGCAAACGTCTCAGCCTGCGTACATGCAACGTCCCCACCGCACCGAGCACGTCCTGTGAGCACCGCGGTGCTCGACGAGCGCGCGCGCCACGTCGCCCTCGTTCGCGCCCAGGCGGCACTCATCGCCGATTCGTCCCGCCCGGTGCGCCGGCTCGTGCTCAGCCCCGGGGCGAAGCTCACCTCGTCGCCTCGCAAACGGCGTCACGCCCGCCGCGGGCCGCCACCGCCGCCGCGCGTGGCCAGGCGGCATCACTCCTGGAAGCGGCGTCTCATCGCCACGGCGGCGCTGACCGTGCAGGTCGGCCTCCTCGCGCTGGCACTGACCCTCCCGGGCTTCCAGGTGCGGCAGGTGACCGTGGTCGGAACCCATCTGCTCACGACCGGCGCCGTGGTCGCCGCGGCCGAGGTCCCCCAACAGAGCATCTTCACCATCAACGGCGCCGCCATCCAGGGCCGCGTCCAGGCGCTCCCCTGGGTTGCGAGCGCGGTGGTCACCACCGAGCTCCCGGCAACGGTGGAGATCTCCGTCGTCGAGCGCGCGCCGATGCTCCGCATCCGCCGTAACGGGACCGACACGCTGGTGGCATCAGACGGTGCGACGCTTCCCGGGATCGATGCGACGCCCGCCGCACGAAGCGGCATACCGGTGCTCATCGACGACCGCGCCGGGTCCCCACAAGCGATCAACCCGGTCCTGGTGGCGCTGCTCAGCTCGATCTCTCGACGCTTCCCCGCCGTCTTCGGCTGCTCGGTGGCCGCGTACCTGTGGGGGAGCGACGACGTCGTCAGCCTCTGGACGAGCACGGGATGGCGCGCCGTCCTCGGCCACCTCGACACGCAGGACGCGCTCCAGGCGCTCCCGGCGCAGATCGAGACACTCGCCGCGCTGAAGGGGCGGCTCAACTTCGTCAGGCCGATCTTCGGCTACATCGATGTCGAGGCTCCGGCCGCCCCGGTGACCGGCGGGCAGCCGGGCCTCCCGGCCGAGGTCACCGCGGCGCTCGCTCCCATCGCGCCGGCGGTCCAGCCGGCGCCCGCGGCCTCGTCGGTGGCACCGCCGACGGCGCCCCCGACTCCACGTCCGACGCCCACTCCATCGTCGACTCCGAGCGGCAGCCCGTCGGCGGGTATCGTCCTGATCACGCCGCCGGCCACAACGCCCAAACCGTCGCCCTGACGGGATCGGCGGTCTAGCGCACCCGGTCCCAGGGGCGCGCGGCGCGCAGCGCCGAGAGGATCGCCCGGGTCGCCGGTGAGCGATTCATCGTGTAGAAGTGCACGCCCGGCGCGCCCCCGGCGAGCAGCTCGGCGCACTGCAGGGTCGCCCAGGCGACTCCCAGCTGGAGCACCGCCTCGGGGTCGTTCTCGCGTGAGCGCAGCGCGACGAGCAGCGCCTCGGGGATCGTGGCGCCGATCTTGGACGTGAACCGGCGAATCTGGCCGACGTTGGTCACGGGCATGATGCCCGGGATGATCGGCAGGGTCACCCCGGCCGAACGGACCCGCGCGACAAAATCGAAGTACATCCGGTTGTCGAAGAAGAGGTTTGTGATCAGGTAGCTGGCGCCCGCTTCCGCCTTTCGCCTGGCCGACCGCACGTCCTCATCGGCATTCGCGGATTCCGGGTGCTTCTCCGGATAACACGCACCGCCGACGCAGAAGCCGTAGCGAGCCGTGATCAGCTCCATCAGCTCGCTTCCGTGGGCGAGCCCGCCGGCGGTGGCCACGAATCGCTCGGATCCCTCCGGAGGATCGCCCCGCAGCGCGAGGACGTTGTCGATTCCCGCGTCGCGCAGCCCGTCGAGGATGCCCTGGAGATCTTCCACGGTCGCGTCGACGCAGGTGAGATGCGCGACCGGCTCGATGTCGAGCTCCCGTCGGATGCGCGTCACCAGTTCGACCGTGCGCGTGCGCACCGAGCCGCCGGCGCCGTACGTGACCGAGACGAAGGTTGGCTCGAGCTCGCGGAGGTGGGAGATCGCCTCGAAGAGCTGGCGCACGCCCTCGTCCGTCTTCGGAGGGAAGAACTCGAACGAGAAGACGGGCTGGCGACGTCCTTCGAGGACGGTGTCGAGACGCATGGTGAGCACCATGCTACGGTCCCCGAAATGCTTGCGGTGTATGCGTCCGCGGTCGGCGGCGACGACCCGCTGGCCAACCTGGCCGTCGGCGAGCTTCCGACACCCGTTCCCCGGCCCGGGTGGGCGCTGGTTCGGGTGCGCGCTGCGTCGCTCAACCACCATGACATCTGGACGCTGCGCGGCGTCTCCTCGGGGCCGGTCACTCCGCCGCAGATCCTTGGATGCGACGCGGCCGGCGAGGTCGCGGCGTACGCCGGCGAGCCGCCGCCCGGCGCCCCCGCGGTGGGGGCACGAGTCGTCGTCTACCCGATCATCACGTGCGGGCGGTGCGCAGCCTGCCTCGGCGACGACACGCTGGGGTGCCGGTCCTTCCGCATGCTCAGCGAGGCGCCGCTCGCCGGAGCGCTCGCCGAGTACGTCGAGATCCCGGTGACCAACCTCGTCACGCTCGCCGACCAGGTCAGCTTCGCCGACGCCGCGTGCCTGCCCACCGCCTATCTGACCGCGTACCGAGCCCTCTTCGTTCGCGCCGGTCTCCGGCCCGGGATGAGCGTCCTCGTGCAGGGGGCGAGTGGCGGCGTCGCGACCGCCTGCATCCTGCTCGGGCGGCTCGCGGGGATCACCGTGTACGCGACCTCGCGGGACGAGGCCAAACGAGCGCTCGCGGTCGACCTCGGCGCCGAGGCCGCGTTTCCGGTCGAACGCGAGACCGCTCGCGCCGTCGTCGGTGCAACCGGGGGCACCGGGGTTGACGCCGTGGTCGACACCGTCGGCGAGCCAACCTGGGATCTGAGCCTGCGCGCGGTGAGACCAGGGGGCGTGATCGTGGTTCCGGGAGCGACCGGCGGCGCGAATCCTCCGGCGCAGCTCAATCGCATCTTCTTTCGCAGCGTCACCATCGCCGGAACCACCATGGGGACGCGAGGTGAGCTCAGACGTCTCGTCGACCTGACCGCCACCGGGGCCCTTCGCCCGCTGATCGGCTCGACGCACGGGCTCAGCGAGGCCCCGGCCGCGTTCGCCGAGATGGCGGCCGGGGACCTGCGCGGGAAGATCGTTCTCGAGGCCTGAGCGAGCGGGGGCGGTCGCGGGGCGCCGCGATCTCCGGGATCGCCGTTCCCCGGGACTCGGCGTCAGGAAGCGTAGACGCCGCGGGCGACCGGTGTTACGGTTGCGCAGCTTCAGCGGTCCACTCCGACCGCGGCGCACAGGGCCTCGTCCAGAAGGTGCAGTGGCGAGGCCCTGTCCGTGTCTCCGGGGTTGCCGGGGACGAGTGGTCCCGAGATCGACCGGATTGGATTCCGGAATGGATCCGGCGGGCCGCCCACGCTCTCGAGGGCAACCAACATGTTGTGGCATACTGGGGGTGCGAACCCAGCATCTTGCGGTTTTGCGCCTGAAAACCCTTGAACGGCGCACCCGCGACGGCTACACTCGGAGACCGATACAGTGACCCGTCCCCGCCGCGTCTTCGCACTCGATCTCGGAACCACCAAAGTCTGCTGCGCCGTCGCAGACCTTGAGGCCACCGGTCTTCGAGTCCTGGGTGTCGGTATGGTGGCGTCCCGGGGAGTTCGCAAGGGGGCGGTCGTCGAGATCGACCGGGCTGCCGAGGCGGTCGCCGAAGCGGTGGACATGGCGGAGCAGATGTCGGGCGTTCCCATTGACTCCGCCGTGGTCGGGATCGCCGGCGGGCACATCACGTCGCAGAACAGCCGCGGCGTCGTGGCCGTCGAGGCGGGCCATCGCGAGGTTCGCGACCAGGACGTGCATCGCGCCATCGACGCCGCTCGCGCGGTGAGCGTCCCATCGGAACGTCGCATCGTGCACGTGCTGCCGCAGCAGTTCACGATCGATGGTCAGGAGGGAGTGCGCGATGCGATCGGCATGGCCGGCAACCGGCTCGAAGTCGACGCGCACATCATCACCGGCGCCAACACCGCGATTCAGAACGTCGTCAAGGTCGTGCACAAGGCAGGGCTCAACGTCGATGACATGGTGTTGCAGGTGCTCGCATCCGCGGAGGCGGTGGTCACCGAGGACGAGATCGAGCGCGGCGTCGTCGTGGTCGATGTCGGTGGTGGCACCAGCGATATCGCGGTGTTTGCACGGGGCAGCATCGTGCACACGAGCGTGATTCCCGTCGGGGGCAACCACGTGACCGCAGACCTCGCAGTGGGCTTGCGATGCGACCTCGAGACCGCCGAGACGGTGAAGCGCAACTTCGGCCATTGCCTGCAGCTCACGCTGCCGGCGGACGCGGAGGTGACGTTGACGCCGATGGGCTACGACGAGCCCGTCGGTGTGCCGCAACGCTATCTTGCCGAGATCATCGGTCCGCGCGCTCGCGAGATGGCCGCGTTGATCGCCGCCGAGGTTGAACGCGCCGGGCCGCTCGGCATGTTCCCCGGTGGGATCGTCATCACCGGCGGCGGCGCGCTGCTCCGCGGCTTCGCGGAGGTCGTGCAGCAGCAGACCAACCTCCCTGCGCGCATCGCCGCACCCCAGGGTTTGCACGGTATGAACGACGAGATCCGCGGACCGAGCCACGCCACCGTGGTCGGTCTGCTGCGCTGGGGGGCACGGAGCAGCCCCGGCCGCAAGCCGTCGCGCTCCAACGGCAAGAGCCCGGACGGTCCCGCCGCCGGGGCCAAGTTCTCGAGGTGGTTTCGTGACCTCTTTTGATCACCTGCGCACACACGGACTCGACCAGCCTGGGGATGCCCTGGCCCGCCGCAGATCGTCACCGCACTCGCCCCCAACACGAGAGACCACAGCGCAACGCGAGGAGATACTCATGGCAGACCTCGACCGGACACTCGACGGCAACGCCCGCATCCGCGTCGTGGGGGTCGGCGGCGGCGGCAGCAACGCCGTGAACCGCATGATCCGGAGCAACCTCAAGGGCGTTGAGTTCATCGCGATCAACACCGACCACCAGGCCCTCAGCTCGTCATCCGCGCATCTGAAGATCCGCATCGGTGGCAAGCTGACCCGCGGGCTCGGCGCCGGCGGCGATCCTCAGAAGGGACAGGACGCCGCCGAGGAGTCGCGTGACGAGCTCACCAAGGCGCTGGCCGATAGCGACATGGTCTTCATCACCGCCGGCATGGGCGGTGGCACCGGCACCGGCGCCGCACCGATCATCGCTGAGATCGCTCGTGAGTCCGGGGCCCTGACCATCGGAGTCGTGACCAAGCCTTTCCGCTTCGAGGGACTGCGCCGCCAGAAGTCCGCAGAAGAGGGCATCGCCAACCTTCAGGGCCGCGTCGACACGCTCATCACGATCCCGAACGAGCGGCTGATGCAGGTCGTCGACAAGAAGACGCCGATCGGTGACGCGTTCAAGGTCGCCGACGACGTGCTGCGCCAGGGCGTGCAGGGCATCAGCGACCTGATCGTCTTCCCCGGACTCATCAACCTCGACTTCGCGGACGTGAAGACGATCATGCAGGGGCAGGGTCAGGCGCTCATGGGCATCGGATTCGGCAGCGGTGACACACGCGCCGCCGACGCCGCGAAGGACGCGGTGGCGAGCCCCCTGCTCGAGACCACCATCGCCGGCGCCAAGGGCATCCTGCTCAACGTGACGGGCGGTCCGGACCTGACCCTCTACGAGGTGAACGAGGCGGCGCAACTGGTGAGCGAGTCGGCGGACGCCGACGCGCAGATCATCTTCGGCACCGTCATCGACGAGCACATGAAGGGCGAGGTGAAGATCACCGTGATCGCAACCGGGTTCACGGGCCAGATCGATGTCATCGGCACCCTGAGCTACGAGCCGTCGGCGCGCCCCATGGTCTCCGAGCAGCGGCAACCCGCGTTCACCGTCGGTGGCAGGCCCACTGGTCCGTACAGCGTCGACGACCTGGACATCCCCGCGTTTCTGAGGGACCGTCGGTAGGTTGGGTTCGGACAGCTCCGGCCGCAGTAGCCAGCCGGCCGGGGCTGCGCCCAAACCTCCAGGGGGCAGCAGGTGAAGTGCCCGTTCTGCGGCGAGACGGACATCAAGGTGGTCGACTCGCGCGACTCCGAAACCGGTGAGGCGATCCGTCGCCGTCGAGAATGCCTCGGCTGCAGCAAGCGTTTCACCACGTACGAGCGCGTCGAGGCGCCACCCCTCTATGTCGTCAAGAAGGACGGCAGGCGCGAGGAATTCAGTCGCGGAAAGTTGCTCTCGGGGCTCGTCATGGCGTCGAAGAAGACGAGGCTCGCCCCGGCGAACCTCGAATTGATGGTGGCGGAGATCGAGAACGCCCTGCGCAGCCAGAACCTCTCGGAGGTGCCGAGCCGCGAGGTCGGCACCATGGTGATGGCGCGACTGCGGGAGATCGACGAGATCGCATACATTCGATTCGCCTCCGTGTATCGATCGTTCAAAGACGCCCAGGAGATGCGCGCGACCATCGAGGACGTGCTGGCGCACCCTCCAGGCACTCGCCCCGACACCGCCCGACGGCAGCGCAAGCGTCGCGAAACGGAGGGCCGCGAATTGCCCCTCGACCTGGGCAAGTGAGATGCGGTGGAAGCGGCGCCGCCGGTAGCGGACCGGCTCGACACGGTGCGTGCCCGGATCGCGGCTGCCGCGCTGCGTTCGGACCGTGACCCGCTCGACGTGCGGCTGATCGCCGTCACCAAAGGCACGGCGGCCGCCCGCGTCGATGAGGCGATCGACGCCGGCGTGGAGGACATCGGCGAGAACCGGATTCAGGAGGCGGCCGACAAACAGCGGGAGGTGCGGAACGTCGCCCGCTGGCACCTCATCGGCCACCTGCAGACCAACAAGGCGGCGCGCGCTGCCGCGCTCTTCGACTTCGTCCACTCGGTCGACAGCCGGCGCGTCGCGGACGCGCTGTCCACGCATCGGCCCCCAGGACGCGATCCGATCGGCGTTCTCCTGGAGGTCGAGTTGACCGGTCTGCCAACCCGTTACGGCGTTGCGGAATCCGACGTCGAGGCCGTGGTGCAGCAGCTCGTCAATGTGCCGGCCATGCACCTCATGGGACTGATGACCATCGCCCCGTATTCCGACGACCCCGACGACGCGCGCGAGTCGTTCACCCGGCTCCGGCACATTCGTGACCACATGGAGCATGTGACCGGGTGGGCCCTGCCGGAGCTGAGCATGGGCATGAGCAATGACTTCGAGATCGCAATCGAAGAGGGCGCGACGATGGTGCGGATCGGCCGGGCGATCTTCGGCGAGCGGGTCGCGTAGCTGCTCGCGGCTGATCGGGAGCGAACGATCTGCCGGTATCCTTGGGGCGATGCCCAGGTATTCGGCCGTCAGTGCCCGCGCGGGTTTTCCCGAGGCGGAGCTCGAGATCCTCGATCTCTGGCAGCGCACGCACGTCTTCGAGCGCAGCCTGGCGATGCGTCGCGATGCGCCCCCCTACGTGTTCTATGAGGGACCCCCGACCGCGAACGGGCCCCCCGGCCTCCACCACATGCTCGCCCGGTCGTACAAGGACGTCTTCGCCCGGTACAAGCAGATGACCGGATTCTCCGTCGCCCGAAAGGCCGGATGGGACACGCACGGACTCCCAGTGGAGCTCGAGGTCGAGCGCGCCCTGAAGATCAGCGGCAAGCAGCAGATCGAGGAGTACGGCATCGCCGAGTTCAACGCTCGCTGCAAGGAGTCGGTGAACGTCTACATCGACCAGTTCCGCGAGATCAGCGATCGCCTCGGCTACTGGCTCGATTTCGATCACCCGTATCGAACGTACGACGGCACGTACATCGAGTCGGTGTGGTGGAGTCTGAAGGAACTCTGGGACGACGACCTGCTCTACCAGGGCTACAAGGTCACCCCATACTGCCCGCGCTGCCAGACGTCGCTGTCGTCGCATGAGCTGAGCCAGGGATATGCCGAGGACACGCCGGACCCGTCTGTCTACGTCAAGTTCCGGCTCAATGACTCCGACGGCAAGACCTTCCTGCTGGCATGGACCACGACTCCGTGGACCCTCCCGGGCAACGTCGCGCTTGCGGTGCACTCGGGCAAACCGTATGTGCGGGTTGCGCAGGGCGACGAGTCCTACATCCTCGCGAAGGAACGCCTCTCCGTGCTCGACGGTGACTACGCCATCCTCGATGAGATGGATGGAGCGGATCTCGTCGACCTGACATACGAGCCCCTGTTCACCGACATGCTCCCCGAAGGACTCGCGTTCGTCGTGCTCGACGCTCCGGAGCTGGTGAGCATGGATGAGGGCACCGGGATCGTGCACACCGCTGCGGCGTACGGCGTCGCCGACCTGGAACTCTGCCAGCGAAGGGGCATCGCGATCCGCCACGTGGTGGGCCTCGACGGGCGGTTTCTCGACGGCCAGACCCGATATCGCGGCCTGTTCGTGAAAGACGCGGACCCGAAGATCATTGAGGACCTGCGGGAGCAGGGGAGTCTCTACCGAGCGGAGCGGATCCTGCACACATATCCCTTCTGCTGGCGCTGCGACACACCGCTGCTCTACTACGCGATCACCTCGTGGTTCATCCGCACCACCTCCGTCAAGGACCGTCTGCTTGCCCACAACCGGAGTGTCCACTGGCAGCCCGCGCACATCCGCGACGGACGGATGGGCAATTGGCTGGAGAGCCTGATCGACTGGAACCTGTCGCGCACCAGGTACTGGGGTACCCCGCTCCCCATCTGGGTCTGTGACGACTGCGGCGAGCAATTCTGTGCGGGCAGCGCCGCCGACGTCGGCCTGACCGTCGACGATGATCTCCACCGGCCGTTCATCGATGACGTGACGCTGCCCTGCAGAGCCTGCAAGGGGGTGATGCATCGCGTTCCCGAGGTGATTGACGCCTGGTACGACTCGGGTGCGATGCCCTTTGCGCAGAAGCACTATCCGTTCGAGAACCGAGAGCTGTTCGAGCACACCCACCCTGCGGACTTCATCTGCGAAGGAGTCGATCAAACCCGTGGGTGGTTCTTCTCACTGCTGGCCGAGTCGACGCTGCTCTTCGATTCGCCGGCGTACCGGAACTGCGTCGTGGTCGGTACGCTGCAGGACAGGCACGGCAAGAAGATGTCGAAGTCGCGGGGCAACGTCATCGAGCCCAACGCCATCTTCGACCAGTTCGGCGCCGATGCGGCGCGCTGGTACTTCTACGCGCAGGGCGTTGAGAATGCCGAGCTGCGCGTCAGCCCCACGTCATTCCAGGACGTCGTGCGCCTCTTCATGCTGACGCTCTGGAACGTCTACTCCTTCTTCGTGACCTACGCGCTCACCGAGGACTACGACCCGGCGTCCGCCGCTCCGGCTGTGATCGAGCGGCCGGTGCTCGATCGCTGGTGTCTCGCCAGGCTTGCCGAAACGGTGGAGGCGGTCCGCGAGGCAATGGAGCGGTACGACGCATCGGACGCGGTGCACGCGGCGGAGGGATTCGTCGAAGACCTCTCAAAGTGGTACGTGCGACGCTCGCGCCGTCGTTTCTGGAAGAGTGCCGGCACCAGCGACGATTCGCTGTCGGCCTTCGCGACGTTGCAGACCGTGCTCATCACCCTCGCGGGCCTGGTGGCCCCGTTCATGCCATTCATGGCGGAGCGGATGTACCGCAACCTCGGCGGATTCAACGGCGATCCTCCATCCGCGCCGGGGGTCCCCGACTCCGTGCACCTCACCGACTATCCCAAGGTCGCCGGAGCGTGGCGCGACTCGGAGGTGCTGGTCGAGATGGGCCGCCTGCGCCGCCTGGTCGAGGACGGGCTCGCGGCCCGGACCACCGCCGGCGTCCGCGTGCGCCAGCCACTCGGCGCGGCGACCCTCGCGAGCGCGCCGCTCAACCCCGAGCTCGAGGCGATCTTCATGGAGGAGCTCAACGTCAAGAGCGTGCGCTACGTGGATCCGGCCGGCGAGCATGCGCCGGTGGTCCTCGACACGACGATCACCGACGAGCTGCGCCTCGAGTGGCTGGCGCGCGAGGTCAGCCGCAAGGTGAATGAGCTGCGCAAGCAGGCGGGCCTCAGAGTCGAGGATCGGATCACGCTGCGCGTGGACGCTGACGGCGACGCGCACCGCGCAATCGACGCGTATCGCGACTGGTTGCGCGCCGAGACACTCGCCGTTGCGGTCACCGACGGGCGGGGAGACGCGCTCGCCGAGTGGGAAGGCGAGCTGGGAGGTGCACGATGCTGGCTGGGAGTTCAGCGGTAGCGGCCCGGCAGCGCGCTTCGCGGCGGCGTATCTACGCCGTCATGATCGGTACCGCGGTGGCCGTCGCGCTGATCGACCACGTCACCAAGTGGCTGGTCGCCTCGCATCTCTACGTCGGCCAGCAGATCTGGCCAGGATCGTTCGTGTCCATCGATCACGTCGAGAACAGCGGTGCCGCGTTCAGCGTGCTGCCACAGCTGCACTGGCTCTACCTCGCCGTCGCGGTGATCGTGAGCCTGTACATCATCTTTGCCGGCTACAAGTACGGCACGACGTGGTACCGGCAGGTCCTGATCGGGATGATCCTGGGCGGCGCGCTGTCCAACGGCGTCGACCGGCTCCTCCAGGGTTCGGTCGTCGACTTCATCGACTTCCATTTCTGGCCGGTGTTCAACGTGGCAGACAGCTGCATCGTCATCGCCATCGTGATGCTCCTCGTGCTGAGCTTCGTCCCGTCGTCGCACGCACCGACCTCCTCGACATCGTCGGCGGCGTCATGAGCGCCGGCGCGGCGGCTCCCACCACCCCACGGCTCGACCTCTGGCTCGCGGAATCGAGGCACATCACGCGCCACGCAGCGCGCACGCTCATCGACGCCGGGCTCGTGACCGTCGACGGACGCCCGGGGAGACCCGGACAGCGAGTGCGCGACAGCGCCGAGGTGGTGGTCACCTCCCCCACCGCGCGCACCGAGGCCCGCGAGACACGGCCCGCCGAGGGAGCCGGGCCGGCGATGGGCCTGAGCATCATCGACGAGGACGGCTGGCTGGCTGTGGTCGACAAGCCGTCCGGCATGGTCGTCCACCCGGCGCCCGGGCATCCCACGGGAACCCTCGCCGATGCGCTGAAGGAGCGGGGGACCACCTGGTCATTGCTCGGTGGCGCCGAGCGGGCGGGCATCGTCCACCGCCTCGACCGCGACACGAGCGGGCTGCTGGTGGTGGCGAAGTCCGAGGCCGCGCACCGAAGCCTTGCCAGGCAGCTCAGTGATCGCTCGCTCGGCCGCACCTACTGGGCGCTCGTCCACGGGGGCTTTCGCGAGGACACCGGAACGATCGACGCGCCGATCGCCCGCCACCCTCGCGACCGCCGGCGCATGGCGATCGTCGAAGGAGGTCGGGAGGCGATCACCGACTTTCGAGTCGTGGAGCGTCTCGGCGGCGCGTCCGTGCTCGAGGTCTCGCTGCGCACCGGACGCACCCATCAGATTCGGGTCCACCTCGCCTCGATCGGCCACCCGATCATCGGCGACGCGGTCTACGGACGGGCCGATCCCGCGCTTCGACGCCCTGCCCTGCATGCTCGGAGGCTCCGCTTTCGTCACCCCGCCGACGGCACGGAGCGATCGTACGAGTCGCCGATCCCTGACCAGCTGGTCGCCGCCACGGACAGGCTGCGCCCCTCGCCGGCATGAGCACCCGCGGCAGGATCATCGTGTTGACCGGCCCGAGCGGCGTCGGCAAGGACACCGTGCTCCGCGAGCTGTTCGCGCTCGACCCAGGGCTCGTCTACTCCGTCTCGCACACCACGCGCCCGCCGCGTCCCGGGGAGGTCGAGGGTGTCTCCTACTGCTTCGTCGACGAGCCGACGTTCCGTGCGATGGTCGAGCGTGATGCGTTCTTCGAATGGTCAACCGTCTATGGGGAGCTCAAAGGGAGGACCTACGAGACGGTGAACGCGGCGATCGCATCCGGGAAGGACACTGTGATCAAGATCGATGTTCAGGGCGCGGAGAAGGTGCGCCGCCGCCTCGGGGACGCCGCGATCTACATTTACCTGTTGCCGCCGAGCGTCGCGGCACTCGAACACCGTCTCATCGAACGTGCCACCGAGGACCCGGCAAGCCTTCGAGCCCGGCAGGAGCTGGCGATCGCCGAGCTTGCGCTCAAGGACACGTACGATCATCAGGTCGTGAACGATGACGCGAAGCGTGCTGCGGAGGAGATCGAGGCGATCATCCAGGTGTCGCGCTCGAGCTCGGACGGCGATTCGGCATGAGCCTCTCGCTGGAGGGCCACCGCGTCCTGGTCGGAGTCGGCGGCAGCGTCGCCGCGTTCAAGGCGTGCCAGGTGGTGACCGATCTGCGCCGCGAGGGTGCGGAGGTGAAGGTCGCGATGACCGATGCGGCCACCCGTTTCGTGAGCCCGGCACTGCTCCGCGCCCTGAGTGGACACCGGGTCGCATCGAGCCTCTGGGACGACGATCCGGCCGAGGTCGGACACGGGATGAGCCACCTCGACCTTGCGGCGTGGTGCGAGGTGCAGGTGGTGGTCGCGGCCTCGGCGGACCTCATCGCGCGTCTGGCGCTCGGGCTTGCCGGCGATCCGGTGACGGCGACGGCGCTGGCGTGTCGCGCACCGCTGCTGGTGGCACCCGCGATGGAGTCGGCGATGTGGGAGCACCCCGCGACGCAGGGCCACGCGGCAACGCTCACCGCACGCGGCGCGCGCATCGTCGGTCCGGTCCTTGGAAGGCTGGCGAGCGGCCACGAAAGCACCGGCAGGATGTCCGAGTCGGACGCGATCGTGGCCGCGGTGAGGGACCTCCTTGACGGCGGGGGCTGATCCCACAATCGACGGTCTGCGCTTTGTGGTCACCGCGGGTGGTACCCGAGAACCGATCGACCCGGTGCGCTTCATCGGCAATCGGTCGAGCGGCAAGATGGGCAACGCACTCGCCGCTGCGGCGATCCGGCGCGGGGCGACGGTCACGCTGGTGACGGCCGCCGCGCCCCCGGCCGCGCACCCCGGGCTCACGGTGGTGCCGGTGGAGACCGCCGACGAGATGCACGCGGCGGTGCGCGCGGCGCTCGCCGGGGCGCGCGTGCTCATCATGGCCGCGGCGGTCGCGGACTGGCGCCCGCGCCAGGTGGCGCGGCACAAGCTCAAGAAGGGATCGGAGACGCTGACCCTCGAGCTGGTGCCCACCATCGACATCCTCGGGGCACTCCGCGATGATGACGCTGCAACCGGCGTCTTCGTCGTCGGGTTCGCCGCGGAGACCGAGCGTGTGATCGACAACGCCCGCGCGAAGCTCGAGGCCAAACATCTCGACCTCGTCGTCGTGAACGACGTCTCGCAGGAGGGCATCGGCATGGGCGCGGACGAGAATGAGGTGACCGTCATCGGACGCGACGGCACCCTGGAGACCGTCGCTCGCGCGCCGAAGACGATCATCGCCGACGCGATCCTTCGCATCATCGCGAGCAGGTTGCGGTGACGTTCGCCTCGGTCGTTCCCGAGACGCGTTCGCAGCTGCCGCGGGACGCGTACACGTACTCCGTTCCGGACGATCTGGCCGAGCTCGTGCTCCCCGGCGTGCGCGTGGAGATCCCGTTCGGCAAGCGGTCGATCCTCGGGTACGTCGTCGAGCGCTCCGAGCAGACCGAGTTCGCCGAGGTCCGCCCCATCGGCCGCGTCATCGATGAGCCGCGCCTGATCCTCGATCATCACCTGGCGCTCGCCCGCCAGATCGCTGATCGCTATTGCGCGCCGCTCGGTGAGGTGTTGCGGGCGATGCTGCCCAAGGGCGTGCGCACCCGTCCCTCACGCAGAACGGGACCTCGATCGATGTCGCGCGCCGTGGCCGAAGCGGGTGCGGCGGGCCCACCGGAGCCGCCGCCGATCCTCAACGACGCGCAGCGCGCGGCGGCGGCGCCGCTGCTCGAGGGGATCGCGTCACGGACCCACCGGCGTGTCCTGCTCCACGGCGTGACCGGGAGTGGCAAGACCGAGGTGTATCTCGCGGCGATCGACGCCGCGCTGGCGACCGGACGAGGTGCGATCGTGCTCGTCCCCGAGATCGCATTGACGCCGCAGATGATTCGCCGTTTCGCGGTGCGGTTCCCCGGCCTGATCGCGGTCGTCCATTCGGCGCTCACCGACGCCGAGCGAGCGGCCGAATGGCGGCGCATCCGGAGCGGCGAACACACCGTGGTCATCGGCTCGCGCAGCGCTGTCTTCGCACCGGTCGCGGACCTCGGGATCGTTGTCGTCGACGAGGAGGATGCCCCGGCGTACAAGCAGGATCGAGTGCCGAGATATCACGCGGTCGACGTCGCGTTGATGCTCGGGGCGCTCTGCCACGCACCCGTCGTGATGGGGAGCGCGACGCCGCGAGTCGAAAGCTTCTTTCGCGCGCACACGGGAGATCTGGAGCTCGCGACTCTCCCGTCGCGGATCAGCGGCCGTCCCCTGCCGCCGATCGAGGTCGTCGACCTGCGCGATGAGTTGAAGGCCGGCAACACCAACGCATTGTCGCTGACGCTCGATCGCGCCCTGCAGGAGTGTCACGCCGACGGCGGACAGTCGATCCTGTTTCTCAACCGCCGCGGGACATCGACCGTGGTGCTGTGCCGCACGTGCGGGGAGGCGCTGACCTGCACCAACTGCAGCGTGTCACTCGTGCACCACGTCGACCGCGCAAGCTGCGATTGCCACTACTGTGGGTTGTCGATCCCGTTGCCGGCCGCGTGCCCGACGTGCGGCTCGCGGACGATTCGCGCGCTCGGCATGGGCACCGAGCGGCTCGAGCGCGAGGTCCGCGAGCGGTTTCCGGCCCTTCGCCTGATTCGCATGGACCGCGACACGACTCGATCGCGCGACGCGTATTTCGACATCTACGACCGCTTCCGGCGCCATGAGGCGGACTGCCTCATCGGCACGCAGATGGTCGCCAAGGGGTGGGACCTCGGCAACGTGCGCCTGGTCGGCATCGTCAACGCCGATACGTCGCTGCATTTCCCGGACTACCGGAGTGGCGAGCTGACCTTCTCGCTGCTCACGCAGGTGGCGGGTCGCGCCGGACGCGGCGACGAGCCCGCCCGTGTGGTGCTGCAGACATACAGTCCGGGCCATTACGCGGTCCGCCACGCGACGACGCACGACTATCTCGGCTTCGCACGCGACGAGATCCGCGTTCGCAAGGCTTTGCGCTTCCCACCATATGCGCGACTGTGCGTCTGCACGTTCGTGCACAAGGATGACCACGAGGCCGAGATGGAAGTGCGCCGGGAGGCGCGTCGGGTGTCTGATACACTCGGAATTGGCGCCGGGCTCGATGTCCTCGGTCCGACGCCGGCATTCCTCCACCGCCTGCGCGGCGAATACCGCTGGCAGATCACGGTTCGAGGCATAGACATCGAGAGGGCATTTCCTCACCTTCCCAGGGCTCGGGGCTGGAGCATCGACGTCGACCCCGGGGCGTGAACGGAGACATCAAGCGTGGCAGTCCTTCCCATCGTCCTGGTCTCGGACCACAACGACGTGCTCACCACGAAGGCGATCCGCGTGCCGCGGGTTGATGATGAGATACGCCGTCTGATGGACGATATGGTCGAGACGATGTTCGATGCCAACGGGGTCGGTCTCGCGGCTCCTCAGATCGGCGTGTCCCTGCGCGTCATCGTGCTTCGTGTCGACAACCAGATCTACCAGCTCGCCAACCCCGAGATGGTGCGCACCGACGGTGATCAGACCGGTTTCGAGGGGTGCCTGTCCGTGCCCGGATGGGTTGGCGAGGTCACGCGCCGGATGCGGGTGGTTGCCAAGGGACTCAACCGCCATGGCAAGGAGGTTCGCGTCAAGGGCGATGGCCTGCTTGCCCGGGCCGTGCAGCACGAGCTGGATCACCTCGACGGCATCCTCTTCACGACCCGGGTGAACGAGGGGACGCTTCGCGAGGTCGAGCCCGCAGAGGAGGCTGAGGAGCCCGGCGTCGTCAGCGCTGTGTGAGGCTCGTCTTCTGTGGCACCGCCCCATTCGCGGTGCCGTCACTCCGGGCGTGTGCGGCGCACCACGACGTCGCGGCCGTGGTCACCCGTCCCGACCGGCTGGGGAGCAGGGGCCGGCAGGCGCCGCGGCCGGTCGGCGATACGGCGCGTGCGCTCGGCCTCCAGGTGCTCGCCCCAGCCAGGATCGGTGCTCCGGAGGTCGTCCGAGACCTGCTCGCGATGGAACCGGACTGCCTCGTCGTCGCCGCCTACGGTCAGATCCTGCCCGTAGCACTGATCGAGCCTCCACCACATGGCGCCGTCAATGTCCACGCCTCGCTGCTCCCCCGCTGGCGGGGAGCCTCGCCGATCGCGCACGCGATCCTTGCCGGCGATGCCGAGACCGGCGTCTCGATCATGCGCATGGAAGCCGGCCTCGACACGGGGCCGGTCTACGCGACGGTCCGCGTCCCGATCGACACGGATGCGACCACTCCAACGCTCACCGCGACGCTGGCGGGCCTCGGAGCGTCGAAACTCATCGCCGTGCTCGCGACACTCGAGGGTGGAACTGCAGTGGCAAGCGCGCAGCCGGAGGATGGCATGACCTACGCGCCGCGCCTCGGCCGGGTGGATGGACGGGTCGACTGGGCGGTCCACAGCTCGGTGGACGTCGATCGAATGGTGCGGGCGCTGCAGCCGTGGCCTGGCGTGCTCGCCCAACTCGACGGTGTCGAGGTCCAGATTCAGGCCGGCTCCCCTGTGGACATCGCCGGCGGGACGGCGCCGGGGACGCTGGTCGCCGGCGAGGGCGAATCGGTGGTGATCGCGGCCCGTGCGGGTGGCTACCGCGTCGACCTGATCACCCCTCCCGGAAGGCGCGCCATGGCGCCCGCGGCCTTCCTGCGCGGTCGCCGTTCCGGGGAGGCGAAGCGCTAATGGCGCCGACCAGGAAACCGGGCGACAACCTGCTGGCGCACAACCGGCGCGCGCGCTACGAGTACAGCATCGTGGAGACGATCGAGGCCGGCATCGAGCTCACCGGTACCGAGGTGAAGTCACTGCGCACCGGGCGCATCCAGCTGCGCGACGGCTACGTGCGTGTCGAGAACGGCCAGGCGTGGTTGATGCAGGTGAACATCGCCTGGTATCAGCAGGGCAACCGGAACAACCCGGAGCCGGAGCGGCGCCGCCGCCTGCTCCTCCACAAGCGGGAGATCGAGTACCTCGACGGGCGAGTGCGGACGCAGGGCCTGACGATCGTTCCGCTGAAGCTGTACCTGGTGCGCAACCGTGTCAAGGTCGAGATCGGCCTCGCACGCGGCAAGAAGCTCTGGGACAAGCGGCAGGACGTCGCCAAGCGGGACGCCGAGCGAGACATGGAGCGCGCGATCAGGCGCTGACCGCGAGCCGGTCAGCCCGCCGCGGCGTGGGCCTCGGCCTCGGACGGCACCGCCTGAGGTGCGGCGCTCGGGCGGTTGGCCTTGATATCCGGGACCACCTGGGCGGCAAGCCCGTCGATGCGCTGGCGCAGCTCACGCAGCCCGGTGCCCTTGGTGGCGCTGACCGCGAGCGCCGACACCCCGGCGATGTCGCCGAGGCGCAGCCGTGCGGCGCGGACCTCCGAGGCGGTCAGGCGATCGACCTTGCTCAACGCGAGGATCATCGGCTGCTCGCACTCCATCGAGCGCAGGGTGTCGAGCACCGTGACCAGCTGCTGCTCCGCGTCCGGGTGTGACGCGTCGACGACGAGACAGAGCATGTGGGCCTGGCGTACCTCCTCGAGCGTCGCGGCGAACGCCTCGACAAGCTCGGTTGGCAGCTTCTGGATGAACCCGACGGTGTCGGTGAGGATGACCAGCTTGCCCGAAGGCAGCTCGAGGCGGCGCGACGTCGGGTCGAGAGTCGCGAACAGCAGGTCGTCGGCGAGCACCTGGCTGTGGGTGAGGACGTTGAGGAGCGTCGATTTGCCCGCGTTCGTGTACCCCACCAGCGCGCACGACGCCAGGGGCACGTTGGTCCGGGCGGTGCGTCGCGTCCGGCGCTGGCGTTCGATCACCACCAGGCGTTCTCGCAAACGCTTGAGTTGCTGGCGGATGAGGCGCCGGTCGACCTCGATCTGCTTCTCGCCGGGGCCGCCTCGGAGCCCGACGCCGCCACGCTGCCGCTCGAGATGGGACCAGCCCCCTGCCAGTCGCGGCAGCAGGTGCTCGAGCTGCGCCATCTCGACCTGGACGCGACCCTCGGCGGTGATGGCCCGGCGCGCGAAGATGGCGAGGATCACCTCGGTGCGGTCGAGCACCGGGACACCCCATTCCTCCTGCAGATTGCGCTGCTGGCGGGGGGTGAGCTGGTCGTTGCAGAGGACGGCCGGGCTGTCGAGCTCGGCGAGGTGGGACGCGAAGGCGGCCACGACCCCGGAGCGGAAGAAGGTGGCGGGATGCGGTTCCCGGAGCGAGATCAGGCTGCGCTCCAGAACCTGGGTCCCGAGTGTGCGGGCCAGTTCCTCGAGCTCGTCGAGCTCGATGTCGCGCTGCTCGCGCTCCTCCCGCCTGGCCACGGTGCCGATGACGATCACCCGCTTCAGCTTCGTGCCGACCGCGGGGTCGGCTCCAGACGGCGCGTCGAAGTGGGGCAACTAGCGGGGCACCGGTCCGGTCATGACACGAAGCATCGGATCAGCCTAGCAACGGCGACCGGGTTCTGCTGACCGGCCGCCGGACGGCGGCCTCACTCGGGCGATGCCGTGGCGGGGATCTTGAGCTGCATGAGGGCGCTGCCCCCCAGGGTGAGCGCGGCCGCGAAGACGATCGCGAAGGTGGTCGAGAACCCGAGGGCCGGTCCCGCCAGGGCTGAACCGATCGGCATGCCCGAGAAGTTCAGGGCCATCGAGACCGCGAAGGCCCGGCCGAACCAGGCGCGCGCCGTGCGGCGCTGGCGCAGCGAGAAGGCGCTCACGCTGGAGGCCGCGTCCGCGCCCCCGGCAATCGCGATGCCGATGGCGATGAGCGGCAACGATGGCACGAGCAGAGCCAGCACGGACACGCCCATGACGGCGCCGAACAGCGACAGCGACTCCCGCTCCCTTCCCTCGGTCCGGACTCGGCCGGCGACGAGGGCCGCGGGTACTCCTGCCGCACCGGCGAGCGCCAGGATGATGCCGACGTCCGCCGCGTTGCCGTGGAGATCGAAGACCTGGACCGGGAGCGCGACGACGACGATCCCCCATCCGACATTGAGAGTCGAGAACGAGATGGCAATCCACCGCAGGGTGCGGTTGGCCACGACGTAGCAGAGCCCGCGCCACGCTTCGACAAGGATCCGGCCGGAGACATCGCCGGTTCGAGCAGGCTCGCCGACGCGCTGCAGCACCACCGCGCCGGCCGCATACCCGACGGCAGCACCCGCGAGCGCCGCTTCGGTGCCGATGATGGCGATGAGCGCACCTGCGAGACCTGGACCGGCGATGTTCGCGACTCCGTAGCAAACGCTGTCCGCCGCGTTGCCGCGATCCCAGAGGTCGCGCGGCACGATCAAAGGGAAGAACGAACGCGCGCCCGCGATGCTCAACGTGCTCGTGATCGAACCGCCGACGAGCAGGGCGAAGAGCATCCAGACCGGGAGGCGGTTTGCGGCGGCGAGGACGACGATGGCGGTGAGACACGTGGCCGCGACGCCGAAGTCGAGCGTCATGAGGCGCTTGCGTCCGTGGCGGTCGAGCAGCGCGCCGGCGATCGGGCTCAGGAGCAATCCCGGAAAGATGAGGAGAAAGAGGCTCACGCCCGCGACGGTCGGCGACTGATATCGCTGCAACGCGAAAAGGACGATGCCCACCGTCCACATCTGCGACGCGGTACGGGTGAGGAGCGAGCTGATGAGCAGCAGCCGGAATCCGGGGACACGGAGCAGGGTGCGATAGGTCGCCGGGGTGACGGCGACACTGCGCTTCGAAGTCAGATCGACCCTCGGCGACACCGCGAGATCACTCGGGGTGCGCGACGGCGCGCGGAAACGTCGGAGCGGCGACCACGTTCGAGACACTAGCAACTCTGCGGTGGCGACGCGCGTCGCGGCGCTGTATGCTTGATGGAGCACGCTGATCTCGGACAGCTGCGTTCCATGGGGGCGTACTGGTTTCGACGGGGTCGTGGGTCGTGCGAATGCGAGTCGAGCCCCGGGCTCGTAAAACCGGGAAAAATATACGTGCGAATAACGCACCCCTCGCCCTCGCTGCGTAAGTAGCAGAGACGAAAAAAGCTCAGGCTTCGGCCTGACGTCGACCGCCTCCTCGGCTGTGGGGGGCGGACCCGACGTTAATGCAAGCAGTCTCGCCGCCCGGTGGCGCCTCGGCGCCGGGCGGGACATGCACCGAGGCTGGCCGCAGCCGAGCCTGGTCCCAGGGCGCGGCGACGGCGAGAAAAAAACCGGGACTACACTCGTAGATGTCGCATGGAACGCGGCTTCGGACCCGGGTTCGATCCCCGGCGCCTCCACCACATCACGTATACGGAAAGGGTCTGCTCGGCCGTCGAAGGCCCGGGCCTGGTTGCGGGCATCGGGACGCCGACGCCGGCTTCGACCGGTATGCGTCGCCCGATGACAATGCGGGCTTCGCACCGTTTGCGTTTCGAGTGACACAACGCGCACGGTGGGTGGTGGGCCAGCTGAGTCACTCGGCGCCCGACACAGGAGGACGGTCATGCACGCATATGACTTCACCGTCGTCGTACCGCACACCAAGGGCAGTCTTGCGACTCTCGCGGAGGAACTGGGCCGCGAGAAGATCAATATCGAGGGCCTGTGTGCCGTCGAGCACAGCGGGAGCGTCATCTTCCACCTGCTGACCACCGACAAGGCCGCAACCAGCCTCGCCATCACCAAGGTCGGCTACAAGGTCACCCGTGAGACGGAAGTGATCGTCGAGCGCGTTGAGAATCATCCCGGCATGCTCGGCAAGGTCACGCGTCGCCTCGCCGATGCCGGCATCAACCTCACCACCGTCTACCTGGCGACTGATACGCGCCTGGTGCTCGGTTGCGAGAATCTAGCGGCGCTGGAGACCGCCTGGAAGGAGATGGCGGCTGTCGCGTCCCGCTAAGGTCGTCTTGCCGGACCGGTCGGCCCTCGGGCCGGCCGGTTCTGTCGCGTCACGACAGCTACCGCGACTCTGGCTCTCGCGCCACACCTCAGTTGTTGCGCGTGCGCGAGTTGTTGCGCGTGCGCGGCGATCGGCGTCGCTCACCCCGTCGTGGCGTCGAGCTGCCGCCACGTCGATCCGTTCAGGGCCCAGACGTGCACCGGTTGCGCGACACTCTGGCTGCTCGGAGTTGCAGATCCGAAGACCAGCAACTGGCCGCTGGTCGCGTCGCTGATCTCCGCAACCGGCTCGAGCGGAAGGCGAGCAATATTCATGAGCACCCAGGTCCGTCCCGTCCACGACTCCAGCACTGGAAGGGCCACCATCGGCCCGCAGTTGCAGAGCGCCAGGCGACCCGTGGAAGGATTGAGAGCGAGCGCGGAGCCCGGAAGTGGCTCGGCGGTGCCGGCGAGCTGTTGCCACCGCTCCCCGTCCCAGCTCCAGGTCGTGTCGAGCGCTCCGAGTGGCGAGCGTGGTACGTAGCAGCACCCTTCGGCGATCAGCGATCGGGTGATCGGATCGAACCCAATCGGAAGGTCGAATGCGTTCGGGGCGACAGCGCCGTGAATCTTCAGGGTCCAACGCGAGCCACTCCAGACCCACGTCTGGCCGTTGCCCGGCGAACCGCCGCCAGGATTGACGAGGATCATCTCGTCGAGTGCGCCGTCCCACGCCATCGACGAGCCCTCGCCGGGGGGCGGGCCGTTGGTCCCGCTGTCAAGCTCGCGCCACATCTTCCCGTTCCAGGCCCACGTGTCGTTGAGCGATGGTCCGCCGAGCAAGGGATTGTGCCGTCCGCCGAACAGCAGCACCTGCTTCGTCTGAGGGTCGTACGCCGCCGCCGCGTCGACGCGACCTGGCGGGCTCGTTGCCGGCTCTGCGAGCGACCATTGGCCGCCGCTCCATACCCACGTGTTGTCGTCGTTCTCGGCGCCCCCGAAGAGCACGACCTGGGCGGCCGCGGGATCGTCCGCGACGGCGAAGCCGATACCCGAGATGGGTCCACGGGGGACCGGGGTCGGCGCCGGCGATGGCGGCGCTGATTGCGGCGGCGCTGGGCGCGGCGAGCGCTGCAGCGTCGAAATTGCGAAACCGGCGATCGCCGCGGCCGCGATCACGCCGGCGAGCACCGTCGCAGGTCTCACCAGGAGGCCCGAAACGCTCTCATCGCCGGCCCTCGCCGTCCATCGTGCCAGTCTGAACGGCGACATCCCGGAGTGACTGCACCGCCGCACCCCGTCCACCCGAGTGCCGTAGCGTGCTCCCGCTGACAGCACCAGCCGGAACAAACATCCGTTCTCTCCGGGATGCTAGAGTCGCAGGTCCCAGATGAGCGACATGCGCGCGTTCCACCCGGCGGTGCGGGCCTGGTTCGATCGCCGGTTTCCGGAGGGTCCGACCCCCGCTCAGACTGAGGGCTGGCCCGAGATCGCGGCAGGCAGGAACACGCTGATCGCCGCTCCGACAGGCTCCGGCAAGACGCTTGCGGGGTTCCTCGTCTGCATCGACGCCCTGTATCGCGCTGCCGAGCGTGGCGAGGTGGTCGAGGGCGCGACGCAGGTGGTCTATGTCTCGCCGTTGAAGGCGCTCGCGGTCGACGTGCAGCAGAACCTCGAGACGCCGCTTCGAGAGATCGCAGAAATCGCCTCTGAGATGGGGATGACCCTCCCGGCACTCCGAGCCGAGGTGCGCACCGGTGACACCACGCAGTCGGTGCGCGCGGCGATGATCAAGCGCCCGCCCAACTTCCTGGTCACGACCCCCGAGTCGCTGTACCTGCTGGTCACCGCGCAGCGGAGCCGGGCGGCGCTCACCACGGTCACGACGATCATCGTCGACGAAATCCACGCTGTCGCTCGGGACAAGCGCGGGTCACACCTGACGGTCACGCTGGAGCGGCTCGAGCGCCTGTGCGCGCAGCGCCCGGTGCGCATCGGTCTCTCCGCGACACAGCGTCCCATCGAAACAGTCGCGCGGTTGCTCGTCGGCGCGGGTGCCTCACGCAGCAATCCGGACGGCAGTCCACGCTGCGCCATCGTCGACGTCGGTCACCGGCGTGCGCTCGACGTCGCCATCGAGTTGCCGTCGGGCGAGCTCGAGGCGGTCGCATCTCGCGAACAGCTGGGCGAGGTGCTCGACGCCATTGCGGCGCATGTTCGCGCGCACCGCACCACGCTCGTCTTCGTCAACACGCGGCGGATGGCCGAGCGCGTCGCGCATCTGCTCGCCGAGCGGCTGGGCGACGAGGCCGTTGCCGCGCATCACGGCAGCCTCTCGAAGGATCGCCGTCAGCGGGTCGAATCGCAATTGCGTGCCGGTGCGCTGCGCGCGCTCGTGGCCACGGCGTCGCTCGAGCTCGGTATCGATATCGGGCCCATCGAGATGGTGTGTCAGATCGCTTCGCCACGCAGCATCGCCACGTTCCTGCAGCGGGTCGGCCGCTCGGGCCACAGCCGGGGCGGGACGCCGAAGGGCAGGTTGTATCCGATGACGCGGGACGAGCTCGTCGAATGCACGGCGCTGCTCGCCGGGGTGAGAAGTGGTGCGCTCGATGCCGTGCATCCGCCTCGGCTTCCGCTCGACATCCTCGCGCAGCAGATCGTTGCCGAGTGCGCGGCCGACAGCTGGCGGGAGGACGATCTCTTCGAGTTGATGCGTGGTGCGGCGCCGTTCGCCGACCTGACGCGCGGCGACTTCGACCGCGTCGTCGAACTGGTGTCCGACGGCATTCCGACCGGACGCGGCAGGGTCGCGGCCTACCTGCACCGCGATCAGATCAACGGCGAGGTGCGAGCCCGGCGCGGCGCACGGCTCGCCGCCCTGACATCCGGGGGAGCGATCCCGGAGACCGGCGACTACCGGGTGCTGGCGGAGCCCGACGACACGTTCATCGGCACGGTCAACGAGGACTGGGCGATCGAGTCGTCGGCGGGTGACATCTTCCTGCTGGGCAGCACGTCGTGGAAGATCCGGCGCGTGGTCGCCGGCACGGTGCGAGTCGTCGACGCGCACGGCGCGCCACCTTCGGTGCCCTTCTGGCTCGGCGAGGCGCCGGCGCGCACCGAGGAGCTGTCCCGCGAGGTGTCGGACCTCCGCAGCGGCATCGATGCCTTGCTTGCCGAGGGTGGCGCTGACGAGGCGATCACGTGGGTCGAGCAGCGAGCCGGGGTGGATAACGACGTGGCGGCAATGGTGGTGCGCTACCTGGCGGCGGGCCGCACCGCGCTCGGTGTCGTGCCAACCCTCGAGCACATCGTCCTCGAGCGCTTCTTCGACGACAGCGGGGGGATGCAGCTCGTCGTCCATGCGCCGTTCGGGGGCCGCGTGAACCGTGCGCTCGGTCTGGCGCTGAGAAAGCGATTCTGCGCGACCTTCGACTTCGAATTGCAGGCGGCGGCAAGCGATGACTGTGTGCTGCTCTCGCTCGGGCCGCAGCACAGCTTTCCGCTCGAGGACATTCCCAAGTTCCTCTCCTCGAACACGGTGGAGGAGACGCTCCGCAAGGCGGCGATCTTCGCACCCATGTGGGCGGTGCGGTGGCGCTGGAATCTCAATCGCTCGCTCACGGTGCTGCGCTTCAAGGGCGGTCGCAAGAATCCGGCGCCGATCCAGCGGCTCGAGTCCGACGACATCATGGGGGCGATCTTTCCGCAGCTCGTCGCGTGCCAGAACGAGAACCCGACAGGGCCTGTGGAGGCACCCGACCATCCCCTCGTCAATCAGACGATGTACGACTGCCTGCACGAGGTGATGGACGTCGACTCGCTCCGCGAGCTGGTCGTGCGCATCGAGCGAAAGGAAGTCGAGATCAGCTTCCGCGACACGGTCGAGCCGTCGCCTCTGGCGCACGAGATCGTCAATGGCAGGCCGTACACGTTCCTTGACGACGCGCCGCTGGAGGAGCGTCGAAGCCGGGCCATCACGCTGCGCCGAGGCCTCCCCGTCGAAGCGCGCGATCTGGTCGCGCTCGACCCCGACGCCATTGCGAGAGTGCGCGGCGAGGCTGCTCCGGACCCTCGCGATCACGACGAGCTCCACGACCTCCTGGTCTCGCTCGTGGTGCGCAGGCCCGCGCCGTCCTGGGCTGCCTGGTTCGATGCGCTCGTTGAGCGTGGCAGGGCGGTGACCGTGACCCATGGCGATGATGTCTTCTGGTGCGCCACGGAGCGCGCAGCGGGAGTCGCGGCACTCTGGTCCGACGCGATCTTCGCGCCGCCCCTCGGCCCGACGGCGCGCGCCTTCGGCGGAGCGCCGCCTGACCGCGACTCGCTGATTTCGGCCATCCTGCGCGGACATCTCGAGGTGAGCGGCCCGATGACGGGAGCGTCGCTGTCGGCGATCACGGGCCTGCGTGCCGCCGAGGTCGCGATCGGGCTCGCGGCCATCGAGGGTGAGGGATTCGTCATTCGGGGGCACTTCGACCCGGGGATCGGCGATGACCAGTGGTGCGCCCGGCGCCTGCTGGTCCGCATCCACAGCTACACGCAGCAGCGCCTGCGCCAGGAGATCGAGCCGGTCACCGCGCAGGACTTCGTTCGCTTCCTGCTCCGCTGGCAACGTGTCGCGCCCGGCACGCAGCGCGAGGGTCGCGCAGGCGTCGCCGCCACGATTGCGCAGCTCCAGGGCTTCGAGATCCCGGCAGGCGTGTGGGAGGAGACCGTGCTTCCCGGTCGCGTGGCCGGATACCGGAGCGCCTGGCTTGACGAGCTGTGCATGTCGGGCGAGGTGGCCTGGGCACGGTTGAAGGTCCGCGACGATGCCGGCGGAGCGTCGCCGGCGCGGAGCAGCTCATCGGCATCGCGGGCGACCCCGGTGACGCTGGTGATGCGCTCAGACCTCTCGTGGCTGCTTCAGTCGGTTCGCGGCGAGGCGAAGCCGTTGGAGCCGGCGTCGGGAGCGACCCTCGATGTGCTCGATGCGCTCCGCGAACACGGCGCGCTCTTCACGAGTGACATCGTCACGATGGCTCGAAGGCTTCCCAGCGAGGTCGAGACCGCGCTGTGGGACGGCGTCTCGCGCGGCCTGCTCACGGCAGACGGGTTCAGCGCGGTGCGCCGCCTCCTGGTCAGCCGCGGGTTGGCGCGTTCACGGCAGCACCACCGCGGGCTCCGCCACGGTGTCAGTGGGTACTCGTCGGGCGAGGGCCGCTGGTCGCTCGTGCCGCGCGTGCTGTCGGTTGCCGAGCACGATTCGCTTGCCGAGGCGATAGCCGAGCAGCTGCTGGTGCGCTGGGGCGTCGTGTTTCGAGATGTGGTCGCCCGGGAGACGATCGCTCTGCCCTGGCGCGACGTGGTCTGGGCGCTCCGCCGCATGGAGGCGCGGGGCACCGCACGTGGTGGACGATTCGTCACCGGGTTCGCCGGCGAGCAGTTCGCGCTCCCGGAAGCTGTTGACCAGTTGCGCGGTGTCCGCCGTCGCGAACGCACCAACGAGGTGGTCCGTGTCTCGGCAACCGATCCACTGAATCTCGCCGGCATCCTGCTGCCCGGTCCACGCATCACATCGGTGCGCACCAACTGCGTCGTCTACGAGGATGGGATCCCCGTGACGACCGTCGGGCCGACCTTCGCTGCCATCCCGGCGCGCTAGGAGCCGCAATCCCCGGGCTCTGCCGGGAGCGCATTCTGGAATCTCCGTCTCTTGCGCGCATTCGCCGCCGCCGTCAGGTCCTCGCGGCGGGGACCGGCTCGAAGAACGGAGCGGCCGGGGCGGATTCGGGAGGCACGTCGGCGAGCGGCCAGAGGATCGTGAACCTGCTTCCGCCCTTCGCGTCGCTCTCGGCCTTCACGGTCGCGCCGTGCGCGTCGCAGAGGCGGCGCACCAGGGCCAGTCCCATGCCCATGCCGCCGTGGCGGCGCGTCCGGCTGTTGTCCTCCTGATAAAAACGGTCGAAGAGGCGGGGGATCGCCTCGGCGCTGATCCCGATGCCGTCGTCCACGACGTCGATCCGACACTGCCGGGCACCCTTGACCGGGCGAGCGCTGACGCCGACGTGCCCGCCACCGGGTGTGAATTTCACGGCGTTGTCGATCAGGGCTCGGAGCACCTGGCGGAGCCGGAACGGATCCGCATTGACCGCCGGTGAATCATGGACGTCGATCGCCAGCTCGACGGGCAGACCGTCCTTGAAGTGACGGCGCACATCGCTGACCGCGTCTCCGATGGCGCTGGTCACGTCAACGGACGTCATGCGCACGTCGATGGTGTCGGAGTTCACCAGCGCAAAGTCGACGATGTTCTCGACCGTCTCGCTGAGCAGCTTCACCGAGATGTCGACGTCACGCACGATCTCGAGCTTGGTCTCGTCGTCCCACTTGCCCCAGGCGACATTGAGCAACTCGATCTGGCCCTGGATGGCGAGCACCGGCGTGCGCAACTCGTGCTGTGCCGTGTCGAGGAAGTCACTCTTCAACTGGTTCAGCTCGCGGAGCCGGCGCACCGCCTCACGTTCCTGCTCGAGGGTTCGGGTGTTCTCGACAGCGACCGCGGCGTTGTTGGCGAGGGTGATCAGCGCACGCTCGTCGCTCTCGGCGACGGGGCGCTCCGATCCGACCACCAGGACGCCGGTCAGCGCCTCCTGGAAGAGCATCGGCACGGCGATGGCGGCACGGCCACCCCATTCGAGCCGGACCGCATGACCGGCGCTCAGCTCGTCGACGGGCATCGCCTCGGCCATGTCGGGCATCTCAGGCCCACGACGGCGCATCCGGAGGAACTCCGCCCCGCGCCTGGTGTAGACAGCAGCGCTCGCGGATCCACCGGCGATGGCGTCGGCAGCCCCGAGCACCGCGTCCTGGAGCCTCTCGATGCCGCCGGTCGTCATCGTCAGGGCCCTCGAGACCTCCTGCAGCCGTCCAACCGATCCGTCGATGTGTTCGATGTATCCGGCGATCTGGTCGCGCATGCGGTTGACCCCGGCGGCGAGGCGCCCGAGCTCATCGCGCGACGCAACCGGGATGTCGGTGGTGTAGTCGCCGGCGGCGATTCGTTCGACGCCGCGTTCCAGCCGCGAGACGGGGCGGCGCACGAAGCGGTCGACGAACAGCAGGACGAGCAGGCACACCACCACGAGTGCGGTGAAAGCGATCTGCGCGATCGTCCCCTCATCCTGCGCCGTCCCGGCCGCGAAGATCGAGAGCGGCACCTCGACGCCGAGATACCCGGCCACGCGCGTTCCCCCTGGTGCCATCAGCGAGACGAAGCTCCCGGCAACCGAACCGGCACCCGCGACGGTGTAGATGCCATGCGCGGCCACGCCAGTCGATGTTGTGGTCGGGTGGCCGAGTTGCTGCGCGATCGTCGACGGCGCGCGCGATGGAGTGGGGGTGTCGGCACCGCCGCTGAAGCGGATGAGCGAGGTGACGGAACCGGCGCTGACGAAGACGGGCGTGTAGCCGATAACCGGCCCGTATCGAGCGAACTGGGTCTGCAGCTGCGCGCTGTACACCACGACGCCGAGCGGCGCGTCAGTACCGGCCTGGACGTTGTACACAGGCACGGCCACGTCGAGAGCGGGCAACCCGCCGGCGAGGGGCTCGACTCCCTCCACCCCTGAGGGGCATTGCGCGCGCAGCGCAGGGCTCGCTGCGATCGTCACACCGGGCTGCTGGCATGCCGTGGTCGCGGCAACCTGCAGCGCATCGCGAACCGACGCGAGGGTCGCGACGATATGCGGCAGCACGCTCTGCTCGCACACGCTGGTCGCCGGGTGAGCCGTTTCGCCCGCCGTTCCGAGGCTGTCGCACTCGCTCGTGTAGAGGACGGTGCCGTGGTTGTTGAGGATCGCGACGGCGAGCCCTGGCAGGTTCACGATCCGCTTCTGAGTGAACTCGGCCGCAACGAGCGCGGTCGGGTTGGTGCCGCTCAGCGCCAGCTGCAGCGAGGTCAGCGACGCGACCGCGGTTGCGGCGTACTGCGCCTGCGGCTGAATGACACGCGACATCAGCTGGGCGGCGACCCCGGCTCGGTTGTCCGCGTTGGACAGCGCGCCGGCGTTGGTCTGCTGAGAGCGGCTCACGAGGAGGAAGCCGCTGACGCCCGCGATCACGAGCGCGGTGAAGATGATCCCCCCCGCCAGCAGCCGGCCGGCGAGGCTGGTTCGCAAGCCGAACCTGCGGACGAAGTCGCTGCGGCCCGGCCGATTCGCTCGCATGGATCGAGCGTATTGGCGGAGAGGCGGCACCGAATGGGTGACGGCTCGCAGTCCGGAAACGGGCCGGTGACGAACGATCTCGCCCGGCCTGAGAATCGGGCGTTCCCGAAGGGCTCGGGAACCGTACGCTTACGCCATGCCCTTTCGCCGCCGCCGGTCGTCGGAAGTCGTCACGGCTGAGCCCGAGCGAAGCGGCGTGGGTGCGTTTCTGAAGCGCTGGACGATCCCGCTCATCGGCGCGCTCACCCCGACTGCTCTGATCGTGATCAACATTGCCGTGTTCATCGTCAAGAACCTGACCGAGTTCCAGTGGACGATCTCCATCCTCGCGTTCGTCAGTGGGCTCATGCTGAACTCCTGGGCCGGTCTGAACATCTATCGGGTGTTCCAGCAGCGCCGGCCCGACCACGCGCTCGTGAACGAACGCAACCAGGAGGTCGTGCTGGTCCTTGGGATGGTGGTGATCATCGGCGCCGCCTTCCTGACGGCGCTGTTCTGCTATCTGGGACTTTCGAGTTACAAGGACCTCCCCAACGGGCTCACCTTCTTCACCGGGGTGCTTTCGGCGGCGGTGCCGATCCTCCTCCGCGCCGCCTTCCGTCGTGGCGTCCCCAGGAACCGCGGACGCGGCGGCACACCGGTCTCGACGGTGACCGGTCTGCCGCCGAGTGGGAGTCCGTCGCCGCCGACCTCGGCGACGATGCACAACCCGATCCCACGCCGGTAGCCCGCCTCGCAGTTACCGGATGAGGACGAACTCCGAGGTGGCGATGTGGTCACTGAAGGAGCGCTCGCTGCTTCCCACCGCCTGGATCGGCGTCAGGTACGGAGCGACCTGCTGGTCAAACGTCGCGCGGGCATCAGCGGGGAGCACCGCACGCACCGCGGCCACGAGCGCCTGCACGTTCAGGTAGAACATGCCGTCGTTGCTGGTGCCGACCTGGCCGGCGACGACGCGGTACTGCGGAGATGCCGTGATGCTGCTCCCGCGCCTGGCATCGATGACCGCGCGAATCTCGGCAGGCGTCGACGCCACGATCACCCAACCGCTGTCAACTGCCCAGGACGGGCTGAGCTCGGAGCTGTTCGCCCCGGTGATGGTGATCGAGGAGATGGTCACGCCCTGATAGGTCTGCTGCGTGGGTGAGGGTGAACCGCATCCCTGTCCGGGCGAGCAGATGCGCGCCGCCAGCTGGTCGAGGAAGCTCTGGACCGCTCCTGACGAATCCGTTGCGATCAAGAGCGCGCCCGACGGGACCTGCGCGCCGGGGAGCTGTTCGACCTCGATGCCCGCGTCGCCGGTGAGATGGCTGATCACGCCGGATGGCCCCGTGATACCCAGCTGAGCAAGCGCCTGGCTCCCCGAGGTACCAAGGCCCGGAATCGCGAGCGATACCAGGCTCTTGAGCGTCTGCGGCAGTCCGACCATGGTGGCAAACCCGAACGCGCCGCCGGGAACGAAGGCGAGCGCGCCGTTGGTGTGGGGAGCGACGCCGAGGGTGGCGCGCGTTGCGGCGCTCAGCTTCGATGCGTCGAAGTCGATCGTGCCCGAGATGGTGATCCCTGACGACGAGGCGACCACGGCCTCAACCACGCCCTTGTAGCCGCGCAAGCCCGACGACGCACCGGCCAGAGCGGTGGACGGGACCAGCGCACCCAACTGCGGAAGGTCGACGTAGACGAACGCGAGGCGGTCGCTCGGAACCTGGGCTTGCACGGCGGTGTAGTCGGGCTGCGAGCTGAGGCTCGCGTGCTTGCCCTGTGACGTGTCGATGACCTCGTCCACGGCAGCCTCCGACGTCGCCGCGATCACGGTGTGGCCGGTGATGGCCCACGCCTGGGTGCCGCCCGATGCATCCTCACCCACGTTGACGGTCACTCCGTCGTAGGTCGCCACCGTCCAGCGAAGTGTCCGGCCGGTCGGCCCGGATTTGTACTTCGCGAACATCGCCTGCGCGGCAGTGTCATCGGTGCTTGCCAGCAGGGACACCTCCGCCGGGATGGCGACGTCGGTCCCCTTGAGCACGATCAGCGAGAGTTGCGACCCGAGCCATGACCGCACATCGGTGTGCGAGAGACCCGAGGACTGCAGTCCGCTGTCGAGCCAGTGATTGATCGTGGCGTCGCGTGACGAACCGGAGAGCCCCGGGAACTTCCCGAGGATGTCGTTGAGGGCAAGCAGCTGTCCGCCCGAAGGCTGGAGATCGAGGTTGACGTAGACGGCGGTGTCGCTCGGTGCGAACGTGACCATCGAATCGGCGCTGCCGCGAATGAATCCGAAGGCCAGGACCGCCGCCGCTACTCCACCGGCAACCAGGATTGCGATGCCGCTGCCTGCCACGGCGCGGAAGACCTTTGAGTGGCCTTTGCGGTCCGTCGTCGCCTCGATGTCCCCCTCCCACGGCGGCGGTGGGGGTGGCGGGGGCGCGTACGGCGTATTGTCCGGCGGCTCCGGAGCTCCGAAAATGCTCATGATCCCGACTCTCCGGCGGTGTGATGGCCGATTGGGAGCGCGGCAGGATGGTCGTCGCCGGACCCGCTCGGACGTCCACTCCCTTCGCTCATCAGACCGGGAGTGTGCGGCACGCCGGTCCCCACGATCGAGGGACGCAACCGGATTGTTCCCACACCGGCCTTCGGGCGTTGCAGGCGGGGCCGGGCAGCGCTACCGGGGACGGCTGCCGGCCCGGTGGCACGGGCTCGCCCGATGTCGTCGCTATCGATGGTCGCTGGGACGCTCCGCTCAGACCTCTTTGAATTCGGCGTCGACGACGTCGTCCGCGCCTGCCTCGGTACCGGTCTCGGCGCCGGTATCCGGAGCGCCACCGTCGCCGTTGCCGGCATGGGGCTCGCCCGCTCCCGGCTGCGCCTGTTGACTCTGGGCGTACACAGCCTCACCGATCTTCTGGATCGACGCCGCGAGGTCGTCGTGCGCGCGCTTGATCGCGTCCGAGTCGTTACTGGCAATTGCGTCACGAACTGCCTTGACCTTGGCCTCGATGTCGGTGCGGAGCTCCGCCGGGACCTTGTCGCCGGCATCAGCGAGTGCCTTCTCGGCCTGGTAGGCGAGCTGATCCGCGCGGTTCCGCGTCTCGACCGACTCGGCCCGCTTGCGGTCCTCGTCGGCGTGGACCTCGGCCTCCTTCACCATGCGCTCGACCTCGTCCTTCTGGAGCGTGGTCGACCCGGTGATGGTGACCTTGTTCTCCTTGCCCGTGCCGCGATCCTTGGCGCTGACATTGAGGATGCCGTTGGCGTCGATGTCGAAGCCGACCTCGATCTGCGGCATGCCGCGCGGTGCGGGTGGGATGCCGTCGAGCGTGAACGTCCCGAGGATTCGGTTGTCCCGTGCCATCGGTCGCTCGCCCTGGAGCACCACGATCTCGACAGAGGGCTGGCTGTCCGATGCCGTGGAGAACACCTGCGTCTTGGCGGTTGGGATGGTCGTGTTGCGCTCGATCAGCTTGGTGTTCACCTCGCCCTCGGTCATGATCCCGAGCGACAGTGGTGTCACGTCAAGGAGGAGGACGTCCTTGACCTCGCCCTTGAGCACACCGGCCTGGATGGCAGCACCGACCGCGACGACCTCGTCCGGGTTGACGCCGCGATGCGGCTCCTTGTTGGTGAAGCTCTTGACGAGCTCCTGGATCACGGGCATACGGGTCGATCCTCCGACCAGGATCACCTCATCGAGCTCGCCGGCCGTCATGCCGGCGTCCTTGAGTGCCGACTCGAAGGGAGCCCGGCAGCGAGCGGTGAGGTCGTCGGTGAGCTGCTCGAACTTGCTGCGTGAGAGCGTGATGGCAAGGTGCTTCGGGCCGGACGCGTCGGCGGTGATGAAGGGCAGGTTGACCTCCGTCTCCTGACGCTGCGAGAGCTCGATCTTTGCCTTCTCCGCGGCCTCGGTGAGGCGCTGGAGTGCCTGGCGATCGCCGCGAAGGTCGATGCCCTGGTCTTTCTTGAACTCGTCGGCAAGCCAGTCGACGATCCGACGGTCGTAGTCGTCGCCGCCGAGGTGGGTGTCGCCGTTGGTGGACTTCACCTCGAAGACGCCTTCACCGACCTCGAGGATCGAGACGTCGAACGTTCCGCCACCGAGGTCGAAGACCAGGATCTTCTCGTTCTCCTTCTTCTCGAGCCCGTAGGCGAGCGCGGCCGCGGTGGGCTCGTTGATGATGCGGAGCACGTTCAGCCCGGCGATCTGACCGGCGTTCTTGGTCGCCTGGCGCTGGGCGTCGTTGAAGTACGCGGGCACGGTGATCACCGCATCGGTGACCTTCTCTCCGAGATATGCCTCAGCGTCGGTCTTGAGTTTCTGCAGGATCATCGCGGAGATCTGCTCGGGCGTGTGGTTCTCGCCGTTGACCTCCACCTCGCAGCGCCCGTCCTTGCCGGCAACGACCTTGTAGGGCACCTGCTTGGCCTCGGTGCTGACCTCGCTGAGCAGCCGGCCCATGAAGCGCTTGATCGAATAGACGGTGTTCTCGGGGTTGACTGCTGCCTGGCGGCGGGCGAGCTGCCCGACCAGGCGTTCGCCGGTGCGCGTGAACGCGACGACCGACGGGGTGGTGCGGCCGCCCTCGGCGTTGGCGATGACGACGGGCTCGCCGCCCTCCATCACTGCCACCACGCTGTTGGTGGTGCCGAGGTCGATGCCGACTGTCTTAGCCATTGGGTGTCCTCCGGGACTGATAACTCAGGATGTTCGATTGAGCGTCTGAAGGACGCCCTTATCGAATACCTCGCGCCACGGACATGCTAAACGTACGGGGATGGATGAATCCCGACCGATCGAGGTGCAACTCATCGATCTGCGCCGCCGCGCCGACGAGGATTTCCTCCACCCCGACGCCGTGCGCGAGCCTGGGCGGCACCAGCTCGACCTGCGCGAGCTCGGTGTTCGAGTCAGCGTCACGCGTTCCCGCTACCCGAACCGCCCGGATGGAGTCGATCAGTACGCGGTCACCATGTCGCGCCCCGAGCTGGACCGGCCGCCGGGCAACCAGGAGGTCGCGATGGTGCTCTCGTCGGCCTTCGGCGACGCCTCGAGCCTGGCGGTGGAGCGGTCGCCCGGCAGCGCTCGGATCAGGATGTTCCGGGTGCCCGCCGGCGGGCTGTAGACCGGGCCCTGGTCAGCTCGCGTCTTCCTCGTAGCCGTCGGCACCGATGAGGGGCACGAACCGACACGGTCCGAGCGACTCCGTCTCCCAGCGACCGTTGACGAGGCGCAACCGGGTGAGCTCCTCGCCGCCGGGCCCGTCGGCGATCGGAACCACCAGGCGCCCGCCTTCGACGAGCTGTCGGGCAAGCTCGGCCGGGAGGTGCGGCGCCGCGGCGCCGACGGCGATGGCGTCGAAGGGCGCCCGCTCGGGGACGCCGAGGCTGCCGTCACCCTCCACGACCTCGACGTCGTAGTGCAGGCGTTTCAGACGCTCCGCGGCCGACCGGGCCAGCGACCCGACCCGTTCGATGCTCACGACGTGGGCACCGCAAGCAGCCATCACCGCCGCCTGGTACCCGGAACCGGTCCCGACATCCAGTGCCCGGTCGCCTTCGCGCAGCTCGAGCGCCTCGACCACGACGGCGACCATCAGGGGCTGGCTGATGGTCTGACCAGGGGCATCGATCGGGAGCGCCCGGTCGGCGTACGCGCGCGCTCGGTCACCCTGGAGCACGAACTCCTCCCGAGGCACCCCGGCCATGGCGTGCAGCACGGCAGGTGATCGAATGCCGTGTTCGATCAGCGACGCCATCATGCGATCACGATCCGACGTTGCGGTTAGCCTCGAGGAGTGAGATCCAGATCAGGCGGTGGCGTGTCCGGAAGTTTCCAGACGATCCACTCTTTCTGCCAGCGGCGGTGCAGCTCGTTCGCGGAGTCGACCGCTTCGTGATACCGCTTCTCGAACGTCGCGAAATCGTGGGCGTCGAGCGCGGCCAGAAGCGGGTCGAGGTCGTCAAGCATCCATTCCTCGATGTCCGTCGTGTACTTGGGGCGCGTCACCTCGCAGAGCCGCAGGAGCTTGCGCATCTCCCGAAGCTGCCAGCTCGCGAGCGGCCAGTTGCTGGCCCGTGCCGCGTAGAAGGCCTTCCAGAAGCGCGCGCCGATCTCGGGCATCAACCGCGCGAGTCCCGGTTGGAGGGCGGTGAGCTGCTCGAGCTCCAGCCGCTCGGGGTTCTTGGGCTGCGTGCCGGTGTCGGTCATTCTGAGGTCCAAGTCTACGGAGGCGCCTGCGGCGGGAACCTGCAGGGTGTTCTCCGCGTGTCACAGCCATGAGTGGTGCGCCGGATCGCTTGCGCTGGTCGCGACCGCTGATTGGCATCGCATCGGTCGCGGTCATCGGCGCTGGGATGGGCGCATATTTCGGGATCCGTGCAGTCCAGGGAGCCGGGTCGGCGTCATCGGCTGGTCAGCCGGGGGCACGCAGTGGGGCGGCGATGGCCTATGACCCGGTCGACAGAACCGTCGTTCTCTTCGGCGGCCAGAGCAGGTCCGGCTCGCTCAACGACACCTGGACCTGGAATGGCTCGGTGTGGACGCAGGCGCACCCCGGAACGCCGCCGCCGCCGCTGGACAACCCGCAGATGACCTATGACCCGGTGAGCCACGATGTGCTCCTGGTCGGGGGTGAGCAGCTCGCGAACCACGGACAAGCCTGTTCCGGAGGCTCAGGATCGTCGTCCGGCTCGACAGGTTCGTCGGGTTCGAGGACGACCTTCATTCCGCCCGGCACGCCGATTCCCGCCATGGCGCCGGTGCCAAGTGCCACGGGGACGGCCAGGCACCTCACTCCGGTGGGGGTGCCCGGCTGCGCCACCTTGGTTGCACCGAGTGCTTCCACGTGGTTGTGGAACGGCAGCGACTGGTCGGCCGCCTCCGGGTCCACCCCGTACCTGGCGCTCGGGAGCAGCTCGCTGGCGACCGACCCGGTGTCCGAACGGGTGGTGCTCCTGCCTCGGGGACCGTTTGCGGAGCCCGCGCTCGGGGTCGCTCAGCCGGTGATCGCCTGTCCGATGCTGCACAAGGCAATCCCGGACGGTCAGCCGCCGTGCCCGTGGCCGATCACCATCGCGCCTGCATGGACGTGGAATGGCCACCGATGGACCGTGATCCCGGCCAGCGCCACGAACTCGTCATCCGTGCTGTTCAGCTCGTCGATCGTCGACGACGCGGTCAGCGGCAGGCTTGCGGCGTTCGGCGGCAACGTCGTACAGCCGGCGCCGACGCCGTTCCCCTGCCTGGCCTGCGCGGGCAGCGTCTCATCGCGGCCGTCAGCGGCCCGCACTGCGGCCGAGAGCATCTGGAACGGCACGTCCTGGCAGGCGGCGATCACCTACGGCGGCGGTCCGTCCACGCCCGGCGTCACATTCACGGGCGACCCCGCAACCCACAGCGACGTTGCGCTGACGGCTGATCGGCAGACCTGGCTGTGGACGGGGGTCTGGACTCGAGCGCACCCAGGCACCACCCCACCCATCACCAGCGGTGCCGCTTCGGCGTACGACGCAGCAACGGGCCGGGTGGTGATGTTCGGTGGCTTCGGTTCCACCTCCCGGGCCGCCGGGCTTTACGACCAGACCTGGACGTGGGACGGCTCCGATTGGACCCAGCGAGGAGGGAGAGCCGGCCCGAGCGTCACCATCCCGATTCCGTCCCCCGTCAGCGTTCCACCCGCGCTTCCCTGTCAGCCGATCGCGGAGCCGGCGCTGCCTGCCGGCGCGACGGGGGTAGCGCCACCGCCCGCGGTCTGCAAGGCGGTCGGGAGCAGTCCGGGGAGCACCGGTGGCGCCTCGGTGATCACCACGGGTGGTGGGGTCGTTTCGCCCTGACCGCCACAATGACGGCGCATGGGAGATCCCGATGACATCCGCATCGAAACCCTCGAGGACCATGAGGATGCCGAGGTCCGGGCCATGCTCGTCGACCTGGCGCTCACCGAGCAGCGGCATTTCGATCACCCCGAGGAAACCGCCGAGCAGCTGAGCGGACGTCTCTCGACATCCCCGCGATTCACCGGTGAGAACCACATCCTCGTGGCCCGGACACCGGAGGGCGATGCGATCGGACTCTGCTGGGTGGTGCTCTTCGACCCCGGTACGGGACTCGAGGCGGAGATCGCCGAGCTGTACGTCCGGCCGCAGGGGAGAGGCCAGGGGGTTGCCCACCGCCTCATGGCGGAGGCGATGCGCCTGATTCGCAGTCGTGAGGTCACCTTCGCCTGCGTCTGGACTCGAGGAGACAATCACGCCGCCCTCGCCGCATATGTCGCCGCCGGGTTCGCACCGACCGAGCAGACCGTGCTGACCTGGCTGCCGCTCGAATACAACGAGAGGTCGGGATAATAGCCGCTCCATGACACTTTCTCGCGATGACGTCGATCACGTCGCGACCCTCGCCCGGCTGGGCCTGAGCGATGCTGAAAAGGACCGTCTCCTCGGGGAGTTGGAGGCGATCCTGGGTCACATCGCTCGGCTGCAGCAGGTCGACACCTCGGCGCTTGCGGAAACCGCGCAGGTCGGCGACCTCGTCAACGTGATGCGTGCCGACGAGCCGGCCGAGCCGATCGGTGCTGCCGCTGCGCTCCGCAACGCCCCCGCGTCGGACGGCAGCTATTTCGTCGTTGGAGCGATCCAGGGCACCGATCTTGACGCCTAGGAGCATCACCCAGCTCGCCGCTGCGCTGCGCGACGGCAGCGCGACTCCGCGCGCACTGCTCGCCGACGCGTTCCGCCACATCGAGCGGACCGACCAGGATCTGCATGCGTACCTCAGCGTCACGCGCGAGCTTGCCGAGCGACAGGCCGACGTCGCGGCTCAGATGCTCGAGGATCAGCCCGATGCGGCGTCGCCCCTGTGCGGCATCCCCATGGCGCTCAAGGACGTGCTCTGCGTCGACGGCATCGAGACCACCGCGGGGTCGAAGATGCTGCGCGGGTTCAAGCCGCCGTACACCGGCACGGCGGTGCAGCGGTTGTTCGACGCCGGGGCCGTGTGTCTCGGCAAAACCAACTGCGACGAGTTCGCCATGGGATCGTCCACCGAGAATTCCGCGTACGGACCCGTCGGCAACCCGTGGGACATCGAGCGCGTTCCGGGCGGGAGCAGCGGCGGCAGTGCCGCGACCGTCGCTGCCGGCTCCGTTCCGTACGCGCTCGGGACCGACACGGGCGGCTCGATCCGGCAACCCGCCGCTCTCTCCGGGGTTGTGGGCTTCAAGCCGACCTATGGACGGGTTTCGCGATACGGACTCATCGCTTTCGCGTCGTCACTCGATCAGATCGGCCCGTTCACGCGCACCGTCGAGGACTCGGCGCTGGTGTACGCCGCAATCGCGGGCCACGACCCCCGCGACAGCACCTCGGACCCGCGTCACGTCGACGATCCGCTCGCGTCGCTGCGCGCCGGCGTCGCCGGCATGCGACTGGGCATTCCGCGCGAGTATCTCGGGGAGGGCACCGAACCCGGCGTGCGTGCGGCGGTCGAGGCGGCCTTCCGCGTGCTCGAGTCTCAGGGTGCGACGCTCCAGGAGGTCTCGCTGCCGAGCACCGATGTCGCACTCAGCGTCTACTACATCATCGCTCCGGCGGAGTGCTCGTCAAACCTCGCGCGCTACGATGGTGTGCGCTTCGGCAACCGCGTGGAACGCGCGTCGCTCACCGACATGTACCTGCAGACACGGGGCGCGGGCTTCGGCGATGAGGTCAAGCGCCGGGTCATGCTCGGTACCTACGCGCTGTCAAGCGGGTACTACGACGCGTACTACCGCCAGGCCCAGAAGGTGCGAACGCTCGTGAGCCAGGAGTTCGAAACCGTCTTCAAGCAGGTGGATGCGATCGTGTGTCCCACCTCTCCGAGCGTCGCGTTCCCCATGGGTTCGCGCAACGACCCGCTGTCCATGTACATGTGCGATGTCGTGACCCTCCCGGCGAACCTCGCGGGCGTGCCCGGCATCTCGGTCCCGTGCGGTTTCGTGGACGGTCTGCCCGTCGGTCTGCAGGTGATCGCGCCGCGGTTCGAGGACTCGCGCGTCCTGCGAGTGGCGCATGCGTACGAGCAGGCGACCAGCTTCAACACGGTGCCCTCGCCGTACGCGAGCGAGGCGGCATGACCGAGGCGGCAACCATCCCGGCGGCGCTGGAGCGCTACGAGGTGGTGATCGGGCTCGAGGTGCATGCGCAGCTGCTCACCCGCAGCAAGATGTTCTGCCCGTGCCCGGCGGATTACACGGGCGCCGCACCGAACGAGAACACCTGCCCGGTGTGCCTCGGGCTGCCGGGCGTCCTGCCGACCATCAACCGGCAGGCGGTGGACTGCACGGTGCGCACCGCGCTCGCATTGCACTGTGACATCCCTGCCTTCACCAAGTTCGACCGAAAGAACTACTTCTATCCGGACCTCCCCAAGGGGTACCAGATCTCGCAGTACGACCTGCCGCTGTCGGTCAATGGACACCTTGAGTTCCCTCTCGGCGGTGAGACGGTCCGCTGCGGCATCACTCGCGTCCATCTCGAGGAGGACACCGGGACCATGCACCACGCCGGCGACGTGCTGCAGAGCGCTACCTCGTCGCTGATCGACCTCAACCGGTGCGGCGTGCCGCTGATGGAGATCGTGGGCGAACCGGATCTGCGCACGCCCGAGGCTGCGCGTGAGTACCTGGTGCGCCTGCGCCAGATTCTGATGTACATCGGGGTCAATGACGGTAACCTCGAGAAGGGATCCTTCCGCTGCGACGCCAATATCTCGCTCCGGTTGCGCGGTGCCACGGAGCTTGGCGTCAAGGTCGAGGTCAAGAACATGAACTCGTTCCGCGCGGTGCAACGCGCACTCGAGTCGGAGATCGAGCGGCAGACGGGTGTGCTCGACGCCGGCGGGACCCTTATGCAGGAGACGCGCGGCTGGGTGGAGACGCAGGGGCGCACCATCTCGCAGCGGAGCAAGGAGCAGGCTCACGACTACCGGTACTTCCCGGAGCCCGATCTGCCGCCGCTGCGACTCGACGCCGCCTTCGTCGAGCGGGTCCGCGCCACGCTGCCGGAGCTTCCCGAGGCGCGGGCGCGCCGCTTCCTCGAGCAGTACGGGCTGACCGCCTACGACGCCGCCGTGCTCACCGACACGCGCGAGGATGCGGACGCCTACGAGGCTCTCGTCGCCTCCGGTGTTCCAGCCAAACTTGCCGCCAACTGGCAGAGCGGGGACGTGGCCGCGCTGGCGAACGAGCACAGGCTGCCGCTGCAGCGCAGCGGGCTTGGCGTCGACGGGCTTGCGGGTCTGCTCCGCCTGGTCGACGCGGGCACGATCAACGGCCCAACCGCGAAGGAACTGCTTGCCGAACTCTACGTGTCGGGTGGCGATCCCGAGGCGGTGGTCCGGGATCGAGGGCTCGCGCAGGTCAGCGACCCGTCCGCGCTCAGCGCGCTCGTCGATGCCGCCATCGCGGGGAACCCAACTGCCGCAGCTGATTTCCGCGCCGGGAAGCAGCAGGCCCTCGGCCAGCTGATGCGCGCCGTCAAGGACGCAACCGGCGGCAAGGCCGACATGCCGCTGCTGAACCGTCTGCTCCGCGAACGGCTCCCGGAGCAATAGGCCAGGTGCGTCTCGGACGCATGGTCCACGGTGGACTGTGCCTTGCTCATGATGACCAGGGCGCCACGATGCTCGTTGAGGGCGGCATCCCCGGTGAAGACGTCGAGATCTCGGTCAGGTACCGCAAGGGCTCGACGTCGTTCGCCGAGGTCGTTCGTGTCATCGAGGCGTCGCCGCACCGGGTCGCGCCGCCCTGCCCGTACGTGCCCAGGTGCGGTGGGTGCCAGCTCCAGCACGTGGCGTATGAGCATCAGGTCGAGCTCAAACGCGACATCGTGCTCGACGCCCTGCACCGGCAGCGCATCGACCACCCCGCACCGACGATGCACGCGGTCGACGACCCGTGGCGTTATCGCCTTCGCGGCGAGTTCCATGTCATCGCCGGGACCGAGAGCACACCTCCCGAACTCGGGTTCAACCGAGCACGCAGCTGGCGTCCCATCGCGGTCGACGACTGCCTGATCCATCACCCCCGGATCACGACCGCGCTGCCGGCGCTGCGCGGACTACTCAACTCGAGCGCGACCAACGCACTCAGCACGCTCCACCTCACAGTCGGTGAGGACGGGCAGGAGTTGCTGATCCACGCCAAGCCGGCGCGAGGGCTCGCAAGCGGAGCGCTGGACGGGGGCCTCGACCTCCCCGACGGCGGTCGGGTCAGCACGACGTCGACGACGCTGCGCTGGCGCGGGATGACCTTTCGCGTGACCCCGGATGCGTTCATCCAGGTCAATTGGGCGCAGATGGACGTGCTCTATCAGTGCGTCATCGACTCGATCGGCGGTCACGCCGGCCTGCGCGTGGTCGACGCGTACGCCGGCATCGGCGTGCTCGCCTGCCACCTCGCAGCCGAAGCCCGAGAGGTGATCTGCATCGAGAACAACCGCGGCGCCGCGCAACTGGGCGTGCTCAACGCGCGCGTCAACGACGTTGCCGACCGCATGCATTTCGTGCTGTCGCCCGTCGAGGATGCGCTCCCGCGCGTCGGCGCGGCGGAGATGGCCGATGTCGTCATCCTCGACCCACCTCGGGCGGGGTGCTCGGGGCGGGTCACCGGGTGGCTCGCGCTCGCCGGGCCGGAGCGCGTGGTGTACGTGTCATGCGATCCTGCCACCCTCGCGCGCGACCTCCACACGCTGGTGGCCTCGGGCCCGTATCACGTCGATGCGATCGATGTCGTCGACATGTTTCCGCAGACCTATCACGTGGAGAGCGTGGTGACCCTGACTCGGGCCGGCGCACCCGCTGCGGACCGGCCTGCCGAGCACTCCGTCACCCGCTGAGCGGTACCCTCGGTACCCGCGGCGTCGGGTCACCGCGGCGTGGTAGCGTACGTCTGTTCGTCGTCATCGACAGCATCCAGGAGGCAGCGTGCAGAAGCCATCCGCGACCGGCGACGAGATCGAGTCCGGAGGCTTTGCCCACCTGCATACGCACAGTGAGTTCTCGTTGCTCGACGGCGCCTCACGTGTCAAGGAGCTCATCGACAGCGCCAAGGCGATGGGGCAGACGGCCATCGCAGTCACCGACCACGGTGTGCTCTACGGGGCCGTCGATTTCTACGCCACCGCGCGGGCGGCAAAGATCAACCCGGTGCTCGGCTGCGAAATGTACATGGCGCCGCGCTCGCGCCACGATCGCGAGGGCAGGACCGACCGCGATCCCAACCACCTGATCCTGCTCGCGCGCAACGACACCGGCTATCGCAACCTCATCAAGCTGGTCAGCACCTCGCATCTCGAGGGCTACTACTACAAGCCCCGTATCGACCGCCCGCTGCTCGCCGAGCACGCCGAGGGTCTGATCTGCCTGTCCGCGTGCCTCGGCGGCGAGCTGCCCCAGGCCATCCTTCGCGGCGACATGGCCGCCGCCGAGATCGTCGCGCGCGACCATGCCGAGATCTTCGGTGCAGACGGCTACTTCCTCGAGCTCCAGGACCACGGCATTCCAGAGGAGGACACGGTTCGCGCCGGCCTGGTCGAGATCGCGCGCCGCACCGGCCTGCCGCTGGTCGCCACAAACGACTCGCATTACATCAAGCCCGAGGACGCCGAGGCGCACGACATCCTGCTCTGCCTCCAGACCGGCGCGCGTCGCGAGGAGGAGAAGCGCTTCCGCTTCTCGGGGCCCGAGTATTACCTCGCGAGCACGCAACAGATGCGCGAGCGCTTCGCGACCTACGGTGAGGCCGTCGCCAACACCATGGCGGTCGCGAATCGGTGTCATGTCGAGATTCCATTGGGGCAGAACCTGCTGCCGACGTACTCACCGATCCCGGAGGGCCTCGATGCCGACACCTACCTCCGCGAGCTCTGCGAGGCGGGGGTGCGGGAGCGCTACGCGGACGCGGTGACCGCGGAGGTCCGCGAGCGCCTGCACATGGAGCTCGACGTCATCCGTGAGACGGGGTTCTCGGCGTATTTCCTGATCGTCTGGGATCTGATCAGGGCGGCACGCTGCGACGGGGTCCGGGTCGGTCCCGGACGCGGCAGCGCGGCGGGCTCACTGGTGAGCTACGTGCTCCATATCACCGACATCGAGCCGCTCCGTTACGGGCTCATCTTCGAGCGGTTCCTCAACCGCGAGCGCGTGCAGATGCCCGACATCGACATCGACTTCGACGACAGGGGACGCGACCGCGTGCTCACCTACGTCCAGGAGAAATACGGGCGCGATCGCGTCGCCCAGATCATCACCTTCGGGACCATGGCGGCGCGGGCGGCGATCCGTGACGTGGGGCGCGTGCTCAACGTGCCCCTCCCGGATGTCGACCGGCTCGCGAAGCTGGTTCCGCAGGTCGTGAACATCACCCTTGATCGAGCACTCAGTGAGAGCCGCGAGCTCAAGGATCTCTACGACCACGAGGACTGGGCGAAGCACATCATCGACAACGCGCGCCGCCTGGAGGGGATCTGCCGGAATGCGTCGACGCATGCGGCCGCCGTCGTCATCGGATCCGAACCGCTCGCCAATATCGTTCCACTGCAACGGTCGACCGCCGGCGACGGCACCGCGGTGACGCAGTACGACATGAACGGTGTGTCGCAGATCGGGCTGCTGAAGATCGACCTGCTCGGGCTGTCCAACCTCACCGTCATCGCCGAGGCGGCCGACCTGGTGCGTGCGCACCGAGGAGTCGACCTCGACATCGACCAGCTCCCACTCGACGACGCCAAGACCTATGAGCTCCTCGGCAAGGCCGACACCCACGGCATCTTCCAGCTCGAGGCCACCTTCGCCAAGCGAATCCTCATCGATATGCAGCCCAAGTGCCTCGAGGATCTCGGTGTCGCCGTGGCGCTCAACCGTCCGGGGCCGATCGAGGGCGGCGCCACCGCCACGTGGATGCGGCGCAAGCGCGGTGAGGAGCCGGTCACGTACATGCTTCCCGAACTCGAGCCGATCCTCAAGGACACGTACGGGGCGATCCTCTACCAGGACCAGGTGATGAAGATCGCCTCGGCCGTCGCCGGCTTCACGCTCGGCGAAGCCGACATCCTCCGCGCCGCTATGGGCAAGAAGGACAAGGTGAAGATGTCCAAGCAGCGCGAGCAGTTCCTGAGTGGTGCCGCGGCGCGCGGTGTCGCCGCGGAGACGGCGCTCGAACTCTTCGAGCTCATCGCACTCTTCGCGGGGTACGGGTTCAACGGGGCGCATTCCATCTCCTACGGACTGATCGCGTACCAGACTGCGTACCTCAAGGCGAATTACCCACGCGAGTACATGACTGCGCTGCTCAACAGCCGCGCGGACAACTTCGACAGGCTCAAGCAGTCGATCCTTGACGCGCATGCCCGCGGCCTGGTGGTCCGGCCGCCGGACGTGAACCGGAGTGCGTCAGCGTTCAGTCTCGGCGCCGAGGACGTGGGTGAGATCCTCTACGGTCTGCGTCACATCAAGAACGTCGGTGAGCGGATCGCCACGGAGATCGTTGCCGAGCGGGATGCCGGCGGTCCCTTCGTGTCGCTCTTCGACCTCAGCCTTCGCGTCGCGAGCCGCGATCTCAACCGCCGCGTGGTCGAGGCGCTGATCCGCAGCGGCGCATGCGATTCCCTTGGCGAGCGCGGCGCCATGCTGGCGGTGCTCGACCGCGTCATCGATCGCGCTGCGACGATCCGACGCGAGCGGGAGTCCGGGCAGACGTCGTTGTTCGGCGAGACGATCGTGCTGATCGAGCCGGTGTCGCAGGCCGCGGACGACCTCGAGGGACGCGACATCAACGGTCCGTACGCGATCGCGGCCGACGAGCGATTGAGCTGGGAGCGCGAGTTCCTCGGCATGTACCTCAGCGACCACCCACTGCGGAGGATCGCCGGCGAACTGCAGCAGCGTGTCGACACGACCATCAACGAGCTCGGCGCACATCTCGACGGGCTCATCGTGCAGGTCGGTGGCGCCATTCGCGACATGCGCACCTTCGTGCCCCGAAGGAGCACCACCGGACAGCGTATGGCAGCACTCCAGATCGAGGACCTGACCGGCAGCGTCGAGGTGGTGGTATTCGCTCGAGTCTTCGAGGAGTGTGTGGCGGCGCTGCGACCGGACGCGGTCGTCGTCGTGCGCGGCAGGGTCGAGGCGGGGCGCACGGCGAGCGGCGCCACGGCAACGCCCGCGGGCGAAGACGAGGACCGCGTGGATCTCGAGCCACCCCAGATCCTCGCCGAAGCGGTGTACGCCTACGACGATCCCCGCCTCGCCGCGTGGCGACGGGACAGCACCGTGCACATCAGTGTCACCGCCTCGCAGATCGCCGTTCTGGGAGCGCTCCGGCGCGCGCTCGAGGAGCATCGGGGTGATTGCCCGGTCGTGCTCCACGTCGACTCGGGAACGAGCGTCGACGAGGTCACGCTCGCTGTCGACTTCGCGGTCGAGCCATGCCCGGCGCTCGAACGCGCCGTCGAGAACCTGGCCGGGGACAGTTCGTATCGCGTCGAGATGCGCCGGGTCCGCGCCCCGGAACGGGAGCGAACGGCGGCCCGGCGCTGACCGTGCCGCCGTTCAGATCGAACCGAGCAGCAGGCCGAAAACGATCTTGATCGCGATGATCAGGACGATGTACAGAGCCAGCGCGGCGATTGCCGGATAGTCCACACCGGCGGTCACGCCACCCCGGTGCAGGCCGGCGAACGGGGCGACGAGCGGATTGGACATGGTGCGCACCATCTGCACCATCGGGTGCCACGGGTCGGCGTGGAACACTGCGAGCAGGATCCGGATGAGCACGACGATCGCGATCGCGATCGCGATGTCGACCACCAGCTGCTCGAGGAGGGACACGATCGTGAAGGCGGGACTGATCCCGCCGCCGAGGACCAGTGTCTGCAGGATCTGCGCGGCGAAATAGATGACGACGATCGCGAGGATCGGCGAAAAATCGATGCCGCTGAAGCTCGGCAGGATGCGGCGGAAGGGCGCCAGGATCGGGTCGACGATGATGCGCAGCCAGCGGACCACCGGATGCCACGGGCTGAGCCCGATCCAGGACACCGCGATGCGCGCGATCACGAGCACCGTCAACGCGATCTCGACGAAGCCGATGATGTTGTACAGGAGCAGCTGTGTCACCGAGCTGCGGCGTGCTCCACTGCGGCTGGGGGCTCGTTGGGTGAGCGCTTCTCGAATCGCGCGATGGTCCGGCGCCACACCAGGTAGAGGAGCGGCACGCCCAGGATCAGCACCGCGATCGACGTCCACTGCGCCTCGCGCAGGCCGAGCGGGCCGGGCGGTTCACTGGCACGGAACTCGAAGAGGATCAGCTGGCTGATCGCATAGAGCGCGACATAGGTGATGGCGAGAATGCCGGGGCGGAGATTCCTGCGCACCAGGATGAACAGCACGATACCGATGCAGATGGTGCCGAGTGCCTCGTACACCGCCGCCGGCTGGTAGGCGATGCACTGCGCCGGGGTGCACAGGTTGAAGCCGGGCTGCAGGACCGCGTGCGGATTCGCGTAGGCCGTGGCCCAGGGCAGGGTGCTTCGTGCGCCGAGGATGTCGCCGTTGATCACGTTGCCGATTCGTCCGATCGGCTGACCGACCACGGCGAACAGCACCCCGCCGTCAAGCGCGAGCCAGGGGTTGTACCGGTAGCGCCACGCGCAGATGGCGAGCGTCGCGAAGCCGGCCATGATCGCTCCGAAGAAGGCCATCCCCCCCTGCCAGAACGCGATGATGTTGATCGGGTGGAGCACGTAGTTCTGCCACAGGTTCGGCTGCTGCACCACGTAGTAGAGACGGCCACCGAGGAGCCCGAAGATGATCGTCCAGACCGTGATCTTCTCGGCGACCGACTTGGGCAGGCCTCGCCGCTGCGCGTAGGGCAGCACCCCGAACTGATACCCGGCGAGAAACGCCAGGGCGTACATGACCCCGTACCAGTGGATCGGCAGGGGCCCGAGATGCAGGACCGGGTCGACGTTGATCGTGATGAAGCCGACGGGGCCGGGGCTAGCGGACACGGCTTCCATCATGCGTGCTGCCGGTGGGGGCATGCACCGCGAGCACGCGATACCCACCCTTCGACCGGACCCGGTCGACGCGGTGGCCGAGGCCCGTCAGCCACGCGGCAAGGGAGTCGGCGCCGAGGTGACGCTGGACCACCAGGGTTGCAATCGCATCGGGTTCGAGCTTTCCGATCCAGGTGACCAGCAGGTCATGAAGCGCCGGCTTCCCGAGCCGGACCGGCGGATTGGAGTAGGCGGCGGCAAACCTGATGCGCTCGGGAACGGCGGCCGGCTCGGCCGGGACAACGTTTGGGGCCCCGGCTCGCTCGGCGTTGCGCGCGCAGAGGTCGAGCGCCCGGTGGTTGATGTCCACGGCCCACACCCGGGCGTCTGGGCAGCGAAGCGCCAGGGCGATGGCGATCGCGCCGTACCCGCAGCCGATATCGACCAGCTCGCCTGGGGGAACCGGCGGCAGGCTTCGCAGGAGGAGGTCGGTACCGAAGTCGAGATGCCCGTGGGCGAACACGCCCCGGTCGGTGTCGAGCTCGAAGCGCAGATCCGGGAGGACGACCGGGATCGTTCGTGGGCGCGAGGCGACCTTCGGATCGGCGGTGAAGTAATGCTCCTGGCCCACCGTTCCAGGGTAGTAGGCTTCGGGCGTGGGGACGTATGACGTCGCCGTGGTCGGCATGGGCGCCGCCGGCGCGGCAACGCTGTACCAGCTCGCCCGGCGCGGGGTCCGTGCCGTGGGTATCGACCGATTCTCGCCACCGCACATCCATGGCTCGACCCACGGCGACACTCGGATCACCCGAGAGGCGATCGGCGAGGGCCAGGCGTACGCGCCGCTGGTGCGGCGATCGCATGCGATCTGGAGAGAGCTCGAAGCCGAGACGGGTCAGGACCTGCTCACGCAGTGCGGCGGGCTGATCATCGAGGCCGCGGGGGGCGGATCCGCCGGCCGCCACCGCCACGAGTTCCTGGCCGGCACGATCGCCTGCGCGAAGCGCTATGGCATCAAGCACGAGTTGCTCAGTGCCACCGGCGTCGCGGGCCGCTTCCCGCAGTTCGCGCTCGACGGCGACGAGTCGGCGTACTTCGAGGCCGGCGCCGGCTATGTTCGTCCGGAACGCTGCGTCGAGGCCCAGCTGACGGTCGCCGCTCGCCTGGGCGCCGAGATTCGCCGGGACGAGCGCGCGCTCGCGGTCGAGCCGTCGGGGAGCGGGGCGCGGATCCGCACCGACCGGGGGTCCGTCGATGCCGGCAGGGTGGTCCTGGCGGTGGGGCCATGGGTGCGCGACTTCGTCCGGCCGGAGCAACTCCGGCTGTTCACGGTGTACCGGCAGGTGCTCACCTGGTTCGAACTGCGCCCGGACGCGCCGGACCACACTCCGGGCGCGATGCCGGTGTTCATCTGGGGCCTCAGCGACGGCAACGCGTTCTACGGGTTCCCGGCGATCGATGGCACCCGCGAGATCAAGGTTGCGACCGAGCAGTTCGACAGTGCGACCAGCGCGGACGAGGCGTCACTCGAGGTCGACCCCGACGAGCCGCGCGCGCTCCACGATGCGCTCATCGGCAGGCGCCTTCCTGGCGTCTCGCCCCGATGCCTCCGAAGCGCGCGATGCCTCTACACGGTGACCCCGGACGCGAATTTCGTGATCGACGATCACCCGGACGTCGGCGGCGTGCTCATCGTGTCGCCGTGTTCCGGCCACGGGTTCAAACACTCGGCCGGACTCGGCGAGGCGATCGCGCAGCGAATCACCACGGGTGCGAGCGAGACGGATCTCTCGCCGTTCCGGCTCGGTCGATTCGCCGCGGCCGTCTAGAGCTTCCGCGCCTTCACGGCCGTTCCGTAGGCGCAAATCTCGGTCCACGTGCCGCCCATCTCCGAGGTGTCGAAGCGCATCGCGACGATGGCGTCGCCGCCCTTTGCCGTGGCCTCGCCACACATGCGCTCGATGACCTCCTGGCGGCTCTGCGCGAGGTTCTGGGTCATCCCCTTGAGTTCGCCCCCCATGAGCGACTTCAGACCCGCACCGAACTGCGAGCCGATATTTCGCGAGCGAACCGTGAGCCCGAAGACCTCGCCGAGGACCTCGGTGATCTCGTACCCGGGCAGATCGTTGGCGGTGCTGATGAGCATTGACGTGCCTCCTGGTGCATTTGATTTCCAATCCGCGGCGATGTGTTCCCACTCGAGTGATACCCATCGCCGCGGATTGTCAGCAGGCTGGACCTGCGAGCGAGCAGCCTGGATCGAGATGCAGCCGTGCTGCAACTGGAGGTCAAGCCGCCGGGCCCTCAGCCAGGCGTGGCTGCCGGCGGTGTCTGGCACAGATCGCTGTCTGCGTTCGTGCCGTCAGACACCAACGACGGGTAGGAATCCCAACGTACGAGAATCAGTTGCTCGTCCGGGGCGTTGGGTGTGTAGAACGTGTATGGCTGCGTCGCGCTTGTCTCTTCGACGGGGAACGTTGCGCCCGCGGTGAAGCTGAGATCGACGTTGTAGTTGCTCTCCGTTTCCCCAAAGCTCACTTGCCAGGCGAACTCCGTGCTGTTGGGAGCGCACAGTGCTGTCAGCGTCGGCGGCGCAGTCGGTGGAACGAATGCAGGGGTCGGCGTTGGTGTCGGCGACGCTGTCGGCGTTGGAGTGACAGTCGGCGCGAGGGTTGGAGCGAGGGTTGGCGCGACCGTCGGCGGGAGGGTTGGAGCGACCGTCGGCGTGAGGGTGGGAGCGACAGTCCGCGCGACCGTCGAGCCACATGCTGCGAGGCCGACAGTGGCGATCGCGGTGCCGATGATGGTCGCGACGTTCATCGCTGCTTTCTTTCGTTGATCAGGCGGATGCGCTGCCGCATACGGCGGCCATCAGACCTGCGCCCGTTCCAGGCAAGGCCGGGGTGGATCGCACTCCCACGACAACTCATGATTGGCGGCATACCCATTCAACGCAAACACGTCAGTCACGGTTACCTTCTTGATGTGCCGCCTCGGCACGTCCACCGGTCGTGACCACGCCGTGCCGTGATGATGACCGGTGACGCCTACCGCAACGCGTGAAGGTTGACCGCCGCCACCTGCTCGAGGTATTCGCCACTCCGATGTGACCTTGTCTGTCGCGGCACGGCCGCGGCGCGCTGCCCTCGTCCAACGGCGTCGACGGCGCCGGCGCGGGCGGTCATCGGAACGATGGCGAGGGGTCGTGTCGCTCTGTGGGTCAGCTCGTGAGCCACGCTTCCCAGGAAGAGGTCCTCCATCGTGCTGTGCAAGCCGTTACCGACCACGATGAGGCCGGCATCCTCGGCGTCCGCAACGTGCAGGATTCCAGTCGCCGGGTGGCCCTCGACGATCAGGATGCGGTGCTCGATTCCCGACGCCATGAGCGGCGCGAACAACTCTCTCTTGACCCGCGCCCGCATCGCGTCGCCAAGGTAGTCGAACTCTCGCAGACGAACGTCGGCCACCCCTCCACCGGGCGGCGGCCCCCCGGCCGGCTTCATCACATGCACAGCGATGATCTCGGCCCCGAGCGGCGCAGCCTGGCGAACCGCCCATTCGAGGGCGGCGTTCGACGCTGCCGACCCATTGACTCCGACCACGATTCTCTTCGCGTTCATCTGCCCACCTCAGGGCATCGACGGGTTCTGTTGCAGGCTCATCTCAGCAGTGCGGTCGGACGCCTGTCTAGAGGCGTTGGTCCCCGATTTGGGTCGTCGCGCAGCGAAGGAGGCGGTGCCATCGCAGGCTCGCCAACTCCGCGCGTCGCGCGCTCGCCACGGGACTTCGTGAGCGCCGCCCGAGGTGCGTCAGAACGATGACGAAGAC
>DATLRB010000045.1:0-16892 GCA_035534875.1 Saccharimonadales bacterium (SeqCode)
CCCGCCGCGGGGCACGGGCTCGCGTCGCGTGCATCCCCCAACGGGACGAATTCCCTGCGAAGGCGTCCCCCAACGGGATGAAAAACGACGCCTCCGACCGCAGGCCGTCATGCAAGTCGATATGATCCGCACGCCTCACCCGATGTGAGGGCGGTTCAGGGCCGAGGCCAAAACCTGAGCCAGGGCGGCTTTCATCCATCACGGGAGGATCGCGTGTTGCGAGTCAACAAATTCACCATCGGCGGGATCGGGTTGGGCATGCTGGGCCTGCTCACCGCTGCCGCGTGCGGGAGTACCAGCAACACTCCCTCGACGAACTCCCTGGCGAGCTCCCAGGTCCTCCACTTCCCGGTGTTCCAGGATCCGGGAACATGGGATCCCGGTGAGATGGACGCCGAGGTCGACACCGAGCTCATGCAGAACGTGTTCGACAACCTCTGGCGCTTCGATGACAAGCTGAACATCGTTCCGGACATCGCGACGGCGGTCCCGACCCAGGGGAACGGTGGGATCTCGGCCGACGGCCTCACCTACACGATCCATCTGAACCCCGCGGCGAAGTTCTCCAACGGAGATCCGGTCACGTCCAAGGACGTCCTGTACTCCTGGAACCGCGGCGCTGATCTGCACGGTGCCTATTCGTCGATCCTGAGCGCAATCGCGGGCTACAGCGCGGTGCAGACCGCCGCCGGCAACCCGCCGACTTCCGGGACCCCCACGACCTTTCAGGGCAATATCGAGAAGCAGCTCGCCGCGGGCAACCCCGCTTTCATGATGAGCGGACTGACCGCCCCCGACCCTGAGACGGTCCAGGTCAAGCTCAGCAGCGCGTGCGGCTGGTGCCTCACCGCGTGGACGCTCGAGGGCACGGTCGGCGCGATCGTCGATGAGAAGGTCATCAACGGTCCTGGTGTGGATCCCGTGACCTGGTGGCAGACCCCCGCCAACCTCGTCGGCACCGGTGCCTACAAGCTCACGGCCTACACCCCGAAGCAGTCGATGACGTTCTCGGCGGTGCCGAACTACTGGGGTTCTCCGAAGCCCACGCTGCAGACGATCAACATCGACATCAAGGATCCGTCGACCGCGCCCACGACCGTGGACGCCTTCTTCCAGAAGGGCTACGACATCATCGGCTACGGCGGCGACAGCGCGATCATCCCGCTGGCCAACATCCTGGCGATCCAGGCCAACTCGCGGGAGAAGCCGAACCTTCTGACCCAGCCCAAGGGGCGCACCACCTGGGTGAGCTTCAGCATCGGGTATCCGACCGGCGGACCCTTCCAGGGTGAGTCGGCGGCTGCGAAGGGCCTGCGCCTCGCATTCGACCTGGCAGTCGACAAGAACGGCCTCGCCACAACCGTCTGTCACAACGTCACCTGCTCGCCGGCGACCGGCGGCCTCATCACCACCGGGCTGATCGGCAACACCGGCCCGAACACTGACCCGCTGGCCAAGTTCGACGCGACCCAGGCGAAGTCGCTGCTGACCCAGTACGACCCATCGGGATCGCTGACCAAGAACCTCACCTACTCGTACAACGCGGGGAGCCTCAACGAGAGCGTCGCCGCATACCTGCAGAACGAGTGGCAGACCAACCTCGGCGTCCACGTCAACCTGAACGCGGTCTCCGATGCGTCGATCTTCATCAGCAACCGCCTCTCGGGCAAGTACCAGATGGACCGCGACGGCTGGCAGTTCGACTACAACCATCCCCAGGACTGGTACGACAACCTCTGGGGTGTCTACGCGACATCGGCGGGCGCCAACACCAGCGGGTTCGACGATCCTCAGTACGACAGCATCCTGAAGCAGGCGGACGCCATGCCGCTGTCCCAGGCGCTGCCCCTCTATAACCAACTCGCCGGGATCCTTCAGGCGGACGTCGTCTACATCCCGCTCTACTACTCGGTCGGCAACTTCCTGATTCAGTCGTACGTGAGCGGCGCCGGCTCCAACACCGCTTTCGACCACTACTGGAACGAGATCAAGATCCTCTCTCACTGAGAGATTCCCGCTCAGAACCGAATGAAATAGGCGCCCGGCACCGAGCCGGGCGCCTATCGACTTTCCCCTCGGACGGAGGACCAGGAGATGCTGACCCGGGGGACCCTGATCTACATCGCGCAGCGGTTGCTGCTGATCGTCTTCACGCTGATCGCGGTGTCATTCCTGGTTTTCATCACCGTTCACAGCCTGCCGGGAAGCGCCTTCGAGAGCGAGCGCGTCCATGGCAAGGCGCTCCAGCTGGTCCTGCATCAGTACGGGCTCGACAGGCCGATCCTGGTGCAGTACTGGAGCTTCCTCACCAACGCGATCCAGGGCAATCTCGGAGTCTCCTTCCAGATTCGAGGGCTGCCGATCACCCCGCTGGTCATGCGCGAGCTCAGTGTCAGCGCCGAGCTGGGTGGCACAGCTCTCCTGATCACGATCGGCCTCGGCACCACGTTCGGTGTTCTGGCGGCGATGCGCCAGAACAGCTGGGTCGACTACACGCTCACATCGATCGCGGTTGTGGGCTACAGCGTGCCGAGCTTCGTCCTCGCCGGGCTTGGCGTGCTCATCTTCAGCTACTGGCTGCCCACCGTCACCAACGGCGCTATCTCCTATCCCGCCATCTGGACAGGCACGTACGGGACGCTGGTGGAACTGTCGCTCCCCGCGATCATCCTCGGCTTCTACACCTCGGGCCAGGTCACCCGGATCACCCGAGCCGCGATGCTCGAGGTGCTCCAGCAGGACTACATCCGGACCGCCCGGGCCAAGGGCCTCAAGAGCCGCGTCGTCACGGTGCGGCACGCGCTGCGCAACGCTCTCATCCCCGTGATCAGCATCCTGGGGCCGCTGGTGATCAGCATCATCACCGGCAGCGTCATCATCGAGAATATCTTCGGCATCCCAGGCTTGGGCAAGGAGTTCGTGGAGAGCATCCTGGGAGCCGACTACAACGTCACCGTTGCCGTGTTCACCGTCTACGCTCTCCTGATCGGCATCGCCAACCTCGTCGTCGACCTGCTGTACACCGTCGTTGATCCAAGGATTCGATACTGATGGCCAGCGTAGCGACCCCAATCCTCGAGGAATATGCGGGCGGCACGATCGCCCGGGCACAGGTCGGACTCTGGCGTGACGGCTTCCGCCGTCTGCGCCGCAACCGGCTCGCGCTGGCGGCGCTCGTCTACCTGACCGCACTGTTGCTGATCGCGGTCGTCGCCGTCTTCTGGACACCGTACAACCCCGCGACCATCCTGCCCAACACCCTCACCTACCTCGGGCCATCCGCGGCCCATCCGCTCGGCACCGACGACCTCGGGCGCGATCTCCTGAGCCGCATGATGCAGGGAGCGCAGATCTCTCTCATCGTCGGTGTCGGAACGTCGGCGATCGTGCTGACCGTCGGGGTCGTCGTCGGCCTCATCGCCGGCTACTTCCGAGGCTGGATCGACAACGTCATCAGCGTGTTCATCAACATCTTCTACGGGATCCCCGGCATCCTGGTCGCGATCATCCTGTACCTGGTCCTGGGACGCGGTCTCGGCAACATCATGATCGCCATCTCCGCCACGGCCTGGATGGACATGGCGCGGCTGGTGCGAGGTCAAGCGTTCAGCATCCGCGAGCGGGAGTACATCGAGGCCGCTCGGGCGAGCGGCGCCAGATCCGGCAAGATCCTCTTCGGTCACATCCTGCCGAACTCGCTCGGCCCGATCATCGTCCAGGCAACGTTCGTCATCCCGATCGCGATCCTCACCGAGGCCTTCCTGAGCTATCTCGGCCTTGGAATCCCGAGCCCGCTCGCCTCCTGGGGATCGATCGCTTCCGAGGGATATGCTGCACTCCCCTTGGAGCCGTACATGATGCTCTGGCCGGCTGTCGCCCTCTCGGTCACCCTGCTCGCCTTCAACTTCCTTGGGGACGGCCTCCGAGACGCCTTCGACCCACGACAGCGTCGGTGACGAATCCAATCCTCGAGGTCCGCAACCTCAGCACCCACTTCTTCACCGATGATGGCGAGGTCAAGGCCGTCCGGGGGGTCAGCTTCGACGTAGCCCCGGGCGAGACTCTCGGTATCGTCGGCGAGTCCGGCTGCGGGAAAAGCGTCACCGCCATGTCGGTGCTCGGCCTCGTGCAGCGGCCGGGGAAAGTGGTCGGCGGCGAGATCATGTTCAAGGGCCGCGATCTCCTGAAGGTGACCAGGGAAGAGCTGCGCAACATCCGCGGGCGTGACATCGCGATGATCTTCCAGGACCCGCTCAGCTCGCTGAACCCGGTGCTCCGTGTGGGATATCAGATCGACGAGGCGATGTACGCTCACGACAAGATCGCGTCGGGCGACGTCGAGCGCCGGGGTATCGATCTGCTCAAGCAGGTGCGCGTGTCCGATGCGGAGCGACGCATCAACGACTTCCCCCACCAGTTCAGTGGCGGGATGCGTCAGCGCGCCATGATCGCGATGGGACTCTCCAACAAACCGGATCTGCTCATCGCCGACGAGCCAACGACTGCGCTCGACGTCACGGTGCAGGCGCAGATCCTCGAGCTGCTGCGCGACCTCAACGAGCAGACCGGGGCCGCGATCATCCTCATCACCCACAACCTCGGTGTCGTTGCCGGCCTCTGCAAGCGGGTGCTCGTCATGTACGCGGGCGAGATCGTCGAAGAGGGAACCGTCGAGCAGATCTTCGAATCCCCGCAGCATCCATATACCTGGTCGCTGCTGCGGTCGGTGCCGCGCATCGATGCCAACCGCGGACATCGGCTGCTCTCCATCGAGGGACTGCCGCCCGACCTCATCGACCTGCCCCAGGGTTGCAAGTTCAACCCGCGCTGCCCGTTCCGGGTGGAGCGTTGCTTCAAGGAATCACCGCCCATCGAGCAGGTCGCGCCGGCGCAGCACGCGGCGTGCTGGGTCACGATGGCGCGCGCCTACGCGGAGATGGGCGCCGGTACCATCACCGACACGAGCCCAGGGGCGGCGAGCGGGATCCATCCCGCAGGGCGGTCCCGCCCGCCTACCGAGGTGGCGGCGGCCATCGCGGAGCCGATCGGTGACTGACACCGTGGTCGCACCCGCCCTGCGGGTCACGCCGTCCGTCGAACCGCTCCTCCGCGTGGTCAACGTGGTGAAGCACTTCGGCGCAGGAGTGGGCGCGTCGGTCAAGGCGGTGGACGGCGTGAGCTTCGACGTCCTCCCAGGCGAGACCGTCGGCCTCGTGGGCGAATCGGGCTGTGGCAAGTCGACACTCGGCCGCCTGATCACCCAGCTCATCCCCGTCACCTCCGGTGAGGTGTACCTCGACGGCGTCGACATCACCAAGCTCCGTGGCGAGAAGCTGCGCCAGCAGCGCAAGCAGCTCCAGATGATCTTTCAGGATCCGTATGCGTCACTCGATCCGCGCATGACGGTCGGCGACATCATCGCCGAGCCCCTGGTCAACTTCAAGATGATCAGCGGGCGCGCGAAGGATGCGCGCGTGCAGGAGCTGCTGCGCACCGTGGGGCTGAACCCCTACTTCAACAACCGTTACCCGCATGAGTTCAGCGGTGGTCAGCGGCAGCGGATCGGGATCGCTCGTGCACTCGCGCTCAACCCCAAATTGATCATCTGCGACGAGCCGGTATCGGCGCTCGACGTCTCCATCCAGGCGCAGATCATCAACCTGCTCGAGGACCTGCAACGGGAGTTCGAGCTCACGTATCTCTTTATCGCGCATGACCTTTCCGTGGTCCGGCACATCAGCAACCGGGTCATGGTGATGTACCTGGGCAAGATCTGCGAGGTGGCCCCCAGTGAGGACCTCTACACTTCACAGGAGCATCCGTACACGCGCGCGCTCCTCTCCTCCATCCCGGTGCCCGATCCACGGATCGAATCGCGGCGCAGGCTGGTGGAGCTGTCCGGTGAGATCCCCTCGCCGCTCAACCCACCGTCAGGGTGTCGTTTTCACACGCGCTGTCCGATCGCTCAGGTTCCCGGGGTATGCGCGGACGTCGAGCCGCAACTGGAGCTCAAGGGCGACGGCCATTTCGCCGCGTGCCACTTCTCAGAGCAGGTGCGCACCAAGATCGCCGTCACGAACTGAGCGATCCGGCGGCGGCAAGCGCCATCGAACGCTCGAGATGCTTCGCGCGCTGGCAGGTCCGCCGTCATAGGCGCGCAACCCTGGTCGCAACATCCGGCAATGCGAGCGCGAAGCGGTCGTGAACTAAGTGGGTCAGGTTGAATGAGGCGATCTCGTCAGCACGTTTTCGCTACGGCTCGTGGGCGACGGAAACCCTTATGAAGTGGCGCTGACCGCCCCGCTGTGGCTCGGATCGCGGTAGCCGGTCGCCAGGATGCCGAAGGTGTTCCGAAGCCGCAGGCGGGTGCCAAGCCACTGCACCGCTGCTGACTGATTAGACCAGTACGGCAGAACCCGCACATCCTCAAAGTTCTCCAGCAAGAGCTCGCGTATGGCCCTTTCATCAACGCCATTGCGCACAACGTGGTACTCGACCATGTCGGACGGGTTGTCCTCGTCCAGGGTTCCTCGTGTCCGACGCACCACGGAGCCCACGCCGCGTTTCCAGTTGCCTCGTGGGAGCCGCCAAGCGTAGTAACCGACCCGGTAGAGTCCGCGGCTCACCTTGCTCTGGCGCGGATACCAGATCGGGTCCTGCAGACTGAGTAAGGCTCCACCCGGCCTCAGTCGGCTGCTCGCTTGCGTGAGAGCCGCCAGATAGTCGGGAATATGGTGCAGGACCGCGACGCACAGAATGAGCGAGAAGCCGCTTCCAACCTCTGACAGCGTGCCGTCCGCGTCGAAGATGCCTTTGAAGTTGGCGTTCGCACCGAACTTCTCCGCAAGCCGGGCAAGCGATGGTCGCGACATCTCGACGGCGGTAACCTGACATCCAGCCGCCAGTGCAGGCTCAGTATATCCGCCATGTCCGGCGCCGATTTCCAGAACGGAAAGGGGCAGACCAGCAGCTTTCAAGTCCCTCAAAGTCTGGCGCAATATGCCAACCAGCCGATCGTAGAGGACGTGGTGCGCAAGATGAGGGCTCTCGGCGCGGTAGTCTGCCGCTGCCGAGTAGACGGATTCTTGTTTCTCTTGCATGACGCCCTCGTATCGGACCCAGTAGAGCGCTAGATTTTAGGCGCTGCAACTTGGCGCTGGATTCGCGACGCGCCATCCCCGTCACACGGGGCAAAGGATCGGGGCGAACCGCTTCGAGGCCAGACGCGCCGGGTGACTCCAGGGTCCCGACCGCCGCCCATAAGATGGATCCTGCAACCGGCGGGCGGCCTTCGGAGGAGTCATGAGCGACAGCGATCAGCGTCCACGGATTCTCTACACGGCTGAGGCGACCGTCAAAGGCGGCCGCCGAGGTCATGGCGTCACCTCCGACGGCGTGGTCGAAGTCGACTTCACGTCGCCCAAGGAGCTGGGTGGCGACGGCGCCCGCGGGACGAATCCCGAGCAGCTCTTCGCGCTCGGGTTCGCAGCGTGCTGGGAGAACGCGATGCTGGGTATCGCCCGCCGAAAGGGCGTCGACGTCGAGGATGCCACCGTGACCGCCCGCGTCGGCATCGGGCGGATCGAATCCGGACGCCTGGGCCTGGCTGTCGAACTCCTGATCACACTGCCCTCGCTGCCCGATCGCGCGGTGGCGCAAGCCCTGATCGACGAGGCCGAGCAACGGTGCCCTTACTCGAACGCTGTGCGGGGCAACGTCGAGGTGACCTTGACATTGCTCTGAACGGGTGGAACCGCACCCGTGGAGCGGGCGGTCGGCTAACGTCGACGCGTGAAGCGGCTCTGGGCGCCCTGGCGGATGGCCTACGTCTCGAGCTCACCGGCGGAGAACGGCGACGGATGCTTTCTCTGCGCCGCCGCGGGCGGGGGAGGCGATCAATCGCTCGTCGTCGGGCGGGGGAGGCTGGCCTACCTCCTGATGAACCGCTTCCCGTACACGAGCGGGCACCTGATGGCCGTTCCGGTCCGGCACACTCCAGACGTGCTCTCATTGACCGAGGAGGAGGGAGCCGCGGTCTTTGCCGCGACGCAGCGCGCGGTTCGGGTGCTCACCGATGCGCTGCATCCCGACGGTTTCAACATCGGAGTGAACCAGGGCAGCGCAGCCGGCGCGAGCGCGGAGCACGTCCATGTCCACGTCGTTCCCCGCTGGGCGGGGGACACCAACTTCATGCCCGTGCTGGGCGACGTCAAGGTACTCCCCCAGGATCTCGAAACCACAGCCGCCAATCTGCGCGAGGCCTTCACGCGCCTCGGACCGCTATAGTCGTTCGCAGATGGGTTCCGTCATCAAGAAGCGGCGCAAGAAGATGCGCAAGCACAAGCATAAGAAGATGCTGAAGAAGACGAGGTGGGCGCGCCGCGCGTAGTCGCGACGCTGTCTCCTTCGCTTCGCGTGCTCCTGCCTGCCGGCTCTCTCTGGATGAGCGCTCGCGCACGTCCTCCGATTGAGGTGGCCCTCGGTGAGGGCGCGTCCGTGTGCCGAGGAGGACAGAGAGGGACCTGGATCCGGCGGGCGTGGGGACCCGTCAGGCGCGAGCGTACGAGTGCAGCCCCGCGATCCAGAGGTTGACCGCATACAGCGTGAAGAGGATGGCCGCGAACCCGAAGGCGGTGATGATCGCCGCCCGCTTCTCCTTCCAGCCGTACGTCACGCGAGCATGGAGATAGATGGCGAAAATGACCCACGTGATGAAGGCGAACGTCTCCTTTGGATCCCATCCCCAGTATCGGCCCCAGGCGTGCTCGCCCCAGATGGCACCACAGATGACGCCGAACGTCCAGATCGGGAAGCCGATCATCACGAAGCGGTAGCTCCAACTGTCGAGCATTCCGGCCCCGGGAAGCGCACGCTGCAGCCACGCCGCCACCGGGTGCTTGGCGCCACTCGCGGCAAAGCCACCACCCGACCCGCCGCCGCCCATCGTCATGGTCGCCACGCCACCGCTGCTGACGGTGGCGGCAACCGCCGCGGGTGCGAGAGCGAGCAGCCGGTTGTCCGCCCAGCGCCGCGCGAGATAGGCCATCCCGAAGAAGAACGAGAAGCTCAGCACCGCGGAGGACGTCGCCATCGAGGTCACATGGATGGTCAGCCAGTAGCTGTGCAGGGCGGGGACAAGCTGACCCGGCGGTACGTAGAGCATGTAGGCCACGCCCATCAACGCGACGGTGACGATCATCGCCGGTAATCCGATCAGGCGCATGCGCGAGCGCACCATGAGGACGACGCACACGGTGACGACGACGAAGGCAATTCCGGTCGAGTACTCGTACATGTTGCCGAGCGGCCAGTGGCCGGCCTCCAGCGCGCGGGTGAAGATCGACGCGAAATGAAGCGGCCAGCCGATGAGGACCAGGCCCATACCGATGTCGCCGAGGAGCCGTTTGCGGAAGGCGAGGTGGAGCACGAAGGCGACCACAGCGAGGGTGTATGCGGCGACCGCTATCCCGAACAGAACCAGGGACGCCGGGGTGCTCGACATGCCTGCGGGCGAGTATAGCCACCGGTAGTATCGCGGGCGCCTCCGCAGCCTGAGCCACCACCTCGAATCCGGGGTGTAAAGGAATGGACGCGGGCCACCCGTTTCAGCGGCGCCTGCTTACCATGGGGGCAATGTCCCGGCCGCGCGTTCTGCTCGCCGACGACGACCCGCGCGTACTGTCCGTCGTCTCCCGCTACCTCGCCCTCGAAGGGTACGAGATGTCGACCGTTTCCGATGGCGAAGAGGCAGTCAGGATGGCCGCGGCCGATCGCCCTGACCTGATCATCCTCGACATCATGATGCCAGGCATCGACGGTATCGAGGCCTGCCGCCGGATCAGGGCGAACTCGGCGACGGCACAGACTCCGGTGCTCATGTTCAGCGCCCTTTCCGAAGAGGCCGAGGCGGCGCGGCTCGCCGGGGCCGACGGGATGCTTCCCAAGCCCTTCAACCTCCCGGCGCTCGCCGAGGCGGTCAAAACGTTCTTCGCGACGCGGACTGCCTCGTAGGCGCTTCAGGCGCCAGCCCTATACTGCAAAACGCCTCGGCGTGACCCTCGTCTCGGGGCGGTAGCTCAGCTGGGAGAGCGCTGCCCTCGCACGGCAGAGGTCGGGGGTTCGAGTCCCCCCCGCTCCACCAAATTCAATATCTCCGGGTGACCGCTGCCTTGGGAGTGAGCATCAGCTCTGCCTAAGAGGGCAGCGGTCGAATGGCTGCCATGACGAGTGACGTCGGGCGGTCACGGTTCGCGGAAGGTTCGGTGAGTTCCCAGCCTGCGCCAGCGCACTGCCGGCAACCGGCTTCCATCGGTGTCGACGACCGTGGTCCACTCCCAGGTGGCTCGGCCGTCAGGCAGGCTGAAGCTCCAGGTCATCTCGAAGATGCCCGGGGCGTTGGCGACCGCCTTCACCCGCAGGTTGCCTGGCCACGACGACGGGACCTTGGTCTCGACGAAGTGGTCGCAAGCCGTGTTGAAGGCACGGGCCGCGGCGCGTAACTTCTCGCGCTCGTTCTCGGGTAGTCACTGGTAATCGGCCCTGAACGGTTCGGTCCGCTCGAACCTCACGCGTCGAGTTCGGCCAGGAGTTCCTCGACGCCGTCCACGATCACGATGCGCCCGGCGGAGACTGCGTCGTCGGCCTCACGTTCCATCCGCCGCCAGCGCTCTGTCCAGAACCACGCCTGGTCGGCCGGCACGGCGACGTGCGGACGCAGCACGATCTCCCCCTCTCGCTCGATGACCTCGACCTGCGCTCCGGGCTTGTCCAGACCGAAGTGGCGTCGGATGGCGGTTGGGATGGCGATAAGACCTCGGCGCGAAGCCGCGGCTACGGGCGGGCTTCGCGACGGCGGTCCAGAGGGGAGCTCCAGGCACCACCTGATCAAGCCGGGCGCGCCGAATTGTGGTACAGACCGTCGGCATGGAGTTCTTCTGCTACCACCGCGATCGGCCCGGCTCCGTGGCGCTGCGCAACGAGCTGTCGGAAGAGCACTGGTGCTACATGGACCGGTACGCGACGGAGATGATCGCCCGCGGCCCGACACTCGCCGGCGATGGCCACACGCCCACGGGCAGCGTGCACATCGTCGAGTTGCGGGATCCCGCGGCAGCACGTGCGTTCGCCTTCGATGAGCCCAACTTCCAGGCAGGCGTCTACCGGGACGTGCTGTTGCGCAGGTGGCGCAACACGCTCGGGCGCACGATGTGGGATTTTCCCGGCGGTCGGGCCGGCGGCAACCGCTACCTGGTGCTCGGCCTCGGCACGGATCAGGCAACCGACCTCGCCGTGCCGAGCTGTCAGGATGAGCTGATCGCATTCGGGCCGCTCCTGTCCGACGACGGCTTCAGCTGGCTGGGTACAGCGGCGTTGATCCGGGCAACGGACCCGGACAGCGCCCGCGCCATCCTGACACCGACTCGGTACGCCGACATCGAGGTCCACAAATGGCAGTGGGGCGGGCGGCCATCATGAACCCAGACGTCGAGTGCGGCCCACCTCATTGTGTCCGCCCCCCGGTCATTAGGTGGCCACGGGATGGCAGCCACCGCGTTGTCTGTCCCGTAACTCCGCCACGTGACCAGGTTCGCTGTCGTAATCGACCGCCGTGTTGCTGATCTTGTTACACCGATTGGCGTATTAGAAGGGGATGACGAGCTTCAAGTGATGTCGCCACCCTCGGGCGCAGACACGCTCGACGTTCGGGAAACCTACCTCCGCAGGCGTCGCTCACGCCCCTTCAGCGACCGGCGACGCGCTGCCGTGTGGATCGTCCTTGGAGCCGCGGCCGGCGGGCTCTGTGTTGCGGGCGTCGGCGGCCTGATACTCGGATCCTGATCCCAGCGGCCGGCTGGTCCCTCACCTCGGCGCCGGAGTTACGGCAATCACTTCGGCCCGATCTGGGCGAGGCGCGGCACCACCTCCCCGAGCATCCGGGCCGTCGCGACAGGATCGGGCGACGTATTCCGGACTCCGACCATGGCGATCCCGAGCCTGGCGTACTCCTCCATGTCCCGGAGGAACCCGTCCAGGTCCTTGGTCGGATCGGCCGCGCCCTGGATGGTCTTCTTGATGGTCGCAATGTCGCGGCCCTCGTCCTCGCAGTGCTGGGCGAGGACGTCGAGCTTGCGCTTCACCTCCGGGGGTCCGAGCGCGAAGAGGTTGCACGCGTCCGCATAGCGGGCCACGAGCTTGAGGGTCTTGCGTTCACCACCACCGCCGATGAGGATCTTCGGGCGGGGCGACTGAATCGGCCGCGGGTGGCAGATGGTTTCGGCGAGGTGGTAGTGCTTGCCGTCGTACGGCCCGTCGTTGTCACTCCACATCTGATTGCAGATCTGCAGTGTCTCCTCGAGCCGCTCGAACCGCTCAGCGATCGGCGGGAAGGGCACCCCGAGCGCGAGATGCTCACGCTCGTACCAGGCAGCACCGAGACCGAGCATCGCGCGCCCGCTCGAGACGATGTCCAAGGTTGTCACGATCTTGGCAAGCAACCCGGGATGCCGATAGGTCACGCCGGTGACCATGAGCGACAGGGTGATGCGCTCCGTCTTGCCGGCCACAAATCCGAGCGAGGTGTAGCCCTCGAGCATCGGGTCCTGGGCGGTGGCGAACCCCTCCATCTGGAACCAGTGGTCCATCATCGTCAGGGTCGAACAGCCGGCCTCCTCGGCGGCCTGGGCGGTCGCCGCCAGGGTTGGGCCCAGCGCGGTGTTCCCGCCTGGAAGGGTGAAGTTCATGAAGTGCAGTGCGAGTTCCATTGCGTGACTCCCGCCTGGGTGTGGATGCGATTGTCTGGTCCGCGTCCGGGGTGCGGAGCACCTCCGAAAAGGGCGTGCGGCAGGAGGAGAGTCTAGTCGGAGACGCCACAACGACTGCCCGGTGACCGCGACGTGAGCGCCGTGGGCTCCCGTAGGCTACCCGCGACCCGGTTGCCCGACAATGAGGATCGACTGTGAACTATTTCGAGGGGCGCACCATTCTGCTGACCGGTGGGACCGGCTCCTTCGGTCACCATTTCACGCGCACCGCGCTGTCGCAGTGGAATCCCAAAACCATCCGGGTCTTCAGTCGCGACGAGCTCAAGCAGTCGGAGATGCAGCGATCGTTCGACGACGACAGGCTCCGATTCCTGATCGGTGACGTCCGAGATCATCAACGGTTGCGACGTGCGGTCGAAGGCGTGGACATCGTGATCCACGCTGCCGCGATGAAGCAGGTGCCCGCGTGTGAGTACAACCCGTTCGAAGCAGTCCAGACCAACATCCTCGGCGCGCAGAACGTCGCTGAGGCCTGCATCGAGGCGGGGATTCCGCGCGCAGTGGCACTCAGCACCGACAAGGCGGTGAGCCCCGCAAACCTCTATGGTGCAACCAAGCTGTGTGCTGAGAAGCTGTTCGTCCAGGCGAACGTCTACGCAGGCGCTCGCGACGTGCGCCTGTCCTGCGTCCGTTACGGTAACGTCGCAGGCTCGCGCGGCAGCGTGATTCCGCTCTTCCGCGCCCAGGCCGACTCGGGCGAGCTGACTGTGACGGACCAGCGCATGACGCGTTTCTGGATCACGCTCGATCAGGCGGTGCAACTGGTTGCCGACTGCGTCGCGACAATGGCCGGTGGTGAGGTGTTCATACCCAAGATCCCGAGCACTCGTGTCGTGGACCTTGCGGAGGCGATCGCCCCCGGAGTCGCGATTCGCTACACGGGCATCAGACCCGGGGAGAAACTCCACGAGGTCTTGATCACTTCGGACGAGGCAAGGCATACGTTGGACATGGACTGGTGCTACGTCGTCGTCCCCGAGCATCCCTTCTGGGGGGCGCGAGCCAGCAATGACGGCACCCCGGTCGCCGAGGACTTCCACTACAGCAGCGACAGCAACACGGAGTGGCTGGACGTCGACGAACTTCGCGACCTCCTCGCGAAGTGGCCGTCGGAGGCGCCCACCGATATGGGCGGATGAATCCGGCCGACCTCCCAGCCATCGCCGGAGGCACGCCTGTCAGGTCCCAGCCGCTGGCATACGGCCGGCACCGGATGGAGGAGAGCGACGTCGCCGCGGTTGTTGCGGCGCTTCGTTCGGGCACGCTCACGGGAGGCGAGGGCGTCGCGATATTCGAGCGCGCGCTCGAAGCGCACTGCAAGGTCGGGCACGCGGTCGCTGTTGCCAACGGGAGTGTCGCCCTCGATCTCGCCGTCGGTGCACTCGGTGTCGGACCCGGAGACGAGGTGGTGACCACGCCGCTGACGTTCGTGGCGACCGCGAACGCCGTCCTCCGCCTGGGTGCGACGCCCGTCTTCGCGGACGTCGGCGACGACCGCTGCCTTGACCCGGAGTCGGCCGCGCGCGCCGTCACCACACGTACAAAGGCGCTGATCACCGTCGACTACTCGGGCCTCCCCGCTGACGTGCCCGCATTGAGAGCGGCGCTTCCTCGCCCCCTGCCCATCATCGCGGACAGCGCCCATTCACTGGGAGGCTCCCTGAACGGACGTCCGGTGGGATCGCTCGCCGACATCACAACGCTGAGCTTTCACCCGGTGAAACAGATCACCACGGGCGAGGGAGGCGCGTGCCTGACCGCTGACGCGGCGCTCGCGGACACCATTCGCACGCGGCGAAACCACGGCATGACCAGCACGGCCGACGAACGCTCCGGTGCGCTCTGGAGGTACGACGTCACCACACTCGGCGACAACCATCGGATCACGACGATGCAAGCCGCGCTCGGTGCATCGCAACTGCGACACCTCGACGAGATCGTCGCCGAGCGCAGCGAGCTCGCGGACCGCTACGACGCGCTGCTCGCGGACGTCCCCGGTGTGGGCCTGCCTCCGCGACCCGCGGGACGCCGCAGCGCGTGGCATCTGTACGTCGTCGAGATCGATCCCGACGCGTTCGGGTGCGAGCGAGACGTGGTCATCGACGCGCTGCGCGCGGAGGGTATCGAGGCGACCCTGCATTACCCCGCCGTACACCTCCTGTCTCTGTATCGCGAGCGCGGCGGCGTCCCCGGGACCGCGCCACGAGCCGAGAGGATGTGCGAACGGTTGGTGACACTCCCGCTCTACCCCGCAATGACAGCGTCCGACCAGGACGACGTTGTGGTGGCGCTGCGCCGGGTACAAGCATGGGCGGCGGCGCGCGCGACCGCGCCATGACGCTTCGGGCTCTGCTCGCGCCGGATTGCGGACCGGGCGTCGGGCTGGGACACCTCGAGCGGATGCTGGCGCTCGCGGACGCGCTGCAACCGGATGTGTCGGTATCCCTGATCGTTCCGGACGGCGACGCGGTGCTGCGACAGCGCGTTGAAGGCCGCGGCCACACTGTCGTGACAGCGCCGGGAAGCACCGCGAGCCGGGTCGAAGCCGTTGTCGCGGCTACTCGACCGGTAGATCTCCTGATACTCGACGGATATGTGTTCGACATCGATCTGCAGCGCCGGCTTCGCGAACGCGCTCCGCTGACGGTGGTCGATGACCTCGGCCTTCCCGCCGCCTGCGACCTCGCGGTCAATCCGTCGCCGGGCGGAGAGCAGTTCCGGCCGTCTGGCGCCAAGGGCTTCCTGGGCGGTCCCGCGTATGCACTCCTGCGAGCCGCGTTCGTCGAGGCGCGTGAGCGGGTGCTGCGCCGCGGCAGAGCCCCGAGGACCGTGCTCGTGTCGACGGGTGCGACCGACCTCGACGGCATTGCCGGCCGCGTCAGCGACGAGTTGCTCGAGAGTGACGCATCGGTCGAGGTCATTCGAGTCGTCGGGCCGGACGCGCGCGGCGTGCCTCGGACCGATCAGCCACGGCTCCGCCTGCTCGTCGCGCCAATGAGCCTTGCTGATGCGCTCGCTCGGGCAACGGTGTACGTGGGAGCCGCCGGTACCACGGCCGTGCAGGCCGCGTGCGTCGGGATCCCCGCCGTGATCAACGACGCGGTGGCGAATCAGGCTGCCCAGGCGACAGCGCTCGCCGGCGCCGGATGCGCAGTCGTCGTCGGCCTCGGTGATCTCGCTCCGGAATGCTTGAAGCTGCTTGTGGACCCGGGGCGCTGCGATGCGATGGCGGATCGGGGTCGTGCTCTCGTCGACGGCCGCGGTGCATGGCGAGTAGCGGAGGCCGTGCGCCGCCTGACGCGGGTCGACGCCGCCTGATGGCCACCCCGCGAACTGTAGCTGTCATCCAGGCTCGCGCCGGATCGACTCGCTTTCCGCGCAAGGTGCTCGCGGACCTCTGCGGCAAGCCGATGCTCGCGCACGTCGTCGAACGCGTTGCCCGGGCAGCAACGCTCGATGACGTCGTCGTTGCGACGACGGTGGAGGCTGAGGATGACGTCGTCGCCCAGCTCGCCACCGCATGTGGAGCCCGTGTGACGCGTGGGCCGGTCGCCGACGTGCTGAGTCGATACGTCCTCGCAGCCCGAGAGCACGATGCGGATGTCGTCGTGAGGGTCACGTCCGACTGCCCGCTCGTCGACCCGGAGCTGGTCGACCGCCTGGTGCGCATGCGCGCCTCGGCACAAGCTGACTACGCGAGCAACGAGCTTCCGCCCACCTATCCGCAGGGGTATGACGTCGAGGTTCTCACGGCGGGGTGCTTGCGACGGCTCGATGTCGAGTCGATCCTCGACTATCACCGCGAGCACGTGACGGCGCGCCTCCGCGAACACCCCGCCGAGTACCACACCGCCAACATGGTCAACGACCGTGACCTGTCGTCGATACGCCTGACGGTCGACGTTTCGGCTGATCTCGATCGTGTCCGGACCATCCTCATGGCGCTTCCCCCCGCCCCGCCACCGAATCTCGCCGCGGTGATCGCGTATTTCGAATCCGATGCGACGCTGTGGGACCAGAGCGGACTGCCCATGCGAGACGAGCGCTATCGCGCCCAGCGCGACGCTGCCC
>DATLRB010000046.1:0-2313 GCA_035534875.1 Saccharimonadales bacterium (SeqCode)
GGCCACCCGATTCGAGCTGCGGCGCGCCGGCGCGGCTGTCGCCCGTCGACAGTGCGCAAATGGTGTCGCCGATTCGCGGCTGACGGCGTCGCGGGTCTCGCTGACGCCAGCCGACCCGGACGTCCACGACGCATCACCCCGCGGAACGCTGTTCGGTCATCGCCACCGCCTGCGCAGCGCCAGAAGATTACGGCCTGGAGGGGATTCGGTGTGGAGCGGAACATTGCTGGCGCGCGCCGTCACCGCCTCCGGCCGGGTCGCACACATCAGTGCCCAAAGCGTGCAACGCATCCTCAAGTTGGCCTCCATCAAACCCCATCGCTGTGCCTATTGGAAGCGCCGCACCGCCCCGACTTCGACGTCAAGATGCGCCCGATCGTCGAGCTTTATGTCAACCCACCGGCCGACGGGCCCGTGGTCTGTGCCGACGAGAAGACCTGCATCCAGGCGCTGCAGTGCCGGCATCCCGACCTGCCCATCCGTCGCCCGGGCGAACTCTCACGTCGCGAGGTGGAATACACGCGGCACGGCACTCGCTGCCTTACCGCCGGCCTGTTCGTGCACTCCGGAGAGATCTTCGGCATCCTCACCGAGATCCGACCCCGGGACGTGTTTCTCGCCTTCCTCGATCTCCTCGACACCAAGGTGCCCGACGGCCAGGTCATCCACTTGATCGTCGACAAACCTGAACACACACCGCGGCGCGCACATTGATGCCTGGCATGCAGCGCACGCCGGCAGGTTGGCGATCCACTACCTGCCCTTTCACGCGAGCTGGCTGAATCAGATCGAGCTCTCGTTCAACACGCTGCAGCGGCACCGTCTACGCCGCGGCGATTTCGACTCCGTTGATGCCTTGCACGCCCATGATGCCTTGCACGCCCACATCCCGGCTTTCATCCGCACCTACAATCGCCTCGATGCTCACCCGTACCGCTGGACGTACACCGGTGACCCGCTGGCGGGCTGACGGTGGGTCACGGATTCACGCCTGGCAGTACTACGCTCGTGCGCGATCGCGGGGCGGACGGTCGGCCGCAGCGCCCAGGCGAGCGGTCAAGCTCTCGAGGGGCATGGGGGAAAGCCCGTGGCCGATGTACCGCTTGGCGATGGACACAACCAAGCGGAGGTTGGCCTCGGTGAGCCTGTCGCGCGCCGCGGCGTCGCCGAGCTCGATCAGCTGGGCGCACGCGACCTCCTGTTCTTTGCGCAAGAGGGCGATCCGACCGATCTCCTTGAGGTACATCCGGACTGGGTCATCCAGCGAAAGCGTATCGACCGCCTCAGCCTTGACCACCTCGTCGTCCGTATCGTCGCCTTCTTCAGCGTCGCCATCGCTGTCGCTGACCACGATGCCCATCTCCCGGAATACCTGGAAGACGCGATCCCGATGATCGGGCTCAGCTTCGACGACAGAGAGGCCCGCAGGACGTCGTCGGGGCTCAGGTGCCCCTGCTCCTTGCCTCGGATAGTGAGGATCGCAGCAGCCGTCGACGACCTCGTCGTCGGCTCGCCGACAGGCCACTGCCGCTCGCGCGTTCACTCTCGTGGCCTCCATGCCTCCCCTGCGGCGCCGCGATGGGATACGGGCGAGGGGCCGGTGCCTCCTCGTGAATTGGAGGCCCAAGTGTCAACAGACTCCGTCAGTTTATACCTAGCCTGCCTGTGGCGCAGCGCGGTGCGCTGGCGAAGACTGGGCCCAAGTACCGGTGGTGATGAGCTCGAGACGTCGCGGAGATCAGCGAGCAGGGGCGCTCTGGAGGGGCGGCCGCGGCGGGGAGGTACTCGTCTGGCACCTATGCGTAGCATCTATCTCGTCGACGAACACCGTGCCCAACGTTGCACGAGCCGCGCGATCGGATCACGGCTGGCGATCGGCCCATCCCCACCGAGGACGTACCCCATCGGAGCGTCCCGACGCGGGTGCATTCTCCTGGCTCAGGGTAAGGCGGACCCACCATCCGTCGGCTACTCGCTGAGTTGCAGGACCTCCTGCTGCTGGGGGGCGAACGAAGCATTGAATGAGACCGACGGGTTCTGGTGGTACCCGCTCTGGTCATTCCAGGAGTTGACGATGATCTGGCCGGAGTCCTCGAGAGCGCTCTTGTTCGATATCGTCACCGACCCGGTCGGGAGCCAGATGACACCCGACAGGCTCCAGATGCCCGAGGTCGAGCCACCGCCGCCGGAGCTCAGCGTGATGCTTGGGTTCGCCACGTTGTCCGACAGGACGATGTAGCGTCCGTCGCCGGGCTTGCCGGTGTTCGCGTTGAACGGGGTCTGGCTGATCGTCACCCCCGATGCGACCGTGAT
>DATLRB010000047.1:0-2453 GCA_035534875.1 Saccharimonadales bacterium (SeqCode)
CACCCATGCGTGGCTGGCCACCAGGCCCTCCGCGAGTACGGCCGCCTGGTCGACCAGATCGGACTTGCGGTAGTGAGCGTGCCAGCGCGGTCGATCGAGGGCGGAAAGCAGCCCATCGCGGTGCAACATGTGATGGCGCGCGGTCGACTCGGCAATCTCCAAGGCTGCCGCATGGCAGCGCACCAAATCCGCCGGTGTCAGGTAATGAACCGACTCAGGCGGCTGGGCGCTCGCCACGGTCGAAGGCAGCGAGTGCCTTCAATATAGGCCGATCCTCGCGCGCAATCCGCCGGATCGTGGCGGCGACGCGCTTCCGGTCCGGCGCTGCGCTAGCGGGCGCGACATCGCGTCGGTGTGGAGAGGCTTGACGGTGGAGTTCGCGGATCACATCGTCATCGTACTACTGCCCCCCGCGGAGTTCCGGCACCAGGCTCCCATGACGATGCGATCGCAGAGGCCAGCGTCCGTGAATGTACGCACCACGATGGGTGTGCCCGGCGTGACAGCTTCAGCGCTCGACGCGACGGTTGAGGCTGCTGCCTCGAGTTCGGAGGGCGCTTCCTCCGATCGTTTCTGGCGAGCCTGGGAGGGTAGATTCCCTGGCCAGTCCGATCGTCCTGCGGACGCTCAGCGGCTCGGGTCAGGCGGTGTGTTCTTCGACCCAGCGACGAAGGGCGTCCCGGGGTACCCGCACGGCGCGGCCGACCCGGATCACGGGGAGGGACCCCGAGCGCACGAGCTCGTAGGTCCGGGTCCGCCCCAGCTGCAGCTCCGCCTCGACGTCGCGAACGGTCAGCAGCATCGGGGTACGGGCGGAGGCGGGCTCGGCGTCGTCTACCCGCTGCGAGAGCGCCTCGGGAAGAGGCGCGGGCGCGACACGCGCCGTGCGCTCGGATTGCTCACAAGGGTCGGCGTGGCTCCGCAGCGGTGCCTGCGCCGAGGGCGTACCAGGGCGGCCCCACGGAAGCTCCGCCTGACCTGGGGATGGCATCAGCAGGTTCTCGAGGAGCCGGCATTCGGCGACATGTCGCTGGCAGGCATACGCTGAGCATCCCAGGATTTTGCTCACAGAGCGCCTACAGTTTTCGGCCGCACCGGGCGCCGTGGTGACGTGTCCGGGGCGGGCGCGGACAAAGATCGACGTCTGGTTGGACTCTCGATAGCCGGCGCCGTCACATGCGTCGGCTCGACCATGAACGGTTCAGCAGTTCGAGCTCGTCCTCAGTCGGGCGGTCAAGGTGGGGCGCGTCGCGGTGGTTCGACAGGCAGTGCTGGGCGACTGGCCGCAGCATCCGGTCATTGACCCGATAGACAGCGTCGACCCAGAGGATGGTCGACGAGGGGTCGCTTGAGTCGCCACGTTGCAGCGCGGAGTGCCAGTGGCGAAGCGCTCGGAGTGCCACCACCACGCCCTCGTGCTTGTACCAGCAGCTGGGGAAGCGTTCCGAGAGAGCGAATGCGCGCGCCATCCAGTTGACCCAGTCCAGGAGCGACGCGAACTCCTCGCTCGACTGCTCGTTCTCTGCAATGCCACTGCTGACGTCGGTCGCGGATACCGCGGCGCGCTGAGGGTCGTCCACACGGGCCCGTAGCTCGGCCACCTCACCGGCGACGGACGCAAGGCCGACGTCTAGCTGTGCCGCCCATTTGGTGAGCGCGACGATCCGGGCGGCTGTGCTGTTGGTCGTGCGAGTCACGGCGCGAGCCCCGGACCGATTGCCGGCGCGAGCGCCTCGACCTCGAGAAGCGCGTGGTAGGGGTCGAGCAGCGCCTTCGCAGCCTGGAAGTCGCCTGGGTTGATGCCACGTGGTGGAGGCAGCAGCTCGGCGCGGTCGAGTCGCACGCCGCCGTCGTCGCTGATGAGTTGCTCACGCCGGTGCTCCGCGGCGTCGGTCTCGTGCAGCCACTGGTCCAGCCCCGTGCCCGGAGCCTGCTCGGACCAGCGGTCGATCGCCAGGGCGGCCTCGAGCCGGGTTGCGTGCTTACCCGGTTCGGGAGCGCCGAGGTCGGCAAGCGCGGCGCGCTGGGCTTCCGTCGCGGGGGCGTAGACGTCAGGCGCCGAGACGGTGTGGGCCCGATCGGCCTCGCGGTACCGCTCCGGGTAATCGAGCGCCGACTCCTTCTGCAGCGAGCGCTCCCACGAATGCACGATGCGCTCCTCGGTGGGCTGCTTCGGGGCCGGGGCATGGCTGACGCCGAGACGGTCGCGCTCCGGCGGGTCGGCGACGGCGTAGTAGTGGGTGGCCTCGGTGCCGCGCGACATCGCCGTGTACGTCCACTCCCGGGTGGCGCCGTCCGACCCCATCACAAGCGCAACCTCGGCGGTCATCCCCTGGGCCTTGTGCACGGTCATCGCGTAGCCGCGTTCGATCGCGTCGTACTGCGTGGTGTCGATGACCACCTGGCGATGATCGCTGCGCTCCAGCATCAGCGTCTGTAGCTCGACGTCCACC
>DATLRB010000048.1:0-48065 GCA_035534875.1 Saccharimonadales bacterium (SeqCode)
TGCATGGCAGCCGCGGCTCGGTCGATTGCCATGGTTGGTCCGAGCGGCGTCGAGCTGGTGGGCCCCCGCATGAAGGGGCGGAACATCCGCCCCTTCATGGCATCGTCTCAGGTCTGGGGGCCGGTCATCGGCGACCGCGCCGAATTGTCAGCCGTCCTCAACCGTCCGACTCGGCAGTCGCTGCCGCTTCCGGCGCGTCCACGCCGGTGGTGTCCTGTGCGCCGCTCTGCACGTCGCCTTGTGCGCCGCTCTGCATGTCGCTCTGTGCCCCACTCTGCACGTCGACGTTGGGGCCCTGTTGAACATCGGGGCCCGGGTCCGTTGTCGCCGCCGTCGCAACCTTGGTGTCGGCAACGACAGTCGACCCGGCGGCACTCAGATGGGCAGCCGCAGTCGCGAGGTGCACGGTTGATCTTCCGCCGGCGGTCGCCAGGTGGGCGCTGACCCCGGCTGCCGTCATCAGGGCTGCGCCGCCGGCGACTAGGGCGACACGGCGCCGCATGCTGGGTCTGTGATTGGCGAGATTCATCGATTCTCCTCCTGGAGTGTTGTTTGAGCCGCGCCGCCGAATCGATCGTGGCGACCGGATGTCGTGCTCAGGATGGCGAGCCATCCTCAACCCTCGATAAATTCGACTCGACGGGCGCACCGCTCTCAGTTCCACCGGAACGTACAGGGTTCTTTTAGAAGTTCTTTAGGAAACCGCCCTCAGAATGGGTCATGCGCATCTTGGTCATCGAGGACGACCGTCGCCTGCTCTCCCTGTTGCGCCGAGCCCTGCGTGAGGCGGGCATGGCGGTCGATACCGCCGAGGATGGCGAAGAGGGCCTCGCCGCAGCGTCAACCACCGATTTCGACGTGCTCCTCGTCGATCTCATGCTCCCCGGCATCGATGGGTTCGAGGTCACCCGGCGGCTCCGCGATAGCCGTATTCGCACGCCGGTGCTGATGCTGACCGGCAGGGACGCCGTTGACGATCGGGTTCGTGGCCTGGAGGCCGGCGCCGACGACTACCTGGTAAAGCCTTTCGCCCTTCGCGAGGTGGTGGCACGCATCCGTGCGCTGACACGACGGCACCTGGACAACCGCACCGCCGTCCTCCGGGCTGGCCCGATCGTCCTCGACACGGCGTCGCACATACTCCGCGTCCGCGACGTCACGGTGGCCCTGACAGCGAAGGAGTTCTCCATCTTGGAATATTTCATGCTGAACCGCGGCCGCCTACTCAGCCGGACGCAGATCCTCGAGCACGGCTGGCCATACGACTTCGAGGGTGGCCGTAACCTCGTCGAGGTGTACATCGGCCGGCTGCGCCACAAACTCGGGACAGCCGGCGTTGCGGATCCGTTCGTCACCATTCGAGGTTCGGGCTACCGGTTCGACGGTGACACCGGGTGAGGCGGACGCTCACGACAAGGTGGCGCCTGTCGCTGCTGGCCATGGTGGCCGTTGCTCCCGCCCTCGCCATCGCTGACGGCGCCCTCCTTCTCACGCTCACCGCCATCGAGAATTCGCAGGTCAAGCAGGACCTGCTGGCGCAGTCGTCGCTGCTCCAGGCCGGCATCGACGACTCCAACGGGCGAGTCTCGTTCGGCGCCGCAGCCGGTGGCACCGGACCGCTGACCGGCTCAGCGGTGATCGTGCGCGCCGGGCGCGTGGTGACCAGCACGGGCACGGATCCTCTGCCGGGAGCGACGGCGATTGCGGTCGCCGGGCAGGTGAGCAGCGCCGGAGGCGAGGTGTTCGTCGATGCCAGCGACCGCACCGGTGCTCCCCAGCGCGTCTACGCCACGCCGCTCAGCGCCGACCAGGGAGTCAGCGGGATCCTGGTGGTGAGCCGCTCGATTGCAGCACTGCAGGCGTCGCAACTCCAGACGCTGCTGATCGCTGTGGCTCTGTCCGCGGCCACGGTGATGATCACCGGCCTGATCGCGCGTTGGCTGGCCGGGCGGGTGTTGCGGCCGGTCCGCACCCTCGCAGGTCTAGCCCGATCCATCAGCGAGAAGGATCTGCATCGACGGATCGACGTGGCCGCGCCCGCGGACGAGCTCGGCGAGCTGGTGGTCACCCTGAACGAGATGCTGTCCCGCCTGGAGCGCGCCTTCGATGGCCTCCAGCGCTTCACCGCGGACGCATCGCATGAGCTGCGTGCGCCGCTGGCGATCATGAGAGGGGAACTCGAGCTCAGCCTTGCCCGGCAACGCACCACCCCGGACTATCGGCAGAGCCAGCGACGGCTGCTGCGCGAGGTTCGCCACCTCACCAACATCGCCGACCGGCTGCTCCTGCTGGCCCGAGCCGACGCGGGGACACTCCAGCCCGAGCGTGAGCCGGTCGACATCACCGACCTCGTGACCGAGACGGTGGAACGATGGCGGCCCACCGCGAAGCGCAGGAGGGTCGCGCTCACGGCTGATGCGGCGTTGGCTGGGAACGTCCCGGCCGACCCCGCACTCCTCCGTCAAGTATTGGACAATCTCGTCAACAATGCGCTGCGCTATACCCCATCGGGCACCCGCGTCACGGTGCGTGCCACCTCGACCCAAACCGGTGTTGAGCTCGACGTTGCCGACTGTGGACCGGGCGTTCCGGCGGACCTCCGTCCGCTGCTCTTCGACCGGTTCTTCCGAGCCAGTTCCGCGCGCACGCCCGGTTCCTGGTCGGGAGGTGCCGGTCTGGGCCTCAGCGTGAGCTGGTCCATCGCCCGTGCCCACGGCGGCGATCTCACCTATGTTGCCAGCGACCAGGGAGCCGTGTTCCGGCTCCGGCTGCCGATGATTGTGCCCTTCGCCCCGGTGGCCGCCTCCGCGCCGTACGCAGAGGGATCGCCACGCGGCGTGTAGCCCACCCGTCGCGTCATGTAGTGGTCGAGGCGCCGAGTTCGTTCGACAGGCTGTGATCGGTACGGCCACGGGCCCTGCGCTGGTCGCCGCGACCCATAGGAATCGGTCCGGGAGCTTCAACGCTCTCAGCGTTGCGCAGACGCTTCCGCGTCGTCCGGGCCAAATCTCGGTGGTGCCGTGCTGTGTCGCGCCGGCCGTGGTCGCGATGCTCGCGAGCTCGACCGGGATGCGAAACGTGCCGACCCCGGTACGATTGGAACGAGACCGGCATGGACATCTTCACGCCGCGGCTACGGCTGCATCCTTTGTGCGAAGGCGACATCGACGATCTCGTCTCGCTCCACGCGGACTCCGAGGTGATGCGCGGTAGCTCCGGAGTCGCCGAACCACGCGACCGCGCCGTCAGCGAGCAATGGCTGGCACGGACACTGGCAGTCCCACGGTCGGACGGATGGGCTACGTACCGGGTCGACGACCGCACCACGGGATCCTTCCTCGGTCGGTGCGGACTGCGTCCGGAGGGAGGCAGCCACGAAACGGAGTTGGCGTATGCGTTCACGCGCGCGACGTGGGGCCGCGGCATCGCCACCGAGGCGGCCGTGGCGGTGGTGTGGCACGGCTTCGAAGCCGGCCTCGCGCGAATCGTGGGCTGCGCGCTGGTCTCGAACGCAGCATCGCTGCGGGTGCTTGAGAAGGTGGGAATGCGAAGGACTCACGAGGAGTTCACGTCGAACGGTGTTGTGATCCACTGCGCGGTGGATCGGGCGAACTGACCTCGAACGCGCCCTCCAGCGATACTCCCGCGATCGCAACGGAGCAAACGCTACCTGGGCGTGCGGCTCGGGGACGTTTGACGGCGTGCCAAGGCTTGTTCGTAATGGGTCTGGCACCATGCCACCGTCTCGGTGGGTCCGAACGGGCGAAGATAGCTCGGCGCTCGCGCACGCCAGGTGGCGTGCACCGCGGGTGCGCCGCAAACGCGACAACCCTTGTGCAGTGCCGCCGGACGATCGTGAGCTAGCCAGATCAGATGCCGGAGATAGCGCACACGGCTGAAGAGCGCGAGAGCCACGATCACCGCTGCGAAGACACCGATGGCAGCCATTTCCCGAGCCTACAGGCTCGCCGTCGGACACTTGGTGACGGCTGGGTATCAGGTCGCCGAGTGGCCGCGGGCGGTCACCGCGGCGGGATCGTCGTACCGTTGGCGGAGGGCAACCGGGCTGACCGGGCTGCGCGCCGAGTGCCTATGGCCATGTGGGGCTCAGGAGCAGGTTCGTGAGGCGGGCGATGCGGGCGTCATCAAGACCGATGCCGCGCAGCAGGGAGACCACACCGCCGTACTCGGTGTCGACACAGTCCATCGTCTGGGCCATCGCCTCGCGGCGGACCGTGAAAAGTCGCTCGACGCGCACCGCGTCCATGCCACGCTCCACCGCAGTCACCCGGTCGCGGGCGAGCATCTCGGCGAGTTGCACGCCGCTGATCGCGTAATCGTCGGCGATGTCGTCGACACTCACCCCGGCGAGGCGCAGCACCAGGGCGACGACGACCCCCGTGCGGTCCTTGCCGGCGTGGCAGTGCACCAGAATCGGCCCCGAGGGTGCGTCGGCAACCGCCTTCATCGCCGCCGCGACGCCGTTGCGGCGCTCGCGGAGCCACCAGCAGTAGACCTCCGCCGCGGTGGCAAGGTGGTCGGGGTAGTCGTCGTCGTCGGTGAAGATCGGGGCGTGCAACGTATGGACGCCGGCCTCTGCCAGCGGGCTGGGCCGCTGCTCACGCTCCGAGGTCGTGCGCAGGTCGACCACCGCGCCGATGCCGAGGTCGAGGAGTTCGCGGAGCCCCGACTCGCTCAGGGTGTGCGGGGACTCGCTGCGCAGCAATCTGCCCGCTCGGGTCGTGACTCCGGATGCTGTCGCCAGCCCACCGAGATCGCGCAGATTGACGAGCCCGTCGACCGCGAGCGCATCGGATTGCTGGGAGAGCACATGTTCACCCTACCAGCGCACCGGCCAACGACGCGCTATCGGGCTCGAGAGGCAGCCGACGCGTCGGGCCCGCCCCTAGCCAACCTGCATCACGGCAGCGCGGGCCTGGTCGGACATGTCGGGGTTGAGGCGGTAGAACGCCCAAATCCCGCGCTTGAAACTGGTCACAATGCCCGCCTCTCGCAGCGTGGCAAGGTGGTGACTGATTGTCGGCTGGCCGAGGTCGAACGCCGCCGTGAAGTCGCACACGCAGACCGGTTCACTTGTCGTCGCCAGGATATGGAGGATCTGGATTCGTGTCGGATCGCCGAGCGCCTTGTACACGGCGGCGATTTCCTCCGCCCGCGCCTCCGGGAGCGCCGGGGCGACCGGATGGCAGCACCCCTTCACTCGGAGCGGTGCCACCGCGGACCTGGTCGCGGACGCGCCGGTCACGGCTTGCGCCGCTCCATGAGGAGCACGTCGCGCCACGCCCCGTTGTGCTGTCCCAGGCGCTCGCGGGTACCGACCACCCGGAACCCGCATCGCTTGTGCAACTCGACGCTCGCGACGTTCTCAGGGAAGATCCCGCTCTGGATCGTCCAGATGCCGCCGGCATCCGCGTGCGCGATCAGGGTGGCGAGCAGGCGGCGACCGACGCCGTGGCCGCGGACGCCGGCGGCCACGTAGACGCTGTGTTCGAGGACGCCCGCATAGGCGCAGCGGTCTGAGACGGGCGCCGCAGCGACCCACCCGACGATTGCCCCGTCTCGAGTGGCGACGAAGCGATGGTCGGGTGGATGCGTGGCGGCCCAGCGATCGAACTCCGGCACCTCGTTCTCGAACGTGGCGTTCCCGCTCGCGATCCCCTGGGCGTAGATGGTGCGAACCTGAGGCCAGTCCTCGTCCCGAAATGGCCGGACCTCGAGATCGGTCGCAACGGCGTTGGCACCAGTCTCCATGGTGCCTATTCTATCCATTGACAGCCTTCGATGGAACGCGCTAGGATCCGGTCATTCAATCGACGCTCATCGATAGGAGGTTCTGGTCACGATGAACTGTGATTGCGGCTGCGGCTGCGACTGCGACGGCACGTGCGACTGCGACTGCTGCTGAGATGGGACGGGTCCAGCTTGCCCTGAACGTCGCCGATCTCGATGAGGCGGTCGAGTTCTACGCCAAGCTCTTTCAGACGGAGCCGGCAAAACGACGCCCTGGGTACGCCAACTTCGCCGTCGCCGACCCGCCTTTGAAGCTCGTGCTCTTCGAGAACCCGGGGCGGGCCGGCACGCTGAACCACCTCGGCGTCGAGGTGGGCACGGCCGGCGAGGTGGTGGCGGCGACCCGTCGCCTCGCCGCCGCGGGCCTGCCAACCGAGGTTGAGGACGGAGTCACGTGCTGCCATGCTCTCCAGGACAAGGTCTGGGTTGCTGGGGCCGATACGCGCTGGGAGGTGTACACGGTGCTGGCCGATGCCCCACAGGGTGGCGATGCGATCTCGACACAGGAGTGCTGCACCACGTCGGCGTCTCCTGATGTCACTGCGGTGTGCTGCTCGGCGCCGGCCGGTACCGGGGAGCGGAGTCAAGCAGTCACGCGCAGCATGGGCGCGTAACGCGCCGTGCAACTCGTGGCGATCGGCGGCAGCGATGCGGGCATCAGCGCGGCGCTCCGCGCACGTGAGCTTGATGCCGCCGCCGATGTGACGGTGATCGTCGCCGACGAGTACCCGAACTTCTCGATCTGCGGCATCCCGTATTACGTGTCCGGCGAGGTGGCTGACTGGCGCAACCTGGCCCACCGCACGGCGGCGGACCTCGAGTCGACCGGAATGCGCCTTCGTCTCGGGACGACGGCCGAGCGCATCGATGTCGATGCGCACGAGGTCCAGGTCCGCGATGCGCACGGGATGCGCAGCGCCATGCCGTACGACGCTCTCGTCATCGGTACCGGCGCCTGCCCGGTACGCCCGCCGATCGAAGGCCTCGAGCGCCTGAACGCTCGTGACGGTGTCCACGTTGTCCACTCGATGGGCGACACGTTCGCGGTCATGAACACGCTGGTGGCGGCGCATGCCCGCACCGCCGTGATCATCGGCGCCGGATACCTCGGACTCGAGATGGCCGAGGCGCTCGTCGTTCGCGGTCTCGAGGTGACCCAGGTCGAGCAGCTTCCCCAGGTGCTGCCGACAGTCGATCCGGAGTTGGGAGGCAGGGTCGCCACGGAGCTGCGGGGGCACGGTGTCGATGTCGTGACTGACACGGCGGTCCGGCGCGTCACGCGTGCGGAGAATGCGGGCACACCGCCGCTTCGCGTGGAGGGGGTGTCGAATGACGGCACCGCCTTCGGTCGCGATGCCGACATCGTCCTGATCTTCGCCGGAGTGCGACCTGACGTCGCGCTTGCCGAGGCCGCGGGCGCGAAGCTCGGCATCAGGGGGGCGATCGATGTCGACCGTGCGATGCGCACCAACCTTCCGGACATCTTCGCAGCGGGCGACTGCGTGGTGACCCACCACCGATTGCTTGGCACCACGTACATCCCGCTCGGAACGACCGCGCACAAGCAGGGACGGATCGCGGGTGAGAACGCCGTCGGTGGCTGCGGTGAATTCGCCGGGAGTCTCGGGACGCAGGTGGTCAAGGTCTTCGACATGGCAGCCGCGCGCACGGGGCTGCGCGACCAGGAGGCGGTGAGGGCGGGGTTTGACCCGGTCACGATCGCCGTGGAAGCCGATGACCACAAGGCGTACTACCCGGGCTCGCATCGGATCGCGATGCGGTGGACCGGCGATCGCGAAACCGGCCGCCTCCTCGGCGTTCAGCTCTTCGGCCATCGGCATGCGGAGGTGGCAAAGCGAGTCGACGTCGCCGCGGCGGCAATCTTCAACGAGATGACGGTCGACGCATTCAGCGAGCTCGACCTGTCGTATACCCCGCCGCTGGGGAGCCCGTGGGATGCGATGCAGATCGGTGCCCAGGCGTGGGTTCGGGCCGTCGGCCGGCCCCGAAACCAGCTGACCTGAGCTACGGCGGCGTCATCGCTCAATCACGCCGGTGGGGCGGAGGTGGTGGTGGCCCGTGCTTCGGCGGCGGTATGGACTCGATGCCCGGCGTCTCGTCCGGCCAGACGAGCATCACGGCGCAGGGCGCGTGGTCGACAACGAATCGAGTGGCGTGCCCGAGACTCTTCGGCCCGAGACGCGAACGGTCCCCGTCGCGAGCCACCACGAGCACGTCGACCCCGTCGGCGACCGCGCGGATCACCTCGCGCTCGACTCGACCGCTCCGGCTCACCAGCTCCGCATCCGGCTTTCCGAGGCGAGCCGCCGCGGCGGCGAGCAACTTGGCTGCTTCGTCATCCGCGACGAGCTCGTAACGGCGGTTGGGTTTGCGCCCCGGGAAGCCGCGCCCGAACAGTCCCGCGGTTGCCGCGTCGGCGGCCTCGGTGACATCGGAGGGCGTCACGTGGAGGAGCGTGAATCGCGAATCGGCGGGCAGGTGCCGCACAGCCGCGTCGATGCACCCCTGCCATGTTCCTTCGACCACCCAGACGACGATTCGCATCGACGTCATTAACCCACCAACCGCAACGAAATCCACAGAGCCAGCGTCGCGGTGACCAGAACCGGCGGCACGGTGAGGGCTCCGAGACGGAGGAATTCAGAGATCGGCAACTCCTCCCCCCGGCGGATCAGAACCCGCCGCCAGAGCAGGGTGGCGAGCGACCCGACGTAGGTCAGGTTGGGTCCGGTGTTGACCCCGATGAGCACGGCGAGGACCGGTCCGGCCCCGGCGCCGGACACCGCGGGGAGCAGCAGGAGTGCCGCCGGCAGGTTGTTGATGACGTTGGAGAGCACGGCCGCCAGGGCGGCGATGGCGAGCAGTGAGCCGAGCCCGGCGCCACCAGGCACGAGATGCGTGACCACCGAGCCGAGCCCGTGCAGTGAGATCGCCTTGACGATGAGGCCGAGTGCCAGCACGAAGGCAAGAAAGGGAAGATCGAGCGCGAGCGCGACGTTCTGGACGCCGGTACGCCGCGTCGCAATCGCAGGAACGGCGAGAACCACTGCGCCGGCGAGCGCCGCGAATGCCGGGCTCACGTTGAGGGCGGAGGTGACGAAGAAGCCGGCGAGCGTCAGGGCGACCACGATGGTCGGGAACACCGGCACGGGGAGCTGTGTCACCGCGTGCGTTTCACCCCGGCCGACGAGATCACCGGCGAAGAACCGCCGAAGCACGAGCCACTCGACACCGATCGCCGCCAGCCACGGGAGCGCCATGGTCGCGCCGAAGCGAGCGAAGGAGAGCCCGCTCGCACCGAACGCCAGCAGGTTGGTCAGGTTCGACACGGGGAGCAGGAGCGATGCGGAGTTGGCGAGATGCGTACACGCGTAGACGTGCGGCTTCGCTCGGAGGCGGAGGCGCGCAACCGTCGCGAACACGACCGGGGTGAGCAGCACCACGGTGGCGTCGAGACTCAGCACCGCGGTGACGACACTCGCCGCGGCGAAGACGAGGGCGAGCAGGGACACCGGTCTGCCCCGCGACCCCGCGGCCATCCACGACCCCGCGGCCTCGAACAGCCCGTAGCGATCGCACAGGCTGGCGAGGACCAGCACCGCGGCGAGAAACCCGATCGTCGGGGCGAGGCTGCGCGCCTCGGATCCAGCCTGACCGAGCGGCAGGACCCCGAGCACCAGCAGCAGCCCGGCGGCCGGAACGGCGACCACGGCTTCCGGCAGTCCTCGGGGTCGGATGATGGCCCATCCGAGCGTCGCACCAAGAAGCAGGACCGCCAGCGTCTCTGCGATGGGGCTCGGCACGTCGTGCGACAGGGTACGGCCTCGGTACGGTCAGCCGGACCGGCCAGGCAACCGCGCCCGCACGGAGCGGCGTATCCGAGATCGCACGCGTGAGCTGTTACCAATTCGCGAACGCGACGGCAGCGGCGCGTGACGGTCCCTTCCGGCGACGTTCAGGCGCTGACGCCATCTTTGCATCAAGAACTGTTTCGTCAGGAGATGATCATGGAGTACCGCTTTCTTCGTTGCCGCGAGTTCGTGCTGGAGGAACTCACCCGGCTCAAGCATCGCCCCGAGAGTGGCCAGGGAATGGTCGAGTACGCGTTGATTCTCGTCCTCATCGCCGTCGTCGTCATCGTCATCCTGTCCACGCTGGGCAAGCGGGTCAACAACGTCTTCTCCAACATCAGCAAGGGCCTGAGCACCTAAGGCTGGGCCTCGGTCGGCGACCGCGGCGGATCGCTCGCCAGAGGCGGCCTGCAGGCGCCGCGGGTGCGCCAGACCTCCGCGGCGTCTTCACACGCCGTTCACAGGTGGCCGCGACCGTGATGCACATACCGTTCACCCTCCACTGGGAGAATCGACATGTATCGTGCAGGACGCACCGCCTGGGGTCTCGTGGCCATCGGAGCGGCGACCGCGGTTGGCATCACCACGCGCGACCCGGGATTCATCGCCATCACCTTCATCGGAACGCTGGTGCTGCCCCGGGTCCTGGGGCTGACGCCACGGCGCTGGAATCGACGCGGCTTCGGACCCCATGGCTTCGGGCCCGGCGGTGCCGGCTGGAGTGGCGGCTGTTCCGGTGGCGCCCATAAGGCCGCGGATCCCGAGACGTCGACCGCGACCGCACAATCGGCCTGACGATCGGCGGGGCGGCGGCGGTTCGCCGCCCCGCGTCGCCCTACCATGCCCCTGCCATGACGAGAGTGCTGATCGTCGACGATGAGCTGGCGATCGTCCGCCTGATTCGCGACTATCTCGAGCGCGCGGGGTTCGACGTGATCACCGCGACCAACGGCGACGATGCGCTCCAGGCCTTCACGCGCAGCCGCCCGGACCTGGTGATTCTCGATCTGAGCCTGCCGCGGATGGACGGTCTCGATGTCGCCCGAGCCATGCGCCGGGCGGGCGACGTGCCGATCATCATGCTCACCGCGCGCACCGAAGAAGCGGACCGGGTGGCGGGTCTGGAGCTCGGCGCGGACGATTACGTCACCAAGCCGTTCAGCGCACGCGAGATCGTTGCGCGGGTTCGGGCGGTTCTGCGCCGCGCGCAGGCGGCCGCGCTGCACGATGACATCGTCCGGGTTGGCGGCTCCATCGTGCTCGATGCACCGCGCATGCGCGTGCAGGTTGATGGACGCGACGTGCTGCTCACCGCGACCGAATTTCAGCTGTTCTTGCACATGGCCCGCCAGCCGGGTCGAGTCTTCACTCGGGCGCAATTGCTCGACGCGGTCCACGGCGTTGCGGTGGAATCGTACGAACGTGCCATCGACGCGCACGTCAAGAACATTCGCCGCAAACTCGAACGGGACCCACGGTCGCCGCGACATCTCCAGACCGTCTTCGGAGTCGGCTACCGCCTCGCGGACGGCGAGGCATGAAATCGGGGCCGCCGTGGGGGAGTGGGGGCGGCGCCCGCCCCCCCTGGTGGCCTGAAGGCGAAACCGGGCCCTGGGCGGGAGGCCCGAACTGGCGGCAGCATGGGAGAGGCGTCGCGCGGCGCATCGGGTGCTTTATCGGCATCGCGCTGCTCGTGGTCGTGAGCGCGATCTTCGGGGTGGTCTGGCTGCTGCTCAGCGCCTTTGGCGCGGTCAGCTCAGCACCATTCGACACGGCGGTGGCCGTCACCGCGCTGGTGCTCGGTGGAGTCGCGGTCGCCGTGGCGATCCTGGTGCTCCGTCGCCTGGCGGCGCCGGTCGGCGCGCTCATCGAGGGCGCGCACCGCATCGAGTCGGGTGATCTGTCGGCACGGGTACCGGTGCGAGGACCGTCGGATCTCCGCTCGCTGGCGCGTGCCATGAATGCGATGAGCAGCCGCCTCGAGGCCGAGCAGACCCGCCGTCGCTCGGTCCTCGCGGATATCGCGCACGAGTTGCGAACACCACTCTCCATCGTCCGTGGTCAGGCCGAGGCCATCGCCGACGGCGTCTACCCTGCGGACGTCGAGCATATGGCGGCGATCGTGAGCGCAACCGAGTCGCTGGAGATGCTCGTCAACGATCTCGGCACGCTCACGCTGGCGGAGAGCGGGGCACTGAGCCTCCGTCGCGAACCGATCGACGTCGCGGTCCTTGTCAACGAGACGCTCGGTGCTTTCGGTGCCGAGGCGAGGGCGGCCGGCGTTCGGCTGACCGAGCAAATCGGCGACGACCTTCCCGCGATCGACGCCGACCCGGGCAGGATGCGTGGAGTTGTTGGCAACCTCGTCAGCAACGCGCTGGCCCATTCGCACCGAGGCGGTACCATCCGCGTCGAGGGGACCGCTGCCGGCGGGACCGTGCTGCTGACCGTCCACGACGACGGAACCGGCATTCCCGAGGAGTTGCTCCCGCGAGTCTTCGATCGTTTCGTCAAGGGCCCGTCATCCACCGGATCCGGCCTCGGGCTCGCGATCGTCCGTGACGTCGTGGAGGCGCACGGCGGCTCGGTGACCGCAACAAGTTCAGCGGCGAGTGGCACGGCAATCACCCTGAAGCTGCCTGCGGTGCCAGGACGGTGATGTGGTAGACGTAGGCCGGGTATGAGCACACAGCACGCCGCAGGCGCTTTCGCGAGCTGGCTGCGACGGTGGGATGCCCAGCAGCAGCGCCACATCCCGGACCGCGAGGAGCGATTCACGGCAATGACCGACGCCGTCGCGGCGTTCGTCGGACCCGAACCACGGGTGCTCGACCTGGGATGTGGGCCGGGATCGCTCAGCGCGCGCGTCCTCGACCGAATCCCCGGCGCAAGCGTGGTGGCGATCGACGCCGACCCGGTCCTCCTTGCCATCGGTCGCGGCGCACTCGGAGCACGAGGTCAGATCCAATTCGTCGACGCCGACCTGCGCGCGGACTGGGTGAGCCTGCTGCCGTCGCCCGGACCGTACGATGCCGCCGTCTCGACCACGGCCCTGCACTGGCTCGGGCTCGAGCAGCTGGTCGGCCTCTATCGCGCGCTTGCGGGGGTGCTCCGCCCAGGGGCCGTCTTCCTCGACGGCGACCGACTCGACTTCGACCACGACCAACGCGCGATCGGGGCAGGAGCGCGCCAGGTGCGCCCGGAGTGGCCCGACGCGCCGGAAGATGCCGAGGATTACGACGCCTGGTGGGCTGCTGCCGTTGCCGAGCCCGGACTCGCCGGCGAGGTGGCCGAGCGCGCTCGGCGATGGCAGGACCACCCCCATGAGGACGAGGCGCACAGCTTTGAGTTCCACCGATCCGCGCTGTTCTCAGCAGGATTCGCCGAGGTGGGCACGCTGTGGCAGCACCTGGCAAATCGCGTCCTGGTCGCGATCCGCTGAAGGCTCCGATCACGAGCACCGCACGCCCAGGGCGCCGAGACTCTGCCCGGGGATGACTCCCTGGTCGACGAGCTCCCGCCGCCATGGAATGTCTGGGTAAAACTCACCCTGGAGGAGCCTGGCAGAGGCCGTGGGATCGCTGTACCCTGCGGGCACTTATGGGGTTGAACGGGTCGCGGTAGCGTGTCCTCACAGACACCGGACGCGGCTCCTGTCGTGCTCGAGGTCGCCGGGATCGATGTCCGCTTTGAAGGCGTGATCGCTCTCGACGGCGTGTCGCTGACGGTCCGCGCCAACCAGATCGTCGGCGTCATCGGACCGAACGGCGCGGGCAAGACGACGCTGTTCAACGCCGTCTCGCGATTCGTCACGCCCGCTGCCGGAACGATCACATACCTCGGACGATCGCTGGCGGGCATCCCGACATGGCGGCTGGCGTATCTCGGCATCGCTCGGACCCTCCAGGGACTCGGGCTGTGGCCGACGCTCACCGTGCTCGAGAACGTCGTCGCGGGTGCGCCCTCGCGCAGTCACTTGGCAGCGGACATGCTCGCGTTCCGCAGAACGGACCGCCGCACGGACGCGCTTCGCGAGGAGGCGATGGCGAACCTCACCGAGCTTGGAGTCGCCGATCGGGCCGCGGCGTTCCCGGGCGCGCTTCCCCACGGCGTCCAGAAGCGGGTGATCATCGCCCGCGCACTGATGGCTCGACCGTCGCTGCTCCTCCTCGATGAACCCGCCAGCGGGCTCTCCGCCGCCGACGTGAGCGAGCTCATCGAGTTGCTTCGCTCGCTTCGCGCCCGGATGGCGATCGCCCTCGTCGAGCACCACGTCGACATGGTGATGGCGGTGAGCGACACCATCACCGTGCTCAACCTCGGGCAGGTGATCGCCTCGGGTCCGCCGGAGGAGATCCGCGCCAACCCCGATGTCGCCAACGCGTACCTCGGGCAGACGGTCGTGCATGCTTGAGATCAGCGATGTGACCGTCGCGTACGGGGGCGTGATCGCGCTCGACAAGGTATCGTTGTCGGTTCCCGAGGGCAGCATCACCGCGGTGCTCGGGGCCAACGGTGCGGGCAAGACCACCCTGGTCAGGACCATCTCAGGGCTTGTCAAACCCCGACATGGCTCGGTGATGCTGGGCGAGCGGCAATTGGTGGGCCGGTCGCCGGAGGCGATCGCACGCCTCGGAGTCGGTCATGTCCCCGAGGGCCACGGTATCGTCAGCGAGCTGACGGTTGACGAGAACCTCCGCCTCGGTGGCCTCTGGCGCCGCGACCGCGCCGACCAGCGAGTTGCAATCGAGGAGGCATACGAACTGTTTCCGCCGCTCCGGGTTCGTCGGGGCGTGCACGCGTCGAACCTCAGCGGGGGAGAGCGGCAGATGCTCTCGATCGGACGGGCGATGGTCGCCCGTCCGACGGTGCTGCTCCTCGACGAGCCCTCGCTCGGGCTCGCCGGGGGACTGCTCGCCCAGATCATGCAGCGGCTGGTGGCGCTGGTGACCGAGCGAAACCTGTGTGTGCTGCTCATCGAGCAGAACGCCCGCTCCGCGCTGTCGGTCGCCGACTCGGCCGTCGTGCTCTCGATGGGAAGGGTCGAGTTGCGCGACACCGCTGAGCGTCTCGCCGGCGACGACGCGCTCCGCCATGCGTACCTGGGCTTCTGACCGTGCGCCTCTTCGTGATCTACACCGTCGACGGGATCACCAACGGCATGGTCTACGCCGCGGTGGCGCTGGCGCTCGTGATGATCTGGCGCGCCACCCGGATCATCAACTACGCGCAGGGCGCGATGGCGATGTTCACCACGTACGTCGCGCTCGTGGTGATCCGTCACGGCGCACCGTACTGGCTGGGTTTCGTGATCGCGCTCGCGACGGGGATGGTGCTGGGTGCGCTCACCGAGCGTCTGCTGGTACGTCCCGTCGAGGCGCGACCGCCGCTCAACGCGGTGATCCTGAGCCTTGGCGTGCTCATTCTGCTCGAGGCCGTTGCGCCCATGCTGTTCGGCGGTCAGACGCAGTCGTTCCCGGTGCCGGTGTCGAACATCGACCTCGTTCTCGGGACGACCCAGCTCGACATCTCACCGTTCGATATCTTCACGATCGGCGCCGTCCTGGTCGCGATGCTCCTGCTCTTCGTCATCTTTCAGCGCACCACGCTCGGGCTGCGCATGCGCGCCGCGGCGTTCAACCCCGAGATCTCGCGCATCCTCGGGATCCGCGTCGGCAGGATGCTCACGCTCGGATGGGGACTCGCGGCGCTGCTCGGCGCGCTTGCCGGCATGCTGGCCGCTCCCGCGGTGTACCTCTACCCGAGCAACATGGACGAGGTCCTCGTGTTCGGCTTCACCGGCGCCATCATCGGTGGTCTCGAGAGCCCCGTCGGCGCGGTGACCGGGGCTGTCGGCGTGGGACTGGCGCTCAGTTACGTCAGCGGCTACCTCGGTGCCGACCTGGCCCCACTGGGTGGTTTCGTGATCCTGATCGTGGTGCTCATGATCCGTCCTCAGGGGCTGTTCAGCTTCGGGCGGCAACGCCAGGTATGACCACCATGTTCCGTCGCTCCACACTCGCGCGGCATGGGCTGTTCTTTCTCGGCCTGGCCATCCTGCTCCTGCTGCTCACATCGTTCGTCTTCGATCCCTATACGAACTACAACGTCAGCGAGGTTGCGATCTATGCGATCTCGGCGGCCGGTCTGACCGTTCTCACCGGCATCAACGGTCAGGTCTCGCTCGGGCACGGCGCCCTGATGATGATCGGGGCGTACACGACGTCGGTCTTGCTCACGTGGCATGCCGATCTGCCGCTCATCCTGATGCTGGTTGCTTCCATCGCCACCACGGGAGTTGCCGGCGCGATTGTCGGCATTGCCGGAGCGCGGCTTCGCGGGCCATACCTCGCGGGCGCGACGCTTGCCCTCGCCGTTGCGCTGCCGCAGGTGCCATCCCATTTTGCGAGCGTGTTCGGTGGCAACCAGGGGTTGAGTATCTCGCCGCCCTTGCCACCAGCGTTCCTCGGGGCGAACTTCGCCCCCGAAGAGTGGCTGGCGTGGATCGCGCTTGCGGCAGCGTTGATCACGTTCTTCGTGCTGGCCAACCTCGTGCGGAGCGCCACCGGAAGGCGATTCCGGATGGTCCGCGACAACGAGGTTGCCGCACGTCTTTCGGGCATCGATGTTGCTCGCACCCAGGTGCTGGCGTTCGTGGTCAGCGCGGCATGCGCCGGCCTCGCGGGATCGCTGTTCGCGTACTGGGTGTCGGGGACATCGCCGGGCGGGTTCACGCTCAACCTGTCGCTGTCGCTGCTCACCGCCATCGTTATCGGGGGACTCGGGAGTCTCAGCGGTGCCGTGCTCGGGTCGTTCATCCTCGTGTACCTGCCCGTCTGGACCGGCGGCCTCACGAGCAGTGTCAACCTCTCGAGCAACGTGGCCAACAACGTGCCCCTTGCCATCTACGGCGTCGTCCTCATCGTCGCGATCCTCGTGTTTCCGCGTGGGGTTGCCGGAGGCGTCGCGTCCATCGTCCGCGGGGCGACGCGGACGTTGCGCTCGAGCCGTGCCACGGGAGCGCTGCCCGCCGCACCGGAGGCCCCTTCCCAATGACACCAGCAACCGGTATCCACACACACAAGGAGCACACGCATGCGACCAGAGATCAGTAGATCGAGGACCTGGACGGTTGCCGCCGTGAGCGGGGCGGCAGTGCTGCTGACCGCGGCGTGCGGCAGCTCCAGTCCCACGGCCAACACGGCATCCGCGCCCGGCGTGACCGCGACCACGGTCACCATCGGGAGCACCCAACCGTTGACCGGCCCAGCGGCGCCGGGATACTCGGAGATCGCGCCCGCGGCGAACGCGTACTTCAAGTATGTGAACGCCCACGGCGGGGTCAACGGCCGCAAGATCACCTACACATACCTGGACGACCAGTACAACCCGACCAGCACCGCGACTCAGACCCGCAAGCTCGTCCTTCAGGACCAGATCTTCGCGATGTTCCAGGCACTGGGGACGCCAACCCACCTGTCGGTGGTCAGCTACCTCAACTCCGAGCACGTCCCTGACCTGTTCGTGGCGTCGGGCTGCAACTGCTGGAACAGCACGTCGCAATATCCGAACACGTTCGGATGGCAGCCCAACTACACCATCGAGGGCAAGATCCTCGGTCAGTACATCGTTCAGAACTTCGCGAGCAAGAAGGTCGGGTTCTTCCTGCAGGGACCGAACGACGAGTTCGGCGCGGACGGACTGATGGGAGTCATGGACTCGCTGCAGGGCAAGGGACTCAACGTCGACTCGACTCCCGCGTACTACACGCCGACGGCCGCAGGCGCAATGGCGGTCGGCGCTGCCATCGCGGGTCTGCAGGCACAGGGGGTCCAGGTGATCGTGAGTTTCTCCGTGCCTCTGTTCACCGCGATTGCCGAGGCGAGTGCTGCTGGGCTCAACTATCACCCGCAGTTCGTGGTGAGCAACGTCGGATCCGATCCGCCGACACTCTCCGCGATCCTCACCGGCGGGGCTCTCGGCCACAAGCTTCCCGCAGGGCTGATCGCGGGCACGATCAGTGACACCTATCTACCCCTGCTGACCGATGCCTCCAACCCATGGGTGAGCCTCTTCCAGGGCATCAAGGCGACCTACGCACCGTCGCTGCCGTGGGACGGGAACGTCGAGTACGGCATGGCGGAGGCGTACACGTTCGTCCAGGCGTTGAAGGCTGCCGGGCAGAATCCGACCAGGGCGAGCATCGTCGCCGCGGTCCAGAGCAGCCACTGGAACGACGGGCCGGGGTTGACACCCTATGCGTACTCATCGAGCGATCACAACGGCTTCACGGGTGTCCAGATGGTCACCGTCGATGCGACCGGCAATCTCACGACACTCGGACCGGTTCAAACCACCGACGACACGTCGGGCGGTGCGATCGTCACGTATTCGGGCGCGGCGTCGACACCACCGACGGGCGGCATCCCCAGCGACTGACCGAAGGATCTGCGGGGGTCGCGAGGCGTGACTCGCGACCCCTCGGCGTCAGTCGGGCGGCTTCCGGCCCTTGAGCTTGCGGTGGACCGACATATAGGTGCGCCCTCGATAGCGGCTGTCCGGGCGCGGTCGGGTGGGCGGCAGCCGGATGCCCCAGAGAATGAGCGCACCGACTCCGATGCCGAGGACGAGCAACAGAACGACGCCGGCCATGCCGCGAGTGTAGGCCTCGTCGTCGCGCCGGTTCGGCGAACTCATCCCGTGGACCGCCACGCGCACCTTCAGGCGACGGGTGATCAGACGACCCGTGATTCGGTCGACTCGCGGCCGCGCACCCACGCCAGACCGTGCACGAACAGCCGCCAGCCGAACGTGGTCAGGCCGATGAAGATATACGCCACTATGATGAACGCGATCGGGGTCTCGCGATGCGTGATCGCAGCTCGGAGTCCGAGCCCGATCGCGCCGCCTGCAGCCCAGGTGCATGCGAGCAGCACCCAGCGACCGAGCGGCGACCGGTACAGGCGAACGACGAGCGCGACCACGAACCATCCGACCAGGAACGGCCAGAGCACCGTGAGGTACCAGGCGATCCCCGAGGCGATGTCATGACTCACCCGGCCGAGGGCGACGAACAGCCCGAGGCAGACGGCGTCGACAGCGGCGGCGAGGGCGCGAGCGGTCCAAGGGCGCATAACCTCGCGACCATAGCAGGCGATGCGCTTGCGGCGGATCACCAGGCGCGCGTCCGGGTCAGCTACGACGCGGTGAGTGACGCCTATGTCATGCGAGTGCATGACGGACTCCCGCACAAGCCGCTCGCTCGAGCGATGCCCGCCGCCTTCGCCGAGCAGGTGCAGGACGAGTTCGGCGCCGGCGCCGCGACCGGCCGGAGCGAACCTCAGAAACTTGACTTCTGCGCTGGGGATTCCATACCATCCGGCTCACACATGGACGAGACACCGCGGCTGACGCGCCGCCGCTGGCTCGACTGGGGACGCTGCCGGTCTGACAGGGCAAGCTGTCCGGCCTAGGCCTCGTGAAGTCCGGGAACGCGGCGATCTAACGCTCGCGTCCGACATCTCGCAACCGTGCGGCCCATCACCGCTCAGGAACAGCCGAAAGCAACAGGAGCATTTCCTCATGACCGAATACGCCCATCCAGAGGTTCTGGTCACCACCGAGTGGCTCGCCGGTCACCTCACCGACCCGCAGGTGCGGGTTCTCGAAGTGGACTATGACCCGTCGGCCTCGTACGAGCTGGGGCACATCCCCGGCGCGGCACTGGTCGACTGGAAGCGCGACATCAACGATACCGTGCGCCGCGACATCCTCTCGAAGGAGCAGTTCGAGCAGGTCCTCTCGCGGGTCGGCGCAACCCCCGAGACCACCCTCGTGCTCTACGGCGACTTCCGGAACTGGTTCGCGGCGTTCGCCTTCTGGACCTTCCGGATCTACGGCCACGCCGACATCCGCCTCCTGAACGGGGGACGTCGCAAGTGGATCGACGAGGGGCGCGAGGTCACCGAGGAGACGCCGTCCTTCACCCCGACCTCGTACCACGCAGCCGACGCGGACACCTCGATTCGCAGCTTCCGCGGTGACGTCGAGATGTCGCTTGGGGTTGAGGGTCGAGCGCTCGTCGACGTGCGCTCGCCTGCGGAGTTCAAGGGCGAGATCTCGGCGCCCCCCGAGTACTCGAACGAAGGCGCGCAGCGCAGCGGACACATCCCCGGCGCGGCGAACATTCCCTGGGCACAGGCCATCCAGGACGACGACACCTTCAAGCCGGCGGACGCGCTTCGCGAGCTCTACGCCGCGCAGGGCGTCACCGACGACAAGTCGGTGATCACATACTGCCGGATCGGTGAGCGCTCGTCGCACACCTGGTTCGTCCTCAGCTACCTGCTCGGCTTCCCTCGCGTGAGCAACTACGACGGATCGTGGAGCGAGTGGGGCAACTCCGTCGGCTTGCCGATCGAGAAGGAAGCCCGCGAGGCTGTCGCGGTTTGATCTGACATCAGCACCATGGGTGTCCCGGCGAGGGTGACCTCGTCGGGGCGCCGTGGTCCGCGGCGATAGGTGATCGCGGCCGGGACGAAGGCCACGAGCGCGACCGTGGTCGCGCCCAACACGAGTGCCGTCCAGCCAAGCGGCTCGACCAGCATCACCGCGGCAACGGCGCCGACGAGCATGCCCGCGTACAACAGCAGGCGCATGACGCCGTTGACCCTGCCGAGCAAGGCGGCGGGGACGCGCTGCTGGAGGGCGGTCTGCCCGCGAGTCTGATACTGCGCGGCGGCTGCCGTGCTGACAAAGAGCAGTCCGAGCGCCGGGAGGAGCCCACCGACAACGGCGAAGAGGCCGAGCGGGATCACCTCGAACAGGAAGCCGATCGCGATCCCCCGAGTGCTGATGGTGCGCGGGCTCCAGCGCAGGAGGACGAGGCTTCCGGCGACGCCACCGGCGCCGACGGCCGCGTAGAGCCATCCAACATCGGTGGCCTGCCCGAAGCGTTCGGCCGCCGCAACCACGAGTACCGCCTGGAGCGCCGTGATGGCGGCGGCGCTGCAGAAGAACGAGGCGGCGAGGGAGCGCAGCAGCGGATCGCGGGCCACGATGGCGGCCGCCCGTGAGTGACCGTACGTGACCGATGACACCGCGTCGACCCGGCTGACGCGCAGTGAGAGGACGAGCACGCCGGCCAGCCCGAAGGATGCCGCGTCGGCCGCGACCAGGATCTGCGGTTGAACGAACGGCAGCAGGAGCGCGCCGATGACCGGCGCAACCAGCACGCTCGACTCAACGAGACCGCTGTAGAGCGCGTTGACGCGCAGGAGCCGGGGCGCGGCGGTCACTCGCGGGATGCAGGCACTCAGAGCGGGCTGTGCAACGGATCCCAGGAAGCCGGCGCATGCCACCGCCACGAAGATCGCCCATGTCGTTCCGTCGTCGGCGAACACCACGATCGCGGCGGTGAGGACGCACTGTCCGAGTGCCGACGATCCGGCGACGAGGCCCGGCCCGTAGCGATCGGCGAGGGTCCCACCCAGCGTCGGGCCCAGCACCTTCGGCGCAAACCTCGCGAGGATGTACAGCGCAGGGGCTTCGGGCGTCCGGGTGAGGTCGAAGAGGAGCACGGAGAGGGCGACGACTGTCAGCCAGTCCCCGTAAGTCGAGATCCCGGCTGCGATCAGCAAGCGTGCGGACCGATCGGCGCGAGGGAGCGAGCCTGCGCCTAAGGGGAAGAACCGGGCCGTGTCGATCGGCATGTCACTCCTCGACGGGGATGGGAACGGAGCGCGACGTCGTGGGCGCACACCCACGACGTCGCACCAACGGATTCAGAAACCCCGAGCGCCTCGGGGATCACCAGGTGGGAATCAGCCCCAGCCTGCGCCTTCTGCCATTTCCGCCTCCATGGATACCGCCGGCACCAATTCCCCGACATGTCGATGGCGAGGTTGGCCCGCCGAGCCTCGCGCGTTGATGCTCGCTGCGTTCGGGGTGCTTGGCCGTAGTTAACAAGCGTTGTCCACATCTGCACAACTCTTTGCGCCTCTTCCCGGCATGCTGACAGTCGGGGAACGTCAGCCGGGTTCCCCGCCCTCGCTTACGGCGGTGACGAACAGGAGGGTGGCGCCAGCCGCGCAGACGATGAGCACGGTCGACTCCCAGCCGAGCGGTTGCACGAGGCAAACCGCCGCGATCGCGCCGAGCAACATGCCCAGATAGCCGGCGAAGCGCTCGACTGCCATGGTCCGGCCGAGGAGCTCACGGGGGACGCGCTGCTGCAAACCCACGGCGCCCCTGGTCTGGTACAGCGTCGCTCCGATCGCGCTGAGGAACAGGAGCCCGACCGCGAACGGGACGGGCGTGACGAAGACGAAGGCGGCCAGTGGCGCGAGCTCCAGAATGGTGAAACCGATGATCGGCATCTGACTGACGCGCTTGGGAGTTCTTCGAATCACGGGCAGCGTTCCCAGCAACGACCCCGCTCCGATCGCCGCGTACAGCCACCCAACGGCGCTGTCGTGCCCGAACCGCTGCGCCGCGGCAACAACCAGCACGGCCTGCAGGCTGGTGACAGCGGCGCCATTCGAGACATACGCAGCGGCAAGGAATCGAAGCATCGGATCGCGGAGGACGATCGGTATCCCGGCAGACATGCCACGGGTGCCCCGAGGCGGCCCGGACGTGGGGTCACCCACCCTGAGCAGGGTGACGACCATGGCCGCGGCCAGGAAGAACGTTGCGGCATCAATCGCGACCAGCACCTCGGGTGCCGTGAAGGGGAGCAGCAGGGCTCCGATTGCCGGCGAGACCATGAGGCTCGAGCTGGCGATCGCCGAGGACACCCCCTGGATCCGTCCCAGACCGGTCGCATCGGTGACCCGTGGGATCAGCGCTCCATAGCACGGCTGCGCTGCCGAGCTGAAGAACTGCGCGAACGCCACCACCACGAAGATCGGCCAGATGATCCGGCTCTCCGCGAACGCGACGATCGACGCAGTGAGGAGGCCCTGAACGACCGCGCAGCCTGCGGCAATAGGGGCCGGACCATAGCGATCAGCGAGCGCGCCGCCCGGGAAGGGCCCGATCAGCCTCGGCGCCACCCGCGCGATCATGTATATCGCGGGTCCGAGGGGGGAGTGGGTCGCCCGAAACAGGAGCACGACCAGTGCCACCGTGGTGAGCCAGTCCCCATACGACGACGTGCCGGTTGCGATGAGCAACCGAACGGCCGGGGTCAGCGCATGACGAGGCGCGCGCAACGGGGCGGTGGGCACACCCGCCGAGGCTCTCAGCGTGGTTTCCTTCTAGGAGTTCTCAATCGCGTCGCAAGCGTACGCGAGCAGCCGCCAACCCGGGGCCGAATGCGCGCGCTGACGCACCCGGTGGCCCGCCTTGGCAGGCCCCTCCGTGATAATGACGCGATCGACCCGTTAACGGGTCGTCACGAAACTACCCAATGGATCGTCACACCGGCGCTCTACAGTGAGTGCCGGGCAGCCTGGGGGCTATCCCCAGTTCTCTTGATCGCCCCAAGTAGCCATGGGAACCTCCTAGGAAATTGCGCCTGCGGGTAGCGTGAGACCTGACCGCCGACGCATGGGTATTGCACGTACTGTAATCCTCTGGGGGTTCTCTTGGGCTTAAGACCTCTGCGCAATCGTGCGTTCACATTTCTTCGCTGAATCTTCGTCCGGTGACAACTGACGCGAGCGACGCGATGCGTGCGAAGCAACGCGTCAAACGTCAAGTCCCAATTGGGATTTGCGAGGTCACGCGCTGACAATGCTGTCACGTGCACCGCGCCATACGCGGCGTGCGGAATAGGATCCAACGCATGGCGCAGGATGCCGTCGCGCCTCGGGCGCACGGGGCTGAAGAGGTTGGTTGGTTTCGCAGCGCCGTGACGGCGATCCGCAACCTGGATCTTGTCCCGAAGACGCCGGCGCTCGGACCGGTTGACTACAAGAACCTTGGGCTTGTCGCCTACGTCGGCACCACCGTCGCCGGCGCGGTGATCGTCGCGATCATCTCCGTCCTGGCGATCCGGGTGACGGTCGACTACGCGACCCTCGCGATCGCAGGGATAACGATCTTTCTGATGTCCGTCTTTGCTGTCAGGCTCGCTCCCCCGGCCAACGTGTCATGGGTCCCGACCACTTTGGTTCACCTCGGTCTCGCGGTCACCTTCGGGCCTGCGGGAGCGGCGGTCGGTGCTCTGGCAGAACCGTTCGGCGTGTCCGTTCGCAGCCGAAACGGCTGGTTCCGGACGAGTTTCAATATCGCGAACGAGTTCCTGGCGAACGTGGCGTCCTGGGGCGTCTTCCTCTGGATCCACGGACCGGGTGTCGGGCGTGCCACGGGATCAGACCTCGCCGCGGGACTCGCCGCCGGAGTCGTCAACTTCGCACTGAACTCGGGCTTCGTCGCATTGGTCATTCGCCTTTCCGATCCCAGCGCTCCGATGCGACGCGTCCTCCGGGCCCGGCTGGCGGTGCTCCCATACAGCATCGGATACGGGTTCGCCGCCTTCGCGTTTGTGACCATGAGTTACTACGCCCACACAGTCGGATTCATGGCGCTGCTGGCACCGGTCATCCTGCTGCACGGGTTTCTCGTCATCTCCACGCGACGAGTGCAAAGGTATGAGGAGCAGCGCACCAAGGACCAGAGGGAGAAGGAAGCACTGCTGCACAAAGCCGTCGAAGCCTCGGAGGCCGAGCGTCGAAGAATCGCCCGAGATCTCCACGACGGCGTCGTGCAGAACCTTGCAGGGATGGCCTTTGCGCTGTCTGCCGAGGCATCGCACCTCAAGACCGCGCCGGACGTGGACAACGGGCAGAAAGATCTGCTCGAGCTCCTTGAGGCATCCGCGAACGAAACCCGAGGCGCGATGAAGGACCTCCGCACGTTGATCATCGACCTCGCACCTCCGGCGCTTCGTCGTGAGGGCCTGCAGGCGGCACTGCTCGAGGTCCTCAGCGACATCAAGCGGAAAGGCACCAACACCGAACTCGATCTGCCACCCAACCTCCGTCTTCGCGAGGATCGCGCGGCACTCATCTTCCGCGTTGCGCAGGAGATCCTTCGCAACGTCGCTGCGCACGCCCAGGCGAAGAACGTCAAGGTCGAGTTGACGACGTCCGAAGGGTCGGCCGTGCTGACCATTCAGGACGACGGGAAGGGATTCAGAAAGAGCGATATCGATCGTCGGAGAGCCGAAGGACATCTCGGCACCGTGGCCATCGTCGAGCTTGCCGAGAATGCGGGAGGGACGCTCACCATCGACTCCGAACCAGGTCGTGGCACCCTCGTCGTTTTGACGCTGCCCATCGAGTAGAGTGAGTCATCGATGCTCCCCCTGGCAACGCGCGTCATGATCGTGGACGACCATCCGGTCGTCCGTAAGGGCCTCGCCTCGTTCCTCGGCCACGAGGCAGACATCGAGGTCGTGGGTATGGCCGACTCAGGCGAGCAGGCGCTCGAGATGGCCCTGGAACTGCACCCGGATGTCGTGCTGATGGACCTCTCCATGCCGGGCATGGGTGGCATCGAGGCTACGCGACGGCTCGTCGAGACCGCCCCCGGAACGCGGGTCATGATGCTGACGTCCTTCGGCGGACATGAGCGGATGGTGGAGGCGCTCAAGAGCGGCGCGGTCGGCTATGTTGTGAAGGACACGGCTCCGGCGGACCTGCTCAACGCCCTGCGCAGTGTCGCGGCCACCGGCAAGGCACCGCCTACTGCTTCTTGACCTCGGCGACCAGAGCCCCAACCGAGGCGCGCGCGTCGCCGAACAGCATGAGCGTGTTCGGCTTGTAGAACAGCGGGTTGTCGACGCCTGCGAAACCGGTCGCCATGCTGCGCTTGAGGACGACGACAGTCTTGGCCTGATCCACGTCGAGGATGGGCATGCCGTAGATCGGGCTGTTGGTCTGGGTGCGCGCCGCGGGGTTCACGACGTCGTTGGCGCCGATGACCACGGCAACGTCGGTTCGTGGGAAGTCGCCGTTGACCGCATCCATCTCCTTGAGCTGCGGATACGGGACGTTGGCTTCCGCGAGCAGGACGTTCATGTGGCCGGGCATGCGTCCCGCCACGGGGTGGATCGCGTATTCGACCGTGACGCCGCGCTTCTCGAGCTCGTCGGCAAGCTCCTTCACCTCATGCTGCGCGCGCGCGACAGCCATGCCGTACCCGGGAACGAATACCACCAGCTGCGCGAAGGCCAGAAGCGGCGCGAGGTCCTCGACGGTGGTGGGGTGGATGGTGCCGCCCTCGGCGCCGGCAGCACTGCCGGCGGACTCGACCTTCGAGCCGAAGCCACTGAAGAGCACGTTGAAGAGCGAGCGGTTCATCGCCTTGCTCATGGCGAGGGTCAGGATGGTTCCCGATGCGCCGACCAATGCACCGCTGACGATGAGCACGTCGTTGCTCAGCACGAATCCGGTGCTCGCGGCGGCAAGTCCCGTGAAGGAGTTGAGCAGCGAGATGATCACCGGCATGTCGGCGCCGCCGATCGGAACGACGAACAGTACCCCCAGGATCAGCGACAGGACGATGAAGACCGCAAAGAGCGCGAGGTTCTGATCGCCGACGATCAGGTAGGCGCCGAGCGCCAGGATGGCCAGCAGCAGCAGCCCGTTGACCGCGCTCTGCAGACCGTAGGTGAGCGGGCGGCCGGGCATCAACTCCTGCAATTTCGCGAAGGCCACGAGGCTTCCCGCGAAGCTGAGAGACCCGATGAGGCAGCTCACCATGATCGCCCATGTGATGTCCGGGTGAGCCGTGCCTCCGGCAACGGCGGTGCGGAAATCCTGGGCTGCGATGAGGGCCGCGGAGCCGCCACCCATGCCGTTGAAGAGCGCGACCATCTGCGGCATCGCGGTCATACGCACCAGCCGTGCGGAGACTGCGCCGATGGCGGTGCCGATGACGATCGGCGGAATGATCAGTGGCCAGTTGCCCGTGTTGTGAACGAGCGCAGCGGTGATACCGAGCACGAGCAGCATGCCCACCGCAGCGATGCGGTTGCCCTGTCGCGCGGTTGTCGGCGAGCGCAGCAGCTGGATGCCGAACATGAACGCGATCGCGGTCAGCATGTAGCCGAGGGTGGTGAGCGCGGAGGGCTGCATCGCGATCAGTGTTCCGGTGTTGCCGGTGGCGTTTCAGCCTTGCGTGCATCAGCCGCCGGCCGGCGCCGGAACATCTGCAGCATTCGGTCTGTGACGACCCAGCCGCCGACGACGTTCAACGTGCCGAGCAGCACCGCTGCCATGCCGATGATGTAGCCGAGGGTGTCGTTGGCTGTTGCCGCCACGGTCAGGGCTCCGACGAGCACGATCCCGTGGATGAAGTTGGTCCCCGACATCAGCGGCGTGTGCAGCATGGTCGGAACCTTGGAGATGAGCAGAAACCCCACGAATACCGCAAGCGCGAAGATGAAGGCCCCGAGTGCGAGCGTCTGTCCCGGGCTCACGCCCTGGCTCCCTGGAGCAGCGACTCGATCTGCTCGCCCATGGGCTTGCCGTCGTGGGTGATGCATGTCTGGCTGATCACGACGTCGTCGAAGTCGAGGTGCACGTCACCGTCCTTGAGCAGCTGGGTGAGAAAGCGCGTGGCGTTGTGCGAGTACAGCTGGCTGGCCTGACCGGGGATCGCCGCCGGGAGGTTCGTCGGCCCGAGGATGATCACGCCGTTGGCATTGACCTCCTCGTCCGGGCGAGTGAGCTCACAGTTGCCACCACCAGGCGCGGCCAGGTCGACGATCACTGATCCCGTCCGCATCGACGCGACCATGTCAGCGGTGACCAGCACCGGCGCCTTGCGATTGGGGATCTGCGCTGTTGTGATCACCACGTCCGACTCCTTGACGTGCTCGGCGAGTACCTGGTGCTGGCGCACCTGGGCGTCCGCCTCGAGTTCGCGGGCGTAGCCACCGGTATCCTGCTGCGTGTCCGATTCGACACCGGTCTCGACGAAACGAGCGCCCAGGGACTCGACCTGGTCTCGCACCGCGGGCCGGACGTCAAAGGCCTCGACCACGGCGCCGAGTCGCCGGCAGGTCGCGATCGCCTGCAGCCCGGCGACACCGGCACCCAGAATCAGCGCCCGCGCCGGCGTGATCGTTCCGGCCGCGGTCATCAGCAACGGAAAGATCCGGGGCAGACGGAACGCCGCCATCACCGCCGCGTGGTACCCGGCCAGCGTCGCCATCGAGGAGAGCACGTCCATGTCCTGGGCCCGGCTGATTCGGGGCATCGCCTCGAGGCGGAATGCCGTGATGCCTCCATCGACCAGTGCGCGAACCAGCACCGGATCGGCGGCGGGCTCGAGGATGCCGACAAGGATGGATCCCCGCTTCATCTGGCCGACGAACTCGGCGTCGGGGCGGCGCACGACCACGACGATGTCAGCATCGCCAAGGAGCGTCGCCCGGTCCGGGACGACCTCGGCGCTCACCTCGCGGTATGCGGCGTCGGTGATGCCCGCCGCGGCGCCGGCGCCCGCTTGAATGGCTACCGTTGCACCCGTGGACACCAGCTGCGTGGCGGAGCGTGGAACCAGCGCGACCCGGGTCTCGCCGGGCGCTGTCTCGGTCGGGGCGATGATGCGCATGCTGGGGTCCTACTCTACGGGTCGACGGCGCGGACGCGATGAGCGCTGACGACGCGGAGACCGTCGAGGCGAGGGTTCGCGACCGGCTCCTCGCACTCGGCGTGGCGCACGACACCCTCGTTTGCGATCCCGAGTTCGCCGACACCGCGGCGTTCTGCGCTCGGTACGGTGTGCCTCCCGAGCAGTCCGCGAACACCATCGTGGTGGCGGCTCGGAGGGAAGCCGGCATTGCGTGCGCATGCGTCGTGCTCGCGACCTGCCGGCTCGACGTCAACCATGCGGTGTGCGACCTCCTTGGCGTCCGCAAGGCGTCGTTCGCCACCGCGGACCAGACGCGTGAGCTCACCGCGATGATGATCGGCGGCGTGACACCCTTCGGCCTTCCCGAAACTCTGCCGCTGTACATCGACGGCCGCGTGATGACCGTGGCCACGGTGGTCATCGGCGGTGGCAGCCGCTCGGTGAAGTTCAGGCTCGCGCCGGCGGATCTGCTGCGGCTGCCGGGGGCACGTGTCGTCGATGGCCTGGCAACCGTTGTCGAGAGGAAACCCGAATGACCCGGCTGAACGCGGCCGCCGCGCACATCGTCAACGCCGACCCGGCGTTTCGGCGCGTGGTCGAGACCAGCCCGACGATGGAACTGCGACCGGAGGCCGATTCGGCGTTCGAATCCCTGCTGAGCGCGATCGTGTCTCAGCAACTTGCGGGAGCCGCCGCGCGCACCATCCACGGACGGCTCGTGACCGCCCTCGGCGGTGCGCCCGTCGCTCCGGAGGCGGTCCTGGCGGCGAACCCCGAAACGATGCGCGCGGCGGGCCTCTCGGCCAACAAGCTCGCGGCCATCATCGATCTCGCCGCGAAGTTCGCTGACGGGACCGTCCCGACGCACGACCTCGCCGACCTCGGCGACGCCGAGATCGTCGCGCGGCTCGTGGCGGTCCGTGGCGTGGGTCGGTGGACCGCCGAGATGTTTCTGCTCTTCCAACTCCGCCGCCCCGACGTGTGGCCGGTGGACGACCTCGGCGTGCGCAACGGTTGGGCGCGCATCCACGCCATGGAGAGTCCCCCGACATCCAAGGAACTGACGGTTCTCGGCGAGGGGCTCAGTCCCTACCGGAGCACGGCGGCGTGGTACTGCTGGCGCGCCGTCGCGCCCGGCCCGATCGCAACGGCTCCAAAACCGGCGGCCAAACCAAGCCTCAAAGCCAGGGGTCGACGACCACCTTCCCCCCGGAAGAAGGGGTGATCAGCTCCTCGAACACCTCTGGCACCTGAGCCAGGGACGCGCGCCGGGTCGCCACCCTTGCGATCCCCGGATCGGCGGTGAGCATCTCGAGCGATACCGCGAAGTCGTCCGCGTTCGACGCGATGCTGCCGATGATCTCGATCTCGCGGGTCACCCACATCAGCGGGATGACCGTGGCCTCCCCGAACGGCACCCCGACGAGGACCAGCCGGCCGCCGGGCGCCACGAGGTCGGCGGCCGCGTGGAGGAGGGGCGCGTACCCCGAGCACTCGATCACGGCCGGCACCGGAGGGATGTGACCTCGCACCTCGCGAAGCTCGGCAACGGCAGTTGCCGCGCCGAGATCCAGCGCGAGGCGACGCCGATCCTCCACGGGGTCGACGCCGACGATCGGACCGATGCCGCGGGCATGCAGGGTCGCAACCGTGAACAGCCCGATGGGGCCGAGGCCGACGACCACGACAGGTTCGCCGGGGCGGAGGCGAGCCCGATCCACCCCGTGGATCGCCACCGACAGGGGTTCCACGAGGCAGGCATGCTCGAGCGCGATCCCGGCCGGGAGGCGATGGAGCAAGGGCGCCGGCACCGCAACGAATTCGGCGAAGCCCCCATCGCGGGCGAATCCGATGCCGGCCGTGAGCGCCATCGCGCAGCGATACGACGCGCCGCTCCGGCAGTCCTCGCAGGCGCCACACGGCAGCTTCGGGTCGACGACCGCGGAGGCACCGTGGGCCCACCCGGTCACGCCGTCGCCGACCGAATCGATCACGCCGGCCAGCTCGTGTCCCGGGACGGCGTCGGTGAACAGCCCGACCTTGTACGACGTCAGATCCGAGCCGCAGATCCCGCATCCGTCGACGCGGATCACCACCTCCCCGGGCATCGCTTCGGGGGCAGGAATGTCGACGAGCTCGAGACGGTGCGCCTCGACAAGCCTGACCGCTCGCATGCCGACCTACATCAGCCCCAGTTGAGCGACCATGCGCAGCAGCTCGGAGATGACCGCGGGGTCGGTCTGCACGTCGATCACGCTGCAGAGGCCGCTGTCGATGGATCGCTCCAGTGCCGGCTCGAGATCGGCGAGACGCTCGACGCGCTCCCCGTGCCCACCCAGAGCCTCGGCAAACCGGTCGTAGCGGACGCCGGGGAGGCTGCTCGCGACATGGCGCCCGGGCCCGAAAAGCTCATCCTGCTCGTAGCGGACGTCGCCCCACCCCGCGTTGTTCGACACGATCACGATGACGGGAAGGCGATGGCGCACCGCCGTGGCAACCTCCATGGCGCTGAGCCCGAACGCGCCGTCCCCGGTGAAGAGGAACACGCGCTCGTCTGGTCGCGCCGCCTGCGCGGCAAGGGCGAAGGGCATCCCGACCCCGAGGGTGCCGAGGGCCGTGGTCGTGGTGAGGAGGTGGCCGGGCAACTCGGCTCCGAAGTACGCGAGCGCCCAGGCCAGGGCATCACCTCCATCGGCCACGAGCGTGGCCCTGCCGCTGAAGCGCTCCTGAACGAACGCCGCCAGGGCGCGCGCGGCCGCCCCCGCGTGGATCTTTTCACGGGTGTGCTCGTCGACCTGTCGATTCCAGAAGCCGAGCGAGGCTCCGGCGAGCGAACGTGCACGGGAGAGCCACTCCTCCCGGCCCGGCGGCGTCGCGGCCCTCGCGTCGCAGCAATCCCGCATCACCGCAGCAATGTCCCCGATGACCGTGACGTCGGCCGCTCGGTTGCCGCCGATTCGCTCTGGAGCGATGTCCACCTGCACGATCGTCTGGTCGCTCCCGAAGAGTGGCGCGCCGCCGTACATGACGTTGGCGTTGAATGCCGAGCCCAGGACGAGCACGCAGTCGGCGCTCGGTATCGCGACACCACCATGCACGAGTGAGCCGAGGCTCCACGGATGCGAATCCGCGACGACGCCGCGAGCGGCACTCGCCGTGATCACCGGGATCTGTGCGAGCTCGGCGAAACGCCCGATCTCTGCGCCTGCCGCGGACCAGAACGCGCCGCTCCCGGCGACGATGATCGGGCGCTCGGCCGCCGCAAACGCAGCCACCGCAGCACCGATGTCGGCGGGTGCGCCTGCGGCGTGACCGGGCACGAGCGGGAAGCCCGATGGAACGACGTCGAGTGGAGCGGCGTTCCCGTAGACAGCATGGGAATCCACCTCGAGGTACACGGCGCCGGGGCACCCGGTGCGGGCGCGATGCAGCGCCTCGGCGACATTCCGCGGTATGCGACCGGTGTCCGAGCAGGTGGCCGCCCACTTGGCGATCGGCGCCGCGATCGCGCGCTGGTCAATGTCGGCCACGGCGCCGCGTCCCTGCCGGTTGCGGCTCGTCCTGCCCGCGAGCATCAGGAGCGGAACGCTCCACGCGGCGGCATCGAGCAACCCGATGAGGCCGTTCGCGAAACCCGGACCGGCCGTGACCGCAGCGACACCGGTCTCACCGGTTGCCAGCGCCCAGCCCTCTGCCGCAAGTACGGCGGCGCCCTCGTGCCGGGTGTCGATGATCCGGAGGTCCTCGTCGATCGACGCATCGAGAAAGGGCAGGATGTGGCCGCCGGGGAGCGCGAAGACCGTCCTCACGCCGTGTTCTCGGAGCGTCCGTGCCATCAGCGCACCGCCGTCGGTGCGTTGCGCAGCGTCGGTGCGAGGTCGCTCGGTCGCGACGTCAGGCATGGCCCTGGCAGTGTATCGACCGGGATCGGCATCGGGCACTTCGCCGACGCGTGGATAGAATGAGCGTCTTGCAGGATGAAGTCACGCCCGGCGGCGTCATCACGCCGGATGTGCCGGGTGGACTGGGGACGCGGGCACTGCGCAACACCGTCCTCATCCTCATCGTCCGCATCGTCTCGCGCGTCATTGCGCTGATCGCTGTAATCCTGGTCAGCCGGTTCCTCGGAGCGAAGCAGTTCGGCGAGATGCAGACCGCGGTGACCTACGGCGGCCTGATCGGAACACTGACCGACATGGGATTTTCGGCGTTGTACATCCGCGAGGGTGCGCGTCACACCGACCAACTCGCCAGGTACTGGAACAACATCGCGTCGGTCAAGCTGGTCGGTGCGGTCATCGGGATCCCGCTCCTCCTGGGCGCGCTCTACGTTGCGGGCGTGACCTCCCTGTTCCTTCCCGCTTTCGCGATCCTGGTCCTCTCGGGTTACCAGTTGCTCCTGCGCAACACGCTGTACGCAATGCAGCAGCTCACCTTCGAGATCATCGAGATCATTCCCGAGACCCTGATCGTTCTCGCACTCGTGCTCGTGGGGATGAACGCGCATGCGGACACAGGATGGTTCCTCTGGACGTACGCGATCAGCTACGCCTTCGCGTGCCTGTACTTCGGGGTTGTGCTCATCGCCAAGGGCGTGCTGCGGCCCGGCATCAGCTTTGAACCGGGCCTGCTGCTGCCCTGGGTGCGCGTGGCAATCCCGCTCGGTATCACGTTCATCATCACCACCGTGTATTTCAAGGTTGACGTGCCCATCCTGCAGCGCTTCCGGCCGTATGCCGAGGTGGGCTGGTACACCCTGGCGTACAAGCCATTCGAGGCGCTGCTCTTCATCCCCTTCGCGTTGCGAAGTGTGGTGTTTCCAGTGCTGTCGGTGTACCACCGGCGATCACCGGGTCGCGTGCTTCCGGTGTCCGAGAAGTTCTTCAAAGCACTGGTCATTCTCGGCTGGCCGATCACCGTCGGCATCTTCATGCTCGCGCCACAATTCGACATCCTGCTCGGCATGTACCCGCAGTCCGGGCCTGCGCTGCAGATCCTCGCTCTGGCGATTGTCTTCATGTTTGCCGACAACACCTTCGCCGCGACCCTCAACGCGATCGACAAGCAGAACGTCTTCGCACTCGTGGCCATGGTGGGTCTGGTGGTCAATGTCGGCGTCAACCTCGTGGTGATCCCGCGCTACGGATACCTCGGCGCAAGCTGGGCGGTCGTCGTGACCGAGGCCGTGCTGGTGGTGGTCGGATGGTTCATCCTCCGTGCCCAGCTCGGAGCGATACGGGTGGTCAGCACCTCGTGGAAAGCGATCGTCGCCGGGATCGTGATGGGCGCCTTCATCTACGTCGCCAACCCGCACGAGAGCCGCGTGATGCTCGTCGTGGTCGTGTTGGCGTCAGCGGTCATCTACGTGGGTGCGCTGCTTGCCTTGCGCGTCGCCGACAGCGAGGAGCTGAGCCTGATTCGCAACGCCATGCGGGTGCGGCGCTAAGCCCAATGTTCAGCGACCCCGGCATCCGCGAGCACTGCCATCGCGCAGTTGCGCCCGTTGATCGCCATGACGCTGCCACCCGGATGGGTGCTCGCGCCGCAGAGGTAGAGGCCGGTGATCGGCGTCCGTGGCGAGAATCGACGATCCCACATCTGGTCGGGCAGGCACTCTCCCTGGAAGATGTGGCCGCCGGCGAGCCCCACCGCGCGTTCGATGTCAGGTGGGGTCAGCACCTGGCGAGCGATGACGCACTCGACGACGTCGGGTGCGAATCGCGCGATCTCAGCGAACGCCTCGTCGGCGACGGCCTCGCGGCGCTCGTCCCATGACCCGGCCGCGAGGGTGTAAGGAGCGTATTCGGCGAAGACGCTCATCACGTGGCGACCCTCCGGGGCGACCGACGGGTCGTAGGCGGAGTGAAAGTACAGCTCGGCCCAGCGTGGGGCCGGCTCGCCGGCGCGACTGCGTTCGTACGCCGCCTGGGTCTCGTCGATGCTCCGTGCGATGGTCACCATGGCCCGGTGGGGGGCGTCGCCCGGTCCTGCCGCGGTGAATGTGGGCAGTCGCGAGAGCGCGCAGTTGATCTTGAGGACGGGACCCTCCATGTGCCAGTCGCGCACCTTTTGAGCGAACGCCGCCGGAGCCGCGTCCGAGAGCAGGCCGAGCGTGGTGCGCGGGTCCGCGTTCGAGACAACGGTCCGCGCGGGAATCCGCGAGCCGTCCTCGAGGAGGACCGCCTCACCGGGCACGATCTCGGCGACCCTCACGTTCAGCCGGACGACGGCGCCCGCCTCCTCAGCGGCTCTGGCGAGCGCGAACGACACGTTGCCCATTCCGCCCTGGACGTAGCCCCAGGCACCCGGCCGTCCCTCGATGGTGCCCATCGAATGCATGGCGTGGATCGCCGCCGTCCCGGGATCACGCGGGCCCGCCCACGTACCGATCAATCCCTGCCCGTGCAGGGCGGTCCGAAGCCGCTCGTCGCGGACGTGACGCTCGACCACGGATGCGATCGATTCCTCGAACATGATCTCCACGAGCTCGGGGTCGTGGTGGAGCAGTTCCTCGAGCGCGGGTCGGTCAGGGGCGTCTCCGATCCACGTGTCCCGCGGCTCGGAGCGCAGCGCCTGCCGGATGCGTCCGAAGAGCTGCTCGTAGCGCGTGTAGCCGTCGGCGTCGCCGGGGCTCATCGCCGCCACCACCTGATGGTTCCGTTCCGAGTTGTCCCACAGCGTCAGGGAGGTGCCGTCGTCGAACGGACACCACAGGTGGGGGTCCACGACATGGACCCGATAGCCGTGCCGGCGCAGATCGAGTTCATCGATCACGCGGCGGTGGAGGAGGCCGACGAGATACGCACATGGGCTCACCACGAAACCCGCATCCTCGAATGGATGCTCGAGCGTGCAGGCGCCGCCGATACGGTCGCGAGCTTCCAGCACGAGGACGGCGCGGCCGGCCCTCGCGAGGTAGGCGGCCGCCGTCAGGCCGTTGTGACCGGCACCGACGACGACGGTGTCCCACGCGGCGGTGGCTGCCTCGCCGGTCACCGCCAATCCCTCGGGGACGTCATCACGAGACCGCGAGGACCTTGGCCCGTATGCGGGGATCAGGCACGCGTCGAGGCGTCGAGCACGATCTTGCCAATCACCGCACCGGCCTCCATGAGCCGGTGAGCCTCGGCCGCGTCGTCCAGGGGAAGGACCCGGTCAACCACGGGCCCCATCCGGCCGGAGGCGAGCGCTGGGAGGACGTCTTCGGCGAATGCGGCGACGATGGCGGCCTTCTGCGCGGCGGGGCGGGCGCGAAGCGCGGTTGAAATCAGTGAGATGCGGCGCCGCATCATCGCCCCGAGGTCGATATCCGTCTGGGTTCCGCCCTGCATACCGATCACGACGATGCGCCCATCGGTGGCGGCGGCATCGATGTTCCGGCTGAGGTAGGAGGCGCCCATGATGTCGAGCACGACATCCGCACCGCGCCCCTCAGTCAGCTCGCGCGTGCGAGCCACAAAGTCCTCGGCGTGGTAGTCGATCCCGGCGGACGCCCCGAGCTCGAGGCAGCGCGCGAGCTTCACAGCCGATCCCGCCGTGGCGAGGACCCGGCAGCCGTGCTGCCGCGCGAGCTGGATGGCGGCGGTGCCGACGCCGCCACCGCCGCCATGGATCAGCACCGACTCTCCGTCCTGAAGGCGTCCTCGGGTGAAGAGCGCATCGTGGGCGGTGATGAACACCTCGGGAACGCCGCCCGCGGCGATGAGGTCGACGTTGTCTGGAACGCGCACCACCTGTGCCTCGCGGACCGCCACGAGCTCGGCGTATCCGCCCCCCTCCACGAGGAGCATGACGCGATCCCCTTCGGCGTGGGTCTCGGCTCCGCGTCCGACGCTCGCCACCACGCCCGACGCCTCGAGACCGAGGATGTCGCTGGCTCCGGGAGGTGGTGGATAGAAGCCCTGGCGCTGGAGCAGATCCGCACGGTTGATGCCGGCGCCGGCGACGCGGACGACGACCTCACCCTCTCGAGCGATCGGGTCAGGGCGCTCCTCGATGTGCAGTTGCTCCGGACCGCCTGGCGCTGTGACGACGATCGCGCGCACGCTCAGCAGCCCGAGTCAGCGGCAGTTTCGGTCAGGAGACCTGGCCGGGAAGGGAGGAGGTGCCGACGGGACCCGTCCACACGGGACCAAGGCCCGCTGTGTTGGAGAACGTTGCGAAGGAAAGTTGCCAATCGCCCTCACCGTCCGAGTAGGTCGCGTTGTATCCGGTGTTCTCGACCTGGACGACGTCGCCCGGAATGCTGAAGTTGTAGTACTGGGTGGCGCGCGCATTGCTGAGGTTGACGCAGCCGTGCGAGACGTCCGCACGGCCCTGTGAACCAACCGACCACGGCGCGGCGTGAATGAAGTAGCCGCTCGTCGATATGGCGGTGTCCTCGTACACCGGGTCGTTGTAGTACTGAGAACCGCCCGGGATGCACGCCGCCGGCGTGTGGAACGTCGGGCACGACTTCATGACCACGACCGGTGTCTTGTAGAGAACGATGAGCGTGCCCTGGATGGTCGGGAACCCGCCTTTCCCGAGGCTCACGGGGTAGGTGGCGATCAACTTGTCGTTGTTGAACACCTGCATGGTGTGCGTCGAGTTGTTGATGATCGAGAGGTGCTTGGCGCCGACGCTGAACCCCGAAGTCCAGTCGCCGAGACCCCAGATCCCATTGCCCGCGTCGAAGCCCTTCAAGTTGGCCGTGACGGTGACCTTGGTGCCCGACGCCCAGAACGTCGCCGGTCGGAAATGGACGACATTTGCAGTGAGCCAGTGCCAGCCGCCCATGACCGCAGGGGTCGACGTGACCTGGATGCGCTCGAGGAGAGCGGCACGCTCGCCGGCGGGGATCGAGGTGTTGAACCGCAGGTCGATGGTCTCACCGACACCGACCACGGCACCGTCGAGCGGGGTCATCCCGGTGAGGAGGCGGCTCCTGGCGGTGACCGTCGCGAACGTCGACGTCGACGTCGACGTGGAGCCCGCGGTGCTTGTGGCCGTGGCGACCACCGTGTAGTGCGCCCCTTGATCGAGCGACTGGCTCATCTCCCACGACCGTCCGTCCGGTGACATCACACCGGGGAGCGCGGTCGACGAGCCACTTTCGCTGAGCGACACGGTGTCGAGGTGCCCGGTGGTCACGGTCACCAGCACCGGGGCGTCGAGGCCGACTCCCTGCGCGGAGTTCGAGGGGCTCACGGCGATCGTCGGAGGTGCGGCGACCGCGGCCACTCCGGCAATGTGCACGGTGCTGATGTTGCCGACCGGGGCCGTGGTTCCGGGAAGTGCGCACGAGGTCAACAGCAATCCACCGAGAGCAACGCCACCGGCGAGCATGAGGCCTCCGCGGCTCCGCCAAGTCTGGTCAGCCATGCGTCTCCACCGTACCATTGTTCGATCTCAGAGCGCGTCCGGGCTGCGCGATCGAAGAGCTAACGCGGCCGCCTTCACTGAGGTTTCGTGGGTCACCGTCACCGAGGATCCTGAGGGAATGGTATCGCTCCTGCTCGATTGTCACGAACTCGCAGCACGACTTGCGACAGGGGATCCCCCGGTCGTCATCGACGTGCGCTGGGCGCTGGGTGGGCCGTCCGGAGCGGCCGACTTCCGGAAGGGACATATCCCCGGCGCGCACTTCGTGGATCTCGACGATGAGCTCAGCGCACCACCCGGCCAGGGGCGCCACCCGTTGCCTGATGCGGCCTCATTTGGCGACGCGATGCGTCGGCACGGCGTTGATCAGTCACGACCGGTCGTCGCCTACGACGCGGCAACCGCAACCTCGGCCGCCCGGGCGTGGTGGCTGCTCCGGTACTTCGGACATCCGAACGTGGCGCTCCTCGACGGCGGCTATGCCGCGTGGATCGCGGCCGGCCTCCCGGTGGAGGAGGGCGACGATCGGGATCCCCACCCGGGCCGGTTCGCCCCGATACCCGGCGGCATGCCGTTGCTGGATGCCGATGGTGCCGCCGCGCTGGCACGAAGCGGGGTGCTGATCGACGCGCGCGCGCCGGAGCGATTCCGGGGCGAAGCCGAGCCGGTGGATCCGGTCCGCGGCCACATTCCTCACGCGCGCAATCTGCCCGCGCAGCGAACCGAGCATCCCGATGGCACGTTTCTCTCGCCGGATGCCCTGCGCGAGCGATACGCCGCGGTGGGGGCCACGTCCGGGAAACCGGTCGCCGTGTACTGCGGCTCGGGCGTCGTCGCGACGCAGGGGGTCTTCGCCCTCGGGCTCGCGGGGATCGACGCGGCGTTGTATGCCGGGTCGTGGAGCGAGTGGATCACCGACCTGGCCCGGCCGATCGAGGTCGGTGATCCACCCCACAGCCGTGGCGGGGGCGCCCGGCCGAGCAAGAAATGAGGCCGGCGCTCCCCCGAACGCCGGCCTCCCAAGAAAGTGCCCTCCACCCCAGACCTCGCGAACGCGTCGTACGGCGCTCGCGGGTCAAACGGAGAGTACCGCGGAGCGCCGGGCGATGTAAAGCAATCGGTTGCGCCTCGCGAACTGGAGGTACGCTACCGCACATTGCGGAGGTTCACAGGTGACCGCGGTGCTTCCAGATCGGTGGCTCAACGAATTGAGTCGCACCTCGCGCGACCTTCGCCTCATCCGAGGCGATGGGGCTTACGTCTGGGATGACGAGGAACGCCAATACCTGGATCTGACCTCGAGCGGCGGCACCACGTTGCTCGGTCACAACCACCCGCGCGTGGTGGAGGCGATCAGCGGCCAGCTGGCGGCCTTCACCGAAGCGCCTCCTGGATTCGACTACGACCTTCGCGAGGAATTGCTCGAGGCCCTGAGCTTCATCATCCCCGTACCGCTGACGCACGTCAGCTTCACCGCTTCCGGCTCAGCGGCGGTCGATCTCGCGGTCACCTGGGTCGCCGCCGCCTCGCAGCGTCCGCGCCTGATCGCGATGCAGCGATCCGACCATGGGTCGGGAATCGGTGGACGCGGCGTGAGCGCCGGGCGCCGGCTCGGTGACATCGCCGGGCGCAGCCTCGAAGTGGTGCGCGTGCCGTTCGATGACCTCGACGCGCTGAGCGCAGAGCTCGATGATCGGGCGGCGGCCGTGATCGTCGAACCCATCCAGGTCGAGGCGGGCATCCGGGTGCCGGCTGAGGGCTACCTCGCGTCAGTGGCGGAGCTCTGCCGGCGCGCGGGGGCGCTGCTCGTCGTCGATGAGGTCAGGACCGCGCTTCGGATGGGGCCGTCGCTTGCCTCGGCGGCGCCGGGCGTCAGCCCGGACATCCTCTGCCTCGGGTCCTCGCTTGCCAGCGGCATGCCGTTCGGGGTCACGGCCGTCGGTCCGTCGATCTTGCGGCGAGCCCAGGTCGCTCGCCGTGACCACGAGGAGGCGTGTCCGCCACTGGTGTGCGCCGCCGCCAACGCCACGATCCGGACGGCGCTGAGCCCGACGCTGCGCGCGCTCGCCGAGCTGACGTCGGAGCGGCTGCAGGGCCGGCTGCGTGCGCTTCGGCTTGGCGAGATCCGGGATGTCCGCGGGTGCGGGGCGATGGTGGCAGTCGAAACGAGTCTGAACGCCCCGACGCTGCTCCGCCGCCTCGGGCAACGAGGCATCCTCGCGCTCCCCGGCGGCACCGGCAGCGTGCGAATGCTCGCCCCGCTGATTCTGGAGCGCCGCGAGGCGGACGGCGTCGTCGAGGCGCTGGCTGCGATCATCCTCGCGAGCCGCCCGCAGCGGCGCCGATCCCTCAACGCGCAGGCATCCGGGGATGTGGAGGTGGTGCTCCCCGGCAGACCGCTGCACCACCGGCCGCGGGTGGCGCTGTAGTCCCGACGGGACCAGCGGATCGTCCAGCGCTCAGTTGAGACGTTCGACGATCATCGCCATCCCCTGACCGCCGCCCACGCACATCGTCTCGAGACCGATCGTCGCGTCCGCAGTCCTCAGGTCGTTGAGCAGGGTGCAGAGGATCCGGGCACCGGTCATGCCGAAGGGGTGACCGAGCGCGATAGCCCCCCCGTGCGGGTTGAGGCGATCGTCGAAGGGGTCGAGCCCGATGCCCCGAGCGGACGGGATGACCTGTGCGGCAAAGGCCTCATTGATCTCGACCACCTGGACGTCGTCAAGGGTCATGCCGGCTCGTTCGAGCGCCTGCCGCGAAGCCTCGATCGGCCCGAGCCCCATGAACTCCGGCTCGAGCGAGGTGAGCCCGGTGGACACGATGCGGGCGAGCGGCGTGATACCGAGTTCCCGTGCGCGCGTGTCCGACATGATCACGACGGCGGCCGCACCGTCGTTCAGCGGACACGCGTTGCCTGCCGTCACGGTGCCGTTCTCGCGAAACACCGGCTTCAGTCCCGCGAGCTTCTCGAGTGTCGTCTCGCGTCGTGGCCCGTCATCCTTCGTGACCGTCCCGCCGCCGTCGGGCAATTCGATCGGCACGATCTCACGGTCGAAGAAGCCGTCATCCTGGGAGGCGACCGCGCGCTGCTGGCTGCGCAACGCGAAGCGGTCCATCTCCTCGCGCGAGATCTCCTCACGGGCCGCGACGTTCTCCGCGGTCTGTCCCATCGCCAGGTAGATGTCCGGGAAGCCCTCCGAGTTGCCGGGTTGGAGGCGCTCGTTCTCGCATTGCGGCATGTCACTCGAACCGTTCATGTACCGCGACACGCACTCGACGCCGACACTGAGAAAGACGTCACCCTCTCCGGCGCGAATTGCGTGCGCCGCCATGCGCGTGGTCTGCAGCGACGAAGCGCAGTATCGGGTGACCGTCGTCCCGGGCACGTTGATGCCGGTGAGGATGCTGATCACCCGGCCGAGGTTGAAGCCCTGCTCGCCGCCCGGAAGCCCGCATCCGCAGATGAGGTCCTCGATCGTGGAGCGGTCGAGCTGCGGGAGCCGGTCGAGCACCTGGGTGACAACGCCGGCGGCGAGGTCGTCGGGGCGGATGTTGACGAGCGAACCCTTCATCGCCCGTCCGATGGGGGATCTGCCGAGGGCGACGATGACTGGCTCGGGCATGGCTTTGTCTCCGATTGTCGTAAAAGGCTATTGTCGGCCGCGTGACGTACTTCATCACGGGCGCGACCGGATTCATCGGCCGCCACCTGGTCCCGCTGCTGCTCGCCCGAGGCGACAACGTCTTCGTGCTCGTCCGCCGCGGGTCGCGCGCGCGCTTCGCAGCTCAGCGCGAGCGCCTCGACCCGGGTGGCAGACGACTGCACGCGCTGACCGGTGATCTCACCGAGCCGGGGCTAGCGCTCTCGGTCGACGATCGCGATCAGCTCCGCGGTGCCAACGTGTTTCATCTTGCCGCCATCTACGATCTGACGGCGGCGGCCGACGAGACCGAGCGTGCCAATGTCACCGGCACGCGCAACGTCGTCGAGCTGGCGAACGAGGTTGGTGCCGCCTGCCTCCACCTCGTGAGCTCCATCGCTGTTGCCGGGCGCTTCAAAGGGTCATTCACCGAGGCCATGTTCGACGAGGGCCAGGAACTCGACCATCCTTACTACAAGACCAAGCACGAATCCGAGCGCATCGTGCGGACCGAGGCGACGGTGCCCTGGCGGGTCTACCGCCCTGGAATGGTCATCGGGTCGTCGGAGAGTGGCGAGGCGGATCGCGTCGACGGTCCGTACTACGCCTTCAAGCTCATCCAGCAGATGCGCGATGCGTTCCCCCAGTGGGTACCGTTCATCGGACCCGAGGGCGGACCGTTCAACCTCGTCCCGGTCGACTTCGTCGCCAAGGCGATCGACCACATCTCCCACATCGACGGTCTCGATGGGCGGGCGTTCCATATCGTTGATCCCGGGCCGATGTCGCTGGGCGATACGCTCAACACGTTCTGCCGGGCGGCGCACGCACCCGAATTCGCGCTGCGCATCGACCGGCGTATGGCGCGAATGATCCCCGGTGGCTTCGCGGCGATGGGCTCGCTCCCGGCGGTGCAGCGCATGCGCCGGCAGGCGCTGGCCCGCCTCGGGATTCCTGAGGCGGCATTCATGTACATGGACTTTCCGGCGACCTTCGACGCGACCGATGCGCAGGCGGCCCTGGCCGGCAGCGGGATCACGTGTCCGCCGCTCCATGACTACGCGTGGAAGGTATGGGACTACTGGGAGCGGCACCTCGACCCGCAGCTGCCGACGCCCGCGAACGTGCGCCGCGTGGTCGGCGGCCGAGTCGTTGTCATCACCGGCGCCTCGAGTGGGATCGGGCGCGCAGTCTGCAAACATCTTGCGGTCTCGGGCGCGACGATCATCGGCGTCGCGCGTCGCGCGGAGCAACTCGAGGAGATGCGTGTCGAGGTCGAGAGCGCGGGCGGCACGGCCCACGCCTATCCAACGGACCTCAGCGACCACGATGCGTGCACGCATCTCATCGAGCGCGTGATCGCCGACCACGGCCGGGTCGACGTGCTCATCAACAATGCAGGACGGTCGATCCGTCGCTCCGTCCTCGACTCGCTCGATCGGTTCCACGACTTCGAGCGCACGATGAAGCTGAATTACTTCGGTGCCATCGCGCTGATCATGGCGGTCATCACCGGGATGCGCGAGCGACAGGAGGGGCACATCATCAACATCACATCGATTGGCGGGCAGGCGTATCCACCGCGTTTTGCGGCATACGTCGCCAGCAAGAACGCGCTCGATGCGTTCTCACGCTGCTTCGCGCCCGAGGTGGCGGGGGAGGGCATCGCCGTCACCACGATTCACATGCCGCTGGTGCGCACGCCGATGATCGCCCCCACCGGGATGTACAAGAACTTTCCCACCATCAGCTCCGACGAGGCTGCGGACATGGTCGTCGAGGCACTGATCAAGCGACCGCACGAGGTGTCGACGCGCGTCGGGAAGTTCGGTGAGCTCGTCCACGCGATCGCGCCCAATGTCCATCAGCTGATCATGGCCGGCGCGTTTCAGATGCTCCCGGACAGCACCTCGCGTTCGCACGCGGATGGCGAGCCGGGCGAGCAGCCGGTGACCCCCGAGGCGTACGCACTGGGGATGCTCATGCGAGGTATCCACCTCTAAAGTCGCTCAGGTCGGGTAGCCCGCAGCGTCCAGGACGAGGTCGTGCAGCAGTCCGTTCGATGAGATCCCGGGGCCCCCGAGCACCGGGTCATCGGCGCTGCGGTCCGTGAAACGACCTCCCGCCTCGGTGACCACGAGCTTGAGCGCCGCGTAGTCCCAGAGATTCGCCCTCGAGGTCCAGCCGATGTCGGCAGTCCCGCGGGCGACGCCGAGGTGCGACATGGAGTTGCCGACGCCGCGCGCGTCCCAGCAGCGACCGGCCAGAGCGACGAGCCTCTCGGCCTGTTTGGTGATGACAAACCCGCGGATCGCGGTGTGGGTGATGAGGGCTTCAGAGATCTCGGCAATTTTCGAGACGTGGATCCGGCGTCCGTTGAGATACGCACCACCCCCGAGCGTGGCATGGAAGCGCAGTCGCATCGCCGGCGCGGACGCCACCCCAACCACCGATTCACCATCGCGTTGGAGGGCGATGAGCGTCGCCCACGTCTCGTTGCCGCGGACGAAGCTCCGGGTGCCGTCGATGGGGTCGATCACCCAGCGCCAGGTCGCATCACGGTCGCCGGCGACACCGAACTCCTCGCCGACGATCGAGTGGTCCGGCCGCTCGGCGCTGATCCGCTCGCGAACGTAGGTCTCGATTGCCCGATCGGCCTCCGTCACCGGCGAGAGATCGGGCTTGGCGTCGATCTCGAGATCGTGAGCACGGAATCGCTCCATCGCGATGCCGTCGGCGACGTCGGCGAGCTCGAGGGCGAGCGCGAGGTCGTCTCTCACCGGCGTGAGCTTACCGGGCCTGGGACGCGCCACCGCCCGCACCCGCGTGTAGCCTTAGCGACTGATCCCGCGTTGGTTGCGGTGCGTCCAGACATCGAGAGGTAGTTCCATGGCTCACATCAAACTCGACGTGCTCGCCGAGAACGGCTACGCGATCCTCGGCGATGGTCCGGCGATCCCCCCGGAGGAGTGGGAGCGACTCGAGTACGTCGACTGGAAATCGGGAGGCGACACCAATTTCGCGCCCCTCGCATCGGCGATGGGCCAGATGGAGTGCGCCGGCTTCTGGGACCACGGCAAGCCAGACAAGGACGGCATCTGGACATCGAACCGTGAGATCGCGCCCACGCTCTGCAGGTACGTCGAGGCGGTGGGGGCGAGATACGGCCGCGTCCGGGTGATCAAACTGAACCCGTCGTCGGAAGCCGATGCGCTGCGCCAGCTGCACCAGGACGACAACAACCGCCTGAACCCGGAAGGCGAAGGCTGGGTGGTCCGGTCGTGGCTCGAGCTCAACGCCCCCGAGGGATCCGAATTCATCCTGCGTGAGGTCCGCGATGATCCGGCGACCGAACGCCGGATCCCGCTCCATCCGCGCCGTCAGCTCGTCATCGACACCGAGCGTCTGTATCACGTCGTACACAACCCCGGTCCGAATCCGCGGTATGCCCTGATCACGTCGTTCGAGTCCGGTGGCCCGCTGGATCGGTGGATCGCATCTCAACGGCTCGAGGCAGCGCAGCCGGTCTGATCTCGGCAGGTGCCGTGCGGCGGCGCCGATATACTTCTGGCCTTCGCGTACGAGCGGGAGTAGCTCAGTGGTAGAGCACTACCTTGCCAAGGTAGGGGTCGCGAGTTCGAGCCTCGTCTCCCGCTCCAATCGCCCTTGATGGCCCGGATCGAATTCATTTCGATCCTCGTGCGCCCGCTGAGCACCCTACCTTGCTTAGCGTCGAGTAAGCCAAAAGTAGGGTGCAGCGAGGTCGCCTCCACCACTTACCTAACAAACCGGTGCTAAGCTCCTGGCCGAGATGCCAGACTGGCTGCAGCCGTTGCAACCGAACCACCGGCCACCCGGCCGGACGCGGGCGCCGGTCGGCGACGGCCCGCTCTCGTTCGAGCGGGCGGTGGAGCGCTTCGCTGAGGGTCATGTCTCGCGCAAGACGGGACGGCTCTTCAGCTCGACGAGCCGGGAGAATATCCGCCATAACCTCCTCGGCACCCCGCTGACGGGCTTCCGCCGGGAACGCGGCATCGAGGCCGTCGCCGCCTGGAACGGCGACCTGGCGGCCGAGTACCTGCACTGGCTGCAGGTTGATCTCCGCCGCGACTCGGCCACCATCAAGAAGGTGCGCGGCCAGCTCCGCTCCTTCGGTGCGTTCTGCGACGAGCACTTCGGCACCGACCACGCGGGCGGTGGGGCGCTGACAACGCTCCGGGTTTCGCCCGCGACGGACTACGAGCGGCGACGCGACCCCGCCCTCACCCAGGGAGAGGCGGAGCGCCTGCTCAAGGCCGCGCTCACGGGCCGCGACCGCCTCATCGTCGCCATGCTCCTGTACACAGGCATGCGCCCCAGCGAGCTCCTGGCGCTCGACGAGCAGCACATCCGCCTCGACCGCACCCCACCGGTTGTTGAGATCCGCGGGACCGTGCACGACCCCGACGCGACCAAGACCCAGGCAGGCTTCCGCGATGTGCCCCTCACCGTCGGACAGAGCATCCTGCCGCGGCTGCTGCGTGCGCACCTGACCGATCCCACCAGGCCGGTGGGCGAGGGGCACCTGTTCCTCGCCCTGCGCATCGGCCATTCCGGGCGGGCGCAGCCACTCACGATGGAGGGCCTCAAATCGATGCTTGCGAGGCTCGGCGAGGCGACCGGCATCAGGTGCAACGCGTATCGCTTCCGGCACACGTTCTGCACCTGGTGCGCCGATGCCGGCATGCACATGCTCCACCTGCAGCAGCTGCTCGGCCACGCCAGCAGCGACATGGTCGCCTACTACTACCGCGGCAAGACCAGCGACGCCGTCCTCCAGGCTGCTGCGCGCGTGCGGTTTTAGGGCAGCCATACGGAACCAACGCCAGGCGTACGCCGGACGCTGACAATCTGCGACGCTCCATAGGTGAGCGTTTCCTCGGAGGCACGTCTGGCCGCGCTCACCCCTCACATCCCTGCGCTCGAAGAGAGCGCGCGCAGGCTCCAGGCAGACACGGCCGCGCCCGCTGATCAGGATGCCATTGAGCGTCTGCGCGATGACTATCTTCAATGGTATGCGCAGTGCCTGATCGTCGTGCCGCAGCCGCTGCAGGCGAAATTCCGCGACTTCTACGAGGGCGGTGCGGTCATCAAGCGAATTAAGCAGTTTCTCGAGGCGCCTACTCAGCGCAATCCGCTAGTCGTCAATGACCCAACCGTGGCGCTGAATCCACTCATTCCGTACTGGTTGAATCCGGTCGAGACGACCCTCGTGCCTTCGTTGCTTGGCCAGCGCCAGGTACTCGAGGAAGCACTTGAGAGCGAACGCTCTGGGCTCGGCGAAACCGCAGCCTACGTGGTCGAGGCGGTGTGTCGACGCCTGCCGCTCTCTGTGCGCTCCATGCAGCGACGTTACGCGGACAGGCCACCGATTATGATCGCCGACGAATACGACGTACAGGATCTGCTCAGGACGATACTCGTCGCAATGTTTGATGACGTGAGGTCCGAGGAGTGGACCCCGAGCTACGCGGGCGGATCATCGAGGATGGACTTCCTGCTGAAGAGGGAACAGGTGGTTATTGAGACGAAGATGACGCGACCCGGGCATGACGCACGTTCGATCAGGGACGAGCTGGCGGTCGACTTGCTGAGGTACCAAGCTCACCCGGATTGCAAGATTCTGGTGTGCCTGGTGTACGATCCGAAGGGACTCATCGATAACCCACGTGGATTCGAGCAGGACGTGACTGGGCCTCAAGGCAACCTCACGGTTCGCGTCGCCGTTGTCCAAAGGGCCTAGGGAGACGGAGTCGATTTACAGTCAGCTCGCCAACTGCGTTGCGACCGACATCGGCTCTCTCTTCTCGAGGGCCTCAAAGATTCGTATTGCAGTGGAGTCCCGAACGGGGCGGCCCTTGACGGCGTTGTACACGGACGCGGTGTGGAGTCGCGTTGCCCGAGCGAAATCGGGAATCGTCCAGCCGCGAGCGAGGATCGCACGCCGCAGCGCACCGCCCCGAAAGCTGTGGATGTTCTCGTCCCACAATCCGACGCCCTTCGACGTGTCGCTCAGCTCAGACGCCGATGAACCGTCGGCTCGGCGGTGAGTTCTGGCAAGGATTGACGCTGATGCGCCTGTGGAGTCATGCAAGGGGGTGCCTCAATCGTAGCGTGACAACGCTCTCATATCGCTTACAGTTTCTTCGCGTTCAAATTCGCGTTCAAATGCGGTTACGAGCCGCCGCCGCGGCATTTCGGTGGTTACCGGGCGGTCAATCGCAGCTGCAGCAGCTCGTCCTCAGTCGGGCGGTCAAGGTCGGGGTCGTTGCGGTGACTCGACAAGCATCGCTGCGCGATTGGCCGCAGCAGCCGGTCATTGATTCGATAGATGGCATCGACCCAGAGGACGGTGGAGGAGGGCTCACTCGAGCCGCCACGTTGGAGCGCGGAGTGCCAGCGGCGAAGCGCTCGGAGTGCCACCACCGCGCCCTCGTGCTTGTACCAGCAGCTGGGGAAGCGTTCCGAGAGGGCGAATGCGCGCGCCATCCAGTTGACCCAATCCAGGAGCGACATGAACTCCTCGCTCGCCTGCTCGTTCTCGGCAATGCCACTGCTGACGTCGGTCGCGGATACCGCGGCGCGCTGAGGGTCGTCCAGACGGGCCCGTAGCTCGGCGACCTCTCCGGCGACGGACGCAAGGCCGACGTCGAGCTGCGCCGCCCATTTGGTGAGCGCCGCGATCCGGGCGGCTGTGCTGTTGGTCGTGCGCGTCACGGCGCGAGCCCCGGACCGATTGCCGGCG
>DATLRB010000049.1:0-2324 GCA_035534875.1 Saccharimonadales bacterium (SeqCode)
CCGCGAGATCATCCCCGTGCCTCTCCCGAACGGCGAGATGTTCACGAAAGACGACGGGCCCCGCCCGGGCACGACGATGGAGGGGCTCGCGGCCTTGAAGCCGGTCTTCCGCGAGGACGGGACGATAACCGCGGGCAACGCGTGCCCCCTCAACGACGGTGCCGCCGCGGTGGTGGTGATGTCGTCTCGCAAGGCCAAGGAGCTCGGCCTCAAGCCCCTCGCGCGCATTGTTTCCACCGGGCTGTCGTCGCTCGAGCCCGAGTTCATGGGCCTGGGGCCGATCGAAGCCTCGAAGCAGGCCCTCAAGAGAGCCAAGATGACGATCGAGGACATCGACATCCTCGAGATCAATGAGGCGTTCGCGGCGCAGGTGATCCCATCCGCGCGGGGCATCGGCGTCGACCCATTCAGCGACAAGCTGAACCCGCACGGCGGCGCGATCGCACTCGGCCACCCGTTCGGCATGACCGGCGCGCGCATCCTCTGCACCCTGCTCAACGGCCTGCGCGAGAAAGACAAGACCTTTGGGCTCGAGACGATGTGCGTCGGCGGGGGCCAGGGGATGGCGATGATCGTGGAGCGCCTCAACTAACGCCGAGCAATTTTTCGGCGCAGCGGCTGCGCCGCATGCACGACGCATTGGCGAGCCACGTCGAGCGTGGGGACGTGCCCGGTCTGGTCGGGCTCGTAAGCCGGCGCGGCGAGGTACATGTCGAGGTGGCCGGAGCCCAGTCGACGGGCGGCCACCCGATCAAGCGCAACTCCATCTTCCGCATCGCCTCCATGACCAAGCCTGTCACCGCCGCCGCGACCATGATCCTGGTCGAAGAGGGCCTGCTGCGGCTTGACGAGCCGGTGGACCGGTGGCTGCCGGAGCTGGCGGACCGCAGGGTGCTCACGAAGGTCGATGGGCCCCTCGATCAGACGGTTCCGGCTCGCCGCCCGATTACCGTTCGCGACCTGTTGACGTTCAGGATGGGCTTCGGGTATCTATTCACGCCGCGCCCGTACCCCATTCACGAGGCGACCGCCGAACAAGGTCTTTCAGCAGGACCACCGCGACCCGCCGCACTGCCTGCGCCTGACGAGTACATGCGACGCCTGGGCACGCTGCCGCTCCTGTACCAGCCGGGCGAGAGCTGGCTGTACAACACCGGCGCCGAGGTCCTGGGCGTGCTCGTCGCCCGGGCGGCCGGCCAACCGTTCGACACGTTCCTGAAGCAGCGGCTTTTCGAGCCCCTCGGCATGGACGACACGGAGTTCGTCGTGCCGGCATCCAGGGTCGATCGGCTGACCACCGCATACCAGCGAAATCCACAGACCGGTGCCGTCGACGTCTTCGACCCTTCTGAAGGCAGCGACTGGACCCGAGCGCCCGCCTTTCCCAACGGCGCCGCGGGCCTCGTCTCGACGGCGGACGACTACCTCAGCTTCGCCCAGATGCTGATGGACCTCGGCCGGCACGGTAAGGACCGCGTCCTTTCGAGGCCGTCGGTCGAGCTCATGACCACCGACCAGCTCACGGCCGAGCAGAAAGCCAGGTGCGGCTTCGGGCCGGAATTCTTCGCCGACCACGGCTGGGGCTTCGGCATGTACATCGCGACGGCGCGCACGCAGATGCAATCCGTCGGCAGCTACGGCTGGAACGGCGGCCTGGGCACCGCGTGGGAGTCGGACCCTCGCGAGGAGATGATCACGATCCTTTTGACGAACAAGCTGTGGGAGTCACCGACGCCGCCGCCGGTGTTCGCCGATTTCTGGACCCAGGCCTACTCCGCACTCGAGGACTAAGCGCCTAGTCGCGCTTCGAGTAGAAGCGGCACGGCGGCGATTCCGCCGTGGTGTGGAAGTTCCAGTGGCGGCACCAGGCGGTGCCGTCGAACTTCCTGCACGTTCCGCACGTGACGCGAGGATTCGCGGCGCGCGCCTTCTTCATGTGATGCTCAGGACGTTCGCCCGCAAATCCATCGCTCATGGCTAGCGGTCCACTAGTGCTTGAAGTGGCGGCGCCCGGTCACCACCATGGCGATCCCGGCCGCGTCGGCTGCGGCGACCACGTCGGCATCCTTGACCGACCCGCCCGGCTGGATGGCGGCGGTCACGCCGGCGCGCATGCCCTCCTCCAGTCCGTCTGGAAATGGGAAGAAGGCATCCGACGCCATGACCGACCCCTGCGCCCGCTTGCCCGCGCGTCGCACCGCGATCTGCACCGACTCGACGCGTGACATCTGCCCCGCGCCCACCCCGACGGCGGCGCCGTCCTTGAACAGGACGATGGCGTTCGATTTCACGTGCTTCACCGCGGTCCAGGCGAAGCCGAGCTG
>DATLRB010000050.1:0-2887 GCA_035534875.1 Saccharimonadales bacterium (SeqCode)
AGGGCGCGCTCGACCCCGGACAGCGCCTGGTCGTACGCGCCCTGGTCGACCAGGACCAGGACCGAGGCAAGCGTGGGGTCGGCGGGGACGGTGCCGGCCGGGGCGAACGGGTCGGCCTGGCCGCCGACCACGGCCTGGTACTTGGAGACGCCGGGCAGGCCCTTCATGAGGTCCTCGACCTTTTGAGTCTCGGCGTCGGTCTGGACGAGCGTGGAGTTGGCGGGCATGGTGATATTCACCGGGAAATTGGGGCTCGCCGACTGATCGAGCAAGTTGATCCGCAGGAGCGGCAGAAGGGCCATCGAGCCAACGAAGAAAATCCCTGTCGCGAGCAGCGCGAGGAGGCGGTGGCTCGTCGCCCAGGTGATCACCGGGACGTAGACGCGCTGGATGAAGTTGTACTGGAGCCGGCGCTCCGCTCCTTCGGCTTTCACGGGCGGGAGCAGGCGCGAGGCCAGCAGCGGCACGACGGTGACGGCCACCACCAGCGAGGCGGCCAGCGCCACCACGACGGTCAGCGCGAAGGGCCGGAAGAAGCTGCCGGCGATGCCGGTCAGGAACGCGATCGGCAGAAAGACCGCGATCGTGGTCAGCGTCGACGACGATACTGCCGTGACGATCTCGCGCGCGCCTGTGTATGCGGCCACGAGCGGCGACTCGCCTTCGGAGACGTGGCGGCTGATGTTCTCGAGCACGACGATGGCGTCGTCGACCACGCGGCCGATGGCGACCATCATCCCGCCGAGGGTGAGGATGTTGAGCGTGATGCCCTGCCACCAGAGCACGAGCAGCGCCACCATCAACGAAAGTGGGATCGACACCGCCGCGACGAGGGTCGCGCGAGCGCTGCGCAGGAAAAGGAATATGACCAGCACGGCGAATGCGGCGCCGAGCAGGCCCTCACGCAAGATCGTGGAGATCGCATCGGTGATAGGCGTCGCCTGGTCGGAGATGGTCTGGAACTTGACGCCGTTCCCGATCCTCGACTCGATGTCCGGCAGGGCGGCATTGATCTCCTTGGCCACCGTCACGGTGTTGCCGTCAGGGGACTTCAGGACCTGGAGCCCGATGGTCGCGACCCCGTTGGTCCGCGTGATGGTGTCGGCGGGCACGGAGACCTGCTGCACGGTGCCGAGCTGGTCGATAGTCACCGGCACGGCCGGGCGGCCGCCAGGCGCCGCGGTCGGGGTGACCGTGATCTTGCTTATCTGGTCGAGGCTGGTCAGCGAGCCGGCGACCTGCAGCGGGATGGTCGTGTCGCCCTGCTTGAGCGAGCCGATCGACTGCACTGCCGACGCCGCCTGGAGCGCCGCCGTGACCTGCCCCGGCGTGATGCCGTGGGCGGCCAGCTTCGCCGGGTCGAGGATCACGTCGACCTCGTCGGTCGGCCCGCCGCTGATCACCACCGAGGAAACCCCAGCGAGCCCCTTCAGCTTGGGCAGGGCCTGCGCGCGCAGCTGGCCGGCGAGGGTGCCGAGCGGCTCATCGGCGGAGACCGCGTAGGTGAGAATGGGAAGGTCGTTGGTCGAGAAGGTCTGGATGGTCGGCGCGAGGGCCTGCTGGGGTAAAAGAGGCTTGACCTTGTCGAGGGCGGCCGTGACGTCCTGTCCTACGGATTTGATGTCGGTGCCGTCTTTGAAAAGAACGATCACGAGCGACGCGCCCTGGCTGGAGATCGACTGCACGGTGTCGACCCCTGCGATGCCTGAAAGCGAGTTGACCACCGGCACGGTCACCTGGTCGTCGACCACGCCCGGAGAGGCGCCCGGGTATGGGGTGATGACGATATAGGCCGGAAAGGAGATGTCGGGCAGGAGGTCCTGCTGAAGCTGCGTCGCAGCAAAGACGCCCCCTCCGAACAGGACTGCCGCGGCGAGAAATACGACTCCGCCGAGCTTGAGCGCGAAACGGGTGACTATCGACACGGGGCCACCTAGAGTACGAGACTTTCCGCGCCATTCTCAATGAATGGACAGGGCGGCGGTTTCCCGTCGATACGAGGACTCGCGACCCTCAGCGCGTTATGGGGACGATGGCTTCGAGGAAGCCGCCCCGGCTCGGGCGTCTAACATCGAAGAGGATGCGCGGATGTCGAGCCGGCCGATAGAGCAGCGGCGGGGAGAGGCGCTCGCCAGCGTCGATAACAACGGACGGCTGACGGCACTCACGGGAGCGCTGCTTTTTGTTCTGCTGGCTGCCTTAGGAGTCACCATCCTCAGCATCAGGGACCTGCTGCCCGAGCACTTCCTGGTGGGCTTCCTGATCATCCCGCCACTCGGCCTCAAGCTGGCATCCACCGGCTACCGGTTCATGCGCTATTACACCGGCGATGCCCGTTACCGCGAGGCGGGCCCGCCCACGCCACTGCTGAGGCTTCTGGCGCCCTTTGTGGTCGTGTCGACCGTCGTCGTTTTCGCGACGGGCCTCGAGCTGTGGTTCTTCGGGCTTCGGTTCGGCAACATCTGGATCGAGGCACACAAGTTGAGCTTCATAGCGTGGCTTCCGATCACCGGGGTCCACGTGCTCGCGCACCTCAACCGGACCGGCCGGGTCGCGGCGGGGGAATTCTCATCCTCTCCATTCGCGAGCGCGCTGACGCGGCGCTCACTCGTAATTGGCAGTCTGGTCGCGGGCGTCGTGCTGGCCGCAGTCAGCCTCACCTATGCGAGCTCGTTCATCTTCTTCGGCGACGGGTAAGGCACGGGAGGACCGCGTCCGGGGCGGTGTAAAATCGATCTTCCGCGACAGGGTGGATCGACCGGTCTTTCCCGAGTAGCTCAGTTGGTAGAGCGTCTGACTGTTAATCAGAATGTCGCAGGTTCGAGCCCTGCCTCGGGAGCCATCTTCTCGCTTGCGGGTTTAATCGCACTTCCCCACGGCGCGGGGA
>DATLRB010000051.1:0-6983 GCA_035534875.1 Saccharimonadales bacterium (SeqCode)
TTGGGGACCAATCACGGATCTACGCTCTTTGACCCTTGCAAACGGCCGCCCGGGCATCGTCGCCGAGTGGCGCGGCCCGCAAACCACGCCCGTTTGCAGATCACGTGCCATCGGCGGCGCTTACTGAAAGATCCGGGCTAAGTCATGACGGTTGCTGAAGCCGCAGACGTACTGCGCGTCTCCACCCAGACGATCTACAACTACATATATGCCGGAAAGCTTCGGGCGCGGAGGCCGGGCGAACGCTACATCCTGAGCGAGCGCGACGTGGCTGCCCTCGCGACGAAGCGTAAGGCTCGACGCTAACCGGCCTCGAGGCGAGCCCATCGCGTTCGCGCCACACCGCCAGGGATCGTTGAAATGGTCGCGGGCAATGGATCCCCTGATCCAAGTCCGTGCGACCCATCACCGGCGCGATCAGAAGAAGGCCGAGGAATAGAATCGAACCCTCCGAAGCTCGCCCAGAACGATCGGAAGAAGCGCCGTCCGAACTCGGAGGAGCGGCCAGGAAGGGACACGTGACGCCGTGACCGGACAGAGATATTGGCCCAGTATTGGCCCACCACAGGCATGTGCTACCCGGCGTAAGGTTGAGGATCGTGGATACCTCAACACACCATCGAACGGCGGTGCGCGCAGACGTATCAACGGGTTGCTCGATGCCCTGAGCCGCCCGAAACAAGGTGGAGCGAGAGGGCTCCGAATCCTCGAGGTCGCCTCCAGCGGCGCCGTTCCTCCTTTATCCTCAACGAATTCGCCGAGCTCGACATTGCCTCCTTCTCGATCGGATTCGAAAGTTACAAGAGGCCCCCAGGAGACTCTGATCACCTCGCGAACGCGGTCGGACGTGACGCGCCTCTCCCTCCCCTAGCTCCCTGTCGTCGGCTCACGGCGCAGCGCCGATCAGTCTGCGATCGATCTGCGATCGACCGTCGATAGCCTGATGCCCGGGTAACGACACCAAGTCGGGCCGCCACAAAAGGAGCCGCCTCAGATGACCGTCCCTAACTTCCGACCCACGGTATGCGTTGCTACCGCCGTCGCGGTTTTGTCGCTCGCCGCATGCGGTAGCAGCTCACCCACCGAAAGCATCCCCACTACGAGCAACGCGACCGCCGGCGCGCCGAACGCGGCTCAGCGGCCAGCAGCGAGCCCGACAAGTTCGGCTGGGGCTGGGTCTGCCCACGCGATCGACGTTTGCATGACTGTTTCTGCCGCGTCGGCAGCCCAGCTCTCCGGACAACCGATCACGACAGCTGACGCGATGACCGAGGCGGCTCCTGGCGAGTATGGGTGTGCGTATGGCAACGCCGATGACTCCCTCCAGGTGGAGGTTCAGGTGTTCGAACAAGGCACCGCGCCCAGCTACGACGCTCTCCTCTCGGGCAGCAAGAACGCCAGCCCTGTAGGCGGTCTGGGTGACAAAGCCTTCTTCGACAACGACGGGACGATGTACGTCCTAGTCGGGAGTACGTTGATTCAGGTCAACGGTCTGAACACTGCCGACGAGTGCGCGGCGCTCGCGCGTCAGATACTCGCAGCTCTATGAACGCTCTGATTCGGTTCCTGCAGAGGCTCGTGCACTTCACCCTGGGGGTGTCGTCTACGCAGCTCGTGGTGAGGGTCTGCCTGCCGTCAGGCGACCCGACCCTTCCTTCCACGACACCCGACGAGACGCCAGCCACATTGAGAAACTCGGGGTCGCTTGTATTTTCGCATACAGGAATCCTTGGCCGTGGTTGATACCGAGGGCTGTCAGCGCTTCCGCCTGCGCCGTCGTCTCGACACCCTCTGCAATCGTCGTCACCCACATCGCGCGCGCCATCGCGGCGACTCCCGCAACCATCTTGGCCGCCTTGGGGTCAGTCGTCATCGTCGTGACGAACGACCCGTCGATCTTCAGCACGTCGACCGGCAACTGTCGCAGGTATCCCAGCCACGAGTACCCGTCCCGAAGTCGTCGAGATAGATCCTGACGCCGGCCGCTCGGAGCGCGTGGAGATTGGCGAGCACGGCATCCATCCTTGCGATGGCAATCGACTCGGTCACCTCGACACCGAGGACGGTCCCCGGCAGTCCGTGCCGGCTCGGGACGCTCAGCGTCCGATCCGCATAGCCGGGATCGACGATTTCACGAGCCGCGGGGTTGATCGAGATGACAAACCGGTCGGCGGGGGCACGTGCCGCCAGGTACGTGCAGGTGGCCTCGAGCATCGCCGCACCGATTGCGTGGACGAGATCGCTCTCCTCCGCCCAGGGAACGAACTCCGCCGGCGGAAGCAGCCCTCGCGTCGGGTGCTGCCAGCGTACGAGCATCTCGGCACTGTCGACTGCGCCGGTTGCGAGATTCACCAGCGGCTGGAGATAGCCGACGAGCTCGTGCCTGGGAATCCCTGCCCGCAACTCCTGGTCGAGGGCGAGGCGGTCTTCAGCGCGACGCCGGCTTTTGACGCCGGACATCACGATCCGGTTGCGTCCAGTCCGCTTGGCGTCGTCGAGGGGTGGCGTCGGCGCCCGCCATCAGACGAGTTGGCGTGTCGCCCATGCGTGCACGCGCCGCGATGCCGATGCTCACCGTCACGCGCAGGTCCTGGACGCCGATGATCATCGGCTCCCGGGCGATCCGGACCAGGTGCTCGGCAAGCGCGGTCACGCTGAGCTCGGTCGCCGGATGGTCCACGAGAATCGCGAACTCGTCGCCGCCAAAACGAGCAAGCGTGTCCTCGGGTTGGGTCGCCTCGACGAACCGGGTCGCCAGGCATTGCAGAAGGCGGTCGCCGACTTTGTGGCCAAGGGCATCGTTGATGACCTTGAAATGGTCGACGCCGATAACCAGAAGCGTCACCGGTGCGGCGGATGTGGACAGCACTCTGTCGATACGATCCGCGAGCAACGTCCGATTCGCCAGGTCTGTCAACGGATCGTGGAGGGCCTGCCTGCTCAGCATGGCGTTCGAACTGTCGCGCTCCTCACGCAACAGCTCGAGACGCGCGGTCATCTGACCGAGTTCGACGGCGACATCGCGGAACTCAGGAGGCCCAACCGTCGCTGGCCTCGCCGCGAGGTCGCCCGCCCCCACGTTGCGCATGGTCGAGAGCAGGTCGCTGATCGGCGCGATCACCGCTGCTCTCAGTGCCCGATATTGCCGGTGCGCTATCACACCAGTGACAGCGATCGTCGCTAGGACGAGCGCGAGTGCGACGACCACGAGATCGCGTGCAGCGGTCTGCTGTACGGCGATCTCAGCATTGACGCGGGCGTTGACGACATCGTCTGCTGCCCTGTACGCATCGAGCAGGGTCTTGCCGTTGAACAGGAAGCTGTCAAGCACATCGGCACTGCTCGCGCTCTCGTCGAAGGTGAGCGCGGGGATTGCCCACCCCGTCAGCCACCGTTGCTCAGCGGCCCGCATGTCCAGGAGTGGCTTGGCGAGTGCCGTATGGTCGACAGGCTGGCTGACGCGGCGTTGCCCTGCAGGACCTCCTCTACCCCCTGCGGATATCGCGCCAGGAACACCGCGTCGCTGGTGTCGATGTAACCTCGAAGCCCCGTCTCCTCGTCGAGCATGCCTTGAAAGGTCTGGTCGACGCCGTTCTTTCCGGCGAGGAGGGTGTGGACGGAAGGCTCGAAGTGGGCGAGAACCACGCCGTAACAGACCCGGTCACAAGCAACGTCGCAACGATCAGGGCAGTAACCACTAGGAATGCGCTGGACAGGCGCTGGGCAAGACTCGGATCAGAGGCGAACAGTGATCTGGCTCGCACCAGAGCAGCCTGATGCTCATGACGAGCCCGCAACCCTCACCCGCCCACCTTGTCACCTGAATCGGTACTCTCGCGTGCAGGCCGTGTGCCCAACCTCATGTTGGCCGCCGTGGCCAATCGGAGGCCGGAACATGCACGTGGCTGGCGAAGAGGTTCGGCGAGCTCGATAGAGACGTGCCATTGCGGCCGTGAGCACCATATGCTTCAACTCGGCCGGCGTCGAAAGCCACCCTGTACGCTGGCGCGCAGCCGGTGGGCACTGAAAGCAGCACGATGCAGACAAGCGAGCGCATCCCGGTCGGCGATGCGAGACTCCCTGTGCTCATTCAGGGTGGCCTCGGCGTCGCTGTCTCCAACTATCGTCTCGCCCGCGCTGTGGCAATGACCGGTCATCTCGGGGTCGTCTCTGGGACAGCCATTGACTTGGTGCTCGCGCGACGGCTCCAAGACGGTGATCCGGATGGCGAGATGCGCGCCGCGATAGAGCAATTCCCGGCGCCCGACGTCGGCGCACAGATACTGCAACGTTACTTCCTCCCTGCGGGCCGCCGCGGACACCCGTATCGAGGCGTGCCCATGCACTCGCACCGGGATAAGCATGCTGCGCAAGATCTGCTCACGGTTGCAGCGTTCGTCGAGGTGATGCTCGCCAAGCGCGATCACCGTGGACGAATCGGCATCAATCTGCTCACCAAAGTGCAGATCCCGACCGTGCCGACACTGTTCGGCGCCATGCTCGCCGGTGTCGACTTTGTGCTAATGGGGGCGGGGGTACCGCGTGATGTTCCCGGCATTCTCGACCGTATTGCAGTCATGGAGCCGGTGGAGACGCGGCTCGACGTTGTCGGTGCTTCGGCCACCGACACCATCCCCCATCTGCGCTTCGATCCGAACCGATTCCACATCAGCTTCGCGTTGCGGCGTCCAGCGTTCCTCCCGATCGTGTCATCGCACACGCTGGCGGCTGTGCTGGCTCGCAAGGCGAGCGGCTCGGTGCAGGGCTTCATCGTCGAGGCGCCGACAGCGGGTGGGCACAACGCGCCGCCGCGGGGCACGCCCAGGTATGACGCACTGGGACAGCCACTCTACGGCGAGCGCGACCAGGTCGATCTTGAAGCCATGCGCGATCTTGGCCTGCCCTTCTGGTTGGCTGGCTGGCGGCAGGGACTCGCCGGAGCGTGTTCGCGACGCCCTCGCAGATGGTGCCGCCGGGGTCCAGGTCGGCACGCTCTTCGCCTTTTGTCGCGAGTCGGGCATTGCGCCCGCGCTTCGCTGGACTGTGCTCGATACCGTGGATAGCGGCCACGAATTCGTGCTCACGTCGTCGCGCGCGTCGTCGACCGGGTATCCGTTTAAAGTGGCCTCAATTCCCGGGACGCTGTCCAATCGAGAGGTTTACGCGGCACGGACGCGCGTCTGCGATCTGGGCTACCTGCGCGAGGCATACGTGAAGCCGGGCGGCGCCATCGGCTACCGCTGCGCCGCTGAGCCGATCGCCGACTACGTCGCCACGGGCGGCGATGCCGCCGCCACGGTCGACCGCATGTGCCTGTGCAACGGACTGACTGCCACGGTCGGACTCGGCCAGGTGCGCGGGGTCAGCGTCGAGCCTCCCGTGATCACCAGCGGCGACGGTCTCGGCACCGTCCGAGCCGTGCTGAACGACCGTGACGGCTACTCGGCCGCGGACGTCGTACCCACCTCATGCGTGACGTCCGGCTCGAGGTCGGGGCGGGACGGCCTGCCACCGCAAAGCATGAGGTTGAGGGTGCCCGTCATGTCCCGTGCGCCAGTGAAGGTGCACCGGGTCGACGGCCATGAACCGGTGGGCCGCGTGTTCCGCCTATTCTCACCTTCCCGCATAGGCACGCGGTCTCGCTACTCGCCTGAGGCTGCGTCCAGCTCGATCGTCAGTTTGCTCACGGTGTGCCGGGGCCGCCGCGCGGTCCTATCGGGAGCGCTGTTTTAAATCCGGGTGGTGGCCATCCCGCGAGCACTTGTCCTCACCAGCTTCGATGTGATTGGTGGCGAGTTCACGCAGTCCGACCTGGCCTCGGTTGCGTGCAGGTGGGACACGTCACTGCCGGCGATGTCGGCCGCTGAGGCTTATTCGTCGGCGTCGATGTCGACCAGGCTTTCGACAATGCGGCGCATGAAGGAGCGAATGGTCGCCTCAGCCACGCGATGCAGGAGTAAGCGGTCAAGTCGCTGACCGACCGCTCCCAGTGGGGGGTCGTAGCTGCCGCGCAGGCTCAAATGGGTGATCTGCGGACTCAGCGCAGCGACCTCGAGGTCAGCAATCAAAACGGGGAAGATGCCCTGCGAGCCCGTCGCCCGCCACGTCAGCGGCACAACCGTGGCCTCCCCACGTACGATCGGCCGGTCGGCGTGGAGGGTGACAGCTTTGCTCAGCATCGGCAGTGATGCGATCGGGCCAACCCGGAGGCGAAGCGTCTCGCCTTCGCGGGCGGCGCCGGCCGCGAGACCAGAGAGCCACTCACCGCGGTCGACGGTGATGCGCGCACACACCAACTCTGCGGCAACGGGCACGAACGCGTAGTCATACAAAAGCACGATGTGACCCCTCTGAGCGGTCGAATTCGGGCATCATCCGACGGGTGCGGACTTCGGACTAGGACACAACTCATCACTCACCTGCGTTTCAGCGCGGGAATCGTCCCCCGCCGCCTGCCGAGGACCGCTCCGCGGCGACGCGGACACATCGGCCCTTCCCATCGCCGCTCAACCGAACGCAAGGCTCGTGTCTGGGCCATGGTGCAGGGCGCATACCCGATGCTGCGAGCCAATCACGGTTGCAGCCGAACCGACCGTGCACTGTCCTTTTAGGCAACAGACACGCGCAAAACGCCATCCAACTCCATGCGACGCCCAAGGCCAAAATTCCTAGGAATCATCACGAGTGGCATCAGCATTGGACTAGGGTCTTAAGTCACATGTTTCCTGCTGAATCAAGTGCATCGCATTGGCGTGCGGACGGCGAATGCAATCCCGGCTCGAACTCACCGGCACCTCTCGCGACTCAACGCCGCGTCAGCCGAAATGACAACTCGCCACTAACAGGGTGTTGATTTTCGCCCTCTGAGCAAGCCTCGACAGGATGACTCGGGTATGCGAGTCTTGGGCAAGCGAATTCAGCTTGCGGAGAATCAGCATGCGAGGCACCACCGACCTGCAAGTGACGATGCTGTCCACCCTGAC
>DATLRB010000052.1:0-61514 GCA_035534875.1 Saccharimonadales bacterium (SeqCode)
GATTCTCCATCTGCTCGAGGATGTGCCAGCCGTCGATGAAGGGAAGGCCGATGTCGAGCAGCACGATGTCGATCGTGCTGACCTCGCGAAGCATCTGAGACGCGGTGATGCCGTGGGCCGCGAGCGACGTCTGGTACCCCGCCGAGTTGAGCGCGCCGGCAAGGACTTCGCGAAGCGCCCTGTCGTCCTCCACGACGAGGATGTGGGCGCGGTGCTGGTCCGTCAACAGGATGCGGGTCCGGCAGGGGTCGCGCCCGGGACCACGTTGATCGTCTCCTGGAAGGTCGCGGGTGGATTGAACGCCTGATGGCTGGGGGAGACCAGCTCCACCTGCACGGAGTGCCGCCCCGACGAGAGGTCCAGCGGCACGTGCCACACATCGACCGTGGGCGCCTGGACGCCGTCGATGATGACCGCGAGGTAGTACTGCGCGGACGTCGCCGGAACCAGACCGCCGGACGCCGCCACTCCGCACACCGTGAGCGTCAGTGGCGCACCGACGTGGGCCTCGGGTGCAGGCGACACGATGCGCACAGCGTACGGCGCCGCCACGATCAGGGCTGGGCTCAGCACCCAGCTTGCGATCAGACCGCCGGCGCCACACAGAGCCGCGACCCCTCCCGCGACGCGCAGCGCACTTCGCCGCACCGCGAACACCAGCAGTCCCCCGCCGAAGATCAGCAGCGCCAGGCCCCACTGGAGGGGCAGCGGGAGGCCGCTGACGATGTGCGCGGTCACGGGGTCGACTCCCTCAGGCCGGAGCGACGGTGAAGAAGATCGTCGGCGTGACGTCCCGGGGTTCGAACGGGAAGTGATCCTGGGCGACGAACTCCGCGTACATCGAGTACTCGAGCCCGGGCTTCACGGTGATCTCCTGCTGGAGGGTGTACGCCATGTAGATGAGCTGGTTGTTGAGGTACAGGTGGACGTGGCCCTTGGTGGGTGAGATCTCCGCGCTCACCGTGGGCGTGACGATGCCGCCCGACACCGAGACCCTCACGAGCACCGACGTCCCGTGCACGGTCGTCCCGCTGACGGGTGAGATCAGCGTGATCTTGACCGGCGACGACGGACGGTGGCCAAGGCCGCCGGACGGAGTCGGATACGGCGTGGGTGCCAGGGTTTCCGAGCTCGGCGGACCTCCGGCGGCGGTTACCGATCCGCACGCGGTGATGCAGGCCAGCGCCGTGGTCAGGAGGACGAGAAGTGGAGGGCGCATAGTTCAGTTCCCTGCCCGCGCCATTATGCGTGCAGCAGGTCCCTCGCCCGCCTGACGTGGTGACGCCGGCGCAAAGCCGTCCGAGCGCTTTTAGCGCAGGCGGTACGTTGCCGGGCGCTCGTCCGTGACCGACACCTTCGGGGCGTTGCGCTCGAGAATGCGACGGACCTGCTGGGGCGTGAAGGTGCCACCAAGACGCTTGCGGATCGCAGCGACGGCCAGCGGCCTCGTCGATTCCTTGAGGACCGCGAGCACCTTGTCGTCCGGTGTGCTGCGCGTCGACGTGTGCTTGCCGTTGGAAGCGGCCGGCGTCCTGGCGGGCACGGGCTCGGGCGCTGTTTCCGGCACGCGATGTGGCTGCTCGGCCACTGCCGGTGTCGCGGCCTCGCTGTGCGCCGGGAGATCGATTCGCGCCGGGCGCGTCGATCCCTCACCGTGGAGGCGCGTCCACATCGCGGGGAGATCGTCGAGCACCTGGCGGACGAATGCCGCAGATCCGCTGACCTCGATCTCGCGATCACCGTCACGAAGCCGCAGGGAGTGCGACATCGGCGCAGCCGGAACCTCAACCCGGGGCGCCGGGCGGAACGGCGGCCGGGAGTCGTTGTTGTTGAAGCTCGGTCGCGGGCCCGAGAACTGCCGCGGGCCGGAGAATGAGGGACGGTCCGAAGAGGGGCGTCCCTGATAGGGGCGGTCGTCAGGCATTGGTCTCCTGGTTGTCTACTGGTTCGTCGTGGTTATGACCCTGGCTCCGGCTGCCGCGTGGAGCGGGCTCGGCGACCACCGGGGTACCGACGACATCCGCTGCCGCGTCCGGCTCGGCCGGCGACGCCTGGGTCAGGTCGGTGATCTCGACATGGCGATCGTCATCGGGCAGGGTGATCTGTGGAAGCTCGTCGTCATCAGACGGCGCCGGACCGAACAGGCGCTCCTGGATCTTGGTCCGGAGCGGCGATTGGATCAGCGCGAAAACCCCGCCGACAACGGCTGCTCCAATCAACAGGTTGCGAACGCGATGCGTCTGCTTCTTTGGACGGATGGCGGTGCTCAGCTTGTCCGACGCGTCGGCGATGCGCTCGCGAGCGGCGTTGCCCGCGGCCGTGACCCGGCTGTCCCCCGCCAGGTGCTCGGCTGTCTCCGCCAGCGTCCCGGCGGCACTCTGCAATACCTGGCTCAAACCTTCCGCGCCGCGCTGCACCGTCGGCAGGGCAGCGCTCCCCGCACCACGCGCGAGTGTGACCGCATGGTCGGCAAGGTCGCTGATCGTTTCGGCCGCGCGACCGCGGTCAAGCACGGCAGCTCTGGAACGTCGACTCCGCATGCTGCAACAAACCTCCGTTCTCACCTGCCACATATGGCGCCAGACGAATGAACCGGCACCAAAGTATTGATTCTACGTTGGTTGCACGTTTCAACGCTCCTGACGCGCCCCGCAGACGACGATCAGGCGGCGGAGGAAAGCGGCGGTGCGATGTCGCGGAGATTGATCGGCGAGGCCTCGCGAGCGAGCCCCGTGTCGAGTGGAGCGTCGAGGAACCAGCGGATGCGCGCGGCGGCGACCGGGCCGACGAGCCGTGCCAGCTCGGGCTCGGATGCGCTATAGATCGCCCGGAGGGATGGGAAGGATCGGATCAGCTTCACGAAGGCCGCCGGTTCGAGGCCGTCGACCGCAGCGAGATGGCTCACGCGACGCCGGGCGAGCGATCCGGCCTCACCGGCGTCGAGCGGAAGCTGGAGCTCGATCGTGCGGATGGGCATGGGTTGAGTGTAGCGAACAGATGTTCGACTTGTCAAATCGGCACGATCGTGAGTACGCTTGTGCGCGATGCCTCTGTACGAATACCGCTGCAACGACTGCTCGGCCGTGTTCGAGTTGCTCCGCCCGATGGCCGATCGCGAAGTCGCCGCCGTCTGCCCGAGCTGCGAGAGCCGGGCGAGCATGCCCTTGATCAGCCGGGTGGCAGTCCACGCCGGATCCGGGTCGGACGAGTCCCCCGGGGCGGGTGGTGGTGGAGGCGGTTGCTGCGGCGGCAGTTGCGGCTGCGGCGCCAACTGACCGAGGTTCAGCCCGCACTCGCGGCCGGGATCGCCACCGCACGCTGAGCGGCGGTACCCGTCAGGTCCAGCTCCGTCTGCAGGACCGACGCCAGGAAGACGCGACGGTGCGCCGGGTGTGGACCGTGCTCCCTGATCGCGGCGCGGTGCTCCGGGGCGCCATACCCCTTGTTGCTCGCCCAGTTGTAGTGGGGCGCGTCATCGTGCATGCGTGTCATGAGCGCGTCGCGATGGACCTTGGCGATGATCGAGGCAGCCGAGACGGCCGGCACCTTGCGATCGCCGGCGACCAGGGAGTGCAGGGGACGCGACACCGGAATGCGGAGGTTCCCGTCGCAGCAGTAGCCGTCGGCATCGACGGCATCGACGAGCCGCCGGAAGATCTCGACGTTCGCCCATCCGAGCCCCCGGGCATTGATGTCCTCCACGCTCACCTCCGCCACCGCCCAGGCGACCGCACGCTCACGGAGCACCGCGCCGACCAGCTCGCGCTGTTTCGCCGTCAGCAGCTTGCTGTCGCGGAGCAGGGGGTGGCGGAAGCGCTGCGGGAGCACCACCGCGGCGGCGACCAGCGGACCGGCGTACGCGCCGCGACCGACCTCGTCCATGCCGCACAGCCGGAAAGCGCGCCAATCGCTGACCGCGAAGGTGGTTCGGATGTAGTCGGGAACGCGGAACCGCGGCATCGGCTGGCGAGAGTGTAGCCCTCGGGTTTGCTACGGTGGCGGGGCAGCGTCCATCCCTGGGAGGCAATCGCGTGAACGAGGTGCTCTGGACCGACGTCGCCCCGCGTGACGGGCTCCAGAACATCGCCGAGACCATCAGCACCGAGGCGAAGATCCGGCTCGTCCGCGGGCTGCTCGATGCGGGCGTGCCGCGCGTCGAGGCAACATCGTTCGTCTCTCCGAGCTGGGTGCCACAACTGGCGGACGCGCCCGCGGTGCTCGCAGGACTGCAGCCCGAGCTCCAGCGGCTGCGCGTGCTCATCCCCAACCTCCGCGGGCTCGAGCTCGCCCTCGCGCACGGCGTCCGGAACGTGCTCGTCACCATCGCAGCGACCGACTCCTTCAATCGACGCAACGTCAATCGGACCGTGGACGAGTCGCTCGACGAGATCTCCAACATCGTCGAGCTCGCCGGTGAACGCGCATGCACCGTCGACGTGGCCGTCTCGGTGAGCTTCGGATGTCCATTCGAGGGGCTTGTCGAGCCGGCGCGCGTCGTCGAGCTGTGCGCGGAGCTCGCCACTCGCGGCGTGAAGGAGGTGGGACTCGCGGACACGATCGGCGTGGCAACGCCCGCAGATGTGAGCGCGATGTGTGCGCTCGCGGCCGCCTCGCTGCCGATCGAGCGCCTCTCGCTGCATGTGCACGACACGCGTGGACTCGGCGTTGCCAACGTGGTCGCCGCCTTCGCCGCGGGCATACGGCGGTTCGACGGATCTGTTGGCGGGGTTGGTGGATGCCCCTTCGCGCCGCGATCCACCGGGAACGTCTGCACCGAGGACGCGCTCCTGGCGCTGCACGCTCTTGGTGCGGTGACCGGCATCGATCTCGACTTGATGTGTGCGGTCGCGGAGACGCTGGCGTCCGATCTCCGCCGCGACCTTCCCGGCAGGCTGTACCGGGCCGGAACCTGGAGTCGCTCCCCCGAGGAGACTCCCGCGGAAACGAGCGTTGGCTGAGGCTGTGTCCGAGCGGCTGGAAAGGGCGCGTGCCGGCGGCCCGCGGCGACACCGAGACAAACTTGCCGGTCAGCACAAGTTGATGCCTCGCGAACGCATCGCGCGTCTGTTCGACCCGGCAAGCGAGTTTGTCGAGGACGGCCTCCTTGCGGGCACGGAGGACCCGGAGCTCGCGTCCGAGGGTGTCGTCACGGGTATCGGGGTCATGCACGGCAGGCCGTGTGCCGTGATGGCCAACGATCCGACCGTGAAGGCCGGGTCCTGGGGCCCGCGCACCGTCGAGAAGATCATCCGTATCCAGGAGACGGCGGAGCGCCTGCAGATTCCGCTCGTGTACCTCGTCGACTCAGCGGGGGCGCGCATCACGGAACAGGTGGCGATGTTTCCGGGGCGGCGCCATGCCGGCCACATCTTCCATATGCAGGTGCGGCTGTCCGGGCAGATCCCGCAGGTGTGCGTGCTCTTCGGGCCGAGCGCCGCGGGTGGGGCCTACATCCCGGCGTTCTGCGACATCGTGATCATGGTCGAGGGAAATGCCTCGATGTACCTGGGCTCGCCGCGTATGGCAGAGGTCGTGGTCGGTGAGAAGGTGACCCTCGAGGAGATGGGCGGCGCGCGCATGCACTGCACGGTGAGTGGTTGCGGTGATGTCCTGGTCGCCGACGAGGACGCTGCCATCGTCGCGGCGCGCAGTTACCTCGGCTTTCTGCCCCAGTCCTGGCACGACAACCCACCCGTTGCGCCGTCCCGCCAGGTCGCCGCGGGGTGCGAGGACATCACCGGGGTGATTCCCGCTGAGGCGTCGAAGGGGTACGACGTGATGGCGTTCGTTCACGGCGTGGTCGACGCCGGCTCGTTCTTCGAGATCAAGCGCCTGTTCGCGCGCGAAATCGTCTGCGGCTTCGCCCGGATCGACGGCCACTCGGTCGGGGTCCTCGCCTCCCAGCCTCGCTTCAGGGGCGGCGTGCTCTTTGTCGATTCGGCGGACAAGGCGACGCGTTTCATCACGTGCTGCGACGCGTTCAACGTTCCGTTGCTCTTTCTCGCCGACGTTCCCGGCTTCATGATCGGCACCGCCGTCGAGCGTCAGGGGATCATCCGGCATGGAGCCAAGATGATCGCGGCACTCGCGCAGGCGCAGGTACCGCGCATCTCGGTGATCCTGCGCAAAGCATACGGCGCCGGGCTGTACGCAATGAGCGGGCCCGCGTTCGAACCCGACTGCACCCTCGCCCTGCCCACCGCGCAGATCGCGGTGATGGGGCCTGAGGCAGCGATCAACGCGGTCTACTACAACAAGATCCAGGAGACGCACGAGGGCGATCGTGCCGCGTTCGTCACGGGACTCCAGAACGAGTACCGCGATGACATCGACATCTACCGGCTCGCATCGGAGCTCATCATCGATGCGATCGTGCCGCCGTCGGAGTTGCGCGCGGAGTTGGTCCGCCGGTTTGGCGCATACCGATCAAGGCGCCGCGAGGATGTCGCCCGGCATCATCCCGTCCCGCCCGTCTGAGCGGCACGGCGAACGCAGCGTGATCAACTCGGGCCTCTACGGCTGGCTGCACAGCATCGGCTACCTCGCCGTGGCGATGTTCGTCGGTATCGAGAGCCTCGGGGTGCCGCTCCCGGGAGAGACGATGCTGATCACAGCAGCCGTCTTCGCAGCCACGACCCGAGAGCTGTCCATCGTCGGAGTCATCGCGGCAGCGATCATCGGCGCGGTGATCGGAGACAACATCGGCTTCGGCATCGGCTGGCTTGGCGGGTACCCGCTGCTCCGCCGGTTCGGCACGTACGTCCGTCTCGACGAGGCCAAGCTGAAGGTGGGGCGGTACATCTTCATGCGTCAGGGCGCCAAGGTCGTCTTCTTCGGCCGCTTCGTTTCGGTGCTGCGGACGTACGCGGCCTTTCTCGCCGGCACCAACCGGATGCACTGGACCCACTTCCTGATCGCCAACGCCCTCGGCGCCATCGTGTGGGCGACCATCTACGGCGTTGGGGCATACGCGGCCAGCAGTGTCATAGAGAAGCTGAGCACCCCTGTCGAGATCGGGTTCGCCGCGCTCGCGGTCGTGGCGATCGTGGCCGGTGCCGTCTTCGTGCGCATGAACATCAAGCGGCTCGAAGCCGTCGCCGAGGCGGCGCTCCCCGGTCCTCTCGAGGGATTCTCGGAGTAGGGGCTCTCCAGACGGTCAGAAGGAGGGGTTGGCCACCGATGCGCCGGCGGATCCGGGCGAGCTCGGTGCCGGCGCCGAGACCAGCTCCGCGCGCCACACGAGGCGGTTGTAGTCCTGCCACCACGGATCACAGGTGATCATCGTCAGCTCATGACCCGACGTCGGGGTCAGTTGGGTCACGCGGCTTGGTGCGAGGTCCCACCGGCCCGTCACCTTGTACACGAAGGTCTGGCACGCGCGGTTCTGGATCGAGATGGTGTCGCCGACGTTGAGCTGGTCGATGTACTGGAAGTCCGGCTCGCGGTGAAAGGCGATGATCACGTTCCCCTGCTGCCCGGGGTCCGGGGTGCCCGCGTAATGCACCATCGACCGCGAATTCAGAAGTGCCCACGTGCCGTTGCCGGCGACTGCCGCATAGTGGTACTGCACTGGGGCTCCGAAGTTGACGAGCGCGTAGTCGGTCGCCGAACTCGTCCCGCATGTCGGTGACTCGGAGGCGGCCGGGACGGGGGCGACGGAGTGAGTGGCGCCGCCCTTCCAGTGCCTCAGTGCGGTGGAGTCAGCCGCGCCGCGCTGAAACACGCCGATCAGCGGTCCGGCAATCAACGCACCTCCGGCAAGGATCGAGGCGACGCCGAGCGCGAGCAGCACCATCCAGAGACGGATCGGCCTGCGTGCGGGCCGGCGCGCGCTCGGCGCGCCATCCGCCGTGAGATCAGAAGCCATCACTCACAGAATAGCCAGCATTCCGTGGCCACGCGGTCACGCCAAGGCGACGGCCCGTCGAAACCGGTCTCGAAGTGCGCCTAGCGGTTGCGCGGATTCCGCGGCCGCTTGCGGCCATAGGCGACACCTTCGGCCACGGGATCGAACGCGGCCCCCGGCCCGGTGGCCGGGGTGATGCCTTCGCCCTGCACAAACACTTTGCGAGAGCCGACGTCGATCAGGTATGCGAGTGACTGGCCGCCCGACTGGTCGGGGATCATGGAAACGTCGGCGACTGTGCCGGTACGCCGGCTGCCGCCGTAGGGAAAGCTGACCCTCGTTCCTACCGCGATGGGGCCGCCGTCACTCACCGAGGCGCTGCGCGGAAGCAGTCGCTGCAGTAGACGGGCTTGTCTCCGCGAGGCTGGAACGGCACGCGGGCCACGCCGCCGCACCCAGCACAGGGGACCTCGTACATCTGGCGAGGGCCGTTGCTGCGGTATCCGCCGCCGCCGCCGCCACCACCGAAGCCGCCGCCGCCACCACCGCCGCCGCCGCTCTGACGGCGAGCCGCCCTGCAGCTCGGGCAGCGAGAAGGGGGGTTCGTGAGGCCACGAGAGGCAAAAAAGTCCTGCTCGCCCTCAGTCCAAATGAAGTCGACGCCGCAATCGCGGCAACGTAGAGTCTGGTCTACCGACACGCGCCTTGTTCCTCCGTCCGGCGCGTTGTGATACGGCGCCCGGGTTGGTGATGGTTACCGGGTAACAGTACACGGTCGAGAGGGTCCTCGCAAACGGACAAATCCGTGACATCCCAGCCTTTCCACTGCGCTGTTACGATCGTGCGATCCCTGGACAGGAGCAGGCCGGAGACGCACAGGGCGGCTCGGTGGCTGCCGGTAGGGGTGGAGGGTAGCTCCAATGCCCACAACGCGTCATCGCCTCTTCACTTCTGAGTCGGTCACCGAGGGACATCCGGACAAGGTCGCCGATCAGATCAGTGACGCCGTCCTGGACGCCGTGCTGAGCAAGGATCCGCTCGGCCGCGTGGCCTGCGAGACCGCGCTGAGCACGGGAACGGTCCTGGTTTTCGGCGAGATCACGACCGAGGCCTACGTCGACATCGCCGGTCTCGTCCGCCAGACGATCAAGGAGATCGGATACACCCGCGCCAAATACGGCATCGACTGGGAGACCTGCGGTGTGCTCGTCGGCATCGACGAGCAGTCACCTGACATCTCGCAGGGTGTCAATCACGGTGGCGCCGGTGACCAGGGAATGATGTTCGGCTTCGCGTGCGACGAGACCCCCGAGCTGATGCCGGCGCCGATTCAGATGGCCCACCAGCTCGCCCGGCGACTTGCCGTCCTCCGTCGCGATGGGACGCTGCGCTGGGCGCGTCCTGACGGCAAGACCCAGGTCACGATCGAATACGACGGCGAGGGTCGTCCGCGCCGGGTGGACACCGTCCTCGTCAGCGTGCAGCACGGGGAGGAGGTCAGCCAGGAGCAGATCTTCGAGGACGTCCAGCACCACGTCGTCGAGAAGGTGATCCCCCCCGGCTGGCTCGACGCGAGCACCAAGCGCTATGTCAACCCGACCGGCCGGTTCGTCATCGGCGGTCCGATGGCCGACGCGGGGCTCACCGGCCGCAAGATCATCGTGGACACCTATGGCGGATACGCGCGCCACGGCGGGGGCGCCTTCAGTGGCAAGGATCCATCGAAGGTCGATCGCAGCGCCGCCTACGGAGCCCGCTGGGCGGCGAAGAATGTGGTCGCGGCCGGCATGGCGACGAAATGCGAGATCCAGGTGGCCTACGCGATCGGCGTCGCCAAGCCTGTCTCCGTCCTGGTCGAGACCTTCGGGACGGAGAAGGTCCCAACCGACATGATCGCGTCGCTGATCGATGAGTACATCGATCTGTCGCCCTTCGGGATCATGAGTGCCCTCGAACTGCGCCGTCCCATCTACCGGCAGGTTGCCGCCTACGGCCATTTCGGGCGGAGCGATCTCGACCTTCCCTGGGAGCGCACGACTCTCGCCGAGCAATGGGCCGAGGATGCCGGCACCGAGCCACTCCTTGCCGCGGCCGCCACGGCCTAGTCGCAGCGGAGGCGAGGCGGCCGCACGTGGGCTTACACATCCTCGTGCTCGCGGGCGGGAGTGGCACCCGCCTGTGGCCGCTCAGCCGCAGGTCCACACCGAAGCATCTGCTTCCTCTCGCGCCGGGCGGCGAGACCCTGCTCCGATCGACCCTGGATCGGGTTTCGGGCTTGGGCGAGAGCGTGCGCGTGGTGACGGCGGCAGACCAGGCACCGGGGTGCCGGTCCGACCTGATCGGGCTCGGGCTGGCCGACGGGGCGATCATCGAGGAGCCAGAGGCGCGCGGCACCGGTCCGGCGCTGGCACTCGCAGTGGCGCTGATCGAACGTGAGGATCCGGACGCGCTGATCGCGAGCGTGCACGCCGACCACCGGGTCAGCGACCGCGACGCCTATCGCGCCGCCGTGGTGGCATCAGCGGGGTGGGCGGCAGCGACCGATGGGCTTGCGACGGTCGGGCTCGTCCCCGCCGCCCCGGTCACCGGATTCGGGTACATCGAGCTCGCCGCCGCGCGAGATCCACAGGCATGGCGGCCGCCGGTGGGGAGCCCGCCCGGAATCGCTGCGGCGGCAGGCGCGCTGCCGGCGTTCGAGTCCGCGGGCTTCAAGGAGAAGCCCTCGGCGAAGGTGGCCGATGGCTACGTCGCGGACGGCAGGCACCTGTGGAACCTCGGGCTGTTCTCCTGGACCGCTCGACGCTTCCGGGCCGAGCTCAGCGCGGCCGCTCCCGAACTCGCGGCCACGATCGACCAGGTGGTCGATGCCCGCCTCGGTGGCGACGATGCCCTGGCCACGCGCCTCTACGCCGCGCTCGCGCTACAGCCGGTCGAGCCGCTCCTCCTCGAGCGGACCCACCGGCTCACCGTGGTCCAGGCATCCTTCGGCTGGTCGGACCTCGGATCGTGGTTCGACGTCGGCCAATCGCGCACGGCGGACGGCGACGTGGACGGCGATGGAAACGTGACCGAAGGGGACGTCATCACGACGTCGGCGCACGGGTGCACCGTGATATCCCGGTCCGGCCGGATCGTCGCCGTCGCCGGCGTCGACGGCATCGTGGTGGTCGACACCCCCGATGCCGTGCTCGTCGTCCCCTCGGAACGCGCGCAGCTGGTCAAGGTGATCGTCGAGCAGCTCGGCGCCTCCGGGCGCGACGAGCTCCTCTAGCTCGCGATCACGCCGGATCCGTGCGCTTAGAATGGTGCCGATGACGCCGAACCCGATCAGGTTCGGGACCGACGGATGGCGAGCCGTGGTCGCGGATGATTTCACCTACGCGAACGTCCGCGCCGTGGCCCAGGGTGTCGCGGCGTTTCTCGGCAACGAGGCTCGCCCCGTCGTCGTCGGACATGACTCGCGATACTGCGCCGAGCTGTTCGCCCGCGAGGTCGCCAGGGTGCTGGTCGCGAACGGGCTCAGCGTCGTGCTGCTCGACCGTGTGACCCCGACCCCGGCCGTGTCGTGGGCGATCACCCAGCACCACGCCGCCGGTGGCATCGTCGTGACCGCGAGCCACAACTCGGCGGAGTTCAACGGGATCAAGTACAAGCCTGACTTCGGGGGCTCCGCTCCGCCCGAGATCGTCGCCGAGATCGAACGCCACACCGCCACGGCCCTCGAGGCAGGCGTCACCGAGATGACCTACGAGGAAGCGGCTGCCACCGGCAGGCTGCACATTGTCGATCCGCTCCCCGACTTCTTCGTGCAGCTGGGCAGGATGGTCGATCTCGAGGCACTCCGGAGCCATGGGCTTCGCGTGCTCCACGAAGCCATGTACGGCGCTGGCGCCGGGCTCATCGCTCGAGCGCTCGGCGGGGGATCAACAACGGTGGAGGAGTTGCACGGTGAGCGCAACCCGGGCTTCGGCGGCATGCACCCGGAGCCCATTGATCGCTACATGCCCGAGGCGATGGAGCGCATGAGGTCGGGCGGCTTCGACCTCGGCATCGCCAACGACGGCGACGCCGATCGCGTCGGCATCATCGATGAGTCCGGCCGGTACATCAATCAGCTTCAGGTGATGGCGCTGTTCGCCATGTACCTCCTCGAGAAGCGCGGAATGCGCGGCGACATCGTGCGTTCGGTCACGACATCCGGGATGCTCGACGTCCTCGGCGAGCGGTTCGGTGTCACCGTGCACGAGATGCCCGTGGGCTTCAAGTACATCGGCACCAAGATGATGGAGACCGACGCGATCCTCGGCGGCGAGGAGTCAGGCGGTTATGCGTTCCGCGGCCACATCCCCGAGCGCGACGGCATTCTCTCCGGACTGATGATGGCGTCCATGATCGTCGACTACGGGCTGCCCCTGTCCGCGATCCTTGCCCATCTCGAGGACCTCGTCGGGCCGCACGCATACGACCGTCATGACATCCGCTTTCCGCGCGACGGCTACGAGGAGCGCAAGGAACAGATCTACGCGCGCATGCGCCAGAGCCAGCCTGACAATCTCGCCGGGAGCAAGGTGGTGCGCACGCGTACCGACGACGGGTTCAAGTTCTACATGGACGACGGTTCGTGGGTGCTGATGCGCATGAGCGGCACGGAGCCGTTGATGCGCGTCTACGCAGAGGCGACGACCCGGGAGCGCGTCGAGCAGCTGATCTCCGCACTCGAGAACCAGAGCGGCGTCAACGCCCGCATCGCCGTGGGGGCATCCGAATGACCAAGGTCGCCGCGGAGTCGGGGCCCGTCCGGGCCGCGGGGTGGGGGCGAGTTGAGAAGCCGTGGGGGCACGAGATGCGCTGGGCGGTGACCGAGCGCTATGCGGGAAAGGTGATTCATATCGACGGCGGACACGCGTTGAGCCTCCAGTACCACGTCCAGAAGGACGAGTCGATCCACGTCGTCGCCGGTGTGATGGACCTCCTGCTGGAGAACGACAGCGGTGAGATCGAGACCCACCGGCTCAGCCAGGGCATGAGCGCGCACATCCGTCCCGGTCGCCGGCATCGCTTCGTGGCGGTCGAGGACACGGATCTCTTCGAGGTCTCATCGCCGGAGATCGATGATGTGGTGCGCATCGAGGACAGTTACGGACGGGCCGGCACCTCGGCTCCCTGAGCCGCGCGCTGCCGAGTTCTCCACCGTTTCCACAGGCCAGCGTGGATAATCGAACAGGTTTTCGCCGTCGTGGTCACGGCTACCTGGCGGACCAGGCGCGAAACGCGCTGGGCATCACCGGCGAGGTCAGAGTCCTTGCCGAGATCCCGCTCCCGATGGTGCACACGGCTTTCGGCCTCGCCGTGGTGGCCGCCGAGGTGCTGCTGCGGCCGGAGGCCGTCGGTCTGAATCGAAGCGCCGCCGCCGACGCAGCCCTGGCAATCGTGACCGGTCTCGTCCTCGTCGCCTACGACCTCCTCATCTATCCGTCCGATTCGAGGCCGGGCCCGGTTGGGACGGCGCTGCCGATGGCAGCCGTCCTCTCGTTCGGCACACTCCTCGCGATCGCAGTGCTTCCCCTTCCGATCCGGATCACCGGCGGCGTGATCGCCGCGGTTGTGATCGGTGGCGTCCCGCAACTGGCCGGCCGCCGCGCACTCGGCAAGGAGGGTTGGTTCACCCGGCTGACCCGGGACGTGTCGGGCATTGCGGTGCTGGCGCCCGTGCTGATCGGTGGTGCCTCACCCACCCTGCCACTGCGACTCCGCCTTGGCGCAGTGGTTGCCGTTGTGTTCCTCGTCAGCCTCGACAGTCTCCGGACCGAGCGCTTGTCGATCCGTCTCACCATCCTCTTCGCGCTGCTGGTCGCCTCGCTCGTGGTCGGGGGCGCCGCCGTGGTCGGGGCGAACAGCGCTCACGCGGGGCTTCGTGCGGCGATCCTGCTCGTGCTCTGGTACGGCGCCCGCGGTGTCGCCGGTGCCCTTGGCGGCCCGCACCGGCGCCGCGGGCTCATCGCCGAGTACGCGGTATTCGTGCTCGCAGCGATGGTCGGGATGGTCTGGATCAACGCTGCTCACTTCTGAGCGGGTCAGCGCTGTCAGGAGAGGCGGAGGCTCTGCCCGACTGCCACTCGGGGGGGAGCGGCGTCGGCGGCGTGCAGGCGCTCCACCTGCGCGTGCGACTTCTCGACCTGATCGGAGAGATCCCGAACCGTGACCTTCATCGCCTCGAGAGCGCGCAGCTTGTACGTGTCGATCTGGTCGAGCGCCGCAAACACGTTGTCCCAGGCGCGCTGCAGCGAGCCCATGTCGACGCCCGGGCTGGCGGCCTGGCTCTCGACCGTGGCCGTCTGATCGCGGAGCACCGACGAGGTGCTCTCGATCATCGCGCTGGTCGTCTCGTTCACAGCTTTGACCTGCTCGCTGACCAGCTTCTGATTGGTGAGCGCCTGGGCCACCATGACCGCGGTCCGAAGGGCGGCAACCGTGGTGGTGGTGGCCGTACGAACGGCTCGGATGAGTTCACGGTTGTTCACCTCGACCACGCGGAGCGCCGCATACCCCTGCACGGCCACCGCGAGCTGGGTGAGGATCTCCTGGCGGCGGCGCCGGACGGGGTAGAGGATGTCCTCCTGCAGGACCCGGGCGCGCTCGGGGTCGCCGATGGCCACGTGATTGATCTGGGCCTCGAGACCCGCGTCGAGCTTCTCGGCCATGTACGTGTACTGACGGAGCGTCTCGATCTGCGACCAGAGCGCCTTCTGCTCCTGGCCGATGGCGGCGTTGTCCTTGTCGAGCTCGGCGCCGCCCTCGCGCAGGGCGCCGACGATGCCCTCGATGTGACTCTGCGACCTCTGGTACTTGGCGAAATAGGCTCGCACCCGGTCACCGAACGGCACGACTCCGAGGAGCTTCCGCGGACCGCCCTGGGTCAGGTCGTGCTTTGCCGGGTTCAGTTCCTCGACGGATCGGCGGAGTTCGAGAAGGCTCTTTGCGATCGGCGCGTCGCCCTGACCGAGGCCCCGCATCGCCCGGGTCGGGCGGTCGAGCAGGCGGTTGCTCATGTCGGAGGTCGACCTGATCTCACGGTCGGCGAGGCCGTCGATGTCGTCGACCCTTCTGCGGTAGTCGTCGCCGTGGATGTCGATCGACCTGAGGCCCCCGACGAAGCCGGCAACCATGGTATCGATCCGCTTGGCGGATTCCGGATCGATGGTCACCTCGCGCTCGGCCTCGGCGGGCTCAACGGTCGTGGCTGCCTCAGGCGCCGAGAGGGAGAGCTCGGGAAGGTCTGTCGTCACTGAGTCACATGCTCCTCGCTGACGTCGGTTCCGGCGGGGGCCGGGTCCGTGATCGTGACAGGAGTCTGCCGCTTGCGCCGTCCATTGCGGTCACCGTTCTGATACGCGGCACCGTTGAGGTGCTGTGTCTCCGGCGGCGAGGATGCCGCCCGCGTGATTGCCGGGAGGAGTGAGTGCCGCGCCAGCCCGGTGAGCGCCCCCGCCTGCTGAATGATCTCGGCCAGTGCGCCGGTGACGCCCTGGGCGCCGTTGAGGACGGTGAACTGATCGATGTGCTCGAAGGGCGCGGCCGCAGCGGCGACGATCTCCGGCAACTTCTCGGCGATCTGCTGCGCGATGACCGCCTCCTGGTTCTGGCTCATTGCGGCGGCTCTCCGCTCGATGCCAGCGGCTTCCGCCTCCATGCGGGCCCGGATCGCATCGGCCTCGGCAAGGCCCTTGGCCTTGATGGCATCGGCCTCAGCCTGACCCGTGATCCGGGTCGCGTCGGCCTGCGCGGTCGCCTGCATCGTGAGTGCGGCAGCCTGCGCCGCCGCCTGCACCTTGGTCTGGGTGGCGACGGCCTCGGCGCGGAGGCGCACCTCCTGGGCTTCTGCCTCAGCCTGGTGGATGCGCACGTCTCGTCCTGCGGCGGCGAGCGTGGTCTGCCGGTAGGCCTCCGCGTCGGCGGGCCGGCGCACATCGACCTGGAGCTGCTGTTCCTTCTGCTGCGACTGCAGTTCTGCCACACGCGTCTGCTCGGTGACCACAGCCTGGTGCGCCTTTGCCTCGGACAGCGGTCCCTGCTGCGCCGCGAGCTGCGTCGCGGTGTCGACCTCGGCCTGGTAGCCCGCTTTCTTGATGTTGGTATCGCGCGCCGACTCCGCCATCTGCGCCAGGGCGATCTGCTCCTGGCTCACGGCAGTGCGCTCGGCGTTGGCACGCGCGATCCGCGCGTTCTGCTCGACCTCGGCCTGGTGGGGGGCTGCAAGGTTCTCGATGTAGTTCGATGGGCTCGTGATCGACTGGATCTGGAAGCTGTCGATCACCAGACCGAAGGACTCCATCTCCTGCGAGCAGCGATCGCGCACCTGCTGAGCGAACTTGTCCTGGTCGCTGATCATGTCCTCGACGGTCATCGATCCCGCGATGGCGCGCAGATGTCCGACGAACACGTTCTGGACCTTGGTCTCGAGCTCCTGCGCCGGCCGGTCGAGGAAGCGCCGTGCCGCGTTGGCGATCGACCGGTAGTCGTCGCCGACCTTGTACACGATCACGCCGCGCAGGTCGACGCGGATCTTCTGCTGCGACACGCACGGAACCCCGATCTCGCTCTCATGAGCTTCGAGCGAGAGACGGCGCACCCTGGTGATGCCGGGTGCGACCAGGCATCCACGCCCGGTGACGATCCGGAACCCCATGCTCTCGCCGACGCCGTCGGGGCGCTGACTCGTCCGGAACCCCGACACGATCAGCGCTTCATCCGGCTCAGCGACCCGCCACGCCGCCCGGAACAACAGCACCAGGATCAGCAGCCCGCCGATGATGATGCCCAGGATCACGTAGGCCAGCATGGTCATCGTGGCAACCTCATGGTGTCCGTCGGCGCGACCTCAACGGTGCGACCGCCCAGGCTACCCACCACAAGGACCTGGGAATGTTTCGTGATCGTGGCCGCCTTGTCCGACGCGCAGGCCAGGAAGCGCTCGGTGCCGGCGCGAACCTCGATGAGCACCTCACCGAGGTGTCCCGGCGTGATGTCGGCGGTGACTCTCGCCAGCTTGCCGACAACGTCTATGGCCATCGTCCAGGCTCCTTCTTGAGAGGCATGGTACCCGCGGTTTCGGGGCTCGAATCCTGGCGCGGCAGGCTCTCGGACAGGTGCCGTGCCGGCGGAGTTCGGACCTCTAGCCTTCGAGTTTGCGCCGTTCCGCGTACAGAGCTGCGTCAGCCCTCGAGATGACCGATTCGGCCGTGTCCGCGTCACTCACGGTGGTCATACCGACGCTCACGGAATGACCGGTCCTCGCAGCGTACTGGCGGCGAATATCCGCCAGTGTCCGTCCGGCGTCCTCCGGGGCCACGTCGACGAGGGCGCACACGAACTCGTCGCCCCCATACCGGACAACGAGGTCGTAGGAGCGGACGCGCTTGCGAATGGCGGCGACCACCTCCACGAGCACACGGTCGCCCGCCGGGTGCCCCTGCGTGTCGTTGACGTGTTTGAGCCCGTCAACGTCGAGGAAGACGACCGTAATACCCTTGCCGCCGACGCGACGGAATCTGTCGATCTCGCGCTGCAGCGCCGCGAGTCCGGCGCTTCTGCGAAGCGCTCCAGTCAGGTCGTCGGTGGCGGCAACCTCGGCGAGCTTGGAGGTGTAGGCGGCCATCGCTCGGAGCCGGTCGAGCGCGGAGCGCAGCTGCGCGCCGTCAAGACCTGCCAGCACCTCCGGTGCGAGCCCGAGGGCGGTGGCGAGCACCTTGCGTGTCACCTCGACGGAGAGACGGCGGCTGTTGCGCAGCTCCGGTTGCGCGGTCCACCCCACGACGTCGCGGGTCGCGGTTGCCGCGGGCAGCGCATCCAATGCCGCGACGGACGCGGGAACAGGCACCCCCGAGATCGGACTCCCGGAGGCCGGAGTTGTCTCCCTGATCGATGCCATCACTTCCCTAACGGATCGGGGCCGCGAGCCGGTTTCCCTGAAGGCGAGATTACATACCCAGATAGGCCCTCTGAATGTCGGGAGAGGCGATCAATTCCGCGGCGGATCCCGCCAGCGCCACCGCGCCGGTCTCCAGGACGTAACCCCGCCCTGCGGTCTTGAGCGCGAGCAGGGCGTTCTGCTCGATCAGCAGGATGGTCGTCCCCTTCGCGTTGATCTCCCGGATGACCTCGAAGATCGCATCCACCAGGATCGGCGCAAGACCGAGCGACGGCTCGTCGAGGAGCAGCACCTTTGGGGCGCTCATCAGCGCCCGTCCGATGGCGACCATCTGCTGCTCTCCACCGCTCAAGCTGCCGGCGAGCTGTGAGCTCCGCTCACGAAGCCGCGGGAACAGGGTCCACACGCGATCGAGGTCGGTCCGGATGCCGGCGCGGTCGTTGCGGCCGTACGCGCCCATCTCGAGGTTCTCTCGCACGGTCATCCGCGCGAAGAGGCGCCTTCCTTCGGGTGCGTGTCCAACACCCAGCCTCGCGACCTGAGCCGCTCCGAGCCCACGCGTCGAGGTGCCGAAGAGTCGCACCTCACCGCTTCGCGGAGCGATCAGGCCGCTGATGGTGCGAAGCGTTGTCGTCTTGCCGGCACCGTTGCTGCCGATGAGCGCGACGATCTCTCCCTGACGCACCTCGATCGAGACTTTGCGAAGCGCGTTGACGCGTCCGTAGAAGACGTCCACCTCGCGAAGGTCGACGATCGACGCTGCGTCGGAGGCGGGCGTGGCGATCGCCGTCTGGACGCCGTTCTCGCTCACGCCGTTCGCATCTCGTCGCTGGCGCCGGTACCGAGGTAGGCCTCAATGACCCGTGGGTTCTGCCGGACATCGGCAGGGCTACCCTCGGCGATCTTCTCGCCGTGGTCGAGCACGACGATCCGGTGGCTCACCTCCATCACCAGACGCATGTCGTGCTCGATGAGCAGGATCGTCAAACCCTCGTCGCGCAGTCGCGCAATGAGCTGCATCAGCTCACGCTTCTCCTGCGTGTTGAGGCCCGCCGCAGGTTCGTCGAGCAGCAGCAAGCGCGGCCGCGTCGCGAGCGCTCGCGCGATCTCGAGGCGGCGCTGCAACCCGTACGGCATCTCGCGTGCGTACGACCCGGCGTACCGCGACAAGCCGAGGAGGTCGAGGAGCTCGAGCGCGCGCTGCTCGACGGATCGCTCCTCCCGGCGCGCACGACCGGTTCGGAATGCGCCGTCCCACACGCGTTCCTTCATCCACCAGTGGGCGCCGACCATCACGTTGTCGACCGCGGTCATGAAGGCGAACAGCCGGATGTTCTGGAACGTGCGGGCGACCCCGAGCTTGGTGATCCGGTGGGGCGGGAGTCCGGCGATCGAGTCGCCGTCAAGCTTGATCGCCCCGGTGGTGATGGGGAACAACCCGGTGATGCAGTTGAACGCCGTCGTCTTGCCGGCGCCGTTGGGGCCGATCATGGAGAGAATCTCGCCCTTCTCGAGGCCGAAACTCACATTGGACACGGCCAGGAGGCCGCCGAACCGCTTGGTCACGCCGTCGAGCTCGAGCAGCGCCACCTCAGGCGACTCCCTGCACCGCGGCAAGGGACTCGCCTTCGACGGCACTCTCCAGCTCGATGCGGCGGGCTCGGCTCGGGAGCAGCCCACCGGGACGTAACAGCATCATCATGATGAGCGCGACGCCGTAGATGATGTAGGTGTAGTTGCTCAAATTGATGTTGGCGATCGCGGGCACGTGCACCGTCTGACTCAGGGTCGCCGACCATTCGTTCATGTTGGGAAGCACCCAGAAGATGACGAAGGTCAGGATGAAGCTGCCGAGGATCACTCCCGTGATGTTGCCGATGCCACCGAGCACGATGATGCTCAGCACCGCAATCGACACCGAGAAGCTGAAGTCATCGGGCGAGACGATGGTCACCAGGGAGCCGTAGAAGGCGCCGGCGAACCCGCTCACCGACGCGCCGATCGCGAAGGCGAGCAGCTTCGTGGTCGTCGTGTTGATGCCCGTCGCGGCCGCCGCCACCTCATCCTCGCGGAGTGCCACCCAGGCGCGGCCCACCCTCGACCGCTCGATGTTTCGCAGCAGCACGATGACCGCGATGACGACGATCAGCAGGGACCAGTAATACCAGCGCGGGCTGAGGCTGAAATCAAAGGGCCCGAGGTGCGGTTGATCGATCCCGGAGAGCCCGTTGGCCCCTCCGGTGAGGTTGAGGGCGTTGTTCGTCGCGAGGTCGGGGATGATCTCCCCGAAGCCGAGCGTGACAATGGCGAGATAGTCGCCGCGCAGGCGCAGCGTCGGCGCTCCGAGGACGGCACCGAACATCGAGGCGATCGCCGCCCCGAGGAAGATGAGCACCCATAAGGGCAGATGGATGTTGTGAACGGGGGAGGCGAATGACGCGCACGCGTAGGCTCCAATCGCGAAGAAGGCCGCGTATCCAAGGTCGAGCAGTCCGGCGAACCCGACCACAACGTTGAGGCCGAGCGCGAGCAGCATGTAGATCGCCAGTGACCCCGCGGCCCAGATCAGGAAGACCGGCGCCTGGTGGAACATGAGGGGAAGGAAGATGCCGAAGGGCAGCGCGGCGACTGAGAAGGCGAGCGTCTGGCGTCCGACGACCCACCGGCGGGCGCCGTATGCGAGGGCGGCAAGCGCGTATGCGTACATCGTCAGCCACACGGCGGAATCGGTATACGTGCCGGACACGAACGGTCCGAAGAGCGGCTCCTCCTGGATGATCGACACGAGGAACCAGACAACGACCGTCAGCGCAAAGCCGACGAGCGCCGCAATCAGGCGAACCCGGTCAGCCCTCGGCCCCAGTGGCCGGCCGCGAGACCGTGCGATCGCCTCGACGAGCGGCGACAGCACGATGACGAGCATGGTCACCGCGAGGATGTAGATGAGGAACGTTCCGATGCCGGTGGGCGGCGAGACGAGCGCGTCCTGCGGGCTGTATCCGGCTCCGGCCGAGTAGTCGTTCACGAACCACGGCAGCAGCCAGCCCATGAGCAAGAGCGCCGATGCCGTCGACGCGATGATCCAGTACACGGTGGTGCCGTCCGCGCGCTTGCCGGGCCCTGGGTCGGAGCGGAAGAACGAGGCCAGCTTGTCACGCACGGGTGGTCACCTCGACACCGAAGAGACCAACCGGTCGGAACGTCAGGATGAGCACGAGGACGGCGAAGATCAGCGCCTCGCTCCACTCACCCCCGAAGAGCGAACCGCCGAAGACGTAGATGACGCCGATGATGAAACCACCGACTCCGGCGCCGACGATGTTGCCGATGCCGCCGAGGACCGCTGCGGTGAAGGCGATGATGCCGAGGTGGAAGCCGATGTTCCACTTCAGATCGCCGTAGTTGATGCTGTAGATGACCGCGCCCGCCGCAGCGAGCGCCGATCCGATGAAGAACGTCGCCGAGATCGTTCGGTTGATGTTGATGCCGCACAAGAGCGCGGCGGTGCGGTCCTGGGCCGTCGACCGCATCGCCTTACCGAGCCGAGTTCGGCGCACGAATTCGCCGAGCGCGAACATCAGGAGCAGTGCCATGCCGACGACGAAGACGTCCGTCCACAGGATGTTGACACCACCGATCTTGACCGCGGTCCCGGTGATCCAGGACGCCTGACTGGTGGGCACATTGTCCGGACCCTCGAGCACGAGCAGGATCCCTTCGATGAGGAATGAGACGCCGATCGCCGTGATGAGCGGCGCAAGTCGCGGCGAATCCCGCAGGCGTCGGTATGCGACGAACTCGATCAGCACGCCGGTGAGGCCGGCCGCAAGCATGGAGAGCGGAAACACGATCGCCAGTGCCAGCAGCAGCCCTCCAAAGCTCCCGGTGGCGAGCGAATCCAGATGGAGCGTGCTCGACAGGAAGACCGCGAAGAATCCGGCGGCGGTGAAGACGTCGCCGTGCGCAAAGTTGATCAGTTCGATGATGCCGTACACCATCGTGTACCCGATGGCGACGAGCGCATAGATGGCACCGAGGACGAGCGCGTTCTTGACCTGGTTTCCCATGAGGGTGAAACCGTGCTGCAGGAGGGTCAGCCCCACCGCAACAACGATCATGGCCACGAGAACAGAGGTGAAGTAGCGGGAGATCGTCCCATGGGTAACGCGTACCACGGAGCCAATGCCGCCGAACAGCCCGCGCGCCTGACCTTGACGCTGTGCGAGGCCGGATTGTTCCACCAGCATGGCGGATCCGCGCGGACCGGATGTGCTACCCGCCCCCGCCACGGGCGCCCCCAGTGGTCCGCTCTGGTCGCTCATCGTGCCGTCTCCCCAAACGCGAAAAAGAAAAAGGGGAGAGCGCCGAGCGCTCTCCCCTGATCCTCACATGTCGATCAGCTCTTCACCGAGACGTTGCCGCTGGTGTCCACCGCGTAGGTGTTGACGCCGACCCAGGCACCGCTCTCCACCTTGTAGAGCGTGAAGCCGGTGTTGGTCGTGTCTCCGTTGGCGTCGAAGCTGGTCTGGCCCACCGCACCGCTGTAGTTGGTGTTGTGCAGTTGGGCGACCACGTCGGCTCGGAACGTCGTGCTGCTGGAGGGGGGCTGTCCGCCGTTGGCGACGAGCACGGCGCGGATCGCCTGGAGGAGGACGTTCATCGCGTCGTAGCCGTATGGGGTGTAGGGCTCGTTCGTGGCGTTGGCCAGCTTCCCGCCCACGCTCGCGTAGGCCGCGGCGTAGTCCGAGTAGAACTTCGCCGAGCTGGAGAGCTTGGTCACGTCAGGAGCGCTGGTGGCGTAGCCGCCCTCGGCCTCGGTCGTCTTGGAGCCCGAGTTCGCATCGGTGATGAACTTCGTGTCCTGGCAGCCGTCGCCGCCGAGGATGGGGACGTTGAAGCCCGCGGAGCCCATGTCACGCCGCACAAGGCCGCAGCCGTTGCCCGACGTGCCACCGAAGAAGATGACCTGAGCTCCCTCGCTCTGGGCGAGGCTGATCTGGGTCGCGAATGAGGTGGTCGTGCCCGGCAGGCTCGCCGATCCGACGATGGTCCCGCCGTCGGTGGACGTGTACGCCTTGGTGAAGAGCAGCGCAAGGCCGCGGCCGTACGCCTCCTGGTCATCGATGACGTATGCCTTGGTGGCGTTGATGACCTTGGCGGCGACGTAGGCGTCGATCTCACCCTGCTGCACATCGCTTGCGATGACCCGGAAGTAGGTGTGCGAGGCCGGGTAGAGCGAGGCGGTGTCGATCTTGATGGTTGGGTCGCTGCACACCGCGACGACCACGGTCAGGCACGGGTTGGTATTCGATGGGCTGATCAGCGCCAGGCCGTTCTGCGAAGCCACCGGGATCTCGGCCAGCGCGACGTTCGAGTTGAACGGTCCGACGACACCCATCACCGTCGCATCCGACGCGAGGGCCGTGATGTTCGCGGCGCCCTGCGCCGGGTCGTGGCCGCCCTTGAGGACCGACGAGTCATCCTTGCTGACGTACTTCAGGGTGCATCCGCCGAGGAGCTTCGCGGACACGGCCTGGGTCACCGCGAGTTGCGCGGCCATCTGCACGTACGGTCCGTCGGTCACGTCCGCGCCCGTCAGGGGCAGGTCGGAGGCCACCGTGATGGTGCCGTGGCAGCCGGCGATGCCGGTAGCGCCGCCGGAGGAGGACGTCGGTGACGATGACGTGCCGCAGGCGGCAAGCACGCCTAGTGCGGCGATTGAAGCGATCGACAAAACCCCTTTAGTGGGCTTGACCATGTGCTGGGTTCTCCTCTCTCTGCGAGGCAAGTGCTGGTGAAGGACCCTGTGTACACTCGGGCACGACTGGTTGTCAATCGCCCATTGGAACTACCTCGCCGAAAACGAGCACAAATCCAAGGACCCGTCAACCTCGCTAGGATCACGGTCATGGTCTTCGCTGCCGTTGCGAGTGGACTGAGTGCAGCGTTTGCTGTGGTGGTCTTCCTCAGGTTCCTTCGGAGCCGTCGTCCCGCGTTTGCGGCCTGGACTCTCGGTTTGCTCATCTTTGCCGGCGCCGCCGCCTTCCAGGCGGCGGGAGAGACCGGCGGCTGGTCGCCCGCGATCTTCCGCGGTTTCTACCTGCTCGGTGGAGTGCTCGGAGTCATCTATCTCGCGCTCGGCACCATCTTTCTCCTGGCTCCGCGCCGGGTCGCCTGGACGTGTGCCGGCGTGCTCGCGGCGATCACGCTGGTTCTCGTCGTCGACGCCGCGGTGATCCCGGTCGATGCCGCCAAGCTCACCACTGCAAAGGGGGTGCTCGGTGACGCCATCCAGCATGGATCGCTGCTGTTCATCGGCGTGGTGTTCCTCAACATCATCGGGACGCTGGTGCTCGTCGGTGGATCCGCGTGGTCGGCATACCGCTTCATTCGCGACCGCGCCGGGATCGACCGGGTGATCTGCAATGTCCTGCTCACCGCGGGCGCGCTGATCATCGCCGTCGGCTTCTCGGCGGCAAAGACCGTGGGCATCGCCAACCTCGACGTCCTCGGAGCGTACGAGGCCGCGGGAATCGCCATCATGTTCGGCGGCTTCCTCGCTCTCGGAAAGGTCGGGGTGCGGAGTGCTGCCTCATCCCCGTCAGGGCCGGCGACAGCAACCTCCGGATCGTGAGCGGGATGCTGGCGGCCGCCAATGAGGCGACCTGGCGGGAGCGCGATGCCGAACTGATCGCCGCCGCCTATCACCGCTATTCGGACCTCGTCGTCGAGAGCGCCGAAGGTGCGCACCTGCACACGATCGACGGCCGCGATGTGCTGGACTTCGGATGCGGGATCGGCGTCACCAACCTCGGGCATCGCCATCCGGCGGTGGTCGCCGCGGTGCACGAGCAGGTCGATCGTCTCTGGCACACGTCGGTCACCGCCTTCCATCCGAAGATGATCGAGGCCGGCGCTGCGCTGGTTTCCATCCTGCCGCCGTCGCTCGACCAGGTCTTCTTCACCAACTCGGGGGCCGAGGCGGTTGAGGGAGCGATGAAATTGGCCCGGCGGGCAACCGGGCGCAGTGACATCATCGCGTTCGTCGGCGGCTTCCACGGACGCACCTACGGAGCGCTCTCGCTCACCGCGAGCAAGGCCGCCTACCGGCGCGGCATGGGACCGCTCCTGCCCGGGATCCACCACATCCGCTACCCGTACTGCTTCCGGTACTGCTCGCACCCGGCGGACGCCGTCTGCGAGCTGGTCGAGCGCGAGCTCCAACTGCTCTTCGCCACGACCACGGCGCCGGAGACCGTCGCGGCGATCATCGTCGAGCCGGTGCAGGGTGAAGGCGGATACGTCATTCCGCCGCCAACGTTCATGCCGATGCTTCGCCGCGTGTGCGATGAACACGGGATCATGCTCGTCGCCGACGAGGTGCAGAGCGGGTTCGGCCGCACCGGAAAGATGTTCGCGGTCGAGCACACGAGAGTGGAGCCCGACATCATGTGCCTCGCCAAGGCGCTCGGCAACGGGATGCCCATCGCTGCGATCGTCGCCGGGCATCGCGTGATGAGCGCGTTTCGCGAGGGCGAGCACGGCACGACCTACGGCGGCAACGCGGTCGCGTGCGCGGCGGTCGTGGCGGTCATCGAAACGATGACACGCGAGCGGATTCCGGAACGGTCGGAGCGTCTCGGCCGTCATGTGATGGAACGCGCCCGAGGGTGGCAGCCCGATATCCCGGAACTTGCCGACGTGCGCGGCCTCGGGATGATGATCGGCCTCGAGTTCCTCCAGGCCGGGGCCCCGGCCACCAGGCTTGTGGAGAGCATCTCGGCCAACGCGCTCGGCCGCGGACTCCTGCTGCTCTCCTGCGGCATCGATGGGAACGTGATCAGGTTGATCCCGCCGCTCACGATTCCCGAATCCGAGCTGGACGCCGGCCTCGACATCCTCGAGGCAGCCATGCGTGAGGAGACCGCGCGATGACCGTGGCGGATGCCGTGCTCGAGGTCGGCAACCTGGTCAACGGCGCCTTCCGTCCGGCCGTCGCCGGGCGCACCTTCGAGTCGCGCAACCCGGCGAACGGCGACGTCATCGGACGGTTCCCCGCGAGCGGCGATGCGGACGTCGACGGGGCGGTCGATGCCGCGCGAAACGCCTTCGACGCCTGGCGGCGGACGCCCTGGCCGTCTCGCGCCGCGATCATCCTCCGAGCCTCCGAGTTGCTCGAGGATCGCAAGGAAGCGCTGGCGCACCTCATGACCCGCGAGATGGGCAAGGTGCTCACCGAGGCTCGGGGCGATGTCCAGGAAGCCATCGACATGGGCAAGTTCATCGCCGGCCAGGGTCGCCGCGCCTTCGGCGAGACGGTCCCGAGTGAGCTGCGCGACAAGTGGGCCATGACCATGCGCCAGCCGTTCGGCGTCGTCGGCTGCATCACGCCCTGGAACTTCCCGATCGCCATTCCCTCATGGAAGATCTTCCCGGCGATCATGGCGGGCAACGCAGTCGTGCTCAAACCCGCCGAGGACACCCCGCTCTGCGCGTTGCGTTTCGTTGAGGCGCTCGAGGACGCGGGGCTTCCCGCGGGGGTGGTCAACGTCGTCTTCGGCTTCGGCGAGGACGCCGGCGCACCACTCGTGGCACATCCCGACGTCGCCGCGATCTACTTCACGGGCAGCGTGGACACCGGGCGGATCGTGTCGGAGACATGCGGCCGCATGCTCAAGAAGTGCTCGCTCGAGCTCGGTGGGAAGAACGCCATCGTCGTGCTCGACGACGCCGATGTCGAGCTGGCGGTGGACGGCGCGCTCTGGGGTGCGTTCGGCACCGCGGGACAGCGCTGCACGGCGTCGTCGCGTCTGATCGTCGAGCACGGCGCGCTCGATCAGTTCACGTCGCGGCTGGTCGAGCGCGCCTCGCAGCTCCGCCTCGGAGACGGGCTCGACGCGAAGGTCGACGTCGGCCCGGTGATCAACGAGAGCCAGCTTCGGCGCATCCACTCGTACACCGAAATCGGTAAGGACGAGGGCGCATCACTGCTCCTCGGCGGCGAGATCGCCACCGAGGGAGCGCTCGCCAAGGGCTGGTTCTACCGTCCGACGGTCTTCGGCGACGTGAAGCCCGCGATGCGAATCGCACAGGAGGAGATCTTCGGTCCCACCACGGTGATCATCCCCGTGGGCTCGACGGAGGATGCGATCGCCGCCGCCAACGCCACGCAGTACGGTCTCAGCCTGAGCGTGTACACCAACGACCTGCGCACGGCATTTCACGCGATCAACGAGTTGCATTCGGGGATCGTGTACATCAACGCTCCGACCATCGGAGCGGAGATTCAACTCCCCTTCGGCGGGACGCGGAACACCGGCAACGGACACCGCGAGGCCGGCGGCCATGTGCTCGACGAGTTCAGCGAGTGGAAGTCCGTGTACATCGACTACAGCGGACGCCTCCAGCGCGCACAGATCGACACCGAGTGACCTCTGCCGTGGACGGGCTCGCAGAACGTTTCACGACACACGAAGGCAAGCGTCTGCGCTATCTGACCGGAGGAGAAGGGCCGCCGATCCTGCTCTGCCACGGATTCATCGGGTCGGCCGAGAATTTCACTGACTGGTTCGACGTCCTGCTGCAACGCCGCACGGTCATCGCGCCGGACCTGCCGGGCTTCGGACGCTCGGCGCCGATGGACGGCGGCCACACCGCTCCGGCGCTGGCGCGCGCCGCCCTTGCCGCGGCTCAGCACGCCGGCGCGGATCAGTTCGACGTCGCGGGGCTGTGTCTCGGTACCCCGATCGCCCTCGCGGTGCAGCGCGCTCGTCCGCAGGCGACCGGGCGCGTGATCCTGCACACGCCGCTGGTGGCGCCGTGGCTCGTGCGCCGCGCATTCCACATTCAGGTTGGTTTCATGCTGGCTCCGATCGTGTATCCCGCGATCGTGTGGCTCGCGCACCAGCGCCCGGTCAGCGATATCTACAAACGCCTGATGGTCGAAGGCACGAACGTCGATGCTGTCGCGGCCAAGGCCAACTTCGACAACCAGGTGCTCGCGGATCCACGCGCCGCGCGCGAGTGGCTGCACGACGCGATGCGGCGAGACGACCTTGCCCAGGTTCGTGGGTCCGGACGCCCGACCCTGATCCTGGTTGCGGAACACGATCGCATCGTCAACGTGCGCCGCCTCCGGTCGGCGATCGCGGGTGCGCCGGACGTGTCGTTCGACGTCATACGGCAGGCCGGACATGCATGGAGCCCGGAACTCTCGCGTCGCCAGCGCGCGCTCATCGCGGCGTTTCTCGACGATCAGCCCCTGCCTCGCACCGAAGGCGCCGCGGTCGCCGCCGCGTAGGCGCCCGGAGGTGACCCGGGATGGGGACGCCGGTGTTGACCTGGACGCGGACCGCGCGATCATGGCCTTCATCCGCGAGTCGCGCAGAACCCGCGATCTTCCGCACGTCGGATCATTCGCGCTCCTGTTCACCGATATGACCCATCTGCGCTTTCTCAACTATGCGATCCCCGACGACGGAGCCGATCCGGACGACTCGGAGCTCGAAGCGCTGGTGGCGGCGTTCCGGCTGGCCGAGCGCATGCCCCGTGTCGAGTTCCTGCCATCTATGGCACCAGCATTGGAGGCAAGGCTGGCCGCTCAGGGGTGGGCCGTCGAGGATCGCCTTCCGATCATGACCTGCGCGACGAGGACGGTCCGCGCGCTGCCACCACCCGCCGGCCTCGTCATCGGCGAGCCGGCGGACGACGCGACTCTGCTGGAGATGGCGCGTCTCCAGCATGAGATCTTCGACGATCCCGAGCCCGCCGGCGCGGACACGGTCGGCCGGCTGCGCGGCGCGCTGCGCCGCGGAGCGCATGCGCTCGTCGCCCGCGACACCGCGACTCACGCGCTGGTCGGCGCAGCCCAGTCCGGCGTGCCCGCCGGTGGGGCGACCGAGGTGGTTGGGGTCGCTGTGACCCCCTCGCATCGCCGGCGGGGGCTCGCCGGAGCCATGGTCTCGGCCCTTGCGCGTCAAGGCCTCGACGGAGGACTGGCGACGGTCTTCCTCGAGGCGGTTCCCGGCGCCGACGGTGCCTACGGCAAAGCCGGATTCCTGCCGACGTCGACCAGCGTGCACATATCGTTGGGGCGTGACCCCGACGCCTGAGCCGGACTCGACCCCGGAACGCCGCTGGCCCCCTCCGGCGCTGCGCGTTCGACCGTTCCGCTGGTACTGGGCAGCGCAGTGGCCGACGCTGCTCGGCACGTGGATGCAGGTGGTCGCCCTGGGCTATCTCGTCTACCAGCGAACCGGCAGCACGACCGCGGTGGCGGCGGTGGCCGCCGCGGACGGCATCCCGTCGGTGATCCTCTCGCTGGCGGGCGGTGTGCTCGCGGATCGTCTCCCACGCCGCCGGATCCTGCTGGTCACACAATCGCTCCTCGGCCTGAGCGCGGGGTCGCTCGCCTTCCTCGTGGCAACCAACCACGCGACCTTCGCGGCCATCCTCGTCGTGGCGATCGTGTTCGGCGCCACCGATGCCGCCGACCTGCCCACGCGCCAGGCGCTGGTGGCTGACCTGGTCGAGCGGCATCTCGTCGTCAACGCAGTCGCCCTCGGCGCTGCGGCAATGAGCGCGACCCGGATCATCGGCCCGTCTGTGGCAGGGCTCCTGATCGGTCTCGCCGGGCCGGCGGTATGCTTCGGATTCCTCGCCGTCGCGTATCTCGCGCCGATCGTCGTGCTCCTGACGGTGATCCCCGACGTGGCTCCGCTGCCGAGGCGGGCGGGCGCGACCGCGTGGGGCGAGTTGATCTCCGGGCTCCGTGCCGCGGGAACGGACCCGCTGGTCCGTGGCGTCGTGATCGTGGCCTCGGTGCTCGCATTCTGCGGCGTGTCGTACATGCCCTTTCTGCCGGTTCTGGCTAAAACACAGCTGCATGTCGGACCGGAGGCGCTCGGGATCATGTACAGCGTCGGAGGAGTCGGCGGCCTCGTGGGCGGGCTGGCGATCGCGTCGATGGGGCGAGGAGCGGGTCGTCTGCAGCTCATGCTTGTCGGTGGGATGGTGTACGCGGCGAGCCTGTTCCTGGTGGCCCACGGCACGGTGCTCGGGGTGACGCTGCCGGCGCTGGTCGGCATCAGCTTCGCGTTCGTGGCGGTGAGCACGTCGATGACCACGCTGCTGCAGACGGACACCGACCCGGCGTTGCGGGGCAGGCTCCTCGGCATCTACGCGACGATCTTCGCCGGGTTGCAGCCGTTGGGCACCGTGGCGTACGGGGTCATGGCGCACTCGGTGGGATTGTTCAACGCGATCGGCGTCGGCGCTTTGCTGGTTGGGGCGACGACGGTCCTGGTCGTGGCCACGCCGTCGTTCAGGGCTCGGGTCAGCGGCCTCGGCATCACCCGAGCCGGGCCATCGGCAGCCCCCGATACACTGGCCTGAGGATGTTCCATCAAAGGGGCGGGGTGGCAGTCGTGGCAGGGTGCGCAGCCGTCCTGGCGGCATGCGGCTCGGGCAGCCCGGCCCAATCGAAGCCGTCTCCGGTGATCGCGCGAGTCGGCTCCTCAGCCATCACGCTCGCGCAGTTCGATATCCGATACCGGAGCGCATGCACCAGCATCAAGCAGGGCGGTGGAGACTGCTCGGGCGGCGCTGCGGTCACACAGGTGCGTGCCGCGATCCTGCGCGGTCTGATCCTCGACACGGTCATCCGTGAGAGGGCGACTGAGCTCGGGCTGGCGGCCACGCAGCAGGAGGTTGCCGCAGAGATCGCCACCGACGCGCAGCAGGCGGGCGGCATGAGCGCGCTGGAAACCGAGCTCGCCGGAGCCGGCGGTTCGATCGCGCAGCTCGAGGACGAGATCGCATCGAACATCAACGAGCAGCGCGTCGAGGACGTGTTCGCCCAGCAGCGAGCGGCGATGGTCGAGCAGATGCTCGCCGGAGGAGCCAGTTTCATCGCCACCGCCAAGACCTATTCGGACGATTCCGGGACGACCGGGACAGCGTCGAAAGGTGGCGATCTCGGAATCCTCACCGGGGCACAGCTCAAGACATACAACCCCGCGTTTGCGGCCGCTGTCGAGTCGCTCGCCGTGGGCGCGTACACCAGGACGCCGGTTCATGACGCGGGCGGCTATGACATCCTGATGGTGTACTCGAAGACGGCCACCGGCTGGGGCGTCCGCCACATCCTGATCTACGCGGGCAACCCGTACACTGTCGCGGACCGGCCCCTCTGGTTCACGGAAGCTCTGTTCAGCGCCGTCGACCAGCTCTGCGCGACGAACGCGATCCAGGTGTCGCTGACAAATGCGGGCGGAAACCCATGCACATCGCCAGGCCCGAGTCCGTCGCCCGCCCGCCCGAGTCCCCAGGCAACAGCCACGGCGAAACCGCCTGGGTGAGGTGCTTCCTCGCGGTTCCCATCGCGGAGCCCGGGCTGGCTGCCGCGCAGCGGCTGCAGGCGGAGCTCCGTGAACGCGTCGAGGACGTCCGCTGGGCGCGCCCGGAAACGCTGCACCTCACGGTGCATTTCTTCGGACAGATCGACGAGGACCGTGCGGCCACGGCTCTCGATCTCGTGGCGCCCATCGCCGCTCGCACGACCCCGTTCGACATCGCACTCGACCAGCTCGGCGCCTTTCCCGGGCGGGGCACTCCTCGCGTGCTGTGGCTTGGTCCGGCGCATGATGTCGCCCCACTCAACGCGCTTGCCCTGGAATGTCAGGCCGTGCTCGGCGGAGCCGGCTTCGACGTCGAAGACAGGCCGTATCACGCGCACTGCACGCTGGGCAGGCCACGGCTGCCATGGAGTGCCGGGGCTCGTGCCGCCTGGGGCGCTGCGACCGCCCAGCATCAGGTCGAGGCCCGCTTCACCGCCTCGCGATTGGTGCTCTATGAGTCGCGACCCGCACCAGGTGGTGCGTTCTACACGGAACGCTCGTTGCTGTCCTTCGCCTCAGCCTGACCCGGGGTCAGCGGTACCGGGGGTCTCCGAGCTCGGTCTCGAGTCCGTGGTGCTCGACGGCCGCCGCGACGACGTGGCGCGGAATGCGGTCCTGCTGCGCCAGCCCGTCGAGCACGGCGACCGATATCGAACCTGCGTCGACCTCGAAGTGCCGGCGAAGAGCCACCCGCGTGTCGCTGCGACCGTAGCCGTCGGTTCCCAGCGGGATGTACGGGACCGTGACGAAGCGGCCGATCTGGTCGGGCACGGCCTTCATGTAGTCCGTCACCGCCACGATCGGGCCGCCGTCGCCGCCCAGCTGCTCATCGACGTACGACACGCGTGGCTCCGCATCGGGATGCAGCCGGTTCCAGCGCTCGACTTCGAGGGCGTCCTGACGAAGCAGCTGGAAGCTGGTGGCGCTCCACACCTCGGCCGCCACATCGTGCTGTTCGAGGAGTGCGGCCTGCGCTTCGACAGCCGCTCGGACGGCGCTCCCGCTGGCGAGAATGCGAGCCCGATGCGTGCGCTCGCCGCCTGCGGCCCTGTACCGGTAGAGGCCGCGAAGGATGCCTTCCTCGCTCCCCGCGGGCATCGGCGGCATCGGGTAGTTCTCGTTGTACAGCGTGATGTAGTAGAAGATGTCCTCGCCGTCGACGTACATGCGCCGCATGCCGTCGCGAATCACCGTCGCCAGCTCGTAGGCGAATGCGGGATCGTAGACGCGCACGTTCGGTATCGCGCTGAACAGCAACGGCGAGTGGCCGTCCTCGTGTTGCAGGCCCTCACCGTTGAGCGTGGTCCGCCCAGCGGTTCCGCCGAGCATGAAGCCCCGGCCGCGCGAATCGCCGAATGCCCAGATGAGGTCCCCGACCCGCTGGTAGCCGAACATCGAGTAGTAGATGTAGAACGGGATGACCGCCTGACCATGGGTCGCATACGCGGTGCCGGCGGCGGTGAAGCTTCCCATCGACCCCGCCTCGGTGATGCCCTCCTCGAGAATCTGCCCGTCGCTCGCCTCGCGGTACGAAAGCACCATCCCGGCGTCGACCGGCTCGTACGTCTGCCCGAACGGCGCGTAGATCTTCACCTCGCTGAAGAGCGCATCCATCCCGAAGGTGCGCGCCTCGTCGGGGATGATCGGGACGATCCGGTCGCCGATGCCCGGATCGCGAAGCAGGTTGCGCAGCAGGCCGGCGAACACCATGGTGGTCGACGCCGCACGCGTGCCGCTCCCGGTCAGGAATTCGGCGTACGGCGCCTCGCCGGGCAGGTCCAGAGGCTTGGCGCGCACCAGCCTGCGCGGCAGCATGCCGCCGAGCGCGCGCCGGCGCATGAGCAGGTACTCGACCTCGTCGGATGCCGCACCGGGGTGGTAGTAGGGGGGCTTGGCCTCCGCGAGTCGCTTGTCGCTGATGGGCAGCTCGAGCAGGTCGCGGAACACGCGCAACTCCGCCTCGCCGATCTTCTTGATCTGATGCGTTGAGTTGCGTCCCTCGAACCCGACACCGAGGGTCCATCCCTTGACCGTGTGCGCGAGGATGACCGTCGGCGCGCCGCGTTGTTCCAGCGCCAGCTTGTACGCGGAGTAGACCTTTCGATAGTCGTGACCGCCGCGTCGGAGGTGGCGGAGATCGTGATCGGACAGGTGTTCCACCATCTTGCGAAGGCGGGGATCCGGGCCGAAGAAGTGCTCGCGAATGTATGCGCCGCTCTCGGTCGTGTATTTCTGAAACTCGCCGTCGGGGACGCGGTTCATCTGGTCGACGAGCACGCCGTGCACGTCGCGCGCAAGCAACTCGTCCCACTCACGTGCCCAGATGACTTTGATGACGTTCCACCCCGCGCCGCGGAAGATCCCCTCCAGCTCCTGGATGACCTTCCCGTTGCCGCGCACCGGTCCATCGAGACGTTGGAGATTGCAGTTGACGACGAACGTCAGGTTGTCGAGCTGCTCGCGCGCCGCGAGCGACAGCGCACCGAGCGTCTCCGGCTCGTCGCACTCGCCGTCGCCGAGGAAGCACCAGACATGGCTGTCGCTCGTGTCCGCGATGTGCCGGTTGTACAGATAGCGGTTGAAGCGGGCCTGATAGATGGCGTTGAGCGGCCCGAGGCCCATGGACACCGTCGGGAACTCCCAGAAGTCCGGCATCAGGCGCGGATGCGGATACGAGCTGAGCCCGTTCCCTCCCGTCTCCTGACGGAAGTTGTCCATCTGCGCCTCGGTGATCCGTCCCTCGAGATAGGCATGCGAGTACATCCCGGGGGCGGCGTGCCCCTGGTAGTAGATCTGGTCGCCGGAGTTGCCGTCGTCCTTGCCGCGGAAGAAGTGATTGAAGCCGACCTCGTAGAGCGAGGCCGCCGACGCGTATGTCGACAGATGCCCACCGATGCCGTCGCTTCGTTTGTTCGCCCTCGTGACCATGACCGCGGCATTCCAGCGGACGATCCGGCGGATCCGCCGCTCCATCTCCTCGTCGCCCGGGAACCACGGCTCCTCGTCAGGCGGAATCGTGTTGATGTAGGGCGTCGACACCAGCGACGGAACCGGCACCTGCAGGCGCCGGGCGCGCTCGAGGAGCTTGCCGATGACGAAACGGGCGCGGACCGTGCCCGCGGAGGCGACCAGCGCGTCGAGCGACTCCAGCCACTCGCCGGTCTCCGCGGCATCCGCGTCGGGAAGCTGGTGGAGGAAGGCGTCGAACGTCATTCGAAGCGAGGATATACACCCTGGCGCCGGAAACCGCCTGTGTCACGGTCCGCGGCCTTTGCACCAACCTGTGGTACTGTCTTGGCAAGTGCTCGCGCATCGGCGAGCCATGCCTCTTGGTGAACCCTCTCTCCGCCGGTCATCGGCGGGTCTCAAGAATCCGGCACAGGACACTCGAGCGAGGGGATTCTGGGACGACGGGAATGACCCGGGTCCCGAGGTAACACGGTGACAACGTTTGAATCCATCGGCGTGCGTCCGCGCACGTCCGCCGCGCTCCGCGAGCACGGTTTCACAGAGCCCAACACAGTGCAGCAGGAGGCGATCCCGCCCCTGCTGGCACGCCACGACTGCGTGATCGAGGCCCCGACCGGGTCCGGTAAGACGCTGGCGTACGTCGTTCCCCTGGTGGAGCGTCTCGCCGGGCATCAGGGACATGGCGCCAGAGCGCTGATCGTGACCCCGACGCGTGAGCTCGCGACCCAGGTCAACGCGGTGATCCGCACGGTCGACCCCGCCCTGCGCACCGTGATCTGCATCGGAGGCGTCGGCTACGGCCCCCAGACCGGCGGGCTGCGCAACGCGCCCGACGTGATCGTCGGATGCCCCGGACGGCTCCTCGATCTCGCCGGCAACGGGCTCGCGCGGCTCCGCGACATCGAGTACCTGGTCCTCGATGAAGCCGACGAGATGTTCGACCAGGGCTTCGCGAAGGATGTCGAGAAGATCATCTCGCTGTGTCCGACCTTCAGCAGCAGCGCCCGCCGGCAGACGGTCCTCGCCTCGGCGACGATGCCCGACTGGGTGCAGCGCATGATCACGAAGCATCTCTATGAGCCGGAGCGCGTGCGCGTCGTCAACGAACAGGTGCCCGCGCTCCAGCACGGCGTCATGAGCGTCGTCAAATCCCAGAAGATCGATGCCCTGTCGCGGCTGCTCCGCCGCCAGCGGGCAACCGAGCTGAACCAGACGATCGTCTTCCATCGGACCAAGCACGGGGCCAAGAAGCTCGTTCGCGACCTGCTCCGCATGGGTCACACGGCGGGAGAGCTGCAGGGCAACCTGTCGCAGAACGCCCGTGACCGCGCCCTGGACTCGTTTCGGGCGAACCGAACCGAGGTGCTGGTCGCCACCAACGTTGCGGCTCGCGGCATCGACGTCGTGAACGTGGGGCTGGTCATCAACTTCGAGCTGCCGGAGACGCCGCAGTGGCTCACCCATCGTGTGGGTCGCACCGCGCGCAACGGCAACGAGGGCAAGGCGATCACGTTTCTCAGCGAGGAGGACGGCGAACAGTGGCGAAAGCTTCGCCGCCTCGGCGCGCCGGCGTTGCCGGAGATCGATGGCACCCTTCTGCTCACCACAGGCGAGTGGAAGCTGGGCGCGCCGCAACGTGAGGCTACGCCAGCGCCTGCTCCAGGTCGGCCAGCAGGTCGTCGACGTCCTCAATACCGACGGACAGGCGCAGCAGCCCGTCGCTGACGCCCACCCGGTTGCGGATCTCCTCCGGTATCGATGCGTGAGTCATCATCGCGGGGCTTTCGGCAAGCGATTCGACAGCGCCGAGTGACTCGGCGAGCGTGAACACACGCAGCCGTTCGAGAAACGAACGGGCGGCGTCGCCCGAGGAGACCTCGAAGGACACGACGCCTCCGTAGTACCCGCCCATCTGGCGCCGGGCGAGCGCGTGCCCAGGGCTGCTTTCGAGACCCGGGTAGTGCACCTGGACGACGGCGTCCTGTCCCTCGAGCCACCTGGCGATGGCGAGCGCGCTCTCGCACTGACGGTGCACGCGAAGCTGCAAGGTCTTCAATCCCCGGAGCAGCAGCCAGCAGTCGAACGGTGACGGCACCGCGCCGACGGCGTTCTGATGGAACCGCAGCCGCTCCGCGAGCGCGTCGTCCGATGTGAGCACCGCGCCGCCGAGGACATCGCTGTGGCCGCCGAGGAACTTTGTGGAGCTGTGGACGACCAGGTCGGCGCCGAGCTCGAGCGGGCGCTGCAGCACCGGGCTCGCAAACGTGCTGTCGACGGCGACGATGGCACCCGCTCCGTGCACCAGCTCGCTCACCGCGTCCAGGTCGACGACGCGGAGGAGCGGATTGGTCGGAGATTCGAGCCAGACGAGGCGAGTCCGATCGGTCATCGCGGCCGCGACGCCGTCAGGGTCGGTTGGATCGACCGCGGTGAAGCTGAGCCCGTAGCGACGGAAGACTTTGTCGAAGAGCCGGAAGGTGCCGCCGTAGACGTCCTCGGTGAACACGACGTGGTCCCCGGGGTCGAGCAGGAGCATCACCGTCGCTGTTGCAGCCAGTCCTGACGAAAACGCGAGACCGTGCGCGGCGCCTTCGAGCGAGGCGAGACACTCCTCGAGGTTCCCGCGAGTCGGATTACCGGACCGCGAGTACTCGAATCCCCTGTGCCTTCCAGGCGACTCCTGCGCGAACGTGGTCGCCAGGTGGATGGGAACGACCACCGCTCCGGTGGCCGGGTCCGGCCCCTGCCCGACGTGCAGGGCGCGCGTCGCCAGACCGTGCGGCTTGCGCGTCACGCTGGTCAGCCGCGTCCGCGGCGGGCGACGAACTCGAGCAGGTCGCTCCGGGTGATGACGCCGACCGGGAGATCGCCTTCGACGATCATCAGCGCGGGCTCGCCACCGAGCAGCGCCTCGAACGCCTCCTCGATCGGCGCTCCGGCGGCGACGCGCGCGAACGGCGGGTCCATGGCCGTCGACACCGACGTCGTGACCACCGCCGGGTCCCGGTAGATACGATCCAGCAGGGTTCGTTCCTGGATGCTGCCGACCACCCCGCCGGCGGCCGTGCTCCCGTTCTCGGTCACCAGGAGTTGCGAGATCCCGTACTGCTGCATGAGGTCGATCGCCTCACCGACCGACCTGCCGGCGCCGACGCTGACCAGCTCCGGGACACCGTCGGTGTGCGAGTCGATGACCTCGCGAACCCGGGCGGGAACGAGGCGCTGGAGGTAGCCGTTCTGGCGCATCCACTCATCCGAGAAGAACTTGCTCAGATAGTTGCGGCCGGTATCGGGAAGGAGCACGACGATCACGTCGTCCGGCTTGGAATCGACGGCGACCTGGATCGCCGCGTGGAGCGCCAGCCCAGCCGACCCACCCGCGAGGATCCCCTCCTGGCGAGCGAGCTTGCGCGCGGCGACGAACGATTCGCGATCCGTGACCTGGATGAACTCGTCGACGACCTCTCGGTCGAACGTGCCCGGCCAGAAGTCCTCCCCGACGCCCTCCACCTTGTACGGTGCGATCCCGCCGCTGTAGATCGAGCCCTCGGGGTCCGCGCCGATCACGCGGACCGCCGGGTTCTGCTCCTTGAGGTACTTGCCCACGCCGGTGATGGTGCCCCCGGTTCCGACGCCGGCGACGAAGGTCGTGATGCGACCATCGGTCTGCCGCCAGATCTCGGGCCCCGTCGTGCGGTAGTGTGCCTCGGGGTTTCCGGGATTGAAGTACTGATTCGGCTGGAAGGCTCCGGGCACCTCACGGGTGAGCCGGTCGGCGACGGAGTAGTACGACTGCGGGGACTCGCGCTCGACGTTGGTGGGGCAGATGACCACCTCGGCGCCGTACGCCCGCAGCAGGCTGATCTTCTCCGCCGACATCTTGTCGGGCATGACGAAGATCATCTTGTAGCCCTTGATCGCCGCGGCCATGGCGAGCCCGTGGCCGGTGTTGCCGGACGTGGGCTCGACCACCGTGCCGCCCGGCCGGAGCAGGCCGCGGCGCTCCGCGTCCTCGAGCATGGGGAGGCCGATGCGGTCCTTGACGCTGCCACCCGGGTTGAGCTGCTCGAGCTTGGCCAGGATCAGAGGCCGGAGCCCCTCGGTGACCTTGCTCAGCCGGACCAACGGGGTGTTGCCGACCAGGTCGAGGATGCTCTCGACGTACTCCACTGCCTGGCCATTCTAGTGCGCGGTGGTGGCGCACTCCGTGACGGAATGCGACACCACCGCGCTTTTGTCACGGCATACTGAGGGCGAATGGACCAGGCTGGAGGCCACGACGTCGCCGGGTCGCGGGCACACATTCCCGGCTACACACTGGATCGGGGGATCGGCGTCGACCGCGCCGGTGCGCTTGTCGACGCCCACGAGAACACCACCGGATCGCGGGTGCTCATCCGGCTGCTCAGTCCGGCGCTGTCGTCCGACGGCGCCTATCGCCGCCAGGTCCGCCACGACATGGGCGTGCTCGGAGCGCTGCGGCACCAGCATCTGCTCTCGGTCATCGAGTTCGACGATCGCCATGCCGCCATCGTCTACGAGTGGGTGGACGGAGTCACGCTGCGCCGCCTCATCGACGTGTCCGGTCCCCTTGCGGCCGCCGCCGCGCTGGTCGTCTTTGACGACTCGCTCGCCGCACTCGAGGCGCTCCACAGTGCCGGCGTCATCCACCGCGACGTGACGCCGGACGTGATCCTGCTCGACACCGACGGCACCGGGATCGTGCGAGACGCGGGCGTCCCCGCTGCCCCGCTGCGTCGCGGCTGGCGTGCCGGGACCCCACAGTACATGGCGCCGGAGCTGTGGGCCGGCCGGCCGCACGCCGTGGCGACCGACATCTACGCCGCAACCGGGGTGCTCGTCCTCGCGCTCACTGGTCGCCCTCCCTACCTGGGCACCGATCTCACCGGGCTGGGCGTCCAGCACACCCAGGGCGCCCTGCCGAGCGAGGCGGTACCGATGCTGGCGAGAGAGCTGGTCATCCGCGGGCTGGCCAAGGACCCACGTGACCGGCCGGTATCGGCCGCGGCGTTCCGCCGCGACGTCGAGATCGCGGGCGCGGCGTTTCTCGGATCGACGTGGCGCGACCAGGGACGTGCATGGCTGGCGGTGGTCGTCGCGGATCGCCTTGCCGATCCGGCCCCCGCCGCGCCGGCGGTCGAGGTCGTTGACGACGAGGACGACTGGCCCCTACCCGGCTTTGCGATCGAGTCGGCGGCGGACGCGCCCCGGCCGGGCGGCGTCGGCTGGAAGGTGTGGTCGATCGCGGCCGCCGCCGTGATCGCGCTCGTGGTGATGGTCCGCTTTGCGGCACAGGCGCTCGGCGGCCCCGGCGTTCAGGTCTCCCCGACACCGCCGCCCGGGCCAGTGTTCACCTCGACCGGGACCCCGGGGCCGACCGATGCGGGCCTGCCGACCAGTCTCGACACGGCCGGCGCGGCGCCCGCCACCGCGACACCGGCCCCCACCCCCACACCCACACCGACGGTCGCGCCGAATACCGCGCCGATCACGATCGCGCCGGCCCCAAACCCGTCGCCGACGCCGAGCGCGACGCCGACGCCGACGCCAAGCCACACGGTGTGACCGAGGGTCCCCTCAGCGCGACGTGGTGAGGTTGTAGACGTCGCCCGCGTAGTCGCGCATCATCCGCGCCGCTGAGAATCGCGGCCCGTTGGTGCGCAGCGAGGCGCGCATCCGCTGCACCCAGCCGCGCGGGATGCCGTGCTCGTCGCGCTGGTAGAAGAGCGGGACCACCTCGTGCTCGATGATGTCGAAGAGAGTCGCGGCGTCGCGCGAATCCTGCATCGCGTGGTCGAACAGGATGTCACCGGGGATGGCCCATCCGTTGGTCCCGTTGTATGCCTCGGCCCACCAGCCGTCGAGCACGGAGAGATTGAGGCCGCCGTTGAGCGCCGCCTTCATGCCGCTGGTGCCACTCGCTTCGAGTGGCGGACGGGGAACGTTGATCCACACGTCGCATCCGGCAACCATGTGGTCGGCGGTCGCCAGGCTGTAGTTGTCGAGGAAGGCGACGCGGCTCATCGCGGCGGGCTCGCGCTCGAACGTGAAGAGCCCCTGGGCCGCGTGCTTGCCCTCCTCATCCTGCGGGTGCGCCTTGCCCGCCAGCACCATCTGCGCCGGGCGATCCTTGTTCTCGAGCACGCTGGCCGCACGCTGCGAGTCGAGGGTCAGCAGCTGAATGCGCTTGTACCCGGCGAGCCGGCGTGCGAAGCCAAAGGTCAGCGCGTTCTCGTCGAAGCCGTGCTCGGCGGCCTCCACGTACCAGCGGGGCTCATCGCGCGCCAGGCGGTTGGCGACGCTTCGCGCCCGCACGTGCCGTACGAACTCCGCGCGCAGGGCGTTGCGCACCGCCCACAGCTCGGCGTCCGGGATATCGTCCACCCCACGCCAGGTCTCCGGATCGGCGGCGCGGGCCTCCCAGGCGGCACCGAGATACCGGTCGAGCAGCTCGCGCATCGGCGGCGCCATCCAGGTCGGCACGTGCACGCCGTTGGTGACGTGCCCGATCGGCACGGTGTCCGCCGGTCGCTCGGGGAACAGGGATTGCCACATCTGGCGGGCGACCTCGCCGTGGCGGCGGCTTACACCGTTGCGGGAGCGGCTCATCTTGATACCGAGCGGCGTCATCACGAATTGCTCGTGCGGGTTGTCCGGGCGCGTGCGCCCGAGGTGGAGGAAGCCCTCGAGGTCGAGCCCGGCCTGCTCCGGGTAATCCCCGAGGACCTCGACGATCTCGCTCACGTCGTACCCCTCGTTGCCGGCGCTCACCGGGGTGTGCGTCGTGAAGACGGTCCGATCGCGCGCGGCGGTGAAGGCCTCGTGCCGGGAGCGTCCGAGCGCCATCTCGCGGCGGGCCATCTCGAGGGGCGCGAGCGCGGCGTGCCCCTCGTTGAGGTGAACGACACACGGATCCAGGCCCATCGCGTCGAGGACGCGCATCGAGCCGATCCCGAGGAGCGCGTACTGGGCGAGCCGGGTTGGCCGGTCGGCGACGTAGAGACGGCTGGTGATCCACTGGTCGATGGCGGAGTTCTCCGGGCGTTGCGCATCGAGGAGGTAGAGCGGCGTGCGACCGATGTCGAGCCGCCACACCTGAACCACGACGTCGCGCCCACGCAGTGGGACGGTCACCGTCAGGGGACTGCTCCCGTTGTAGACAAGAACGGCAGGAACTCGCTCAGGGTCGACGTGGAGCCAGTACTCGAGCTGGTAACCGGACCGGTCCATCCGCTGCTGGAAGTACCCCTGCCGGTAGAGGAGTCCGACGCCGACCATGGGCATCGCCATGTCGGAGGCCTGTTTGAGGATGTCGCCGGCCAGTACGCCGAGGCCGCCGGCATAGATCGGCAGGGACCGATGCACGGCGAACTCGGCGCAGAGAAACGCGACCGGGCGAACGGGCGTGGCCTTGCCTTCCATGGAGGGTCGGCTCAGCTCGCCGTCCAGCGCGCCGAGGAGCTCGGTGGCCCGGTGCAGCAGCGTAGCGTCGGCGGCGGCACGCTCGAGTGTCGCGGACGACGTCTCGTCGAGCAGGCGAATCGGGTTGTGGTTGCTCGCCTCCCAGCGCGCGGGATCGATCATCCTGAACACGTCGTCGCCGCCGGGCCACCACGACCACACGTAGTTGTATGCGAGCCTGGCGAGCGGTTCGAGTTGCGAGGGCAGACGGGCGGCGAGATCCGCCGAGGCGCGGTCGATGTCCGCGCTGCCGTCGGCGATCGACCGGGTCGCGAGCTCGGTCATCGCGGTGTGGCGCCCCCGGTCAGGGCCAGCTGGAGCGCTGCGACCCCGCCGCGAGGACCGTCCGCGTGCCTGAAGACGGCGGTGCCTGCCACCAGCACGTCGGCGCCGGCGTCGACGCATGCCTTCGCATTGGTCGCGTCGACGCCGCCGTCCACCTCGACCTCGGTCTCCAGCCCCTGGCGCTCGATCTCACGACGGACCTGCTCGACCTTGTGCAGCGTGCGCGGTATGAGCGACTGTCCCCCGAAGCCCGGATCGATGGTCATGACCAGCGCGAGGTCGCACGACTCGAACACGTCCTCGAGCATCCGCGCGGGCGTGCTGGGGTTGATCGCCGCGCCCGACCGGCAGTCGAGCGCGCGGATCGATGACAGCGTGCGGTGGAGGTTCGGGCACACCTCGTAGTGCACGGTGATCGCGTCGGCGCCCGCTGTCGCGAACGTCGCCAGGTGCGGGTCGGGATTGACGATCATGAGATGGACTTCCAGAGGCAGGGTCGTGGTTCGCCGGAGCACGCGGACGGTGTCCGTGCCGAAGGTGAAGTTGGGGACGAACACCCCGTCCATCACATCGACATGGATGCGTTCGGCGCCGCTCTGCTCCAGTTGTTGAGCAGCCTCGGCTATGTGTCCGAAGTCGGCGGCGAGCAGGCTCGGCGCGATCCGGATGGCGTCTCGGCAGGGCTTCCACGTCGATCGCGGCATCCCGCGGATTCTGGCAGACGTGGGTCAGCGGGCTGCCGGAATTCTCCGAGCCGTCACCCTGCCGCGGCAGCCGCGTCGAGGAACCAGGCCAGCGTCCCATCGGTGGGGCGGACGCGCGAGGCGGGGACCTCGCCTCGGGCGGTGGCGGTGAGGGCCTCGTGCTTCGCGGCGCCGGTGACCATGAATCCGACCGCCGCCGCGGCGTTGATCGCGGGGAAGGTCAGCGTCATGCGGTCGAAGGGCTCGTAGTCCGCGAGGCCGCGAGTCGCCCAGCGATCGGTCACCTGAAGTGCCGCCGTGCCTGGAAAGAGTGATGCGGTATGGCCGTTTTCGCCCAACCCGAGGAGGACCACATCGAGGCGTGGCGCGCCGTCCCGTCCCGCGGGAAGCGAACCGGCGAGGAGGTCCGAGTACTGCGCGGCGGCCGCATCGAGATCCGTCCGCTCGGCGGGCATCCGATGCACGCGTCCCGGGTCGATCGACACGCGGCTCAGCAGGGTGGTCTCGGCGAGGTGGTAGTTGCTGGCCGGATCATCCGGTGGGCAGGCGCGCTCATCGGCGAAATAGACATTCCAGCGGCTCCAGTCGATCCGTCCCTGCCATTCCGGCCCGGCGAGCTTCTCGTTCAGCAGCCGGGGGGTGCTGCCGCCGGAGAGCGCGATCGAGAAGCTGCCGTGATCACTGTACGCGCGGCGCGCCTGGGCCGCGATCCAGGTCGCAACGGCGTCGGCGACGTCCTCGGCCGTCTCGCTGACGACACGTTCACCGGCGAGGTCGTCGAGAGAGCTGATGGACGCCACCTCAGGGGTGGTGCCAGGCGCGCCCGTCACGCGCCATGAAGGCATGTGCTTCCTCGGGACCCCACGTCCCCGCCTCGTAGTTCGGGCAGTTGGTCCGGTCGGGTGGGTGCGCGCGCCATCCGTCGAGAATCGCCGTGCAGATCCGCCACGCTTCCTCGACCTCGTCCTCGCGTGCGAACAGCGTCGGGTCACCGAGCATGCAGTCGAGGAGGAGGCGCTCGTACGCATCGGGCGATTGCTCGCGGAAAGCGGTGCCATACATGAAGTCCATGTTCACCGACTCGATCCGGAGTGCCTGGCCGGGAATCTTCGCACCGAAGCGGAGGGTGATGCCCTCGTCCGGCTGGATTCGCAGGACGAGCAGGTTGGGATCGATGCCGTCGGTGGGCATCGCGCCCGAGGCGAGCGGGACGTTGCCGGCGAACGGCGAATGCGGCACACGGCGGAACTGGATCACGATCTCGGTCGCGCGTTTCGGCAGCCTTTTGCCGGTCCGCAGGTAGAACGGTGTGCCGGCCCAGCGCCAGTTGTCGACGTCCACCTTGAGCGCCACGAACGTCTCGCGGAGCGAGTCGGGAGCCACGCCCATCTCCTCGCGATACCCGGGGACCGGCTCACCGTTGATCGTGCCCGCGGAATACTGACCGCGAACCGAATGCGAGAGCGCGTCATCCGGGTGGATCGGCCGCACCGCGCGAAGCAGCTTCACCTTCTCGTCGCGAACCATCTCGGCGTGGAAGTTCGACGGTGCCTCCATCCCCATGATCGCGACCAGCTGCATGATGTGGTTCTGCACGATGTCACGCAGCGCGCCCGCCTCCTCGTAGTACGAACCGCGGCCCTCGACGCCGATCTCTTCAGCCACCGTGATCTGCACATGGTCGATGTACTGCCGGTTCCACAACGGCTCGAAGATCCCGTTCGCGAAGCGGAAGACGAGCAGGTTCTGGACGGTCTCCTTGCCGAGATAGTGATCGATGCGATAGATCTGCTCTTCGATGAACGCGCTGTGCAGCCGTTCGTTGAGCTGCCTGGCGGTTGCCAGGTCACGCCCGAACGGCTTCTCGATGATCACGCGCACGAACGTCCCGGGTGCCTGCGCCGTCAGACCCGTGGCCCTGAGCCGATCTGCCAGCGGCATGACGGCATCGGGCGGCGTGCTGAAATAGAGAATTCGGTTTCCGGCAGTGCCGCGATCACGATCGGCGGCCTCCAGCGCCTGCTTGAGTGATTCGAACCCATCGGCGGCGCTCATGTCGTACGTCACGTAGCGCAGTCCGGCGGCAAAGGACTCCCAAACAGCCTCGCGCAGACGCACGCGCCCGTACCTCTCGACGCCCTCGCGCATGTCGGCACGAAATTCCTCGTCGCTGAGGTCGCTTCGTCCCGCGCCGATCACCGTGAAGCCATCCGGCAGGCTGCCCTCCGCGGCAAGCGCGTACAACGCGGGGACGAGCTTGCGCTTGGTCAGGTCACCACTGGCGCCGAAGATGACGACGCAGAAGGGAACCGGGGTGCGAGGCTCGCGGCGTCGCTCGTGCAGCGGGTGCTCCGCGGTCAGTGTGATACCGGAGTCCTCGCGATGGTCTCGGCTTTCACCGCGTGCCCGCCGAATTCGTTGCGCAGCGCCGCGATCACCTTGTTGCCGAATCCATCCGGCAGGCGCGACTGATACCGCGCCATCAGCGACAGCGCGAGCACGGGGGCCGGCACAGAAAGCTGCATCGCTTCTTCGAGCGTCCAGCGTCCCTCACCGGAGTCGTCGACCCACCCGCGCAGCTGATCCAGCTGTGGATCGCGGGCGAATGCTTGCTCGGCGAGCTCGAGGAGCCATGAGCGCACCACGCTTCCCTGGTTCCAGAGGTGTGCGATCGCGTGCAGGTCGAGCTCGCCGAAGTCCTGCTTCGCCTGCATGATGGCGAACCCCTCCGCGTACGCCTGCAGCATGCCGTACTCGATGCCGTTGTGGACCATCTTCACGAAGTGTCCGGAGCCGGGCGGACCGACGTGGAGGAATCCGTCGGGTGGCGCAAGGGTGGTGAAGATGGGGCGCCAGTGATCGATCGTCGCCTTGTCGCCGCCCGCCATGAGGCAGTATCCGACCTGCAGGCCCCAGATCCCGCCGCTCGTCCCGGCGTCGATGAAGCTGATGCCGCGCTCGGCGCTGCTCGCGGCGCGCTCGATCGAGTCGTGGTAGTTGCTGTTGCCGCCGTCGATGATCGTGTCGCCCTTCTCGAGCAGCGATTGCAGGGCCGCGACGGTGTCGTCGGTGACCTTCCCCGACGGCACCATGATCCAGACGCCCCGCGGCTTGTCGAGGGCCGCTATCAGCTCGTCCACGCTGCGGGTCGTGGTTGCGCCGAAGGCTTCGACGCCGGTGCGCGCGTCCGGGTTGGGATCGTATGCGACGACCGCGTGGTCACCGTCGCGACGGAGCCGGTGGACCATGTTGGCGCCCATTCTGCCGAGCCCCACAAAGCCGATCTGCATGGTGGTGAGTCCTTCGATGTGACGGCGACGCTCAGCGCGCCGCCGTGGTTGCGCTGACTGCGTCGGTGAGGCTGGCGAGTCCCGCGTCAAGGTCGCCGGCGATGTGGACGCGGACGACACGACGGCCATGAGAGCGCAGCGATTGCAGGTCGCCGGCGGCTTGCGCTCGCTTGAGAACCGAGAAGGTGAACGGTTGACCGGGAATCGCCACGTCGGTCCCGTCGTCGGCGGTGATCTGAATGTAGACGCCGGTGTTCGGGCCACCCTTGTGCAGCTGACCGGTGCTGTGCAGGAAGCGAGGCCCGAATCCGAGCGTGGTTGCAAGCCGCCGCGTGTCACGAATGGCGACACGCAACCGCTGGAGCGCGCGTTCGTTGACGTCGTCGGGGGTGACGTAGGCCATCAGCGCGACGTAGTCGCCCGGGTTGGCTCTGTCAAGGTGGGCGGCGAGTGCGCCCGACGCGCTCGTTCCGGAGACATCGCCGTAGACGCGGAGCGCCCCGTCGGTGACGGCGGCGGACTCGTCCGGAAGCGCCCCGGACTGCTGGTACTGCTGCAACACGGCCCTTGTGTTGTCCTTTGATTCCTGGACGTTCGGCTCGTCGAACGGGTCGATCGAGAGGTGCGCTCCCGCAACGGCGGTCGCGAACTCCCAGCGGAAGAACTCGGCGGCGAGGTCGTACTTGTCGGCAAGGTCGAAGGCGATCACGGGATGTCCGGCGCCCTTCAGAGCTTCAACCGAGCGATCGAACGCCGCGTCATCGCCGATGCGGAGAGCGACGAACAGGCGGTCCTGCGCGTACACGGCGGGGTCACCGAGCGGCTCGTCGCCGATCGGGATGATGCCCTTGCCCTCCTTGCCGGTGCTCTCGGCGATCAACTGCTCCGCCCACAACGAAAAGGACTCGATCGCCTGGGGCGCAAGGATCGTGACCTTGTCACGTCCCTGATCGTGGAGCACGCCCATGACGGTTCCGAGGCTCAGGCCGCAGTTCAGGTCTCCGGGCACCCCGGCCGTGCAGTTCCTGCGCATGCGGGCCGCGCGCTCGAGGAGCAGGTCGCAGTCGACACCGATGATGGCCGCGGGGACGAGACCGAACATGCTCAATGCGGAGTACCGACCGCCGATGTCCGGTGGGTTTCTGAAGAGGTGGAGGAAGGCTCGGTCCTGGGCGATGGTGGCGAGCGGCGTGCCGGGGTCGGTCACCGCGATGAAGTGGGAGCCCGGGTTGTGACTGACGCCCGCGGTCATTTCCCAGAAGTGGGCCAGGTGAGAGAGTGTCTCCAGGGTCGTGCCTGACTTGCTCGACACGATGTACCCGGTCGTCGTCGGATCGATGGCACCGGTCACCCGTGCGATCGCGAGTGGATCGGTGGTGTCCAGCACGTGGAGCGCCGGCTGTCCCTCGGCGCTGCCGAAGGAGCTGCGCACTACTTCCGGGCACAGGCTGGAACCGCCCATGCCCAGCAGCACACAATCTCGCCAGCCGGCCTCGCGCACCTCGGTGGCGAGGGCCTCGAGCTCGGGGAGCCGCTCGCGCATCCCGCCGACGACGTCGAGCCACCCGAGACGGTTGTCGATCACCGCGGCGTGGGCGCTGTCGCCGGGCTTCCAGAGGTCCGGGTCGCGGTGCCAGATGCGCGTGGCGATGTCGCTCGCGCCCGGGGTGTCGAGCGGTACCGCGGCCGTCCCGGTATCGATGCGCTGACGCCTCGAGTACCCGGAGCCCATCGCGTCGATCTTCTCGGCGATGCCGCGGATCAGCTGGTCGTACGAGTCGGCGAACTGCTTGACGCCGTCATCGAGCAGTTTCTGGGTCACCCCATCCATGTCGATGCCCGCCTCGGCGAGCTGATCCATCACCCGGTGCGCGCCCGCGTAGTCCGCCTTGACGGTGTCACCGGCCACAACCCCGTGGTCCATGAAGGCCTCGATGGTCGCGGGCGGCATCGTGTCCACCGTATCCGGCCCGATCAGCGCTTCGGCGTAGAGGACGTCTCTGTAGTGGGGGTTCTTGGCGCTCGTGCTCGCCCACAGCGGTCGCTGCACGTGTGCACCGGCGGCGCGCAGGGCGTCGAACCGCTGGTCATTGAACCGCCGCTCGAACAGCTCATAGGCGAGCACCGCGTTGGCGATCGCCGCCTTGCCGAGCAGTCCCTCGATGAGCGCGTTGCCCGGGTCCGCCGCGAGCTTCTCCTCGAGCAGCTTGTCGACGAGCGTGTCGACGCGGCTGACGAAGAATGACGCGACCGAATGCACATCGAGCGGTTGCCCGTCCCGGTGTCGCGCTTCAAGGGCGGAGATGTACTGCTCGATCACCCGCTCGTGCATCGCGATCGCGAAGATGAGCGTGACGTTCACGTTGCGGCCGTCGGCGATGGTCCGATGGATGGCCGGCATCCCCTCGAGCGTGGCGGGGATCTTGATCATGAGGTTGGGACGGTCGACTCGCTCCCAGAGCGTTCTCGCGGTCGCGATGGTTGCGCCGGTGTCGTGCGAGAGTGCCGGCGGCACCTCGAGGCTGACGTATCCATCAGCCCCAGCGGTGCGCTCGTGCACGGGTCGGAGAATGTCCGCGGCATGCTGAATGTCGCTGATCGCCAGCTCGGTGAACACATCCATCGGGTCGTCGATGCCGGACTCGATCAGCTCGCGTATCTGATCGTCGTACAGCGAACCTTCGGCGATCGCCTTCTGGAAGATGGTTGGATTGCTCGTGAGCCCGGTCACATGCTCTTCGGCGACGCGGCGCTCGAGCTGACCTGTGGTGACCAGCTCGCGGCTGATGAAGTCGAGCCAGACCGACTGGCCGTGCTCGCCGAGCTGCTGCAGGGGAGCCGTCATTCAGCCGACCTCCGCACCAGCGCCCAGGAGCCTGTTCACCGCTGTGACGATCGCGTCCGCGTCGATGCCGGCGGCGGCCATGAGCTCGTCGGGGCTCGCGGATCCCGGCAGGCCCCGAACCGCGAGATGCGTGACGCGGGGCGGATTCTCCTCGAGCGCGAGTGCCTCCATCACCGCCGCGCCAAGACCGCCCTCCGGGTAGTGGTCTTCGACGACCACCAGCCGCCCGGCGGTCGCATCGCTGGCATCACGCAGGGTCGCGGTGTCGATCGGCTTCACCGAATAGAGATCGATCACGCGACAGGAGGTGCCGCTGATCGACAGGCGGTCGGCCGCGGCGATGCAGGCGTGCAGCGTCACTCCGGCACCGATGAGCGTGACCACGTCGTTGGTGGACTGCCGGACCACCTTGGCGCCGCCGATGGGGAACTCCTCGTCGTCTCCGTACAGGACGGGGTAGGCGCCGCGTGTGGTGCGGATGTAGCTGATGCCGTCGAGGTCGGCCATCTGAGCGACGAGCTTGGCCGTCGACACGGCGTCGCTGGGATACAGCACGGTCGACGTGTGCACCGCACGCATCGACGCGATGTCCTCGAGCGCCATCTGGGAAGGACCATCGGCGCCGATCTCGCACCCCGCATGTGAGCCGGAGAGGCGGACGCTCACCTGGGAAACGCCTGCCATACGGATGAAGTCGTACGCACGGGAGAAGAACGCCGCGAACGTGGAGGCGAACGGGACGTAGCCGCGCACGGAGAGACCCACCGCGCTCGCGACCATCTGCTGCTCCGCGATGAACATCTCGAAGAAGCGGTCGGGGTACGCGTTCCGGAACTCGTCGGCGTGGGTCGAATTGCTCACCTCGCCGTCGAGCGCGACAACGTCGTGACGCGCACCGAGCGCGCGGAGCGTGTCGCCGTATGCCTTGCGGGTGGCGACCTTGTCGCCGACCTTGTACGCCGGCAGACTCACGGCCGAGTCGGTGGCCGACGACGACGCCGACTCGAGGGCCGCCGGCAGGCGGACGTCGATACGCAGGTCGCGCTCCCCGCCCAGTTCGGCGATGGCCTTCTCGGCCAGCTCCGGGGGCAGCGCCTTACCGTGCCAGCCGTCCCTGTTCTCGATCTCCTTGAACCCCTTGCCCTTGATGGTGCGGGCGATCACGACGCTCGGGCGGTCCCCGCCCGAGCGCGCTGAGGAAAGCGCCTCATCGATCTCGGTGAGGTCGTGCCCATCGATGACGATCGCCCTGCAGCCGAAGGCTTCGACGCGGCGGCGATAGATGTCCAGGTCCCACTCGTACTCTGTGGGGCCCCGCTGCCCGAGACGGTTCACGTCGAAGATGGCGGTGAGGTTGGAGAGGCCGTAGTGCCCGGCCTTGTCGAGCGCCTCCCAGATGGATCCCTCGGCGAGCTCGCTGTCGCCGCAGAGCACCCAGACGTGGAAGGGGAGACGGTCGAGGTACTTGCCGGCGAGCGCCACTCCCACCGCGATCGCCAGTCCCTGGCCGAGTGAGCCGGTCGCGACGTCAACCCAGGGGATGATCGGCGTCGGGTGGCCCTGGAGCCGCGAGCCGAAGGTGCGGTAGGTCATGAGCTCGTGATCGGTCACCGCGCCGACCGCCTTGTACAGCCCGTAGAGGAGCGGGGAGGCGTGGCCCTTCGAGAAGATGAGGTGGTCGTTGTTGGCCAGGTCCGGGTGCGCGAAGTCGTAGCGGAGGTGGCGAGCAGCCAGGACCGCGATCAGGTCGGCGGCGGACATGCTCGATGTGGGGTGTCCCGAGCCCGCCTTGGTGCTGGCGCGGATTCCGTCGACGCGGATCTGCTGTGCGACCTCGCCCACGAAATCGAGTCCGGGAAGGGTCCCTGTCTCGATACTGCCGGTCACCGCCATTGGATCCACCTCCGTTGAGCCGTCTGAACTTGAATCATGCCGCGACCGACCCCTGCGGCGCGGTGGGGTATTGGTTAAGGCCGCATGGGGTACAGTCACGGCTCTGGCGCGCGCCTATAGCTCAGTCCGGATAGAGCGTCTGACTACGGATCAGAAGGTCGGGGGTTCAAATCCTCCTGGGCGCGCCAGCCAGATCAACAGCAGAGATTGATCTCACTGTTACCCCTCTTGTATTCCGCTGTAACGCGGCATATAATCTGAGGTGTCAGCCGCTCTGTAGCAGAGGAGTTCTCTGCGAAGCCGCTGATGCGGTGTCAGCCGCGATTGGAGACCTCGACATGGCCAAACTCTCCCTGGTCGAACCCAAGGTGCCGTCGGCGCTCGCCACCCTGGCCGACGACTTCCTCGCCGATTGCCGAGCGCGCGGCCTGTCAGTTCGCACCGTGCAGGCATACGACTACCCGATCACCCACATCTTTCTGCCGTGGTGCGCCCAGGAGGGCATCGCCGAGCCCTCCCAGCTCTCCGCAGCGCTCGCCGGTCGCTTCACGACGAAGCTGCTCGAGGACGGCGGCAAGGATGGGCAACTCAGCCGCGCCTCGGTGCGCTCCTACGTGCGCAGCGTCCGCGTCTTCCTTGGGTGGGCTGGGAGTGCCGACGGTGGTGCCGCAACGATGGGGGCGAGTCCCAAGCTCCCCAAAGCCGAGAAGCGGCTGATCGACGTCCTCACCCGTGACGAGATCCAGCGCATGGAGAACGTCGCCAAGGCCGAGCGCGACAAGCTCATCATCAGGCTCCTTGCTGACTGCGGTCTCCGTCTCGGTGAGCTGCTCGGACTGAGGGTCGAAGACCTCTCGGAGCCCAAGCGCGGAGAGTTCGCGATCAAGGTTCACGGCAAGGGCAGTCGGGACCGCTTGGTGCCGCTCGCGCCAGCCCTCCACCGTCGTCTGCGCCGCTATCTCGCCGGCAGACGCGCCGACGCCCGCGATCACGTCTTCGTGGCGCTCCGCAAGGGCGCTGACGGGCGCTACGCGCCGCTCACGGAGTCCGGGGTCGGCCAAGCCGTCCGTGTGCTCGCGACAGAAGCCGGGCTCGAGAAGCGCGTTTATCCGCACCTTTTCCGGCATTCATTCGCGACCGAGTGGCTTCGGCGCGGTGGCAACATCATCAGCCTGCAGCGGGTACTGGGCCATGCCGACTTGTCGATGATCCAGGGCGTCTACAGCCACCTCGACTCGTCAGACGACTATCAGGCCGCGATGAAGGTGCTCATGGGAGACGATCGGTGACCGGCAAGCGGAGCCGCGTTGACACCTAATAAGAGTCTCGACCCCGTGCCGAGTGCTCGGGAGGAGTGGATAAGACGGGTGGGGCGAGAGGTGTCTGAGCAGACGGCTCTCCGGGAGGCCATGCGGAAAGCCCTGGATGGCTTGGAGCGAGCCTACGGGACACTTGGGGTCGCCGAGATTCACTGGCTCGTCATGGCGGCCCATGCACGAGCGCGGTACGAGTTTCCCGATGGCAGCACGTGGCCGCCCAACCCCGCATGGGCCAACGAAGAGCTCGCCCGCGTTGCCGGGGAGCGACTCGTGGTGCTGCTCGAATCGCTGGACGCGACACTCAAGCGACACGGCGAACTTCCCCTTGGTCCGACCGCAACGGCGGACCTGATCGCCCTGGCGCTACTACTCCACCTCGATCACATCGATTGGGATGATCCGGCGCTCGTCAGCGACACGCTGTACCTCGGCGGGGTTGGCAGTTACCGCAAGGATGGAGGCGGCACCACTGTGGACGCCGCGTACGTCAACGAGGCTCAAGAGCGAGCCCTGACGAGCCTGCGTCGCGACCGCGCGCCGAAGGTTCGCAAGCCCGACAAGCCGCATACGGGCGCAGGCACGTTCGACGAGGAGGTTCGCAAGGTGCTCGCGGTGTGTCCGAACCCGGAGACCATCACAGCCGACGGCATCCTCGATGCTGTCGAAAGGAAAGAGGCGTGGGCGGTGGGCCTTCCGCTGTATGCGGCGCTCTGGTCTGGTCGGGGACTTGATCGCCGCACGTTGCAAAGGGCGCTGCTGAGGGTGCGCGGGACTACCACAATCCTGTAGGCGACAGCTTCTTTGCGCGGACGGAAGTGTCGCAGACTTCCGGAATCGGGGTTGTCACGCTGACGAGGTGCAGAGCGCAACCACCCTTCAAACCGCGCGATGAGAGTCGCGATCGACGCTGCCGCGCTGCGCCGCGAACTCGGGCGGAGAGGATGCGATGGCGCGGAATTCGCTCGTATTGCAGGCGTTTCCGCGGCGACCCTGAGCCACGCCATGACGGGTCGACTGGTCGATCACACGACGGTTCGGAAGTTGGCGAGGGCGTTGACTCTCACGCCTGTCATGCCCGGCGCCGACGCCATCATCCCCACAAAGTCGGAAACCGCTGGAGCCTCGACGCTCGCAGCGGCTTCCTCGGAGGCTCAGCGTGTCAGCGCCGATCGCCCGTAGTTCCAACGATACCCGATGCGATCCGTGGGAACCACCCGTGTGGTGGCACGACCCCGTGCGGCGGCAGAACTACATCACGCACCTAGAGCGCGCCAACGCGGCGATGTTCCTCGAGGCCGTGTCGTTCCTGCACCTTTGGAAAGCAGAGATAGCAGCCGACGCGGAGTTGGCAGCATGACCACGACAGTTTCCAAGGCTAGCCCTAAAAAGTCCGGGCGGCCACGGGACGCAATCACCAGGCTTGCCCTGCTGGAGATCGTCGAGAGCGTCTCGCCCTGCACCGTCCGACAGGCGTTCTATCAGGCGACGGTTCGCGACGTGGTGCCGAAGACGGAGGCCGGATACGACAAGGTGGGTCGCCTGCTGGTCGAGATGCGCCTCGATGGTTCGCTCCCGTGGGAGTGGATCACCGACAACATGCGGTGGATGCGCAAGCCGCGCACCTACGGCAGCCTGGAGGATGCGGCGACGTGGTGGGCGGCCGGGTATCGGCGTGACCTTGTGCCGGCGCTTGGACGCGTCGAGATCTGGCTCGAGAAGGACGCGCTGGCGGGGGTGATCTATCCGGTCACCGAGGAGTGGGACGTGCCGCTGATGGTGACCCGTGGCTACTCCAGCCTGTCGTTCCTGCACACCGCCGCGGAGAGTTGGCGGATGGACTGGCGCAACGAGGACGCCGAGCCAGAAGACCCGGTGACCGTGTACTACCTCGGCGATCACGATCCCAGCGGCCGGGACATTGACCGAAACATCGAGCGGCGGTTGCGAGAGTTCGCGCCCGACACGCGCCTCCGATTCAAGCGCATCGCGGTCACCGAAGAGCAGATCACGGAGTGGAGCCTGCCCGGCAGGCCGACGAAGCGTTCGGACACTCGCTCGCACTCGTGGGTGGGAGACAGCGTGGAGTTGGACGCCATTCCGCCGGACAGGTTGCGCGACCTGGTGCGTCGACGTCTGGAGGCGCACGTCAACCCCGACACGCTCGCCCGCATTCGTTCCGCCGAAGCTGCCGAGCGCGAGTCGATCCGCGACTTCGCCCGTCAGGTGTTGTCGGCATGACCGCGCATGTCCTCGATGACGTCGAGAGCTTCCTCGCGCGGTTTGTCATCTACCCGTCCGAGCATGGGCGCGTCGCTCACGTGCTCTGGATTGCCCACACCTACGCGATGGACCTGTGGGACTCGACGCCCAGGATTGCGTTCCTCTCACCCGAGCCCGGTAGCGGTAAGACGCGCGCCCTGGAACTCACCGAGCTACTCGTTCCGCGTCCAGTCCTCGCGGTGAACTGCACCTCCGCCTTTCTCTTCCGAAGGGTCGCCGACGAGGCAGGGCTGCCGACGATCCTCTTCGACGAGATCGACACGGTGTTCGGGGCTCGGGCCAAGTCGGAGAACGAGGACATCCGAGGACTCCTCAATGCCGGACACCGCAAGGGTGCAGTCGCCGGCCGGTGCGTCGTCAAAGGCAAGCGCATCGAGACCGAGGAACTGCCCGCCTACGCCGCCGTGGCCCTGGCCGGACTCGATGATCTGCCCGACACGCTCATGTCGCGGTCCGTGGTGAACAGGATGCGTCGTCGAGCACCTGACGAGCCCGTCGAACCGTTCCGCCGTCGCGAGCGTGAGGCTGATGCGGCCGGCCTACGCGAACGCCTGGCCGCCTTCGCGCAGACGATCCCGGCGGATACCTGGCCCGAGCTGCCGGCGGGGATCGCCGACCGCAACGCCGATGTATGGGAAGCCCTGCTCATCGTTGCCGATACTGCCGGTGGAGCGTGGCCGGCGCGTGCTCGTGTGTCGGCTGTAACCCATGTAACCGATGCTAGGGGGGGGGACACCTAGCCTCGGGGTTCGCCTGCTTGGTGATCTGCGGACCGTCTTCGGCGACAGCGAGCACATGCTCACCGTCTCGATCCTCGAAGCCCTCAATGGCATTGACGAAGCGCCCTGGGGCGACCTTCGCGGCAAGCCGCTGGACTTCCGCGGCCTGTCCCGGCGCCTCTCGAAGTACGACGTTCATCCCCATACCGTGCGCATCGGGAGCGTCGTCGGCAAGGGATACAGCCGCGCCGACCTGGGCGATCCGTGGCGGCGCTACCTCGAGCCGGAATGTAACCGTGTAACCGCTGGGAGTGATGAGAGAGTCAAGAGAGAAGAAGGGGTTAGCGAACAGTCCGACCTCGCTCTAGATACACCCCGCAAGGGATCGGTTACATCGGTTACATCGGACACAGGCCCGAACGGGACCGCCAACTGCGACCACTGTCGCGAGTATCGCCCCACCTTCCACGTCGGGACGTATCTGCTCTGTAGGACGTGCGCCGACGAGCGAGCGGCGCTGGTGGCCTCGTGAGCACTAGGGATGGTGTGCAAGAGCACGCCGAGCGACTAGCGGTAGGGCACAGCCTTGTCTTGTGTGCACAGCCGCCACGATCCGTCGTCGATCGCCTAGAGCCCGACTGGCCGCCGTCTCGCGAGGCTAAGCGTCACTCAGCCGCTCTACCTTCCCAGCCTAGCCCGAATACGGCACCAGAGCCTGAGCACAGAGAACCGCTGCCGATGAGCGGCTATCTCGTCCTGCCAGAGCCATCCGTCGCGCCCGCCGCCATCGGCGACACATCGTCCGCGTCCGACACATCCGCCCTCGCCGAACGCCTGGCCGAAGCACAACGCAACCTCGAACGCGCTCGCGCCGGCCCGTCCTGGCCAGACGTGCTCGCTGCTGCCATGCGCGTGACTGCACTCGAGCTACGGCTCGCCTACCAACGCCACACCACGGAGAACGCCCCATGACACCAGACGAGACCATCGACACCCTGCCCGAGCACTGGCCGACGTTGAGATTGCGCGCACAGGCCGCTGAGGCCGCCCGTGTGGCGCAGTTCCACGCCGACGCACATGCAAGGCTTGCCGAAGCCCGACAGGCCGCACAGGCCGCTGAGACGTCGCTCGACGTCGACGCCATCGTCACTGCCGGCCGCCACGTTGCCGACTTCGAGCGCGTGGTGTCCAACCTGCCCGCAATCCCGTCGATCGGCGACCCGGAGGCCCTCGAGGTTGCCGGCGCTGAGCTGAGTGCCGCCGTCAGTGCCGTCTCGGCCATCCAGCCAGTGCTCAGCGTCGAACCCGAGCTGGCCGCGTGGTCAAGCATCCAGGTCTCGCTTCGCTCCCGGCCGGGTTACCAACAGCCCGTCACGCTCCCCGGTGAACGCCCTCTCGAATCGCGGTTGCGCGAGTTTCGGGCTGAGCGGGAATCGCTTGTGCATGTGGTCACCGTGTGGCCTCAGCAGTGGCCGGACCCGCTCGAGGCGTTGCGTGTGGCGACAGGATGCATCGACCAGGCGAAGCGCGCCGTCGTGACCGGCGAAGCTCTGGCACGCGCGGTATCTGAAGCCAATCAACTGCGCACGGTCCAGGGGTACGACTGGTCGCCGGTGCAGCCTGACTTCCCGAACTCCAATGCCATCAACACGCCCGAGATCCGCATCCTCCGGCGCTTCCGTGAGCAGCGCCAGGGGGTGCCGGCATGACGACCGCCTACCGGTACGGCGCCGATGGCATTGAGACGGACGACGAGTGGTCCGGGGACATCGGTTATGGGATCTACGACAAGTACGGCAACCCTCGTGCGGTGCTTGAAATCCGCAACTGGAGCGATCTGCCAGGCGACACCGTGTCTATCAAGATCCAGGTCGACGACACCACTCCGGAGATCGTCCAGCTGCACACGGGATCGCCAGTCGCGGGGACGGTCGTCAAGCAAAGCGGCTTTCGGCAGCTCGTCCACATTCCCAAACACACCCTTCAGCCGCGAGTTCGCCCATGAAAGGCCGCGTGCTGAGCATTTTCGACGAGGACGGCAACCGCGTTGCGCAGATCGACGCTGACGGCGGAGTTGCGCACGTGATTCACGAGCACGGCGCACCCATCGAGGTGACTGTCTCGATCCGCAGAGGCGATGCGACGCTCGACGCCGAGCTACCGACGTGCCACGACCCGTGGTGCGACCGGTGCCATCCAACGCGCGACATATCAGCCCGCCCGGCGTGGGGCGAAGTCCCTACGCCTCAACCCGCAGCACCGCCATCCGCCTTTGCCTATCTCGGAGAACCACATGCCTGATCGTTTCGACCCTGACGACACGCGATACCTGGCTGAGCGCGCACGCGCAGCTCAGCGTGAGCAGCACCGCGTTACCAAAGCCGTTGCCGCGACGGTGCGCACCGCCCATTTGCCGCGAGGCAGGCAGGCGAACGTGCGCAAGATGGCGACGTACGACGCTGACGGGTTCTTTGCGGGCTTGGTCGAGCCGTCACGGCTGCAATCCGCTCGCCGTGTCACGAAAGCGGATGCCGCGAGTCCATTGCGAGCCGTGTTCGATGAGCACGGCAACATCCTTGGCGTGGTCGATCCCGCGGACCTTCAGGGGCTCGCGGAGGGCGAAAGCTTCGCCTACAACGCCGACGGCATGGTCACGGGGATCGTGGGTTCTGACGGCAAGATTCGTCCGGTCACCCCGGCGATGGACCCGAAGTCCGTCGCGGGCCGTTCGGCACAGGACGCAGCTGCCGCGAATCAACGGGCACGGGACGCAGCTGCGACCGTGGCCGCGAATCAGCCCGCAACGGCCCCGAACGCCCCTGCAGCGGTGGTTGCCAAGGCCGCCTACAGGCGTCCGCCGATGACGTGGGACCAGGCGATGGCGATTCTCCAGAAGACGCGCGGCACCATGGAGCGGATACGCGCCCAGCGAGTCGCGAAGGCCATGACCGGGGACACGCGCGACCTGAGCGCCCTTGCGGATGCTGAGCGGTGTCTCGACGCACTCACCCCATTGCTGAAGATGGGACCGCCGCCAAAGCCGAAGCGCCCGGATGCCGAGACGTACCTGCGCGGACTTGGCGAGGCCGCGATCGAGTTGCAAGTCCGCAAGAGCGGCAAGCACATTGAGGCTGACCCGATGCTGGTCGCGGCGACCACCTACGCCGCCATGCCGCCGAATCTGCAAGCGGAAGTCCGCAAGGCACTCGCCAAGACGAGCATGGAATCGCGGCAGCGTGCGCGACGTGCGCTGAGCGCAGCCACACAGGCCGCAGTCGGCACCGGGACGCGGGTACGGAAGTGCGGTCCTGCGCTACCAGGCGCGGCGTACTGCATCGACTGTGGAAGTCCGCTCAGTGAGCATAGCCGGGGCTGAACGCGGTGCTTGAATCCGAACTCCTCGACGCGGTGGTCGGGGTCGCCCACCTCTACGGGTGGCGCTGTGCCCATTTCAGGCCCGCGAAGACTGCACACGGATGGCGCACGCCCGTGCAATTCGACGCGAAGGGCTGGCCAGATCTTGTCCTCGTGCGTGGCCACCGCATGATCGCCGCCGAACTGAAGAGCGACAGTGGACATGTCACCGCCGAGCAGGAGCAATGGCTCGCGGATTTTGCGGGCGCCGGCCTGGAAGCCTACGTCTGGCGCCCCGGGGATCTGCAGAGCATCGCCGAGGTGTTGGCGACCAAGAACGCGCCCTGTGCCGTATGCGTTTCGACGGTTGAACTGACCCGACACGCCGCGTCAGTTGGGGGTGCCTAACGGTGCCGAATCCATGCACCGTCTGCAAGAGTTCGCATCTTCGCGCGGTCGATAACGCACTGGGCGCCGGCACAGCCGCTCGTCAAATTGCCAAGAAGTACCCACCATTGGGCGAGCGGGCGATTCAACGCCATCGCGTCGCGCATCTAAGTCCCGCCGTCGTCAGCGTGTTGGCGCAACGGGAAGAGAGAGGCGCGGTGCGGATCGTCGATCGGCTCGAAGCCCTGGTGACGAAGGTATCTGCTCTGGTCGATCAGGCCGAGAGCACAGGGGCGTCCGGAGTCATGTTGGCTGCGGCGCGAGAGGTGAGGGCCGGGCTCGAGTTGCTCGCGCGCCTCACGGGTGAGCTGGACGAGAAGCCCGTCACCACGATCAACCTGCTGTCGAGTCCAGAGATACAGAACCTCACGGTGGTACTGCTCAAGGCACTGGCCCCGTATCCCGAAGCGCGCATCGCCGCAGCCGAAGCACTCGACGTGATCGACGTGGAGGCCGCATCGTGAGCCGCCTGGGCCGTCACCTTGCCGGCGGTCTCGATCCGGTGAAATTGGCGCGCAACATCGGCATGGAGCCGCCCGACCCCTGGCAGATCCGCGTCCTTCGCGATCCCGCACCACGCGAGCTGCTCGTGATCCATCGACAAGGGGGTAAGAGCGTTACCGCGTCAGTGGCCGCTGTCCACGCCGCTCTGTTCGACCCCGGCGCGCTCGTCCTGGTGGTCTCACCCTCGCAGCGCCAGAGCGCCGAGTTGTTTCGCACGATGCTGACCCTCTATCGGGGCCTCGGACGTCCGGTCAGTGCCGAAGCCGAGAACGCCCTGAGCGTCTTCCTCGAAAATGGCTCGCGCATCGTTGCGCTGCCGAGTGACCCGGTCACGGTGCGTGGCTTCAGCTCGGTGAAATTGCTCATCGTCGACGAGGCCGCGTTCGTGGATGACGAGATGATGGCCGCGGTGCGCCCGATGCTCGCGGTCAGTCACGGACGGCTGCTTGTCATGGGCACGCCCTACGGTCGGCGCGGATGGTTCTATGAGGCCAGCCAGAGTCGCGAGTTTCGCGTGACGAAGGTCACCGCTGCAGAGTGTCCCCGCATCACGCCGGAGTTCCTTGCCGCTGAGCGGATCGCGCTCGGCGAATGGAAGTACCAGCAGGAATATGAGTGCATCTTCGGGGACGTGCAGGGGCGCCTGTTCGCGTCTGCGGATCTCGAGGCGATGTTCAACGCGCGATGGCTGCCGGAGGGTGCGACGGCCACGTCGCTCGACGGTTCCCCGCCATTGCTGCGCATTGCCGCCAAGCCGTCGACTGAGAAGCCGGCAAAGCGCTGTACGTCCTTCGACGGGCGCCATGCGTTCAACGACGGCCAGTGCATGTGGCTCTGCGGCGCCGAGCAGCCGCGTATCACCGCTGGAGGTGCCGCATGACGGCCACCATCGGTTGTGACGTTGGCCAGGTTCGCGACGCCACCGCGATCATCGTCGTGGAGAGCTTCCGCCCTGACCCGGAGCCGCCCCGGCTCGAGTATCAGGATCTCCGTCACATCGTCCACTGGTGCCAGAAGGTGCCGCTGGGCACGTCATACGTCGACGTGGTGCAGCAGATCACCGCCACTGCGGAGAGGGCCCGTTCGTTGGGTCACGTCATGCTCGTGGTCGATGCAACGGGCGTCGGTCGTCCGCTGTGCGACCTGCTCCGTCGCGAAGCCCGGGTGAGCATGAGGACGGTGACGTTCACCTCCGGCGAGAGTGAAACCCGCGACGGCAGCTTCGGTTTTCACACGCCGAAGCGGGATCTGATGGGCGCGCTGCGCTTAGTGATCGAGTCGCGACGGATCACGGTCCTGCCGAGTTGTCCGTTTCGCGCGGACCTGCTGGCCGAGCTGCAGAACATCGACTTCACCATCTCCGAGCGCACCGGACACGACTCCTACGCCGCTGCCGGGTCGGGGCACGACGACATGACCATGGCGCTCGCATTGGCGATTTGGTGGGCCGAGCGGCCCGACGCGGGAGCGGCCTATGCCGAGGCTCAGCGGCAGCGTGCGGCCCGGACGCCGATGGAGCGCCAGGCGGCGATCGACCGGTGGACGCGGCATAGCTGGAGGGAGGGCTGGTGACTGGAGATGACGTGGCAGGGCTAGGCGTGATTGGCGTCCGCCGAATGGCTTGCGGGTTCCTAACTCCTTCCCGCGGGCTCTGCTCTGTCGCGTCTCCTCCGGTTTCACGGGCTGGAGACGATGGCCCGGGCTGCGCTAGGCGGTCCTCCGCCGCCAATTCCCTGGGGGTGGTCCATGCCCTCGGGGTGCGCGCCCGGCCATCTCCTCCGGTGTTGGTGGCGGCGGGTGCAGAGCTAGGCGCGTGACTTCGCTGAAACGTCTTCGGGGCCACCTCTCCCCGAAGGCGGCACGCTCTGCCCCCGTCTCCCCCGTCTCCAGCGTGGACGAGCGTGGACGAGGCGCCGACTGTCTCGCCGGAGTAGCGGCGTCCGTCCCGCGAAAGGCCCGGGCAGCGGCGCCCCTTCCGCGTGGGAGTGCTCTGTTGACCCATCTCGTCCGGTCAACCACGAGAGGGACTGCTATTGTCCCGGCGTGCCTTACGCACCTCGCCTTACATGGTCTCCACACTCGCGCAGGCAAATCAAGCGACGTAGGATTACAGTCAGTGAGGTTAGAAGGGTAGTGCTTAACCCAACGACCGACGAAGCGAGCGAGTGGTCACGCCGGCGCAGGGTGTTGACCGCGCAGGTTGGTGTCCCCCCGAGGGGTATAACCGTGGTGGTCATACCGCACCCGAGGA
>DATLRB010000053.1:0-48572 GCA_035534875.1 Saccharimonadales bacterium (SeqCode)
CTCCTGCATCCATGCGCCATACCAGACGCCCACCACGCTGGGGAGACTCGGAGTTTCGCGGCCCCAGACCTCGGCCTTGATCACGGCGATCTGGTTTTTGTCGAACGATTGGACGTGGTAAACCACCTCGAAATGGTCCCAAAAGTCCACGCCGCAGAGATTGGTCAGGTGGACAAGGTCTGCCGCCGGGGCCGTACGCAGCGCCTCCATCGTCTCGACCAGCGTTTCTGGCTTGAGATAGCAGGCGTTTGGCGTCGTTTTCGCTACCGAGCCGGGCACAAGCTCCTCGGCCCACGCGGCAACCTCGGCCCCGGTCAGTTCACGCGTAGCCATGGCTAGCGCCACTCCAGAGCGCGCTTGCGCCATGCGTAGAGCAGCCCGAGGCAGAGGATGGCAATGAAGCCGAGGCCCTCGAAGTAGCCCGGCCATCCAATCTTGTCGTAAACGAGTGCCCACGGAAACAAGAAAACGATATCGACATCGAGCAGCACGAAGAGCAACGCAATGTAATAGAAGCGAAAGTTAAACTGGACGAGGCTTGGCCCTTCAGTGCGAAGCCCGCATTCGTAGGTGTCCTCTTTGACCGGGTTGTCGTCGCCTCCCGGGCGGATGTTGACGAAGCGAAATGCCCACGACGTGACGAGCGCGCCGAGCGGGAAAACCAGCGCAATGATCGTGAGAATGCCGAGGTGGCCGTATTCGTAAAGCACGCGTTCGCCGTTTGTGAAATCTGTCCCTAAGACCGACCGGACTATAGCACGCCACTCCGGACGGGACAAAACGGCGAAGTCCTGGACGGGCCTGCTGGCCGGGCACTTCTCAGGCCGCTGGGAGGGCTCGCTCACGGCCGTCAGCCGGGTGACATTCGCGAACCGAAGGAGGCACGCCAGGAGCCGCTCACGGAAGATGACACTTGCGCCCCCAGGTGATTTCTTCCGCAAACGGCCCCTGTGCCTCCCACAAACGCGGGAGGTGATCCGAAGACCACCTTCGCAGTATCCGGGCCGCCGCATCGTCATTGGGCAACTGCGGCCACGATCGCCGTAAAATGCCCGTAAATCGTGAAAAGCGAGCGTGCCACCGTGCCCACACCCGTCGTCGGCCTCATCGGCTGCGGCCACATCGGCCAGTTCCACTCGCGGAACATCCGCGGCTCCCTCCGCAGCGAACTCGTGCCCGGCGAATACGTCGCTGTCTGCGACCGCGATGCCAGTCGAGCGGAGTCGTTCGCGGCCATCACGAACGCCCGCGTCGTCACCGATCAGCCTTCGGATGTCTTCGAGACATCCGGCCTTAGCGCGGTCTATATCTGCACTGAGACGGCCGAGCACCCGGCGTTGGTGGTCGAAGCCGCCCACCGGGGGCTCCACATCTTCTGTGAAAAGCCGCTCGCTAAGACGCTCGCAGACGTCCGTGCCATGGTCGACGCGGTCGAAGCCGCCGGGGTCGTGAACCAGGTCGGGCTGGTGCTGCGCTATTCCCCCGTCTTCACCGTCATGAAGGAGCTGATGTCGGATCCCGGCCTCGGCACGCTACTCACCGCGCACCTGCGCGATGACCAGTTCTTCCCTATTCGCGGGCAGTACGGCAGTTCGTGGCGTGGCGACTTCGAACGCGCGGGCGGAGGCACACTGATCGAGCATTCCATCCACGATGTGGACCTCTTTCGCTGGCTTTTCGGCGATATATCCGCTGTCCGCTGCCACACGCGCTACACGACCGACAAGGCGGGCATCGAGGACGTCGCGCTCGTCACGTTCCAACACGAGGGCGGCCACCAGACGACACTCTCCTCCATCTGGCACGACTGCGACGACCGGCCATCGACGCGCCGCCTCGAAGTTTTCTATACCGGCGGCTACTTCGCTACCGACTCTGACTTTATCGGCCCGATCACGGTGCAGGGCCGCACGGGCGCCGAGCGGGAGATCGGGGTCGAAGAGGTGTGGGAGCGCTACCAGGCAATCACCGGCTTGAGCGAGGACGAGATGGGCCTCGCGCGCCGCGGCATGTACGAGGACTACGCGTTCCTCCGCTGCGTACACGAGGAGCGGCCCGCGTTTCCGGACTTTCGCACCGCCCTGGCGGCACACGTGGTGGTCGACGCGTGCTATAGAAGCGCGCAGGGGGCTTGCGAGGTGCTGATCGAGAAGCCATAGCGCACGGCTATCAGAGTCCCGTGTCAGTGGTTTACTCGCCAATACCCCCGGGTTAGAATCGAAGTTGCGGTAGGCTCGCGGCACTCCTTGTCCGCGCCGTCTGCCGCCCGCCGCCCGCCAGCACGCGAAGGGACGATTCACGCCCGAGGAGCACCATGACGACGACTGCCCAGACACTCAAAACCCTCTACGAGATCGGCGAAGCGCCACCGCTCGGCCATGTGCCACCCCAGATGCACGCGCAGGTCATCCGCCAGTCTCGCTTCGGCCAGCCGCGACAGGCTTTCGAGGCGGAAGTGGTTGACACGCCCGCAATCGGGCCTGACGACGCGCTGGTTTATGTCATGGCTGCCGGGGTCAATTACAACAACGTCTGGGCCGGCCTGGGCGTACCCCTCGATGTCATCGCTTCCCGAAACAAGGCTGGCGACCCCGATAACTTCCACATTGGCGGCTCCGATGCCTCCGGCATCGTCTACCAGGTCGGCGCGAACGTCACGAACGTGAAAGTTGGCGACGAAGTCGTCATCCACTGCGGCACGTGGGACGTGCGTTCGCCCGACGTGCTCGATGGCCAGGACCCGATGTTCAGCCCCTCGTTCAAGATCTGGGGCTATGAAACGAGCTACGGGTCGTTCGCCCAGTTCACGCGCGTGCAGGCGCACCAGTGCATGCCCCGGGCGAAGCACCTCACCTGGGAAGCATCCGCCGCCCCGACGCTCGTCGGTTCGACGGCATATCGGATGCTTTTCGGGTGGCCGCCGCATACGGTGCGGGAGGGCGACCCGGTGCTCATCTGGGGCGGTGCCGGGGGGCTGGGCTCGATGGCCATCCAGCTCGTTGCGCAGGCGGGCGGCCGGGCAATCGCTGTCGTTTCGAACGAAGCCAAGTTTGACTACTGCATGAAGCTCGGCGCGGTGGGCTGCATTAACCGCAAAAAGTTTGACCATTGGAGCCGCCTGCCCAACTGGGAAAACGCCGACGAAATGAACGCGTTTACGGCCAGCGCCCGCGGCTTTGGCAAGGCCATCTGGGACGTGCTGGGCGAGCGCAAGAGCCCACGCATCGTCTTCGAGCACCCCGGTCAGGACACCGTCCCGACGTCAATCTTCGTCTGCGACACAGCAGGCATGGTCGTCATCTGCGCCGGGACGACGGGCTACAACGCGGATGTGGACCTGCGCTACCTGTGGATGCGTCAGAAGCGCCTCCAGGGCTCGCACTTCGCGAATGACGCGGAGAGCGCCGCGTACAACGCGATGGTGACGAGCGGCGAGGTCGATCCGTGCCTGTCGACGACCCACCCCTTCACGGAGGTCGGGCTCGCGCACCAGCTGATGCGCGAGAACAGGCACCCGATGGGCAACATGTCGATCCTGGTCGGCGCCAGGGACGCTCAGCAGCGCGACTGATCTATCGCTGCGCCGCGAGGTAGACGAGCGCAGCCTTGACGCGACGATGCACGTCCGGCTCCTCGGAGAGGTCGAGCTTGGAGAAGATCGCGTTGATGTGCTTCTCGACTGCGCGCTCCGTGAGAAACAACGCTGCGGCGATGCCGGCATTGTTCCTGCCCATCGCCACCTGCTGAAGCACGTCGCGCTCGCGAGGCGTGAGCTGAGCGATCGGCGAGTCGCGAACGGCGGTGCGGGCGGCAACGAGCACCTCGACAACCCGAGGGTCGATCACCGAGCCACCGCGGGCCACCTCGCGCACGGCGCCGACCAGCTGGTCGATGTCCGACACGCGCTCCTTGAGCAGATATGCGCGCCCGCTCGCGCCCTTCTCGAGCAGCGCCAGGGCATACTCCGGCTCCGCGAACTGGCTGAGGACGACAACGCCGACCTCGGGCCGCTCGGCGCGCAGCCGTTCAGCGGCTTGCAGGCCCTCGTCCGTGCCGGTCGGTGGCATCCGTATGTCGGTGATCACGACCGACGGGCTGTGTTCCTCGATCGCCTGCTCCAGCCCGGGGAGGTCGATGCAGCTCGCCAGCAGCTCGACCTCGTCCGAGGTCTCCAGCAATTGCCGGATACCCTCCCGCAGCAGGTAGTTGTCCTCGGCGAGGACGACGCGGATCGGCACGCTGTGAGGATAGGGGTGAGCAGGCGGCGGGTGCCTGCATCACCGGAACCGTGTGGCGAGTACGCTTGCCAGCCCTCCGGTATCGGGATACCGTTCGAGTCGATCAAATGAGTGTGCGAGTGCTGATCGTCGACGACCAGGCGCCGTTTCGCGACGTCGCGCGGACGGTCGTTGAGCTCACCGACGGATTCGAGGTCGTCGGTGAGGTCGAGACCGGCGAGGATTCGGTGACATCGGCCCGCGATCTTCGCCCTGACCTCGTTCTCATGGATGTGAACCTGCCGGGCATCAGCGGGCTCGACGCCACCAGGCAGATCCTCGCCGGTGTCGAGGAGAGCCGGCCGGTCGTGGTGCTGGTCCTGTCGACGTACGAGGCTGACGAGTACGGGCCCCGCGCCGCAGAAGCGGGGGCGGCAGGGTTCATCTCCAAGTCCGACTTCAGCCCCGACGCCCTTGCTGAGGCATGGGCCTCGGCGACTGCGTCGTAGCGAGGGTCAGGCGAGCACGGCCTCGCGTACCGGCACCGGAACGTCGCCGCGGACGCGGGTTCCCGTCCCAGTCCTGGAGATGACGTCGACGCCCCCGCCGATTGCGTCAAGCCGATCCATCATGTTGGTGACCGTCACCCTGGCCCTCTCGGGCGACGCTGAGCGCACCAAGCAGGTGACCCTGATGCTCGACCCGCACGGATGTCGTCGCTCCGGGCAGCCCGGTCAGTCATCCCCAGTGGCTCGCGCCGTCCCTCGGCTTCCGGAAACGTCGCCGCCGGCCGCAGCTCCCCGGCTCCGCGAAGCCAGACGGTCGCCGAGTCCGCCCCCGTGCCCTCGATCGAGCCGGAGTGATCTCCGCGCCGGACGGCGCAGCCATCACGCGCCGGCCTTCGCACGGGGCGTCACCGCGACTGACCCACCGATGCCACCGTCCCGATCCGGTACGCGCCAACAGGCGTCTGCCGCCCCTTGACCAGCGCCGGCTCGATTCGCTCGGCGTCAGGCTTCTGCGTCAAATCCTCATACGTCGGCTCGCTCAGCACCGTCTGCCCGCCCTCACCCCATTGCTGCAGGCGTTGCGCGAGATTCACGGCGTCGCCCACCAGCGAGTACTCGAGACGTTCCTCAGAGCCGAGGAGCGCGGCGGCCACGTCCCCCGTCGAGAGGCCGATGCCGAGCAGGAACGGCGGCAGGCCGTCGGCCGTCCAGCGCTCGTTGACCGCATGCTGCGCCGCGTGCATCGCGAGTGCCGCTGACAAGGCACGCTGGGCGTGGTCGGCCTGCGGGAACGGCGCACCGAACACCGCCATCACGGCGTCGCCGACGAACTGCATCACCGTTCCACCCTCGGCGAGCACCGCATGGTTCATGGCGGCGCGATGCTCGTTGAGCTGACCCGCGAGGACCGACGGATCTGACGCCTCGGCAATCGTCGAGTAGGCGCGGATGTCGGACATCAACACGGTCACGGTCAGGCGCTCGGTCCTGCCCGGCTCCACTCCGTGCTCGCGCATCTGCTGCGCAATCCCGCCCGGCAGCATCCGGCTGAGGCTCTCCCCCTGCTCCTCGCGGTCGATGATCACCTTGTGGAGCAGGCGCAACCGGTCGAGTGCGCCCTGGGTTCCGGCGCTGGCCTGCTGGGCGAGCTTGAGAAAGAGCTGCTCGATGTCGTCCGCTACAGACGCCGGCGTCGAGTGCAGCGACGCGGCGATCGCCTTGATCGGCTTGCCCTCGGCGACCATGCGGAGCAGCCGCTCCTCGACGTCGTTCAGACCACCCGCGTCGCTCACCGGCCTCGTCAAAGCATCGACGATGCGCGGGTCGAGCATCGATCCCCCGGTGCTCACCTCGCGGACGGCCCGAGCAAGCTGATCGCCCTCGGCGACACGATCCTTCAGGAGGTACGCGTACCCGGCCGCGCCCTCGCTGAGCAGGGAGATCGCATATTCCGGCTCGTCGTACTGGGACAGGATCACGATCCCCGTCCCCGGATGCTGCTTGCGGACGATCCGCGCGGCGCGAATCCCCTCATCGGTGAAGTCCGGTGGCATCCGGATATCGGTGACCACGACCTGGGGCACGTGCTCAGCCGCGCCGGCGAGGAGCTCGTCGTAATCACCCGCGACACCGACGACCTCGACGTCTCCGGCGATGGCGAGCAGCGCGCGCACCCCCTCCCGGACGATCAGATTGTCGTCCGCGAGCACCACGCGAATCGACTGCTCCGAGGGCATGGGTCGACTCTAGTCAGACGGGCGGGCGTCGAAAGGGGGCTGCCACCACGTTCTCCGGGGGTCATCCTCACCGCCACCTGTGGTCCCGACACCCTCGACGGCAGCCGGCCGGGACGCGATGATCCACGCAACGGAGGTACGACATGCGCATCGAATCGTCGGTCACGTCAGTCTCGTGGATTCCTTCCGAGGCAGTGCAGGGGGTCACCAAGGTCCCGTTTGAAATGGGCCTGGCGCATTACGACGATCCACCCCCTGATCACATCGAGTCGCTCACGGCACTCCGGGAGGCGGATCGCTTTCGATTCGCCAATCATCTGAGCGCGTGGATCGACGTCGACGACGGTCGGATCATCGGCCACGGTCAGGGCGGTGGCGGCCAGATCGGCTCGACGACGATCCGCCTCGGGGGTCGCGGCATGACCTTCGCGGCGGTCGCGTTCCCCGACATGCACCCGGCACCGGTCACCGGCGACGGGTGGGTCCGGTTCGCCCAGACCGCCGGGGGACGGACCGGGGTTCCCGCACCGCGCAGGGTGAATCGACCGCCGTTCGTCCAGCTCGCGGCACCGCTCGCATGGACCAGCCTGACGCTGACGATCCACGCCGACGGGACGTCCTCATACGAGCTCACGGGCGCCAGCCCGTTTCCGCGGCACTGGGTCTACGGCGGCGACCGGCATCTCGCCCAGAAATCGGGGTTGGTCGACTTCAAGCGCTGGTATCAGCACGCCTTTGGAAAACACACCCCCTGGGGTGACGAGGATTCACCCGCTCTGGTCACACAGGTCGAGACCGCTTTGGAACGCGAACTCTCGCTCCACATCATGCGCAACGGTGTGAAGCCGCGTGTCGAGACCGTCAAGGAGGGCGCGACCCTGGTGGAGCAGGGCGACCCCGGGAGCGACATGTACGTCCTGCTCGACGGCGTGCTCTCCGTCGAGGTCGACGGTGCGGCCGTGGCACAGGTGGGACCCGGGGCGGTGCTCGGCGAACGGGCCCTGATCGAAGGTGGCCGGCGAACCGCGACGCTCCGGGCGCTCACCCCGTCCAAGGTCGCGGCTGCCTCCGGCGCCGAGATCTCCCCCGAGATGCTCAGCGAGCTGGCTGCGGGGCATCGGCGAGAAGGGACTCCGCCTGGCTGATCGCCGCGCGCACCCGGTCCATGGCGATCTCCGGCGCCAGCGTGGCCATCTCGACCCGCCGGCCGCTGAGGAGCCAGTCGATCTCGTCACGGTTCAGCAGCGCTCCGAGGTCGCGCGGCAGGCGCGCCGGCGCCCCCTCGACGACCTGACGGGCCGGCCCGTCGACATCTCGAGGGCGCAGTCCGCCATCAACCACTTCGACCCCCGAATCACGGAGATCCTGGACCAGGGCACACCCTCGTGGCGACGCGTCGTGCACGACGATCACGCGTCTGCCGGGTGCCGCGGCCCGGTCATCGCTCGCGACGACCACCCTCATCGGGGAGAGGTCCGCACGCTGAGCGTTCGCGGCGATCATCGCGGCCGTCTCGCGCGTGTCGGTGACGAGGAGCATCGGCGCTGCCGCAATGTCCGTCACGACGGGACCGTCGTCGGGGGGAATCAAGCCCTCCAGCTGAAGCGCCCCAAAGCGACTGAGAAATTCGTCGAATGACAGTGCCAGCAGCCGCCCGGTCAACCTCGGGCGGCGCATCCGCCCGAGGATCCCCGCAAGGATGAGCGCAACGCCGAGCGTCACGAAGAGCGCGAAGATGACCTTGATTCCGATGAAGATCAATCCGACGAGGATCATCAGGACACCGAGGCCGATCTCGCCGTTCGACGCCGCGTCAGAGGGCGTGGTTTCCGCACGAGCGCACGTGGCGTAGTACAGCTGTCGCTGCGTATATCGCCAGCCACCGCTCGCCAGGCCGGCCGCGGAGTCCTCGACAAGCGACGTGGTCACGGGAAGCGCCATCGCGATGAGTGTCGCACAGGTTCCGGACCGCCGCTGACGGGTTCGCTCGCTCGTGACACAGCGATATGCTGCGGCGATGGTCACCGAGCGGGAGGAGCCCTCGTCCGTCACGGTGGAGGAAGGAGAACCGGACTTCATCGAGGCGCTCCTCGACTGGCAGGACACGGTTCTCGAACCGGCTCGCGCGCGCGGTGAGCGAAAGGATCCTTTCGAAACCGGGAGCGGCATCCCGGTCTCGCCCCTGTACACGCGGGCCGACCTGACGAGCCACGATGCTCTGCGCGACGAGGCCTTCCCGGGGGTGCCGCCGTTCACCCGCGGTATCCAGCCGACGATGTACCGGGGGCGGCTCTGGAGCATTCGCCAGTACGCGGGCTACGGCACTGCGGGCGACGCCAACGCGCGGTTCCGCTACCTGCTCGCGCAGGGCCAGCCGGGACTCTCGGTGGCCTTCGACCTCCCCACCCAGATGGGACTCGACAGCGACGATCCCCGGAGTGCCGGCGAGGTGGGTCAGGTGGGGGTCGCCATCGACTCGGTTCGCGACATGGAAGAGCTGTTCGAGGGCATCCCGCTCAGCGCGGTGAGCACCTCCATGACCATCAACGCACCGGCGCCGGTGCTCGTCGCGATGTACGTCGTCGCCGCGGAGCGTCAGGGACTCGACGCGGCATCAATCATGGGGACAGTCCAGAACGACGTGCTCAAGGAGTACATCGCTCGGGGCACGTTCATCTATCCGCCGAAGCCGTCGCTGCGCCTCGCCGCTGACCTCATCGTCTGGTGCACTGCCAACGCTCCGAAGTTCAATCCCATCTCGCTGTCCGGATACCACATTCGCGAAGCGGGGAGCACCGCAGCACAGGAGATGGCGTTCGCCCTCGCGAATGCGTGCGCCTACGTGCAGGCGGCCATCGATCTGGGTGTGGACGTGGACGACTTCGCGCCCAAGCTCTCGTGGATCTTCAACACGCACATCGATTTCTTCGAGGAGATCGCCAAGTACCGAGCGCTCCGGCGCATCTGGTCGCGCCTGATGTCCGGGCGTTTTCGAGCCGGCGATCCGCGCTCCCTCATGCTTCGCACGCACACGCAGACGGGCGGTTCGACGCTGACTGCGCAGCAGCCGGAGAACAACATCGTCCGGGCGGCCATCGAGGCCCTCGCCGCCGTGCTCGGCGGCGTCCAGTCACTGGCGCTGTCGTGCTACGACGAGGCGCTCTCGATCCCGACCGAGAAGGCGCAGCGCATCGCCGTGCGAACCCAGCAGATCATCGCCGAGGAGACGGGCGTGACCAATACCGTCGATCCCATGGGTGGCTCGTACTACGTCGAATGGCTGACGGACGAGCTCGAACGCCAGGCCCTGCGTCTCCTTGATGAGGTCGACTCGCTCGGCGGCGCGGTTGCGTGCATCGAGACGGGGTGGATGCAGCAGCACATCCAGGACGAGGCATACCGCACGGAGCGGGCGATAGCGCTTGGCGACAAGGTGATCGTCGGCGTCAACCGGCACACCGAGACGGAGGAGGCCGGTGCGCCGCTGCTGTTCCGGCCCGACGAGCGAGCGATGGCCGAGCAGGCCGCGCGGCTGTCCCGGCATCGCGCACGTCGGAACCCGGAGGCCGTCGAGGCGTCCCTGGCGACTGTCAAACACGCAGCGACGTCTGACGAGACGCTGATGCCGCGCATCCTCGCAGCGGTGCGCGCGGAGGCGACCCTCGGAGAGATCTGCGGCGCTCTCCGAAGCGTGTTCGGCGAGTATCAGCCGCCGGCCACGATCTGACCGACGAGTGTTCGTCGCCATCCGCCGCTGGTTCAACGCCAACCCGAGAACCGTCTTCCTGATCGTCGTCGGCGTCGTGCTCATCGGGCTCTTCCTTGGAGTTGTCACGCCGCTTTTCGCGACCGCCGGACCGCCGATGGCGGATCTCAGTGGGGTGATTCCCAGCACCGCACCAGCCGGTACACGGCTCGAGATCGACGTCTCCATCGACAACACGGGTGACCCGGTCATCGGTCAGGTCTGCGTCGGCGTGCTCGTGCAGGGACCGCTGACACCGGTCGATGCCATCTTCCAGAACATCGACAAGGAGCCGTTCGTCAACGGCAAGGTGTGCGGCGGCGAGCTCACCAGCCAGTCGAGCGCTCCGGTGCAGCTGTTCTTCGACGCCGGGTCTGCAGGGCCCGTGCAGCTGGTGCTGTCGCCCATGAACGGCAGGCAGGTGATCGGGCAGGCGCTCACCGGGTCACTGTCTGTGACAGGCGCCTGACCTCTGAGGAAGCGGATACAAGGCTGTCACGCCCATCTCCGGCGGCGCGGCCCCCTCTACGCTCTCCGTCGAGAGGGTTCATGCAAAACGAGAGCGCCGCGCGGCGCTGGCTGCCGATCTTTGCGACGGGGGTGCTGCTCGGTATCACGAGCTGGCAGCTGGTCGATTCCTCCCTGCCGCCGAGGATGATGCTCGTCGAGATCGAGGTCGTGGTCGTCGCGGCCGTGATGCTCGAGATCACGATCCGGTTGCGTCGCGCCTCCCGCGTCAGCCCTTCGGTCGCCACACTGGTGCGCGGGCTGACCAGCGTCGGCCTGTGCACGCTGATCCTCGGCCTCTCCGCTCCGAGGCTCACGCATCCGATGCCGCTCATCGTGCTCGGGTTTGTGGCCGTGCTCCTGACCGTCGATCCGTCGGCGCGGGCGCCCGCGCTCTGGACCATTCTCGTGGCGTCCTGTGGAGGGATCTCCCTGGTCTGGTGGTGGGCGGGGCTGATCCCGATCTACGGGGTCAATCAGCTGATCCTGATCAACGCGCTGATGGTCGGTGTCGTGGTGCTGGCGTATTCCAACTGGTCCCTGACCGATCGCCACTACCAGGCGCAGACTCGCCGCCTCCGAGCGGTCGCGGACGTGGCCCGGCGGCTGGGCCTGACCACGGACTCGAGCGAGGTCGCGGCCGCCGTCCTCGGGGGCTGCCACGAGACCTACCCGGATGCGACGTGGGGGCGGGTGCTGCTCTTCGACGCAGCGTCCAGCGGCCTCGCGACTCTCCCGCTCATTCTCGGCCCTGCCGGCGTGTCGCCCGCGGCGGGACCGATGGTGACCATGGCACCCGGCGACGGGGTCATCGGACGGGTGTACTCGACGGGTGATCCCTGCCTGCTCCGGACCCCCCGGGACATCAAGCAGGCCTACGCTTCGATGCCGGGTTCGCGCCTCGACGAGCTCGAGAATCTCGGCGGCGGCCGGCGTTCGAGAAGCGTCGTCGCCGCTCCTCTGCGTGCCGCCGGCGGGCGCGTGATCGGAGTCCTCGTGCTCATCTCCCACGCACGCCGCGGAGCCTGGGACATCGACGACCTCACGGTCGTGCAGGCGATCGCCGACGAGGCCGCGGTGGCGGTCGCCCGCGCCGGGCTCTTCGAGGAGAAGGCGCTCCACGCGACCACCGACCCGCTCACCAAGGTCGGCAACCGGCGCGCGTTCGAGGAGCGTCTCGGCGAGCTGACCGGCGCGACCGCCGTGATCGCCATCGACGTCGATCACCTCAAGCCGATCAACGACGAGTTCGGACACGAGGCCGGCGACACGCTGCTCATCGAGGTGGCGCGCACGTTGCGCGCGCAGCTTCGCGCCGGCGATCAGCTGCTTCGCATCGGCGGCGACGAGTTTGTGTCAATTATGGATGTAACAACGGAGGCCGAAGCCGTGGCGATCGCCGAGCGGATGCGGGTCTCGTTGCATGGTGTCGCGCTCCCGCACGGCCGGGCCCGGATCAGTGCCGGTGTCGCCGCCGGAGGCGGGGGTGTGCACGCCCTCTGGTTGGCCGCCGATGAGGCGCTGTCCAAGGCGAAGAAGGACGGCCGCGATCGTGTCGTCGTCGCGGGGGTCCGGGCACTCCCGAGCCTTGTGCGCGGCGGTGGCGACGCCGGCGCGATGCTGGACGCGATCCTCAGCAAGCAACGCGTGATTCAGGCGGTGTTCCAGCCGATCGTGCTGCTGACCGACCACCGCCCGATCGGTTGGGAGGCACTGGCGCGCGTCCCCGGCCTTCGGGATCCCGGCGACGGCGTCGAGGATGTGTTCGCGCTGGCGCACCGGCGCGGCGTCACCAAGGAGATCGACTGGATCTGCCGGCGCATCGCGATCTCCGCGGCGTCGGGATTGCCGGGGTCGGATCCGCTCTTCCTCAACGTCTCGGCGGCGATGCTCCTCGATCCGCTGCACCCGGTCGACCACATGCTCCTGCTCGCCAGGTGGGCGGAGCGGGACCCCGAGACAATCGTCCTCGAGATCACAGAGCGCGAATCGATCGCCGACCAGCAACGGCTGCGCCTGGTGCTCGCCAGCTACCGCGAGCACGGCTTCCAGTTCGCACTCGACGATATCGGTGAAGGCCACTCAACCCTCGAGCTGCTTGCGTCGGCCGTCCCGGAGTTCGTCAAGGTGGCGAAGAGCATCACGCAGAGCTGCGTCGAGCGCGGGGCCCGGGCGGTCATCGAGGCCACCGTCGCCTACGCGCGCAGCTCCGGTTCGACGGTCATCGCCGAGGGCATCGAGGACGAGTCGACCGCCGACCGTCTCGCCGCGCTCGGGGTCACCGCCGGTCAGGGATACTGGCTCGGCCGTCCCCGTGAGATGAATCTCGGTTCCGAAGCTCGAGGCGAGGCAACCGCCTGACGCAGGCTTGCGCTCACTCGCTGGACGCCGCGGCGAGATCCCACGTGGAACCGGCGGGCGTGTCGTGCACCTCGACACCCGCTTCGACGAGCGCGTCGCGCAACCTGTCTGCGAGCGCGTACTCCCCCGCTCCCCGCATCTGCACGCGCAGCTCGAGAATTCCGTCGACCAGCGGACCGATGAGCTCACGCGGGTCCGCGGCCCCGTTGCGGGCGAGGTCGCCGAGGCGGACCACGTAACGCCGCAGCGTTTCCCGCGCCCGGTCCTGCTCATCCGAGTCCAGCGTGTCGGCGGCCCAGTCGTGGATCTGTGAGTCGATCGCCAGCACCGCGCCGACCGCGCCGTCGACATCGCGTGACGTCAGCGCCGCGTCGGCGGCATCGGACTGGCGGCTCACCTCCTCGAGAAAGGGGGACACCCCGGCTGTGGGGAGTGCATCGCCGTCCACGATTCCCGGCGCACGAGGAGGGGTCGCGGCAGCGCCGCCGGTCGACACCACCCCGGCGGCCAGCTTGCTCACGGGCATGGTGATGCCGCTCTCGAATCGCTGCGACGCTCCCATCCGGCGCCAGGTCAGTCCGCCGCGCCCGCGAATCGAGACCGTCCCCGCGTCGATGTCGAAGATGGCTGCGGTGTGCTCGTCGACGCCGAGGATGTCGACGCCTTCCGGCAGCAGGTCCTCGAGGATTCGCAGGCGGCGCTCGCCCATGTAGCAGTAGCGGGTGTCATGAGTCCCGCCCTCCGCGTTGTTGTAGTGCGGCACCACGGCGGCTCGCAGGCCGGTCACGCTGAGCAGATCGAGGCCCTCCAGCCAGTGCGGGTCCTCGCCGACCTTGTACACCTCGTAGACCGGGAGCGAGCAGACTCCGAGCCCGACCGCGGCGGCGCTCGCGAGGGTCACACAGCCGCCGTCGCGGAGCTTGGCGGCGAGCAGGTCGGGAACGGCGGTTCCGAGCCACTGGCGGAGCGCATAGCTCGGGCTCCCCGGGCCCGCGAACACATAGCGTGCCTCCGCGACGCGGGCAAGCATGGTCTCGTACTCGAGCGCCGTCGCCTGCTCGCGATTTCGGAACGATGCCACGCTGACTGGATACCCGACCCGATCGCGAAAGTACGTCACCGTGCGATCGCTGATGTCGGCGGCATTCTCCTGGAAGCCGAACGGCGTGTCGAGCAGCACCGCCGGCACCGGGCGAGGTCCGAGCCTGGAGAGCAGGTCCGCGTGCACCGCGACCATCGTCGGGGTGGTCTCCCCCGACCCCATGATGCAGAGCGCGCGCGGCATCCCGGCAGCGCCCGCCGTGGTGTTCATGCCTCGATCGTACGGTGTGCGGCCCGTGCGACCATCATCGAGACGGTGGCCCAACCCGTGGATATGGCGGCTCTCCGCGCGGCGCTGAGCATCGAGGCTCGACGTCTCGGATTCGCGGCGTGCGGCGTCACCTCGGTGCTCCCGTTCACCGAGGCGCGCGTTCGAGCGCTCGCCGCGATCGACGCCGGGCGCATGGACGGGATGTCGTGGTACACGCGAGATCGCGTCGCGGCGTCAGCCGACCTCGGCGGCCGCTACCCGTGGGCGCGGTCGATCGTCGCCCTGGCGTGGCCATACCGGCCCGCCCGCGCTCCGGCGCCAAGCCCCGTCGGGCCGGAGGCGATCCGCGGGCGCTTCTCCGCCTATGCGTGCACCGAGGACGGCGACGGCCCGGTCGACTACCACGACCTCCTCGCACGGCGCTGCGACGCCCTGGTGGACTGGCTCCGAGGACGGGTCGCGGGTGCCCGTGCGAAGCGTTTCATCGATCACGGATGGGCTCTCGATCGCGCCATCGCCGAGCGCGCGGGTATCGGGTTCGCCGGAAAGCACGCGTCGGTGATCACGCTCGAGGCGGGCTCGTACGTGCTCCTCGCGAGCATTGCGGTCTCGGTCGCGCTCCCCATCGACTCACCCTCACAGCGCGGCTGCGGCCGCTGCAGCGCCTGCCTGCCGTCCTGCCCCACCGGAGCGATCGTCTCGCCAGGTGTCATCGACGCCCGGCGCTGCATCTCCTATCTCACCATCGAACACCGGGGCCCGATCCCCAACGAGCTGCGTCCGCTGATGGGAACCTGGGCGTTCGGGTGCGATCTCTGCCAGGAGGCCTGCCCGATCAACCACCGCCTCGCCCCACAACCCCTCGACGCCGACGCCGCCTCGACCGCGCGCGGCCCGGTGCCGCATCCGGACCTGATCGAATGCCTCGAGCTCACCGACTCCGAATTCACGGCCCGCTTCCGGGGAACGGCGGTCGCGCGGACGGGGCGCGCCGGGCTGGCCCGGAATTGCGCGATCGCGCTCGGCAACGCCGGGGATCGCGCCGCGATGCCCGCGCTGCGACGGAGCGCCGAGCTCGACCCGGACGAGGTGGTCCGGGAGGCTGCTCGCTGGGGGATCGCTCGGCTGACCGGCTGAAGGCCAGCCGGAGTGGTCAGCGGAAGAGCAGGACCGCCGCTCCGGCACCGATGACGAGCGGAGCGCCGACGCACGCCGCCAGCAGCGAGACGGGGTCCGGGTCGCGCGGCCACCACGCCGGGGGCAGCGCCCGGTTGATCGGCACCCGTGCGCCGCGCAGGCGGGCGTTCCCGTCGAACAGCGCGAAACCCGCGACACATGCCAGCGCGATCAGGAGCGCCGTCTCGGCCAGCAGCGCCGCCGTCCCCGCGGCACCCGCGGCGTGGAGCCATGCACAGAGGACGAACGTGACGATGCCGAGACCCGCGCCACAGGACGCGGCCAGGAAAGTGGTCGGCAGCGAGGTGCGCGGCAGGCTCGGGAGTCGCATGCTTTCGATCGCAGCGTAGCACTCGGGCCGACTCGGTGACAGTTCACACGGACGGCACTCGGTTGTGACGAAACCGTTACGGCGACCGGCAACGCTTGACGCGCGCGATCTACTGTGCCTACGCTGCATTGGTCGCCAGCGGGCGGCCGGTTCCCACTTCTCTCCCAACGTCCCACCACACGAGGAACCCGATGCCGACAAGGTCTCGTCTTGCCGCTGCCGCGCTCGGCGCCACCGCCGTGGCAACCATCCCCGCCGCTGTTTTCGCGACCTCCTACGTGGTGCGCCCCGGTGACACGGCGTCGGACATCGCGGTCCGTCACGGCACCACCCTGGCCGCACTGCTCGACGCAAACCGCATGGCCGCGCCGGAACTCATTCGGGTCGGTCAAATGCTGCAGATCCCCGACGCGTCGCTCACGCTACCCGCCTACGCGCGCGGCGCGGACGACTCCGAGACCTACCGCGTCGGCCGCGGCGAGGGCGTTTTCGAGACGGCTCGGCGGTTCGGTGTCGACCCGACGGCGCTGGCGCGGACCAACGGTATCGGCGTCAACGCGCCCATCTCGGAGGGCGACGAGCTGGTCGTACCAGGCCGCCTCGCGCGGATGAACGCGCTCGTGAGCTTCGTCGCCGCCGACGTCGTCGTCGACGCGCGCCTGCTGCGCGCGGTCGCCTGGGCGGAGTCACACTGGCGCCAGGAACGAGTCTCGCCGACGGGCGCCGTGGGTGTCATGCAGATCGAACCCTTCACCGGGGAATGGGTGTCGCGCCATCTCGCCGGGACGCACCTCGACATCTGGCGCGCGCAGGACAACGTGGTCGCCGGCGCGATGTTGCTCCGCCACCTGATGAGCAAGCACGAGGCCGACGTCGCGGCCACGCTGGCCGGCTACTACCAGGGGGATGCGAGCGTCGCAACCCATGGGATCTACGACGACACGCGGCGCTATCAGCGCGAGGTCCAGGACCTGATCGCTCAGGACGCCTGAGCGCCGGGAGCGGGCCAGCCGCCCACTCGGGTCATCGCGCCGTTTCGGTCGACGAGGCGCGCCGGTAGCCCCGCGCCGTCGAGCCACGACGCCGCCTCGGCACCGCGAACGATCGCTGCGGTGGCGGCGATGTTGGCGTCGACGCAACTTCCCGCCACCACGCTGACGGTCCTCCAGGGGCCTGCAGCGGGGAGCCCGGTTGCCGGGTCGATGATGTGGTGCAGCTCGACCCCACCCCGCTGCCAGCGCCGCACCGTCGTGCTCGAGGTGGCAACCCCGCCGGCTCGGATGGCGATCGTCTCGCCGTCCGGGGTGATCGCCGCGCGGCTGTCCTCGGCGATCTGAATGTGCCAGCCCCCTTCGGGCGGTTCGCCCGCGACCGAGACGTCCCCGCCCAGGCTGACCAGGACCCCGCCGCCGCGCATCGCATCGAGGGCCGCGGCGGCGGCAAGATCGGAGGCGAGCGCTTTCGCGGTTGCGCCGAGGTCGACCTCGACGCCCGCATCGATCTCCACGCGCCGGGTCGCTGGAAAGAGGCGGACACGGCGCCATCCCGGCACCGGGGACACCGCGAGCGTCAGCGGCGCCCCGTCCGCGGGAACCGCGCCGAAGTCGACGCTGTACCCGGCGTTGCGCACCGCCTCCCCGACCGTCGGATCCACGGCGCCGTCGGTCAGCTCAGCGGCTCGAAGCGCGGTGGCGAGTGCCTGGGCAAGCAGCGGCGACACGATGCCCTCCCGCCGCCCGTCTCCGACCTGAAGACGGCTCAACTCGCTGTCATCTCGGAAACGGCTGCAGGCTCGGTCGATCGCATCGACCACCGCCTCGACCGACGCGGTCGCCGTGTCGAGGGCGTCGGGGTCGGTGACGACCACGTGCATCGATGTTCCGAGAGCGGTGCCTCGATACGCGGCAAGGGTCATGAGCCGCCGCTGACGGTACTCGCCGAGGAGGACCTTCCGGTGCTCGCCGACCCGGTGGAGAGCGATGACGACCCGGTGCCCGACGAGGACGTGGACGGCGTCGTCGACTTCGCTGTCGTTCCGGTCGAGGACGCCGTCGTCGAGGTCGCCACCCTGCTCGTGGACGCTCCGACGTGCGTGTCCGCGGCGGCGACTGCGAGCGCCGCGACAGCTGCCGCTCCCGCGACTCCGAAGGCCATCGTGAGCGTGCGGCGCAGGCGCAGCGCCCGGTCCCGCTCCGCCGCGGTGATGCGTCGCTTCGATGCCGGCATCACCCCACCTCCTGGGGATGGGCCGGCTGCTGACGCAACCGGGCGCGAATGATCGGGGTCGTGCGCAGGAGGCGTAGCACTCCTCGAAGATCGGCGAGCACCGTGCGAGGAATGTCCACCCGCGAGTCGGGATCCTCGACCCATTCCACCGGGAGTTCCTGAACGCGCACACCGGCCCACTGCGCGACGACGAGCAGCTCCGTGTCGAAGAACCATCCCTGATCCCGAACCAGGGGCACGAGGTCGCGGGCAACCTGGGTGCGCATGGCCTTGAATCCGCACTGCGCGTCGCGAAAGTGCGTGTGCAGCACGGCACGAAGCAGGAGGTTGTACCCACGCGAGATGAACTCACGTCCCGCGCTCCTGCTGACCCGCGCATTGGGCGCGAGCCGGCTCCCGATGGTGATGTCGGTGCTTCCCGCGAGAATCGGTGCGATCAGCGCTGTCAGCGACCCGAGTCGCGTCGAGAGGTCGACGTCCATGTACGCGACGACACGCGCGTCGCTCGCCAGCCAGGCACTTCGAAGCGCCCGACCGCGGCCCTTCTCGGGGACGCGGACGTAGCGCACTCCGTCAAGCTCGCCGGCGAGGCGAGGGCCGATCAGGCGCGTTGCGTCCTCACTCGCGTTGTCGACGACGGTGATCCTTGTCGCGAAGGGAATCTGCTCGTGGACGTGGGCGTGCAGCACGCGCACGCTGCGCTCCAGAGCGCGCTCCTCGTTGTACACGGGGATCGCGATGTCCAGGACCGGGGCGCCCGTCGTGGCGCGCACATCGTTCATGAGACAAGCCTGGCGCCCCCTTCTTGATACAGCCCGCGAGCTGGCTGGGAGGCGGCTGTGAAGTCACGGAGATCTCCGAGCCGCATACGACGCCGGGTCTCGGCGATCGGTCAGCGGCGCGCGGCCAGAACCTGGAGGCGCAACGCGAGTGCCGGGCAGCCGGAGACCGCTCGCCGAGCGTGGGGAAGGACCGACGGCGGGATGGCGCCGGCACGAATGATCGGGTATCCCCAGTCGTCGAGCTCGATCAACTCGGGCACGAGGTCCGCACAGACACCGTGGCCGTCGCACTTGATGCGATCGATGGCGAGCGTGTAGCGATTGCTCACGACGCCGCGGCCCGCGCGCTCAGGACGCTGCAGCGCCGGTCGTGTCCGTGGAGCGAGAACTCGCGGGCAAAGACGCGCAGCGACGACGCGAGCAAGCCTGCGGCGCCGTCGGGATGGCGGCAGGCCCCACGTCCCGCGAGCAGGCCCGCCCATCGCTGCATGTGCTCCAGGTCACCCGGCGCCGACGCCAGTCCCGCGACGCGTCCTGCCGTCGCTGATATGGCGCGCAGGCCGAAGGTGCACGGCCCGCACTGGCGGGCGCTCTCGTGCGCCAGGTACGCCAGGATCCTCGCGGTCTCGACGACCCCGCAGCGCCCTGATGGCAGCACCGCGATCACGCCGCAGCCGAGCGAGTAGCCGAGCTGCCGCAGCGAGTCCGCGTCCAGGGGCAGCCCCCAGGCGGTGGTGGACTCGACCCAGCCTCCGAAATATCCACCGAGGAGCACCGCCTCACTGTCCGAGGTGATACCCCCCGCCGCGTTCACCGCCTCGGCCAGTGCCATACCCTGCGGGATCTCGATCAGCATCGTTTGCGGCACCGCCCCGCCCACGGTGACCAGCGTGGTCCCGGATGCGTTCCCGATGCCGAGTGAGCGAAACCACTCGTCGCCGAAACGCGCGATGAGCGCGACGTTCGCGAGAGTCTCGACGTTCTGCACCAGCGTTGGACGGCCGTCAACGCCACGCTCGAACGGACGCGGTGGAATCGATGTGGGCAGCGCGATACCGGCGTTGATGAAGTGCACAGCCGCGGTCTCCTCTCCGGAGACGTAGCGAACGGGGGCACTCACCAGACGGAGCCGTGCCCGCTCGGACGCGGGGCGCTCGGTCACCGCCCGGTGCATCGCCTGGATCGCGCCCACGTGGTCGGCGCCGACGTAGAGAACGATCTCATCAGCGCCGACGGCGCTCGCCGCGAGCACCGCGCCGTCGATGATGAGGTGGGGCCGCTGCTCCATCAGCATGCGGTCCTTGCGGCTCAGGGGCTCACCCTCGCCGCCGTTTGCCAGCACGACAGGCGTTCCTCCGGACTGCGACGCCACGGATCGCCATTTGGTGGCCACGGGAAACCCCGCTCCGCCCTTGCCGCGCAGGTTGCATCGCTCGATGGAATCGATGAGCGCATAGGGCGCGGGCGGTAGAGCACCGAGCCGATGCTGGTGCGCGGCACGACTCTCCATCCCGTCGGTACCCGGCGGTCCCGCCAGCAACGCGATGCTCATCGTTCGGTCCCGAACGACGCACGCTCCGCGGCCAGGCGGCGCTCGTCCGCAAGCGGATCCAGCGGAGCCGCGAGAATGCGCCAGATGAGTGCGATGGCGACGGATGCGACGCAGACGGCGTCGATCACGACCATCCAGAGCGCGGTCCGGTCAGTGCCGGTGCCGATGCCGTGCAGCACGGCCACCGGCCAGCTCGCATACGCGAGCCAGTGGATCCCCCGCCAGACACGCGCGCCGATGTGCCGGCGAAGGAGGCTCGTCGCGACGATCGCGAGGAGCAGCTCGAAGGCGATCGCTCCGAGGCCGAGCCACAACGTCCGGTAGTACGAGCCGAACGGCACCAGCGCGGCGAGCCCGAGGTGGGTGAAGGGGTCGACCACCGCGGTGACGATGTGGAGCAGCAGGAAGACGAGAGTCATCAGCGCGAGATCGCCGTGCACCGCGGCGCTGAGGAATCGCGGCCAGCCGTGTGATTCGAACCGGAGACGTGCGAGCAGGCCGAGAACGGCGACCGCGCTCAGCAGCACCAGGCTGACGGCCCCCGCACCGCGGGTGGTGTACCAGAGCAATTGGCTAGACATTGGCTCCATTCCTCGTGGCCGCCGGGAGCTCGATCCGGAAGGTCGCGCCTCCGCCCGGTGTGTCCGTGACGCTGATCTTTCCGCCGTGTGCCGCCACGACAGCGGTGGCGATGCTCAAGCCCAACCCACTGCCGCCCTGGTCGCGACTGCGCAAGGGGTCGGCGCGATGGAAGCGCTCGAAGATCCGCTCGCGTTGCGCGGCCGGCACTCCGGGTCCGTGGTCGATCACGTCGATCTCCGCGTGTCCGTTCTGCGCCTGCAGCGCAACCTCGACAGGGCTTCCCGACGGGGTGTGCACGAGCGCGTTGCGAACCAGGTTTGCGACCGCCTGTCGCAGACGGAGGTCGTCACCGGTCACGACGACGGGCGCCTCGATGTGCGCGCTCACCGAGCGTCCGGGGTCGGCGGCGCGGGCGTCACTCACGGCGTCGTTGACCATCGATGTGAGGTCGACCGGAGCGCTGTCCAGGGGTCGCCCCTGGTCGAGTCGCGCGAGCAGCAGCAGGTCGTCGACGAGCAGCCCCATACGCCGGGTCTCCTCCTCGATGCGCCGGACGGCGAGCAGGACATCGTCGCGAGTCATGTCGGGGTTGCGTTGCAGCAACTCCGCGTAACCGCGCATCGACGTCAGCGGCGTGCGCAGCTCGTGCGAGGCATCGGAGACGAAGTGGCGCAACTTCTGCTCGGTCACGTCACGTTCAGCGAACGCGCGCTCGATCTGGCTCAACATGCCGTTGAGCGCGAGCCCGAGCTGGCCGACCTCGGTGCGCTCGTTGGACGGCGTGACGCGACGGCCGAGACTGCCCGCGGCGATCGACCGCGCGGTTGCGCCCATGCGCTCCAGCGGACGCATCCCGCGGCGCACGAGCAACCAGGTGACGACCAGGACGATGATCGTGATCCCGCTGCTGATCGCGATCTCGAAGAGCAGCAGCGTGCTCAGTGTGGTGTTGACGCCGTCCAGCGGGACTGCGGTCACCGCGACGTCGCCGTTGCCCATCGGAGTCACATAGGCGCGGTATGAGTGATAGGTCCCCGTGCCGGCAAGGGTGAGTATCGTGTTGGTTTGCGACGTGAGATTTGCGGGAAACACGGGCGCGGAGGAGGAGGCATAGGAAGTCGTCCCGAAGAGGATGCCCGATGAGACCGAGTGCCCCGATGAGTCCAGGATCTCGCCGTAGGTTCCAACCGGAAAGGCGTACTCCTGGTTGAAACCGCCGCCGCCGCTATCCGGCGGTCTGGCGTCGCCTCCCGGGAGCTGTGTTTGCAGGAGCACGTTCTGCACGCCCGGCTGAATGATCGCCAATTGCTGGTCGATCCCCTGGAGCAGCGAACCCTGCAGCGCCGCATAGGTGCCGACGTCGGCGGCGGCGAGCCCGAGGATGAACAGCGGGGCCAGGGTGAGCAGCAATCGGAGGCGGAGGGACATCTACGGTCCTGAGCACATCGTCGGCGCGCCGCTCACGCGCGCGCCGTCGTGGTGCGCGGCACGCGCATGACGTATCCGACTCCGCGAACCGTGTGGATGAGCGCCGGCTCGACCTGGTCGACCTTGCGGCGCAGGTAGCTGATGTAGGTCTCGAGCACGCTCGCGTCGCCGCCGAAGTCGTAGTCCCAGACATGGTCGAGGATCTGCGAGCGTGAGAGCACCCGGCCGGTGTTCATCATCAGGTACCGCAGCAGGCGGAACTCCGTGCGCGTCAACTCGACCGACTCGCCCGCGCGGAACACCTCGTGTGTCTCGTCGTCGAGCTCGAGGTCGTGGAGGACGAGCTTGCCGGTCGACGCCGCTCCGTCCGGGTTGTGACGCCGGAGCACCACCCGGATCCTCGCGACCAGCTCCTCGATGCTGAACGGCTTGGTCACGTAGTCGTCCCCGCCGATGGTCAGGCCGTGCACCTTCTCCTCGGTCGCATCGCGGGCCGTGAGGAAGATCACCGGGACCTTGATGCCATCACTGATCAGGCGCTGCACGAGCGTGAAGCCATCGTCGTCGGGAAGCCCGACGTCGAGAATCATGAGGTCGGGTCGGAAGTCCATGACGGCGTGTCGGGCCTGCTTCGCGGTCCCGGCCGTGCGGACCGAGAAGCCCTCGTATTTGAGCGCCATCGCGACGAGATCGGTGATGGCGCGCTCGTCGTCGACGACGAGGACTCGCTTGGGCTCGGCTGTGCTGATCGGGGTCACCGGACCATCTTCGCGCGGAAGTCTGGGAAAACGCTCAGAGGTTGTTGGATCTACCCTGGGCGTTCCGACCGGTCGGAACGCCCAGTCCGCGCTCTCCGTCACCGAGCGGCAGCGAGAGGCATCGGACCCCACCCCCGGCTTTGAGGAACTCCCCCATCGCGAGCGGGATCGGCGTGTAGCCCGCGGCCTTGAGCGGGCCCTCCATCTGCGAGATGGTCATCGAGGAGAGGACGTGGCCTCCGAGCGGCATCGCGTTGCACGCGAAGCCCGCCGCCACCTCGACCGGGACCTCGATCAGGTTCGGCACCAGCTCGCGGATCAGCCGCAGGGAGGCCGGGGCGAAAGCATCGGGGGCCGCCAGGACGTTGGTGGCATCGAGCGGGCAGAAGCACGTATCCAGGTGATAGAAGCGCGGATCGACGAGCTCGAGCGACACGAAGTCGACATCGAGGATGCGCGCCACGGGGTGGTGGGATTCGCGGTCGGTTCGGAATCCGTAGCCACAGAACAGCCGGTCCCCGAGGAACAGCGCATCGCCTGCGCCCTCGAACGACAGTGATCGGGGCAGTTCGTGGACGTCGTAGCCCAGCCGCTCCAGCTCCAGACGCCAGTGCGCCTCCTCACCCTGTCGCTCGGCGTGGTGAAAGTTGCTCAGCACGGCGCGGTCGTCCCACAGCACAGCCGCGTTGGCGGTGAACACCATGTCGGGGAGGCCGTCGACGGGCGTGGCCAGTTCGATGGCGACCCCGAGGTCGAGATAAGTGCGATGGAGCGCCTCCCATTGCGTCGCAGCCAGCGCGTGGTCGACCTTCACCGCGACGTGCATCCAGGGGTTGATCTCGTATTCGATGCCGAAGTGGTCCGGCCGGCACATGAGGACGGCGGGCGTCATCGGCTCGCCTGAGGCAGGGAGGCCACGTCGCCGAGGGGGAGTGGGAGCAGAAGCGTCGGTGAGAATCGGGTCCCCGCGCGCGGCTGCAGCGGGGCCGCCACGGCCGGTCGCTGCACGCACCAGCGAGGATCCACGTCGTCACGCAGGGCGAGCAGCGTGGGTCGGATCAGCGCCCCTCCGGCGCTCCGGCCGTGATGCCGGACGGTGGCGGTCAGGGCGGGGCGAAACCACGTCGCGTTGACCGGCTGCACGCCGTCCAGCGGCGCCGCGCTGACCGTCAGATCGCCGGCCTGCTGCGCCAGCCACCCTGCAACGAGCCGGTCGCGAGGACCGTCGACATGCCCCGCGAACGTCAGCCGGCTGGCGACATGCTCACCGAGGATCAGCCGGATGCCGCCACGCCGCCGCGAGACGATGCCGGCGACGACGCAGGTCGTCTGGTTCGAGAGCGCGATGCGCAGCCGATCGGAGGAGGCGACGCCCGCCCGGTAGGGAGCCCCCGCCCGACGCGCGAGCAACGCCGCAAGCCCCCTTCCCGCGGCAGCGGCGGCGAGCGCCTCTCCGCGCCCACGGACGTGGTCGGGCGCCTGGACGGCATCGTTCGTGCCGGTCAGCTCGCTCAGGGCATCGAGGCGACGATCCAGCGGCCAGCTGACGGTCGACCGACCGTCGAGATGGAGAACGTCACAGCAGAGGTACACCGCCGGGAGTTCGACGGCCATCGCCGGACCGGCGGCGAGACGCCGGCCGAATCCCACGAGATCTGGGCGGCCCTCGCGATCGAGGACCGCGATCACGCCGTCGAGGACCGCACCCCGCCCACCCCGGACGGCCGCCGGCGCAGCCACGTCCGGAAACCGGCGTGCGAGATCGCCCGGCATCTCTCCCTGGATGCGGACGGCGCCACCCGGCTCGAGGAAGAGCAGAGCCCGTGCTCCGTCCCAGTCGACGCTGAACAGCCAATCGTGATCGTCGAAGGGCTCGGCGCACGGGACCGACGCCTCGATCGGGATGTACCCGGGGAGCTGCGGCGGCGTGGGAGACCGGAACGGCAGGGGGTCGGCGAACGCCGCCTGGGCGGCACGAGACAGAGGTGTTCTGCCGGCCACGCCGTGCTCGCGAAGCCTCAGGACGCCTGGCGCCGGCGAGCCGGTTCCAGCGACTCGGCGTCTTCAGCCCCGGACCCCTCGGAGCCGTCGCTCTCCGCGCGGCGCGATCGCGCAGCCTCGACCGACGCCTTGAGCGCCGCCATGAGGTCGGTGACCGTGCCCGGCTCGCGACCCTCCGGGCGTTCGATCGGCTGGTTGCTCAGCTTGGACTCCACAACCTGGATCAGCGCCTCGCGGTAATCGTCGTGGTAGCGCGAGGGGTCGAAATGCGCCGTCATGTTCTCGACGAGCATCACCGCCATGTCCAGTTCCTTCCTGGCGACCGCTGGGCTCTCCTCGGGTATCGCCAGCTCCCCCGTCGATCGGATCTCGTCCGGCCAGTGCAGGGTGTTCAGCAGCAGGCCCTGCTCGTGGAGCGCGAGGCGACAGAGGTGCTCCCGGTCGCGCAGGGCGATCTTCCCGATGGCGACGGTGCCGGTCTTCTCGAGGGCCTGCCGGAGCAGCGCGTACGGCTTGACGCCCACCGCCTCGGGCTCCAGGTAGTACGCGCTCTTCAGGTAGACGCCCGCTTCGATCTCCGAGTCCGGACAGAACTCCACGATGTCGATGGTGTGCGTGGTGGTCAAGGGCAGGTTGTCGAGATCCGAGTCGGTGACGATCACATATTCGTCCTTGCCGACCTCGTAGCCACGGAGCGCGTCGCTCCAGCCGATCTCGCGATCCTCCTCGGGACACCAGCGCTTGTTGCGCACCGGCGTCTGGTCGTTCGGACAGAGCAACCGGAACGAAACACTCTTCGACTCGGTCGCCAGGTAGAGCCGCACGGGTATCGCCACCATGCCGAAGCTGATGGCGCCGCGCCACATGGATCGAGGCATGGCAGTCCGAGTATAGGGGCGCGGGATCGGCGTGGACGCGACGCCCGTCAGGCGGCGGCGAGCAGCCTGTCGTAGGCGGCTTTGAGCTCCGGGTACCTCAGGAAGATGATGTGCGCGTACTCCTGGGTCAGCGGTACCGGCTTGCGCCGGAGCGCGAGCCCGACCTCCTCGGGCCGGTGATTCGCCTTGCGCCAGTTGCACTTCCGGCAGGCGATGACCACGTTCTCCCAGCGATCCGGTGCGCCCCCACGAGACACGGGGATGACGTGGTCGACGGTGAGCTCGGCGGCGTTGCCGAGACGGCCGCAGTACTGGCAGGTGTGGTCGTCGCGAAGCAGCAGGTTGCGACGGTTTGGACGGAGCAGCCGGCGCGGGACATGGATGGTGCGGAGGAGACGCACGATGACCACCCCTTCCGGGAGCCGCCGACCGGCGAGCGCCTCTGCCGCCGCACGTTCGGCCGCCTCGTCAACGAACGCGACTCGCTCCTTGGTCAGGAGCACCACCAGCCGCCGGTGACTGATCACGTTGAGCGGCTGCAGCGAGGCGTTGAGCAGCAGCACTGCCATGGCCGAATTCTATTGGGAAGCGGGGATCTTCGCGTCGATCAGGTGTAGGGGGCGGACTTGATGGGCCCGATCTTGATCGCGCCGCCGCAGACCATGCTCGAACCGATATCGGTCACATCGGTCTGGAACCGTGACGTCGGCAGGGTGACCTGCCAGAACTTCGGCGTCTCCGCCTGCGCCGCCGAGCAGGTTACGTCCGTCCACGAGACGAGGAAGTACCCGTGTCCGGACGCCCCGACGGCGCCGAGGGGTTCGGTGCCCGGAGGAAGGTCGACGGGCCCAGGCGACGCCACCGAGTTGTCGTTGGACCAGGTCGTGGCCAGCAATCCCCCGCCCGCTGTCAGCATCTGCAGCTTGGCGTAGCCGTTCTCGGTGCAATCGCTCGTCGACGTGTTCCGGATCTCGAATGTCGCGTAGATGGTGCCGGCGGCCCCCTGGGAGTTGAGGATCGCGATGCCGAACTGTCCAGGCATGCACGGCACCGGCGGCGTGGCCGTCGGCGTCGGGGTCGGCTCCGGCGGCGCGGTCACCAGCGGGGTCGGGGTCACCGGGAGCGTGGTCGGCTCCGTGCTCGTGACGGCCGGAGACGAGGACCCGCACGCGGCGAGAACGCCCGCGGTCGCGAGCAGCACAGCCGGAACCAACGCCCGTCGCATCGCGACGCAGGGTACCCGCAATCCGCGCACCACGCGCGTCATGGAGCGCTCGGAATGTCCTGGTCCGCCTTCAGGACCGGCGCGAAGAGATCGCCTTTCTCGGCGACACGGCGCGCGATGGTCGCGATGGTCCAGCCATCCGGGCGCAGGTCAGGATCGTCGAGCTCCTCCCAGGCGATGGGCGTCGACACCGGAGCGGCCGGCGCCGGCCGCAGCGAGTAGGGGGCCGCCAGCGTCTTGTTGATGATGTTCTGCGTGTAGTCGATGCGGATCCGGCCGGTGCGCTTTGCCACCGACCACTCCCAGCTCACGCGTCCCGGCGCGGCCCGGTCGATGGCCCTGCCCACCTCCTCGACCCAGCGGCGCACCGCGGCGTAGTCAGGGCCGCGAAGAACCGGCACGTAGATCTGCAGACCAGTCTGCCCGCTGGTCTTCACCACGCCGTGCATGCCGTAGTGGTCCAGTGCCGCTTTGACGAGCCGGGCAATGTCGACCACGTCCTGGAATGACGCGGGCTCGAATGGATCGAGGTCGAAGACGGCCCAGTCGGGATCATTCGGAGCATCGATGCGCGAGTGCCATGGATGCAGATCGATCACGCCCGCGTTGGCTACCCACGCGAGCGTCGCCACCTCATTCACGACGATGTACGTCTTGGTCTTCTCGCCGTGATAGGTCCAGGACTCGATCCATGCTGGAGCGTGGGCCGGTTTATCCTTGCGCCAGAACGATTTTCCATCGATGCCGTCGGGAAAGACCTGCATCGACAGGGGCCGGTCCCGGAGGTAGGGCAACATGTACGGCGCCATCCGGACGTAGTACTCGATCATGTCTCGTTTGGTGATGCCGTCGGCCGGCCAGAGCACCTTGTCCAGGTTGGTGAGCGGGAGCCGGCGGCCGGCGATTTCCCAGTGCGCGTTCTTGTGGAGGGTTCTGAGCTCGGCCAGCGCCGCGCTCTGGTCCGGGTCCTGTCGCTGCGGGGGCCCCTCGCCCACGTTGGTGGCGCTGCTCCCCGCCGCGCCACCCGGACGGCCTGACGCTGTTACGGGCTCGAGAACGCTTCTGCGACGGCGTCGTGGGCGGAGGCCTTTCGCAGTCTCGTCGCCTTGGGGCTGCGTGCCATTGGGGGGCTCAGCGGAAGCAATGAGGAGCGCCGGGTTGACAGGCAGCTCGCGGGTGCAGTCCTCGGGGCGCTGGTCGGGGCGGAGGGTTCGGTAGGCGGGGTGGCGGAGAATGCCGTCGCGAGTCCAGCCGGCGAAGCGGACTTCACAGACAAGCTCGGGGCGGACCCAGGTCGCGGGCTCGGAGGTCTTGGGGGTGACGTCGAGGGGACACGTCGTGACCTCCAACCGCTGGAGACCGTCTCTGAGGTCGCGCAGGGTCTGCTCGTCGAAGCCGGTGCCCACCTGCCCGCAGTGCACCAGCCGGGTGTCCTCGAGCACCGCGAGGACGAGAGCGCCCAGCCGATTCGACCGCCGGCCGCGGCCGGCCGTATACCCGGCGATGACGCACGACTGGCTGCGCCAGGACTTGATCTTCACCCAGTCCGGACTTCTGATCCCGGGGCGGTAGAGGGAGTCGGCGCGCTTGCCGACGACGCCCTCGATGCCGGACTCACGCGCCACCTCGAAGAGCGACGTCCCGTCGCGCTCGACGTGCGACGCAAAGAGGATGTTCGGCGAGTCGACGATGGTTTCGCGGAGCGTCTTCTTGCGAATCCGCAGCTCGGTGCTGAGCAGGTCACGCCCGTCGAGCTCGAGCAGGTCGAAGGCGACGAAGGTGACGGGATGCTCGGCTGCGACACGGCGCACATCGGTCTGGCGCGTGACGTTGAGGCGCTGTTGCATCCGCTCGAACGACGGCCGTCCCCCGGCATCGAGGACGACGAGCTCCCCATCGACGATGGCCTGGCGGGCGCGGATGCCCGCCCTGATCGCCCCGACCTCCGGGTAACGAGCGGTCTCGTCACCGCCACGCCGGCCCGTGATGCGCGCCAGATCACCGGCGACGCTGACCATCGCGCGAATGCCGTCGTACTTCAGCTCGAACAGCCAGCCCTCTCTGGAAAAGGGGTGGTCCACGGGCGTCGCGAGCATCGGCGGAGGCGCCTGCGCGAGCGCCGGGGACGCCGGCGGGGGCGCGACCGCGGGCGGGGTGGTTCGGGAGCGGGCGGCCCGGCGCATCTCCCGAGGGTCGCCCCCGCCCTCCGCCGCGATATCCACCAGGCTTCTGCCGGTTTTGACTGAAACGTCGAGGTCGATCGCCTCGAAGCCCTCCACGACCGCTGCATCGCGTTTCTTGATCATCAGCCAGTTCTTGCCGGCGTCGCTGCTGCCGCCGTACTGCCGCCCCCGTTCACCGATGTGAACGAGCGCGAACTCGCCCGAGAGCTTGGTGCCATGAAGGCGGAACTTGATGTCGCCCTTGAGCCGCGAGCGATCGAAGTCTTCCGCTGACTCTTTGATCCATTCGAAGGTGCCGATATCCCAGAGCATCACCGTGCCCGCGCCGTATCCCGAGGGGATCACGCCCTCGAATTCCCCGTAATCGATGGGGTGATCCTCGGTCTGCACGGCCAGGCGTTTCTTGGCGGGATCGAGGCTCGGACCCCTCGGAATCGCCCACGAGAGCAGGACCCCGTCGTGCTCCAGCCTGAAGTCGAAATGCATTCGTGTCGCTCGGTGCTTCTGGACACAGAACCTGCTGCCGTGAGGCAGTTGCTCCCACGCCGAGCGCTCTGTCTGGGCACGTGGGGTCGGGTCTCCACTGGGCTCCGGGGTCTGATTGAAGTCGCGCTTGCGGCGGTACTCTTCAAGCGTGGGTGACGCCACGCTTATCGACCCCCGCGACGAGTTCGGTGGGGTGCGGAACGGACATCGTCGTTCACGCCGCTGATGCTAGTGCAGCGCACCACCCGAAAAGAGCCAGGTGAGGCCGCGGGCTGGTAGAATAGAGGTACTTGGAACGGCCGATTTTGGCGGTCCCCGCTGGACGAATCGAGCGGTTTCACCATTGGCCCCCCTTCCAACACTCACGTCACAACCGGAGCAGCACAGATAACCGACACCGCACGCCCCGAACGCCCCGATGAGGCGGCAATCGAGCCACAGATGAGCCAGGGTGACGTCAATCCGGATCCGCGACCTTTGGGCGCCGGCCGGGTTGGCAAGGACACCTACTCGGCGGACCAGATCCAGATCCTCGAGGGTCTCGAGCCGGTGCGCAGACGCCCTGGGATGTACATCGGATCCACGGATCTGCGCGGCCTGCACCATCTCGTGGTCGAGCTCGTCGACAACAGCATCGACGAGGCCCTCGCCGGGTGGTGCGACACGATCAAGATCGTCCTCCACTCGGACAAGTCCGTGTCGGTTCTGGATAACGGTCGCGGCATCCCGGTCGGCATGCATCCAACCGCGAGGAAATCCGCGCTCGAGGTCGTGCTCACCACACTCCACGCCGGCGGCAAGTTCGGCGGCGGAGGCTACAAGGTCTCGGGCGGACTGCACGGTGTTGGTCTGTCGGTCGTGAACGCACTCAGCGAGCGTCTCGTGGTCGAGGTGTACCTCGACGGCGAGTCCCACCATCAGGAGTACACCCGAGGCGTGCCCGACGGGCCGGTGGCCGTCAACGGCGCATCCGATCGCCGCGGCACCTATGTCCGCTTCTGGCCTGATGCCGAGATCTTCCAGGAGATCGAGTTCTCCTGGGAGACGGTCTGTTCGTCGCTGCGCAGTTATGCCTTTCTCAACAAGGGCATCACGATCCAGCTCGCCGATGAGCGCGACGGCCAGGCGTACACGTTTCATTTCGAGGGCGGCATCCAGTCGTTCGTCAGGTATCTCAACGCAAACCGCAACGTCGTCAACCAGAAGCCGATGTACGTGGAGCGGGAGATCGAGGGCAACGTCGTCGAGATCGCGCTGCAATATCAGAACACCGTCTTCACCGAGCACGTCCTCGCCTTCGCGAACAACGTGCACACCGAGGAAGGCGGTGCGCATGTCACCGGCTTCCGCAGCGCGCTGACCGCGACCCTCAACAAGTACGCGCGCAAGGCGGGCATCCTCAAGGAACAGGATCCCAATCTCAGCGGTGACGACGTGCGCGACGGCTTGACGGCGGTGATCAGCGTGAAGCTGCGCGAGCCGCAGTTCGAAGGTCAGACCAAGACCAAGCTGGGCAACAGCGAGGTCGCCGGCCAGGTCTCGACGGTGCTGAGCGAGGCGCTCATGCAGTACCTCGAGGAGAACCCTGCCGATGGCCGCAAGATCATCGACCAGTCTCTGACCGCAGCCCGGGCGCGACAGGCAGCCGCAAAGGCGCGCGATCTGGTCCAGCGTAAGTCGCTGCTCGAATCGGCGACGCTGCCCGGAAAGCTTGTCGACTGCAGCGAGCGCGACCCGGCGCACTGCGAGATCTTCATCGTCGAGGGACTTTCGGCAGGTGGCACGGCAAAGGAGGCTCGTGAGCGCCGTAACCAGGCGATCCTTCCCTTGCGGGGCAAGATCCTCAACGTCGAGAAGGCGCGAGCGGACAAGATCCTCGGCAACGAGCAGATCAAGGACCTGATCATGGCGCTCGGCGGTGGGTTCGGCGAGACGTTCAGCGTGGACAAGCTGCGATATCACCGCATCGTGCTCATGGCCGACGCTGACGTCGACGGCTCGCACATCCGCACGCTGCTGCTGACGTTCTTCTGGCGTCACCTGCGCCCACTGGTGGACGGCGGCTTTCTCTACCTGGCACAACCCCCGCTGTACAAGCTCGAGAAGGGCAAGGGTCGGAACAAGCAGACCGAATACGCCTTCAGTGACGACCAGCGTGACGACAAGGTCAAATCAATGGGACGAGACACCGAGGTGTCCCGCTACAAGGGACTCGGGGAGATGATGTCCGAGGAGTTGTGGGCGACCACCATGGATCCCGATCGCAGGGTCCTCCTGCAGGTTGGTGTCGCGGATGCGCTCAAGGCCGATGACATCTTCGACCGCCTGATGGGATCCGACGTCGAGCCACGGAAGCGCTTCATCCAGACCCACGCCACGAGCGTGCGCAACCTCGACATCTGATGCCGCTCCCGATCGCGGTCGACGCGATGGGCGGCGACCATGCTCCAGCCGAAATCGTGCGTGGCGCCGTGCGGGCCGTCAGCGAGCACGGCATCGCGGTCACCCTCGTGGGCCGCCGTGAGGCTGTCGACGAGGAGCTGCGAAGTGCAGGTGCCGCGACCCGGGACGGGATCAACGTCGTCGATGCCCGCGAGGTCATCGAGATGCATGAACACCCGGCGAATGCGGTACGAACCAAGCGCGACTCATCGCTGGTGCGCAGCTGTGCGCTGGTCGCCGGCGGTCAGGCGCGCGCGGTCGTCAGCGCCGGCAACAGCGGCGCGATGCTCGCCGCCGCCCTGTTCACCATCAGGCGGACTCCCGGCGTCTCCCGGCCGGCCATCGGCGCATCGTTTCCCAGCGATGCCGGCCAGACCTTCATCCTCGACGTCGGCGCCAACACGGACTGCAAGCCGGAGTGGCTCGCGCAGTTCGCCCTGATGGGCGACGTGTACGCCCGAACCATGCTCGGCATCGATCGGCCACGGATTGCCCTGCTCAGCAACGGCGAGGAGTCCGAGAAGGGATCCGAGCTGGTGCAGGCCGCGCATCCACTCATCGCCGCGCTGCCGATCGACTTCGTCGGCAACGTCGAGGGCAAGGACGTCTTCCGCGGGGGCTGCGACGTCGTGGTCACCGACGGGTTCACCGGAAACGTCGTGCTCAAGGTTGCAGAGGGTATCGGCGACTTCCTCTTCGCCAGCATCGCGCGCGAGGCCCGCAAGAGCCTCACGGGCAAGCTGGGTGGCGCGCTGCTCAAGCCGAAGCTACGCCCATTGCGAGATCGCGTCGATTATCGAAAGACCGGCGGCGCGCTCCTGCTCGGCGTTGCCGGCGAAGTCGTCATCGCTCACGGGCGGTCCGATGCCGAGGCGACCATGAATGCGATTCGGGTCGCGGCACGCGCGGCCGACCAGGGTGTCAGCAACGTGATCGCGGGCGCGGTGAGCAGCCCCGCTGAGGTGCCTGCGTAATGGCGGTGTTCGAGCCCGGCCAGATTCATCCCATCGAACTCGAGGCGGAGATGCGCGCGTCCTACATGGACTACGCGATGAGCGTCATCATCAGCCGTGCCCTGCCGGACATCCGCGATGGGTTGAAGCCGGCGCAGCGGCGGATCCTGTGGGCCATGCTGGACACCGGGATGACCGCGGGAGCGCGGTATCAGAAGTGCGCCGCTGTCGTCGGCGAGGTCCTCGGCAAGTACCACCCCCACGGTGACTCGGCGGTCTACGACACGCTGGTCCGCCTCGCCCAGCCGTGGGTCATGCGCTACCCGCTCATCGACGGGCAGGGCAACTTCGGCTCCGTCGACGGAGATCCGCCCGCAGCCTACCGATACACCGAAGCGCGCATGACCGCGGTGGCGATGAGCCTTGTCGATGATATCGAGAAGGATACTGTCGACTTCGGCCCAAACTTCGCGAACGTTCCCGGCGTGCGCGAGCCGGCGGTCATGCCGTCGCTGCTGCCGAACCTTCTGGTCAACGGCGCGAGCGGCATCGCGGTCGGCATGGCCACCAACATCCCGCCGCACAATCTGGGCGAGATCTGCGACGCGGTCGTCCGGCTCATCGATGACCCGGACACGACCACCGAGGACCTGATCCGCATCGTCAAAGGACCGGACTTCCCGACCGGCGGCATCGTGTACACGCGTGACATCGCCAATGTCTACGGCACCGGTCGAGGACGGATCGTGATGCGCGCGCAGGTCGACTTCGAGGAGTCGAAGTCGGGTCGCGAGCAGATCATCGTGCGCGAACTGCCCTACCAGGTGAACAAGTCCCGCCTGATGCAGACCATCGCGGAGCTCGTCAACGACCGCAAGATCGACGGCATCGCCGACCTCCATGACGAATCCGGTCGCGAGGAGAAGGTGCGCATCGTCATCGAGCTGAAGTCGAATGCGCGGCCGCACACGGTGCTCAACAACCTCTACAAGCACACCCAGCTCCAGATGACCTTTGGAGCGCTGATGCTGGCCATCGTCGATGGCCGCCCGCAGGTGCTGAGCCTCAAGGCGATGCTCCAGCACTACATCAGGCACCGGCGCAACGTGGTCACGCGGCGCACGCGCCACGAGCTGACGACGGCTCGGGAACGGGCGCACATCCTCGAAGGATTGACCATCGTCCTGGACAACCTCGACGAGACGATCGCGATCATTCGCGGCGCGCAGGACGAGAAGTCCGCGCAGACCGCCCTGGAGCAGCGTTTCAGCCTCACCGAACGGCAGTCGAAGGCCATCGTCGACCTCCGGCTCGGACGGCTGACGCGGCTCGAGAGCGGGAAGCTCCGTGAGGAGTACGAGGAGTTGATCAAGAAGATCGCGCAGCTCGAGGACCTGCTCGCCAACCCGCGACTCATCGACGGCGTCATCAAGGACGAGGTCACCAACCTCCGCAGACGGTTCGCCGATCCACGGCGCAGCGAGATTCGTCATGACGAGCTCGAGATGAACGAGGAAGACCTCATCCCCCAGGAGCAGGTCTTCGTGACCCTGACGCATCGGGGCTACATCAAGCGCATGTCGCTTGACATCTATCGCGCCCAGCATCGCGGCGGCAAGGGCGTGGTCGGCGCGCGCCGCTCCACGGACGAGGACTACATCGAGCACTCGACGACCGCGAACACCCACAGCGACATGCTGTTCTTCACCAACCGCGGCCGCGTGTTCCGGTTGCGGACGCATGAGATCCCCGACGTCAAGCGCCAGGCCAAGGGCATCCCGATCATCAACCTGATCGAGGTCGACCAGGGCGAGAAGGTCACCGCGCTGATCGACATGGAGGTCTTCAGCGACGAGCAGTACCTCGTGATGGTGACCAAGCTCGGTCAGATCAAGAAGACTCCCGCTGCGGCCTACGCGGCGGTGCGCCGCAACGGGCTCATCGCCATCAATCTGCAGGACGACGACGAGCTCAACTGGGTGCGCCGCTCCTCGGGCGGCAACGAGGTGCTCGTGGTGACTCGCCGGGGCAAGGGCTCGCGATTCACCGAGAAGGAGGTCCGCCCGATGGGTCGCGACACCATGGGCGTCGGTGCCATCAGGCTTCGCAAGGGCGATGAGGTCGCCGGTTTCGATATCGTCAATCCCGACGGTCACGTGCTCGTGATCACCGAGAACGGTTTCGGCAAGCTGACGCCGATGAGCGACTACCCGGTCAAGAGCCGCAACATCCAGGGCGTGTACACCGTCGATCAGACGGCGATCCCGAAGATCGGCGAGATCGTCGGGATGCGCGTCGTCGAGGATCTGTCCGAGGAGTTGATGGTCATCTCGACGTCGGGGCAGGTCATTCGCATCCCGCTCGAGCAGGTGCGCATCTCTGGGCGGCAGACCAGAGGCGTGATCATCATGCGTCTCGATGATGGTGACCGGGTCGCGTCGATCGCCGGGGTTGGCGCGGTGGTCGCACTCGAGGCATGACCGCCGTGTTCCGGCTCGCCGACACGTACGTCGACGAGCTCTGCACCCGCGACCCGTTCACGGCCACCGCGCTCGGGGTACCCGGACACGACGATGAGGTGACCGACTACTCCCCGGACGGCGTCGATGCGCACGTCGACCTCGACCGCCGGACGCTGCGCGCGCTCGATGACGCGCCCCTCGAGAGCGACGCCGATCGCATCGCGGCGGCGGTCATGCGTGACCGCCTGGAGGCGGGCCTCGAGGGGTATCAGGCCGGCGCTCCGTGGCGCCAGCTGTCCAATTTCGACAGTCCGCTCTCGTTCGTCCGGATGGCCTTCGACCTCTGTCCGCGCGAGACACCCGAGGAGTGGGAGCGGATCGCGGTCCGCATGAGCCGGGTTCCCGAAGCACTCGATGGATTCACCCGGTCGCTGCGTCACGGGTTGGCCACCGGCCGGATCGCGGCGCGGCGCCAGGCGCTCGTCTGCGCCGACCAGGCGGCGACGCTGGGCGGCCTCGACGGGAGCGGGGCGCCGTATTTCGAGGGCGTCGCCGCCGCGTCTGCGCACGAGTCGAGGCTCACGGAACGGCTCCGCCAGGGGGCGCACGCGGCGACGGAGGCCTACGCGGGGATGGCGCGGTTCCTTCGTGAGGAGTACGCCCCCCAGGCTCCGGAAGCGGATGCGGTCGGCCGCGACCTCTATGCCATCGGCGTTCGGAGGTGGCTCGGCATGAACCCCGACCCGGAGGAGACGTACCTCTGGGGCTGGGACGAGCTGCATCGGATCGAGTCCGAGATGGCCGTGGCCGCCGAGCGGATCGCCCCGGGCGCGGGTCTCGATGGCGCAATGGCGGTGCTCCGGGACGACCCCGCCCGCAGCATCGAGGGCATCGACAGGCTCCTCGCCTATCTTCAGGAGCTGACCGACCGCACCATCGCGGACCTCGACGGCACCCATTTCGACATCCCGGAGCCGCTCCACCGGGTCGAATGCCGTGAAGCGCCTCCGGGGACCGCGGCGGCGATGTACTACACGCCACCGTCCGCGGACTTCAGCCGGCCCGGCCGGACGTGGTACCCCGCCAAGGGACAGACCCGGTTCCCCCTGTGGACCGAGGTCACCACCGCCTACCACGAGGGTGTCCCCGGGCATCACCTGCAGATCGGCCTCTGCATGACCTTCCAGGAGCGCCTCACGAGGTTCCAGCGGCAGTTGGGAACGTACTCCGGCCACTGCGAGGGCTGGGCACTCTACGCCGAGCGGCTGATGCAGGAGCTCGGCTATCTCCAGAACCCCGACTACCTGCTGGGGATGCTCGCGTCACAGGCGTTTCGTGCGATGCGCGTGATCGTGGATATCGGCCTGCACCTCCAACTCGCCATCCCCGAGACCGAGGCGTACCACCCCGGTCACGTCTGGGACTGGGAGACGGCGCTGCCCTTCGTGAGCCGCTACTGCGGTTTCGCGGGCCCCCACTTCGCGCGCAGCGAACTCGACCGCTACTGTGGGATGCCTGCTCAGGCGATCAGCTACAAGGTCGGCGAGCGAGTGTGGCTCGATATCCGCGCGCAACTCCGAGCAAGGCTCGGGCCGGCGTTCGACCTGAAGCGATTCCACATGGAAGCGCTCAACCTCGGGTCGCTGCCGCTCGATCTGCTCGAGCAGGAGTTGCTCGGAGCCCGCTGACGCGCACCGAGCCACTCGCGCCCGGGTGAGGTGGGGAGGTGGTGTGGGGGCGCGCCTGCACCCCGTTCACCAGTCCGCTGGCCGGCCCGGACGCGGAGTGCCCCGGGGTCCGGCGGACGATCGCTAGGCGGCCTTGCCGATCTTGAAGATCTTGGTACCGCAGACGGGGCAGGTGCCGGTGGTCGCCGGTTTGCCGTTCTTCATCGTGATCGCCTCAGCGCCCTTGATCTCGCGCTGTTCCTTGCATTTGAGGCAATAGCCAGTGGCCATGTGCTCCTCCGGGGGGTGGGGGTGGTTCTGCGACTGCTCGGAGGCAGGTTGCGGGCATTCTAGCCACATCGGGCCTGAATTGGAGCCGAATTCAGCCCGGAGGACCGCCGGCGGCGGTCGGTGGCTCCCGTCTGGGCGCGCGGCGGGCCCCGGCGCCGCCGGTCAGACGGGGGCGACCGTGGTGGCGAGATGAGTCCGGAAGAAGGCTCGTGTCCGGTCCCAGGACAGCCGTGCCGCGTCCGCGTCGTAGACCTCCGGACGGGTGTCGTTGAAGAACGCGTGGTCGGCCCCGGCATACCAGAAGAACTCGACGTCGACGCCGGCGCCGCGAAGCTCGGCCTCCAGCGCATCGACCTGCTCGCGCGTATACGCCCCGTCCTTCTCGGCGAAGTGACCGAGGACGGCGCCCTTGATCGCGGTCACATCCGGTTTGGCCGCCGCGGTCACGCCCATGTACGGATAGAACGGGACGACGGCGGCGAAGACGTCGCTGAGCGTCGCGGCGTAGGTGGCCAGCGCGCCACCCATGCAGAAGCCGACGATCCCGACGCGGTCTCCGGCGGTGCGCTCGCTCTGAGCCAGCCACCTGCCGGCGCCGAGCATGTCGCGCGCCGCCCGTGCAAGATCGAGTTCCATGAGCAGCTTGCCGGCCTCGTCGGGCTCCTTGGTCTCCTTGCCGTGGTAGAGGTCGGGGGCAAGGGCGACGAAACCGTCGGCCGCAAAACGGTCGCAGAGATCGCGGATGTGCGCGTTGAGCCCCCACCACTCCTGGATCACGACCACGCCGGGTCCCCGTCCACTCGGTGGCGTGGCGAGATATCCGCCGCACGTGTGCCCGTTGCTGGGAAATTCGACCGTCTCGCCCATTGATGGCTCCTTCACTGATTCAGTCTCTGTGTCGTCGCGCCACGATCGCGACTGCGACAGCCGGACTCATGCTGCCGGATGCTCGTTGCTGTGTGCGTCGATGAGCTTCTGCGCGACGTGCGCGGGCACTTCCTCGTAACTCGAGAACGCCATCGAGTACCGGCCGCGTCCCTGGGTCATGGCGCGCAACTCCATTGGGAACGTGTACATCTCCGCCTGGGGCACGTGCGCGCTCACCTCGGCTCGACCATCGCCGAGCGGGTTGACGCCACCGACACGACCGCGCTTCGAGTTGAGCAGCCCCATGATGTCGCCGGTGAATCGCTCGGGAACGGTGACCCTGACGTCCATGATGGGTTCAAGGATGACCGGAGACGCCTTCTGCACCGCCTCGCGCATGGCCATCGCACCCGCGATCTGAAACGCGATGTCCTTGCCGTCAACGCTGTGCGTCGACCCGTCGACGAGGCGCACCTTGACGTCGACGATCGGATTCCCGGTGACCGCTCCCTGCTCCATGGTCTGGCGCACGCCCTTCTCCACCGATGGCCGGAACTGGTGGGGGATCGAGCCGCCGAAGATCTTGTCCTCCCACTCATAGCCGCCCCCGCGTGGCATGGGCTCGATCTCGATGGTGGCGTCGCCGTAGAGACCGGCGCCGCCTGACTGCTTCTTGTACTTGTGGCCCACGCGGGCTGTGCCCGTGATGGTTTCCCGATACGGAATCTTGGGTGGATGGAGCTCGGCATCCACTCCGAACTTCCGCTTCATGCGCTCGAGCGCGACATCGAGGTGGACGTCCCCGAGGCCGTGCACGAGAACCTCGTTGGTCACTGGATCACGGTCGGTGGAGAACGTCGCGTCCTCCTCGCAGAGGCGGGACAGCGCGCTCATGATCTTGTCCTCATCGCCCTTTGACCGAGCGACGATCGCGGCTGAGGCCGTCGCGGCAGGCCATGGCAGGGCGGCCATGAGCAGTGGGGCATCCTTAGCATCCAGCGTGTCGCCCGTCTGGGTGTGGGTCAGCTTGGTCACGACGCCGATGTCGCCGGCGGCCACCTCGGTGGCGGTGATGATCGCCTTGCCGTTGGGTTGGCCGAGCTGGGCGAACCGCTCCTCCTGGCCCAACCGAGCCGTGATCGGATGGCTGTCTCCTCGCATCGTGCCGCGCAGGACCTTGAAGAACGAGATCTTGCCGAAGGTGTCGACCGTCGTCTTGAAAACGAAGGCGCACAGCTTGCCGTCCGGGTCGCACGCGATGGGGACCTCGTTGCCCTTCGGGTCGAGCGCGACGCGCGTGCGCTCGGCTGGTCCCGGGAGGTAGCGCACGATGCTGTCCAGCACCATGGCGGCGCCCTTCTCCGTCGCCGCCGACGCGCAGACGATCGGCACCAGGATGCCTCGCGCCGTCGCCGCATGCAGGGCGGTTCGCACCTCTTCGTCGGTGAGCTCAGTCCCCTCGAGGTACTTCTCGAGGAGCGCGTCGTCGCTCTCGGCGGCCGCGTCGACGAGAGCGCCGTGAGCGCGTTCGATCTCCGCGCTCATCTCGTCGGGGACGGTGGCGTCGGTGGCTCGGCCCCGATCGTCGAAGGCGTGCGCGCGGTCGTCGACCAGGTCGACATATCCCCGGAAGCCGTCGGCCGCGCCGATCGGGACCGTGACCGCGATGGGCTTGCGCGAGAACGCCTCGCGGAGCGCGTCCACCGTCGCCTCGTAGGCGGCGTTCTCCTTGTCCATGCGGTTCACGACGATCAACGCAGGGACCCCGGCGGCCTGGATCATCTCCCAGGCCATCTCGGCGCCGACGGCCACCGTCCCGGTGGCGGCGACGACCAGGACGGCCGCGTCGGCGACCGCCAGGCCTTCGATCACCTCGCCCGCGAAATCCTGGAACCCCGGCGCGTCGAGAAGATTGACGCGGTACCCGTCCCAGTCGCAGTGGGCGATGGACAGCCCGATGCTCATGGAATGACGCTGCTCCTCGGGTTCGTGGTCGAAGAGCGACGTGCCCTGTTCGGTGGACCCCATACGCTGCGTTGCCCCGGCGGTGTGCAACAACGCTTCGCAGAGAGTCGTCTTTCCATCGTGGCTGTGCCCGACGACGGCGACTGTGCGGATGCGATCAGGTGTGGGCGTCGGCATGGTGAATCAACTCCAGACAGGACTCCCGGACCGAAGGAACGAATGGTAGCCGCTCGTGCGACCCCTCCAGGGTTCTGTCAGCGCTGCGCGCGGCGCGCCACGACCAGGACGGTTTCCGAAAGCGCGTGTGCGGGCGAACCGGTCCACCCGTCGAACATGGTGACGTCGGCGAGCCCGGCGCCGGCGAAGAGGCGCGGGATCGACGCGAAGGGGCACAACCAGCCGCTGGTCTGCCGCACCGACACCGAGCCGTCGTCAAAGATCGCCACCTCCCGGAGCACGTAGGTGTGGCGGCGCTGGTCATAGACGGCGTCGCCCAGCAGCACGTGGCGCCGGTCGGAGAGCAGCGAGTCCGGCACGACATCCCACCAGTCGATGCGGCCCGGCGGCTGATCCGGCCGCAGGCGCATCTCCACGATCAGGATCCCGTGAGGCGCCAGGGACGTCGCGATGCGCGCCAGGACGCTCGCCTGCTCGGTCCGCGAGAACGCCTCGAGGACGAAGTACACCAGCAGCGCCGCGTCGAAGCCTCCGGCCGCGAGCGGGACGTCACGCAGATCCCCTTTGACGAATCGCGCCTTGCCGGACAGGTCCGCCTCGCGCGCGAGGCGACGCGCGTGGCGGAGCGCCGGCGCACTGACATCGACGCCGGTCACCTCGTAGCCGAGGGCGGCGAGCGGTACCGCGTAGAGGCCCGGTCCGCACCCGCCGTCGAGGATCCGCGCCGGCGGCGCCGGGAGGAGCCGGCGAAGGCGGCGAACCTGCCCGGCGATCACGGATCGCCGTCTGCTGGCACCGTCGTGGGATTGGTCGAGATGCTCGCGAAGCAATCGCGGTGCGTATTCCGGGCGTCCCCAGTCGAGCTCGGCGGCCGAGTCGAAGGGCACCGGCCAGGGGGGGATCGAGCTGGGACGAACCACACGGCGCATGCTCGCGGCAGCGTAGGCCACAATCCCGGCGATGGGCGGCGTCATCGGCCAGTGGGTGACCAGCGGGGGCCTCTTCATCGTGCTCGTCCTGATGCTGATCAACAGCTGCGGGGTGCCCTTCCCGAGCGAGGTCATCATGCCGGTCGCCGGCCTGCTCGCGGCCGCCGGCCACTTCAACATCGTCGTGGTGATCGTCGTCGGCATCGCCGGCAACTGGTTAGGCGCTCTGCTCGCGTACGCGCTTGCCCGGCGTTTCGGCCGCCCCCTGCTGCTCGGCCCCGGGCGGCGCATCGGCATCTCGCCGCGACATCTCGACCTCGCCGACGATTGGGTCGACCGCTACGGGCTGGCAGCGGTCTTCTTCGGTCGCATGCTTCCCGTGATCCACACCTACATCTCGTTCCCAGCCGGGCTTGCCAGGATGCAGCCGGTCTGGTTCGCCGGGCTCTCGCTCGCCGGATCGACGGTCTGGGTCGCCTTTCTCGCCGTGCTCGGATTCGAGGTGGGCGCGAATTACACCAAAGTGTCGGGTCCGATCGGGACCGCGGCGATCGTGATCGCCGTCCTGGTCGTCATCGCGCTCGTCGCCTGGTATCTCCGGGGGAGGGGCCGGGACTCGCCGTCGTCGAGCTCCGGCGTCTAGCGACGGGTCAGGACATATCCGGCCAAGGGCTCGCGGAGTCTGCTTCTCCGTCGTCACCCTCGGCCCGCTGGCGGTAGCGGTCGGCGACCATCTTGTACGCGACGGTCTTGGGGAGGCCGAGCTTGACGAGGCTCTTGACCTCGTCGGCCATCACCTTGTCGCGGGCGGTCTCGATCGACGCGACGAGATCCTCGATGGAAACTGTGGAAGCGCGCTTGGACATCACCTGCAGTCTACCAACGGTTCGGCTGAGCAAACCTCGGGACGCCGATTCCGACCACGGGGGCCCGGAGGCTCCCGGGCGGCTCCCACGGCCCGGCATACTTTGAGGATGGCGTATCTCCCCAACTCCGATGCCGAACGTCGCGAGATGCTCGATGCGGTGGGGGCGTCGTCGGAAGCGGATCTGTTCACGACGATCCCGGCCGCCCTGCGCAACCCGCACATCGACCTCCCGCCACCGCTCTCCGAGCAGGATCTGGTCGCCGAGCTCGAGCGGCTTGCCGCACGGAACCGATCGTTGAGCGCGTACGACAGCTTCCTCGGCGCAGGCGTCTATCGCCGGTTCAGCCCGGCGATCGTCCGGGGCACGATCTCCCGCCCCGAGTTCTACACCGCATACACGCCCTACCAGGCCGAGGCATCGCAGGGGACCCTGCAGACGATCTTCGAATTCCAATCCATGATCTGCGCGCTGACCGGCCTGGACGTCGCCAACGCATCGCTCTACGACGGCGCCACCGCTGCCGCCGAGGCGATGGTGATCGCAGTCCAGGCGACCGGAAGAACGCGGATCGCCGTCGCCGACACCGTGCACCCGGAGACCATCGCCGTGCTGCGAACCTTCGGTGAGGGACGGCGTATCGCCGTCGATGTCGTCGCTACCGAAGACGGCGTGCTGGCGGGTGACAGGATCGGTGCGACGCTGACATCGGAATGCGCGGCGCTGCTCGTGCAGTACCCGAGTTTCGCCGGGACGGTTCAGGACCTTGCGCCGCTCGCCGAGGCGGCCCATGACGCAGGTGCGCTCGCCATCTGCGCCACCGACCTCCACGCGTGCTCGTTGCTGACCCCCCCGGGTGAGAGCGGGTTCGACATTGCGGTCGGTGACGGCCAGCCACTCGGCATCCCCGTGTCGTTCGGCGGGCCACATGTCGGCTTCATGGCCGTAGCGCAGGCGCAGATGCGCCGCATCCCCGGCCGGCTGGTGGGCATGACACTGGACCACGACGAGCGCCGCGCGTACACGCTGACCCTGCAGGCGCGCGAGCAGCACATCCGCCGCGAGCATGCGACCTCCAACATCTGCACCAACCACGCGCTGATGGCGCTCGCGGCCACCGTGTACATGGCGCACATGGGCGCGGGTGGGATGCGCGCGGTCGCCGAGGTGAGCGCGCAGCGCGCTCATCACCTTGCGAATCTCCTCACCGCGGTTGACGGTCTGTCGCTTGCGCATCCGTCGACACCATTTCTCTGGGAGTTCGTGCTGCGCACGCCGCGCAGCGCTGCCACCTTCGCGAAGGCGCTGCGGGACCGAGGCATCGTCGCGGGACTCCCCCTCGGCCGCATCGACCCGAAACGGGACGGCGAGCTCCTCGTCTGCTGCACCGAGCTCACCACGCCTCAGGCGATCGACCGGTACGCGGCCGCCGCCGCGGAGACCGTCGCGTCGGAGCGCGACGTTGCGATGGCACACGCATGAACGACTCGATTCCCGCGGCGACGAGCGAGGCCGCGTGGTCGGTTGACGAACCGCTCGTCTTCGAGCTGAGCTCCAACTACTCGACAGGACCCGCAGTGACCGCCGCGGGCGTTCCGCCGGCCGGCGGCGATACATCCATTCCCGAGTCATTGCTGCGAAGCACGCCCCCGATCGTTCCAGCGGTTCCCGAGGCGGTGCTGGCACGCCACTTCGGACGCCTCGCGCGGCGCAATCACAACCTCCACGAGGGGATGTATCCGCTCGGTTCCTGCACCATGAAATACAACCCGGTGGTCGACGAGCAACTCGCATGGCTCGACGGGTTCGCTCAGCTGCACCCGTACCAGGACGAAGAGGACACACAGGGCGCGCTCCAGTTGATGTGGGAGCTCGACCGCCTCCTCGCGTCGATCACGGGGATGGCGCGCATGTCACTGCAGCCTGCCGCCGGCGCTCACGGCGAGTGGACGGGACTGCGAATGATCCAGGCGTATCACGCCGATCGTGGAGACACCGTGCGCACGCGTGTCCTCATCCCTGACTCGGCGCACGGCACCAACCCCGCGTCCGCCGCCGCGTGTGGACTCGACGTCGTGACCGTGAAGAGCAATCACGACGGGACCGTGGACGTCGAGGATTTCTCGGGCCACCTCGACGCCACCGTGGCCGCCGTGATGCTGACCAATCCGAACACGCTCGGCGTCTTCGAGAAGGACATCGTGGAGATCGCTCGGCTCGCGCACGACGCGGGTGCGCTCGTGTACTACGACGGCGCCAATCTCAACGCGCTGGTCGGGATGGCGCGGCCTGGCGACATGGGATTCGACGTCGTCCATCTCAATCTGCACAAGACGTTCTCGACACCGCATGGTGGAGGAGGTCCCGGCGCCGGTCCCGTGGGCGTGGGTGAGCGCCTCATCGATTTCCTGCCGACGCCGACCGTCGAGCGCGATGGAGACCGGTTCTTCCTCGACGACCGACGACCGAAGAGCGTCGGCAAGGTGCGTTCGTATTACGGCAACTTCGGCATGCTCGTCCGGGCGTACGCATACATCCGCGCCTACGGCGATCATCTCCCGTGGGTCGCCCGCGACGCGGTGCTCAACGCACGCTACCTGCAGTCGAAGCTCGCCGGACTGTTCTCGATGGCCGTCGAAACACCGTGCATGCACGAGTTCGTGGCCAGCACCAAGGGCGGTCGGGTCGAGGGGTTGCGCGCCATGGACGTGGCCAAACGCCTGCTCGACTACGGCGTCTACGCGCCGACGGTGTACTTCCCGCTCACCGTCCCCGAAGCGCTGATGTTCGAGCCCACCGAGACCGAGTCAAAACAGAGCCTCGACGCACTCGCCGGCATCTGCGCTGCGATCGTCGACGAGGCGGAACGGGACCTCGCGTTCGTGCAGAACGCTCCGCACGAGACGCCGGTGAGCCGCGTCGATGAGGTGCGCGCCGCGCGCCATCCCATACTGCGATGGACGCCGTGACGCTGGCAACCGGCACCGACCTGCGTGAGGAGCTGCGCGAGCTCGTCGCCGTGCGGGCGTTCACCTATGGCACGTTCACGCTCACCAGCGGGCGAACCAGCGACTACTACGTCGACGGGAAGCAGGTGACACTCGACGGACGGGGTCTCTACCTGGTCGCGAGGTTCACCCTCGAGCACTGCCGCGAGCACGGGGTGGACGCGGTCGGCGGCCTGACGCTCGGGGCGGATCCGATGGCGGCTGCGACGGCCGCGCTGAGCGGCGAAACCGAGCACCCGATCACCGCCTTCATCGTCCGCAAGGAGGTCAAGGCGCACGGTACGGGCCGCGCCATCGAGGGACCCGACCTTCAGCCCGGGATGCGCGTGCTGCTCGTCGACGACACCATGACCACCGGCGGTACGTTCCTGCAGGCGCAGGAGGCGGTCGTCGCCACCGGCGCGACGATCGTCGGCGCGCTGTGCGTCGTCGACCGCGAAGAGGGCGGACGCGAAGCCCTCGAGGCCGCCGGTATCCCCCTGCATGCGCTCTTTCAGCGCAGCGAGTTCAGCCCCCGAAAATCCCTCGCATGACTCCGCCGGTGACCGCGCCCGCGGCGCCCGCCTCCACGGCCTGACCGGGCGAGAACTCGCTGAGCGACTGTGCGAGCTTCTGCAGCGGTAGCGACTGAAGCCACACGCGGCCTGGTCCGGTGAGCAGCGCCAGGAAGATGCCGTCGCCACCGAAGATCTTGTTCTTGATGCCCTTGATCGTCGTGATGCTGAACTGCACGGTGTCCTGAAACAGGCCCACGTGGGCCGGGTGCACGCGCAGGCTCTCTCCCGGCTTCAGGTCGTAGGTGATGACCTCACCGCTGAGCTCGCACCACGCACGACCCTGACCGCTGATCTTCTCGAGCCGGAAGCCGTCGCCGCCGAACAGTCCGGCGCCGAGGGACTGCTGGAATCCGACCGAGAGCTGCACCCCGTGCACGCCGCACACGAACGAGTGCCGGTGACCCAGGAACCCCATCCCCGGTTGCGGGGCAACCTCGAGCGGGAAGATCATCCCGGGAAGCCGGGCCGCGAATGCAACCATGCCGGGCGCGCCCTGCGCCGAGTACTCGCTCATGAAGATCGAGCTCCCGCCCATGGCGCGCTTGAAGACGCCCCCCACGCCGCCTCCACCGCCCATCTGCGTGGAGGTCTGCATGACGATCGACTGCGTCATCCAGGAAAGCTCTCCGGACTCGGAGAAGATTGCCTCGCCCGGGTCGAGCATGATCTCGAGCACGGGCATGGTGGTGCCGATGATCCGGTCCTGCATCAGGTGGTCCCTCCGAGCTGGCGGTGTCGCGCAGAGTCTAACGGCGCGCGGTGCTCATGGATGCATGGAAGGGTCGATAGCGTCGGTGGTGGCAGCCGACCCTTGAGCTCCGCGGCCCCAACCACGCGCGCTCGCGACGTGATCCGTCCTGACGCGACCCAGTCCTGACGTGAAAGACGCGGTCCAGCCCGACCCGGACAAGCGAGCGCGTTGCTACCCAGATGCGACCTCGTCGGGGGCGCGGGTCCAGGACTGATGCGTGTGCGAGGGCGGGATCGCGAGCACGCGCTGATGCTCGGCGCGAACCAGCTGCCAGCCGCCCTCGTGTATCGACCAGTCGTGGCGGTGGCAGAGGAGCACGAGGTTGGGCAGCTCGGTCCTGCCGCCGTCACCGGAGTGTGCGGATGCACGTGCTTCGTCCAAGTGCTGTAAGCCGACTTCGGCGTTCGCTGCGAATGAGCCCGGCTTGGGCTCATTTGCCGATGGCAAGGGCGAGAAGGGTATTGACCGCAGCCTCGAACGGGCGGGTACTCCGTTGCACCTGGGCGAGTAGAAGTCCTCCTTGGAGCGTGGCGAGCAGAGTAGTGGCGAGGTCGTCCGGGTCGATCCCCGACGGGAGCTTCCCGTCGGCATGAAGAGATCTGAGTACATCGCCGATGGCTGCTGCCCACTGATCGAACCCTGCCGCAATGAGCGCTCGGGCCTCGGGGTCGCTCTCGGCAAGTTGACCTACGAGCGAGCCAAGTGGACAGCCCCCCTTTGCTTTGGTGCGCTTCGCCTCGGTGATCACCATGTTCCGCCAGGTTTCGACTCCGTTCGCGCTGCGGAGCGCGCGCCCCTGGTTATTGACGATGGCGTCGGCCTGGTAATCGATGACCGCCTGCACGAGTTCGTTCTTGTCGGGAAAGTAGTGGTACATCTGAGAGCCGCTGACGTCCGCCGCCACCTTGACGTCTTCCAAGGTGGTGTCAGCCACCCCGCGCTCATGGATCAGGGCGGCGGCCTCCTCCACTATTCGTGCCCGGGTGCGTGCTCCCTTGGGGGTGAGCCTCGGCCGGTCACTCGTCTCGTTGACCATGCACCAATGTTAGCAGGATTTTGAGTTTGACAACCCAGTCCAGACCTGTCAGAGTGGGTCGCACAACCCATTTTTTAGCGACAGGAGGCACATCGCATGACTGACCTGAAGGGCAAGACCGCTCTAGTTACGGGCTCGACGAGCGGGATCGGCAAGGCGACGGCCATCGCCTTGGCCGCTCGCGGCGCTCGCGTACTGGTGGTCGGGCGCAACGAACAACGAGCCAAAGACGTGGTGGCCGAGATCGAAGGCAGCGGAGGCAGCGCAACGTTTCGGCTCACGACGTTGAGCGATCTGAAATCGGCCCAGGACCTGGTCGAATGGGCGATTGAGGCAGGCGACGGTCATGTCGACATCCTCATCAACAACGCTGGCGTCGCCTTGCTCGGACCAAGCAACGCAGCCACCGAAGCAGACTTCGACGAGAGCTTTGCAGTCAACGTCAAGGTTCCGTTCTTCCTCGTGGCGTCACTGGCGCCAGCCATGGCCGAACGCGGATGGGGTTCGATCGTCAACGTCTCCACGATGGTCGCCAGCTTCGGACAGGCAGGCATGGCTCTGTATGGCGCCAGCCGAGCGGCTCTCGAACTGTTGACGAAGGCCTGG
>DATLRB010000054.1:0-16055 GCA_035534875.1 Saccharimonadales bacterium (SeqCode)
CGCGACATTCGCGGAATGCGAACTGCACCTCGCCTCGGGCGCGTCGACCTGGGCGACCTCGGGCAATTCAGAAGGTCAACCGCCAAAGGTGTTAAGACGGGGCGACAGTCCATGGCTCTCGACACAGGATGATGCATAGCAAGTCGCGACTGAACACCAATCAGCACGACGTCGTCGGCTGGCCGATGAGCAGCTGTCCGAACTTGCCAAACGACGTGCTGCGGGCCGAACCATCGAGGGCCTCGCCCAGGACTTCAGCTGCGACCCGAGCACCATCGCCGAACGCCTGGCAAAGGCCACGGATCGTCGCATCACACCGCTCGATTGACACCTCCGTTGACACCTTCGTGCATGGATCACACTGGATCGCACTGGACGCACGAGTGGTGAGCCGCAGATCAGGGAGACCCCGCTGGACGCCTCGAGACACTGGCTTGCGCAGTTATGAGCCCCCTGCTCTAACCGGCTGAGCTACCCGCCCTGGCGCAAACTCTAGCCGCCGGACGGGGGCGGCACGAAAGTGTCGATGTCGGCCACCATAGAGCCATGAGCGAAACCCCTCCCGTCGTGGCCGACTGCGACCGGGCGTTCACGGCCGTCCAGCGCCTTGTCGACCTCGTGCAACCGGATCAGTGGACGGCGCCGACCCCCTGCACCGAGTGGAACGTCCGCCAGCTGCTCAACCACGTCGCCAACGGCAACGTGGTCTTTGCCGGCGTCGCTGACGGGACGCGTCCTTCCGGTCCGGTGACCTCCGAGGAACGTGCCGTCGATCGTCTCGGCGACCACCCGGCAGCAGGGTTCCGCAGCAGTGGGGAGTTGATGCACGACGCCTTCCTCACCCCGGGGTTCCTCGACGGCAAGGTTGAGACCCCGATGATGGGCGAGCAGCAGGGCACGACAATCGTGCACATGCGCATCAACGAGTTGCTCATCCACGGGTGGGATCTCGCCCAGGCGATCGGCCGGCCGGCCGACCTTCCCGACGATCTCGCCGAAGGCGCCCTGAGGCTCTGGCAAACACGTCTTGCGGGCAGGCCTCGCGAGGGGATGCCGTTCGGGGTCCCGGAGCCGGCCGCCGACGATGCGCCCGCAATCGATCGGCTCGCGGCCTTTCTGGGGCGGAAGCCCTGACGACACCAGCACCGCACAGGCCGAGCAAGGATCAGTACTTCCTGCTGATCGCGCTCGCAGCGCGAACTCGCGCCGACTGCCTGGGACGCCGCGTCGGCGCCGTGATCACCCGGGACGCGCGGGTCCTGAGCACCGGGTACAACGGGACGCCCTTCGGCATGCCCAACTGTTCCGACGGCGGTTGTCATCGATGCTCACGCCGCGATGACGACGGACTCCGCGGCGGCGCCTATGACATCTGCATCTGCGTGCACGCCGAACAGAATGCCCTGCTCACGGCGGCGCGCTTCGGTCAGCAGACCCTTGGCGCGTCGATGACCAGCACCACCCAGCCCTGCTTCGGCTGCCTCAAGGAGATGCTCCAGGCGGGGATCAGCGAGGTGCGCTACCTCCACCCCTGGGATCCGATGGAGGCCTACGACGACAGAGCTCTGGTCCAGCAGTACGCGGCGCTCCGCGCACGCTTCGACGCGTTCTCCCAGGTCGGTGACCCGGCGATGGACACGCCGGAGCTGTTCGGCGCGTTTCTCGAGCGACGCTGATCAGGCATCGGTCTGGTCGACGAGTTGCACGCGGTCGCGCTCGATCGCTGTCGCAAGGTCACGCACTCGCGAGAGCGCGTCGATGTCCGACGGCGCCTTGTCGTGCCGCCACCGCGCGATGCGCGGAAACCGGAGAGCGAACCCCGACTTGTGCCGTCCTGAGAATTGCACCGCGTCGAAGGCGATCTCGAGCACGATGCGCGGCTCGACGGTCCGGTAATGACCGTGGTCGGCGACGGTGATATCGAGCAGCAGCGCGGTCATCTCCGCGATCTCGCTGTCAGTGAGTCCGGTGTACGCCTTGCCGATCGTCGCCAGCTGATCGGTCCCGTCGACAAGAACGGCGAAGGTCACGTCGCTGAGCACGCCACGCCTCTTGCCATGGCCCCACTCGGCGCCGACGACCACGACGTCGAGTGTGTCGAGGGGCCGCTTCAGCTTGAGCCAGTTCAGTCCACGACGCCCAGGTGTGTACGGCGACTCCGGTTGCTTCAACAGCAGACCCTCGTTCAACCGAGCGCGGGCGTCGTCAAACCGTCGATCGATCTCGGCTTCGCCGCGCACCCGCTCGAGATGCGCAAGAGCAAGGGGGTGCGGCACCGTCAGAGCCTCGAGGCGTGCGCGCCGTTCACGAAGCGGGTGATCGATGAGCACCTCATCGTCGACCATCAGCACATCCCAGGAGACGTAGATCACGGGGACGGCGGCCATCACCGCCGCGTCGGGCGAAACCCTGCCGAGCCGCGTCTGGAGGGCGTGGAAGGGCATCACCCGGCCGTCGTGAAACGCCAGGATCTCACCGTCGAGCATCACGTCGATGCGGAGGTGCATGGCCGCGGCCGTGATCTCCGGGAACTGCGCCGAGATGTTCTTCAGGTCGCGGCTGAACAGCGCGACGTCGGCGCCGCGCCGGTGCAGCTGGCATCTGATTCCGTCATACTTGTCTTCAACCCAGACGTCGTCGCCGAGACGAGCCACGGCTTCGGCCGCGCTGGCAACGGGGGTCGCGAGCATGGACCGCAGCGGGACGAACCAGCGCGGCGCCGCGTCGTCAAGACGGGCCGCCTTCGCCAGCAGGGCGGCCTCGCCGAGGTCGCCCGTGAGCATCACGGCGCGGCTCACCGCTTCAGGGTCAGCGTCGAAGGCGACGGCGATGGCCTCCTCGACCAACCCCTCGCGCAATCCGATGCGCAACTCACCGGTGATGAGCTTGGCGATATAGCGGGCGTCGTCCGGGCTCGCGCGCTGGAGGAGCCCGGTGAGCAACGCCGTGCGCTCCCGCGCGACACGTGCGCCGGCGATTGCCGCAAACGCCGAGTCGAGGTCGCCGAGCGACATCGCCTCGGATTCACGACCCTCGAGACGCGAAAGCAGGTCGCCGGTGACGTCACCCGCGTCGGAGTGGCGCCGCCAGGCTGCGCGGATCGTCGCGTCGTCAGCCCCGCTCACATTGCGCAGCACCGTCGAGAATGCCGCCCCGCCGACCTGAAGGGTACGCTCGTCACCGCTTGGAAAGACGCTGCCGGCGAAGTACCGCGCCGCCTGCGCCAGCTCTTCGTCGTCGGTGCCGGCGACAAAGCGCGCGAGCAGGCGCACCTTCTCCGACTTCGAGGACGTCTGCGCGATCATGTCGCCGGCGCGGGCCAGCTCGGCCAGCGTGGTCACACGCTGATCATCGCCTCCGGCGACCGCCCGGCGTCGCGGCGGCGCAGGTGCGAGGGGCCTACGGGGTCGAGGTGAACACGGGCGGTGGATGCGCCGCACAGCCGTCACAGGCGGCCGACCACCAGAGGCTGCCGCCGCTTCCCTGCCAGAATGCCGCGACCGCGGTGCCATACCAGCTGACCGCCGAGAGCTGCGAGCTCGCGGCGATCCGGTTGAGCTGCTGCGGCCCGAGCCATCCGTTGATCGGGTCGTAGATCGCGGCAGCGAGGCTGCCGTCGGCGCGCTGCATGACGACCGTCACCGCGCTCGCCGCCGTTCCCGCCGCCGCCGGTCGCCCCATGCCTGCCGCCGAATCGACCTCCACCTGAGCAGGGCCGCCATTCGGCGTGACCGTGGCGGCCCAGACGGCGCCGGACGCGGTGCGCCAGATGGCATCGACGGTCCCCGAACCCGAGGGGACGACCGTGGGGTCGCTCGCGAGCCCTCCGGTCCCGACCTCATGGGCGCCGAACCAGCCGGATGACGATCCCAGATCGGTCCAGAGATTGCCCGCGGTGTCCCGCCAGACGAGCCCGATGGTGCCGTTGGAGGTGGCGGCCGCGTCCGGGTTCCCCGCGATGACGCCACTGTTGAGGGGGGTCGGCGAAGACCACGAACCGTTGTAGGCCTCCGACCACAGCGTGCCGTCGGTGGCCTTCCAGAACACCTCGAGCTGCCCGGGAGCCTGACTCACCGCGGTGGGAGCCGATCCGAGTGCGACCTGACCCGTGGCGAGCTGCTGCGGCGTCGACCACGTCTCGGCCCCGAAGAACCCTGTCTGCGACTGCACCTGCCAGAGGTTGCCGAGGGCGTCCTCCCAGAAAGCGTCGACCTGTCCCGGCGTGGGGGACACCACCGCCGGAGTTGATGCCACGTTCGCACCGCTGATGGCCGACGCCGGCTGCGCCTGCCACGATTGGTTGCGATACGCGAGGTCGTACAGCCTGGAGTCGACGGCGCCTCGCCACACGACATCGATGTCGCCGGACTGATCCGACACGGACTGGGGCGTTCCCGCCACATTGGCCGGCGCGAGCTCGATCGGGGTCTGCTCGGTTTCTCTGAGCCAACCGATGATCGGCGTGTAGCCGTTGGCGGTCGCGCGGGAACCGCTGAGCTGGAATCGATCCGTGCCCGACGACGTCGCGTTCTGCTCGACGACATCGACGTAGCCGGGGCCGACGTCGCGAACGATGGCGACGTGCCCCGAACCGTCCCAATAGCTGCCGAGCCATCCGGGGGCGAAGATCATGAGGTCGCCCTGCATCGGCGGCGTGCCGCCGCCATTCGGGTACTGCGCGAGCGGGATCGGCAGGTTCGGGCCTGCCTGCCACATCGTGAACGCGCCGCCGACTGCGCCGTAGGGGTACCAGTTCGCGGGTTCGCCCCACGCGTAATACGCGTAGCGATCCGCGAGCTCTTCGCACTGGAACTCCGGACCGAACGTGCAACCGTTCGGCGGGCCGCAGCCGACGTTGTTGAATCCGGATCCGTTGCCGTAGGCGGTCAGGTTCCCACAGTTGGTCACCCAGATCGCCCACGTGCAGCCGCCGATGAGTGGCGCGCCATAGTTGCCCGTGCCCGCGACGAGCGCGGTGAGCATGCCGTGCGTCACCGTCGGCGCGGCACCGTTGCTTTGCGGCGTCCCGAGGGTGGATGCCGGCGAGGTCTGCGTTGTCGCCGACGTTCGGGCTGCCGGCCCGGTCAGGTCGACCACGGCACCGACACTCCGCGCCGCCGTGGGAGCCGGTGTGCTCGCGGCCGATGCGCCAGCGCCGACGACCGGAGCCAGGCTCGCGGACGAGGCGAGCAACGCCGCAAGCGCGAGCCGACGGAGGTTCGAATGCATGCCGGTCCAGACTGCCAGAGAGGGTCTGACGTTGCCGTCACACCGCCGCAACGATCGAGTTCGCCGGCCTGTGACGGCGGCCCGATTCGATCAGGCCCCGATTGCTACTGGAACCAGCCCTCGATGTCGATTGCCGCATTGGCGCTGCCCGCGGCATTGAAGAGGTCCATGACGCCGTCATTGGCGCCTGCGGTGGTGTCGAGTTGCACCACCACCAGGTTGGGCAGGACCTGACCGGGACTGAGGTTGATGTCCGATGCCAACGGATGGCTGGCCAGGTTCGCCGGGTACAGGACCAGGTACGTCGCCTGCGTCGGCGCAATCCCGGTCAGGTTGGCGATGACCGCCTGGACGACGGGGTTGACCCCGCCGAGTCCAGGGACGCCGCCGAAGCCGGTCACGTGGATCGTCCGGGGCACGGTGCCGAGTGCGCCTGCGGCGCACCCTCCCGCACCGGTCCGGGTGTCGCAGATGCGGCCCGGCGCGATCGGTTGGTATTGATAGCCGTTGGCCGCGCTCGCGGTGCCGAACCAGCCGTTGGCGTCCAGGACCACGTTGATCGTCCCCATCGCCGCGTACACGCAGATCGCGGAATCGGCTCCCGCGGGCCCGTTGCCCAGGGCGACCATCACGCGATTCGCCTGGACGGCCCCGGCGACGATGTTGAGGTTCGAGATCGGGGGGTAATGCGTCCCGCTGTAGGCGCACGTCCCGCTCGAGGTGGTTGGGAAGATGCTCAGGAACGTCGTCGCGCTCCCCGCCACACCGGTCAGGTTGAGGACCACCGCCGCGGCGGTGCCGGCCGGGATGGCGCCGCCCGTGACCGTGACCACCATCGGCCTCCCGCCGATGACCGCCCCGTGCGCCTTGCACGCGGGTGTCGGCGACGTGCTGCGCGTATCACAGACACGCGACGGAGTCATCGGATGGAACTCTCCGGCGGGGGTCGAGCTCACCGGCGGCGCGAAGTATCCCTCGACGTCGGCAAGCACGTCCACGGTGCCGAGCGCGTTCAGGATGCTCACCGCCCCCCCCGTCCCGAGCGTGACGGTCACCAGGTTCGGCGTCACGGTCCCAGCTCTGAAGTTCAGGCTGGATGTGCTCGGCTGCGGCGTTCCGGTGGGATAGAGGGACAACAGGCTCGACGCGGTTCCGTCCACCGCTGTGACGTTGAGCACCACTGCGACCGCGGTCGAGGGCACCGGGGTGAGACCCACTCCGGTGACCTGCAGGATGCGGGTCACACCGGGGCCGAGGGGTGAACGATTCGAACGCGTGTCGAGAATCCGGAACGGTGTCATTGCGTTGTAGTTGGACAGCGGTATGTACAGGTATGCCGATGCGGTTGACGTGGACGAGCTCGATCCCAGCGAGTCCGTCGTGACGATGTGCTCAAAACCGCCTGCGGCCGGTCCTGGCGGAGTCGTGAAGGTGAACGAGTCGGGCGTCACGTTGCTGATCGCGATCGGAGACCCGCCGAAAGTCGCCGTGGTGCCGCTGGCGAAATCGGATCCCGACACGATCACGCTCTGTCCCCCTCCACCCGTTCCTGAGGACGGCGTCAGGGATGAGACCGCCGGCCCCGCGAACGTGTAGCGCGCGACGTACGTGTTCCAGCAACTGTTCGCCGTCGGGCAACCGGTGCCGGTGTCACCGTGCGTGTACTCGGACACCACCCACACGTCGGTGGGATGCAGCGCGTCCTGCACAGCCCCCGAGTAATCACCCCAGCTGCACGACGTGCATGCGCCGGGACCGTAGAAATTCGCGCTGGTCGCGAGCGTTGCGAAGCTGCTGCTCCAGGTGCCTCCTCCCGTGATGGAAGCGAGCATCATGGACTCCGGCGTTGCGCTGGTGGACTCGTCGAAGGTGACCATCACATCGCCGGCGCTGTCCACGGCGAGGCCCGGGTAGTACAGAGAGGTGCCACTGACTCCCTCAGGCGTCAGTTGCGTCCCACCGGAGACCAGACCGGGAGCCGTCGCACCGGCGGTCGCGCGCACGACGTTGAGACACGCGCCCGTCGTGCACCCGGTGTTGCCCGAAGCCCACAACACGTTGTTCTCCCAGACAGCGCTGAGGAACCGGTCGTCGTGAGTCTGCAGCGTGATGCTCGTACCGCCCTGCGGCGCGGCGGGTGGTGTGCTGCTGCCGAACGACTCGGAGAACGACGACGTCGTCCCGGAGCACCCGATGGAAGCATTGTGCGCATCGGGCGTGCCGCTGATCGTGAAGACGGCCACGGTGCTCGCCTGTGATGCCGAGCAATTCGCGTCGTTGGCGATCTCGTAGGCAACGGCTGTCAATCCCAGCCCCGACACCGGCTGCACGCCGATCGGACCACCGGCCTGGAAGGCGACGCTGTTGACGGTCTCGGTGCCGCCCATGAGGTCGGCGCGCTGGATCTCGTACGTCTGGCTCGCGACGAACGCGCCCAGGCTACCGCTGGTGCAGGACTGGTAGTCACTCGACGCGACCACGAGCGTCCCGGTCAACGCCATTGAGAGGTCACCGAGCACCCACGTCCCGCTCGGCGGCGGTGGAATCTGGGGGTCGATGTTCAGCGTCCCACGTGCTGTCCACGGTAGCGCCGGGTTCGCCTGCGACTCCATCATCACCAGCTGGCTGCCACAGGAGGTCACGTTGAATTCGAGCACGATCATGAGGAAGCGACCCGACATCGGGTCGTAGACGACGTGCGGGTAGCGCACCACCCAGCCACTCGACACATTGTTGATCATCGTGTTGATGCTGTACGCGACCGGTGTGCCCCCGGTGCGTGCATACACGAAGAGCGCGCTGTTGACGGCTTCGACAACGTTGCTCGGCCCTGCCGTTATGCTTGGATCTGCGGGCGTTGTGACCGCACTGTTGCCTGAAACACCGGCGGCCGCGATCGCGGCAAGCTCTCCCCCGCCAGTGAAGGCACCGAGCTGCGCGGGCAGTGATCCGACCGTCGTCGACACCACACGCGGCCCCGCTCCGACGTGCGCGATGCTCAGTGCATGCTCCGAAGCTGGCGAAAACGTTGCGTGAATCGGAAGCGCGGCAGCAGCGACCGATGTCGCTGACCACACGACGGACAGTGCCGCGATGCAGAGGGACGTCAACATGAAGGGACGGCGCACCGGTTCGATTCTAGAAGCGAATCAACGTGGTGACACGCCACTGTCACACAGGTCATCGAGTCGTCACATCCGGTTGGTGGTCGCCTCACCACTGTCCGGGCGTCTGGCACCGGCGATGGCGTATAAACTTGGCTCACCGGACAGCCGGCAGATCCCCGGATTCAGGAGAGCCTCGATGACCGACCTCCGCGGCTGGAAGCCCGTTTCGCTCGGCGATGACGACGACGAGGAAGCGGGTGACGACGACGAAGAGGACGAGGACGAGTAACTCCCTCGGCGCTGCGGAGCGCTTCCGGCAGGTCAATCTGATCGCCGATCCGCTCTACGGGTACATAGAGATCACCAAGGACCGGCCAGGTGAAGCGAGCGAGCGTCAGCTCCTCGACACGGTCTGGCTGCAGCGTCTCCGCCGCGTGCACCAACTGCAGTCGGCCTGGTGGGTGTTCCCCAGCGCCGAACATTCGCGATTCACCCATCTGCTGGGGGCAATGCACCTCGCGAGTCTGTTCGCTCGGCGCGTCGACACCTCCCTGCGTGCCGCGTTCCCCGACGCGCCTTCGCCGGCACTGGTTGAGGAAACCCTCCGGATCGCAGGACTCCTGCACGATGTCGGTCACGGTCCGTTCGGTCATTTCTTCGACCATGAGGTCCTCGAGCAGTGGCACCTCGATCACGAGGTGATCGGCCGTCACCTGGTGACCAACCAGCTGGCCGATATCATCGCTTCACTCCGCGCAAGCCCCACCGATCGTTTCTCGGCGGGCGAGCAGATCGATCCCATGTGGGTTGCGTGGGTGATGGCGGATGCAGACATCGACGGGTACTCGCCGCCGGGGTGGCTGCATGCCCTGAAGCCGATTCTGTGCGGCCCCGCAACGGTCGACAATCTCGACTACGTCCCGCGTGACGCGTACATGTGCGGCATCAGCCTCGGCGCCGTCGAGGTGCAGCGGCTGATCCACTACACATTCGTCAGCGGCGACAGCATCGTTCTCCACGCGCATGCTGCGGGCGCGCTGGAGATGTTCCTCGCGTCACGCCTCTACATGTATCTGCAGGTGTATCACCACCGGACCGGCCGGCGCTTCGACCTGTCGATGCGCGAGATCTTCGCCGACACCATCGCGCAGTTGCTGCACGGCAACCCGCTCGAGCATCTCGACGAGTACGAGTTGCTCAACGACTGGTCGGTGCTGGTGGCGGTGCAGCGCTGGCAGCGGGAAGCTCCGGGGACCGAGCGGCGTCGCCTCGCGGACGCATGGGCGCGCATCGCGGTTCGCGACCTGCCATGGCATCTCGCCTACGAGAGCGTCGTCCACAAAGGGACGGACACATCGATGCTCCAGTCGCGACTGGACGCGGAGCTCGCATCCAAGGCGCTCGGAGCGCGTGTGGAGGTCGATGTCGCGATCGCCCGTATCGCACCGCAGAATCCGATGACCGACGACGGGATGGTGCGGATCTACGACCCGCTCAACGACACCATCGAGGCAGCCCGCGCCGCGGAATTGGTGGCGCGTCTGCCGCAGCACAACCAGGTGATCCGCGTCTTCATCGACGACGTCTCAGCGCTGCGAACCGTGCGGGACGCGGTCAAGGCAGTCATCGCCGCGGGCTGATCGGCCCAGCTCGCTAGGGGGCGACGGGAAGACGTGGACCGCTCGGCATCACCGGGCCGGCGGCCGCGCTGAAGTTCTCCTGACTGACCTGCGCGGCAATGTGCGATGCGACGTCGCGGAAGACCTCGCCGATTGGGCTCGACGGTGCAGCGGCCATGATGGGGCGACCGTCGCCGTCCGCACCGCGGATGCGCGGATCGAGCGGCACCGAACCGAGGAAGGGCAGCTCGTAGCGCGCGGCCAGGTCGCGGCCGCCACCAGACCCGAAGATGTCGGTTCGCTCGTTGCAGTGCGGGCAGATGAAGCCGCTCATGTTCTCGACGACGCCGAGGACCGGCACATTGAGCTTGCGGAACATCTCGATGCCACGACTCACGTCGGCAAGCGACACGTCCTGCGGAGTCGTGCAGATCACCGCGCCGGTCATTGGCATGCTCTGCGCGAGACTCAGCTGGACGTCGCCGGTTCCCGGGGGGAGATCGATGACGAGATAGTCGAGCTCGCCCCACGAGACCTCGTACAGGAACTCGCGCAGTGCCTTGGCAAGCATCGGACCTCGCCAGATCACCGGCTGCCCGGGATCGAGGATGGTGCCGAATGACACGACCTTGAGCCCGTGCGCCTCGAGCGGCTCCATCTTGCCGTCCGGAGCGGCATGTGGGCGCTCACGAATGCCAAGCATGATCGGGACGTTCGGTCCATAGACGTCAGCATCGAGCAGCCCAACCCGTGCTCCGGCAAGCCGCAGCGCGATCGCAACGTTGACGGCGACCGTGGTCTTGCCGACGCCGCCCTTGCCGGCGCTGATGGCGATCGCGTTTCGCACCCCGGCGATCTCCTGGCGTCCCGGCACGCCTCGCGTGGTGCTGACGTCCGCATCCCAGGCGATCTCGACACGTGTGATGCCCGCCACCACACCGATGACCGCCGCCTCGATATCCGCGCGGATTCGATCCTTGAGCGGGCATGCCGGCGTGGTGAGCACGACGCGAACGGAAGCGACCCCACCATCGATTGCGAGGTCGCGCAGCATCCCGAGCTGGAGCATCGGCTTGTGGAGTTCGGGATCGATAACGGTGGCAAGCGCGCGCTCGAGGGCGTCGAGCGCCCCGGGATCACTCATCTCGGGTCGAGTATACCCAGGCTCCCCGAGCCGAAGCTCACGAGGGCTGAGCGCTGAACCAGTGTTCGAGGAACCCGATGCCGGTGGTGAGGCCGACGCGGAGTCGCGGGAGTTGCCACAACGCCGTGCTCGTTTCGGTGGCACTGTCGACGCGAAGATCCTGGACACCGCCCACGTATCCATAGCTCGCGAGCGTCGCGAACATCGATGCCTCGCGGGTGGTGCCCTGCGTGCTCATTGGCCACGGCCACAGCCCGGTGTATGCGATGAACTGGATGGGATCGCCGGTCAGGGTCTGCAGCACGGCCTTGGTGCGATTGGTCAGCAGATCGAGTGTGTGCACTCCGGCCGAGAAGAAGTCGGTGCCGTCGTTGACGGTGTGGTCCTCGATCGAGAACCCGGTGGCAGCGAGGTTCTTGATCTCCGATGCGGTCATGTACGTCTGCGGTCCGACCTTCCCCCCGATGAGCGCCGTGCACGGGAAGAACACCGCCGTGAATCCATCGCGGCGCAACACCGGGACCGCGTTCGTCCACGGGCTCAGCCGTCCATCGTCGAACGTGATCACGAATGGGTGGGGCGGCAACTGCAGGCCGTAGAGCAGCGCGTCGGCAAGGTGCTGCAGCGAGATCGAGGTCGCGTGAATGCTCACGAGATACGCCATCTGGGCATCGAAGGCGCCCGGCAAGGTGGTGAGGCCGATCTCCAGCTTCCAACCGTAGGTCGACGGCTCGATGGATCGAGGCGGAACCAGGTCGACGAGGTGATACATGAGGATCGGCACATCGAGACTCACCGTCGGGATCGATGCCGGCACGATGATCGGAGCGTCGAGCGATTCAGGCCCCTCGCCGAGGATCTCGGCCGTACCGGATGCGGGGTCGAGCACGATCTGCAGGGAGGTCATCGCGAACAGCGCGGCAACACCGGCGGGACGCAGCGCCGCCGGATCGGCAAAGTCGAGCGCAACCGGGAGGCTCCAGACATTCGCGACCTGAACGGACGGGTTCTCCGGCGCGGTCCACGTGGATTCGAGCGTCGGCGCTCCCACGCTGATGCTCGCCAGCGCGGCGTCCGAGAATTTCCGCGTGAGCATCGTCGCGCGCGCCGACTCTGACGGCCAGATCGCCTGAGCCTGCGGGGCCAGCTCGCTCCACTGCAACCCATAGTCACGCGCCACGAACTGATGCTCGAAGGCGTTGGCGAGCGCAACCACCTGCGGCGGCGCGATCACGACCCGGATCGGCGCGACAACCGGAGTCGGCAGCGTCGGCGTCGGTGCCGGCGCGGGCGGCGAGCTGCATCCGCTCACCGCAACCAACGCGAGACAGGCGAGGCCAAACCCGAACGCGCAGCGTCGCATCCTCCTATTCAACGCCATCGCTCCCGAGTTCGGGCGGCGAACGACGACACGGGTACGGCGGAATTGATGCGCTCTCTACAATGCGGCGGGCATGATCGATCGCCGTGTGATTCGCGATCTCGAGGGTCAGGTCGCTCCCTCTCACGTCTACACGCGCCCGGCGGATCTCGCCGCGTACGCGTACGACGCCTGGGGTGCGTCCGGCGAGCGACACCTTCCGGACGCGGTCGTGTTCCCCGCGTCGACCGAGGAGGTTGCCGGCGTCGTCAGCGTCTGCGCCGTCCACCGCATCCCCATCGTCCCACGGGGAGCCGGCACCGGTTACGCAGCGGGCGCTTCGCCGTCGCGGGGGGGCGTCATCCTCAGCCTTGCCCGTCTCAACCGGATCCTCGGCATCGAATCCGAGGCGTTGCGTCTCCACGCCCAGGCTGGCGCCGTCACCGCCGGGATTCATGCTCAGGCCTCGGCCGCCGGCCTGTACTACCCGCCCGATCCGGGCTCATCGACCACCTGCACGATCGGCGGCAACGTCGCCTGCAACGCGGCCGGACCGCACACGCTCCGCTACGGCGTCACGGCCGATTTCGTTGCCGGGGTGACCGCGGTCCTCTCCGATGGGCGGATCGTGCGGCTCGGCGAAGGTGGTGACACGTCGGCCTCGGCGCTGCTCTCACTGATGGTCGGCTCGGAGGGAACGCTCGGCGTGATCACCGAGGTGCTCCTCCGGCTGATACCGGCCCCGCGGACGCGTTCGACCCTCGCGGCGACCTTCAACGGCATGGAGCGGGCTGCCGCCGCGGTTGCCGAGATCAGCGAGGCAGGTATCGTCCCCGCGGCCCTGGAGTTCCTCGATGCCGGGGCGCTGGACGCGGTCCGCAGGGCGGGCGGCGGCAACATCGGTGGTGACTCGGCAGCCCTGCTCATCGTCGAGCTCGAGGGCGACCCGGCCACCGTCGGCGCCGATACCGAGGCGGCGTGCACCGCGATCACCCGCTCGGGGGCCTCACAGCTGCAGCGGGCCACCGAGCCGGGTCAGGCCCAGCGTCTCTGGGCTGCGCGCAAGGCGGTGAGCGCCGCGGTGGCCAAGGTACAGATCGGCAAGGTGAACGAGGACGTGGTCGTCCCCCGCGACCGTGTCGCCGAGCTCGTCGCGCACACGCGAGACCTGGGTACCAAGCACGAGCTCGCGGTGGTGAACTTCGGGCACCTCGGCGATGGCAACGTCCACGCAACGTTCCTCATCGACCCGAGGATCGAGGGCGAACGGGCACGCGCCGACGCCGCGGCCGGCGAGCTGTTCGAGACGGTGCTCGGCATGGGCGGTTCGCTGTCGGGGGAGCACGGTGTCGGCGCGGCCAAGCTGGACTACGTCGAGCGTCAGCTGGGGCCGGGAACCGTGGAGCTGATGCGCCGGATCAAGGCGGCGCTGGATCCACACGGCGTGCTGAACCCGGGGAAGAAGATCCCCGAGCGTCAGTCCTCGGCGTCGAGCACGGCCAGCAACGAGGCCGCGTAGTCGGTCTCGTCGATGCGGCGGGCGAGCTCGCGTCCGTCGTCGACCGGGAGCTCCATCGATGCGTCGTAGACGAAGCTGTACACGTTGTTGAGCGTCCATTCACCGAACCCGAGTGAGGCGAGCGCGTCCGGGAGGCGCGGCTCGGTCTGGTCGGCGTCAAACGTGTCATTCGCGGCCCTGTAGAGGGAGCTGAGATTGCGGTACTCAGTCTGGTACTCCTCGATCAGCGCCGGGTCCGCCTCCTCCTCGCGCAACCGGGCGAGCGTCCGGCGCAACGACTGGATCTCCAGCTGATACTCGTCCACCCTGCAACGAGTCTAGAGGACCGATCCGGCAACGCAGACCCCTTGGATCACTCCTGGCGGCCGGGAACCTCACCCGGGTAGACGCGCGCGAAGCGGCGCCGTTCGAGGATCAAGAACCCCAGGCCACCGGCTCCCAGGATCAGCACGCCGACGAAGATCCCGACCCCGAACCAGCCACCCGGGACGCCCTTCAGGAATGCACTGCTCGGGTCCGCGGGCGGGACGGTCGTCTGCGCGCAGACCGAATAGGTGAGGAATTTCGCGTAGACCCCCTTAACGAATGCGGTTCGGTACTCGTCGCCATTCACGATGGACTCCGCCACGGCCGCCTGCCATGTGGCGTCGTGGGGGAGCGGGAGTTGGAGGAAGGCGTTCTCCTCGGTCGCGTTGCCGTTGCGCATCAGCAAGGTGGCGATGGTGCGAGCCACGAAGCCGGAATCGGTCCCGCCGGCTTCGGCGTAGAACTCCGGCGTGGCGGCGATCGTTTCGATGAGGAGCTCGTCCGGCGTCTGCAACGACTTGACGGACCCGCCAACAATCCCCTGACCCGCATCCACCTCCGACGTGAGCGCCCCCCTGACCAGCAGCTGCTGGTAGTCCAGTGAAACCAGCAGGTCCTGGTAGGTGAGCGACGTCACCATCGCCTGGGCGAAGTTGAGGTGTCCGATCGTGTCGTTGGTGTAGCCGGCGAGGGCCGCGGAGAGTTCCGCATTCGTGGGCGCCCGTCCGATGAGATCCTGGTAGACACCCCTGATCAGCCCCGTCTGCGTGCTCCCGTGGTTCTGGTAGTACTGATCGCTGCTGAGCACGCCGGCCAGGATGTCCTCCTCGGTGCTGCCACCGGTCAGGGATGTCAGTGCGTCGGACAGCTGAGACGGCGACGGCGCAGCGATCGTGCTGAAGCACTCCTGCGCCTGAAGCTCGCGGCACGTCGGGTGCATGTAGTTGGCGAAGAACGATGTGACCTCATCGGTGCGAAACTCGGCGCCCGAGACAACCGCCTCGGCTGCGGTCAGCCTCGCGGTCTGACTGCCGGCCTGGATCTGCGCCATGAGCGCGGCGCTCGCGGTGAGCTCACCCTGGGTCGGCGGCGCGTTGAGCAGGTCCTGGTACAGCTGGAGCATGAAGCTCGACGCGGTGCTTCCGACGAGCTTGTAGTACGTGGCTGAAGCCGCGATCTCCTCGACCATGGTGTTGCTGGAGAAGCCGCTCGAGCCCGGTCCAGACAGCCGGTTGACCCAGAGCGCCAGGTCACTACTGCTCGGATACGTCTTCAGCAGCGCGTGAAACGCCTGATCCACCCGGATCGCCCTCGCCTCGGGGCTGAAGACGACCTCCTGGACGAGGCTGGTTCGTGCGTCGCCCGAGCCGGAGAGGAGGTTGAGCGCGGTCGCAACCTCGACCGGCGTCGGGTCGTGACGGAGCACGTCGTCGTAGACGCGGGTGACGAAGCCGAGGTTGTTGTTGCCCGCGTCACGGTAGTACTCGCCGGAGGCGAGGATCTGGACCTCCAGCGCCGTCGGGTCCGCCCCAGGCGCGGCCAGCTGCGCCGTGTCCGCCTCCAGCTCGCCGGCCGTCGGGCTGCGCCCGATGCCCGCGGAGCAGTCCGCCCCGCCCTGGGGCGAACCACCGCCGGATCCACCGCCGCCGCCACCGATGACGAACGGCGTTGGCGTGGGGAGGGGCGTCGGCGTCGGAGTGGGCGGCCTCGTGGTCGCGGTCGGGACGGGCGTCGCAGTGGGTGGGGGTGTCGGACGTTGGGTGGGAGTCGG
>DATLRB010000055.1:0-45868 GCA_035534875.1 Saccharimonadales bacterium (SeqCode)
GCTGAACGGGCCGCCTGGCGGCGAGGCCGGCGGCCGAAAGCTGCAAAGCTGGCGGCATGTCAACGCCTCCGGGACGTCGTCGAGGCCAAGCTCGAGCTGCGCTGGTCTCCGCAACAGATTGCGTCCTGGCTGCCGAACGAATATCCGGCTGACCTGGAGATGCGGGTGTCGCACGAGACGATCTACTTGGCGCTCTACGTCCAGGGGCGTGGAGCTTTGCGGCGGGAATTGCACCACGCACTGCGGAGCGGACGCGCGCTGCGCCGCGCCAAGAAGTCGTTGCCGAACGGGCAGGGGAAGATTCCGAACATGGTGTTGATCAGCGAACGTCCGGCCGAAGTTGAGGACCGTGCCGTTCCCGGACACTGGGAAGGGGATCTGATCATGGGATCGCGAAAGACGTGCATTGGCACGCTCGTCGAACGCACGAGCCGCTACGTGATGTTGCTCAAGCTCGAGAAGAACACCGCGGAGCAAGTGCGGACCGCTATGAGCGCGAAGATCCTGACTCTGCCGGCAGAGCTACGGCGCAGCGTCACTTGGGACCGCGGGACCGAGATGTCGCAGCACCTGCAATTCACGGTCGACACTGGCGTCCAGGTTTATTTCTGCGACCCGAAGAGTCCTTGGCAGCGTGGGACCAACGAGAACACCAACGGCCTCCTGCGCCAATACTTTCCCAAAGGAAGCGACCTCTCCACTCACACCACGTCTGCTCTCGACGCCGTGGCACGGGAGCTCAACGAGCGGCCTCGACAAACGCTCGGCTGGATGACACCCTTAGAGCGGCTCGCTCAGCTTGTTGCAATGACTCCCTGAATCCAAGGCTGATCCCTGACAAAACGGGTTCGGCTGATGCTTTACATGGTTTCGGACCGAAACTGATCCGTCAAGCGTCAACCGAAGCTCCACACCCCAGCTTACGGACACCCCAGCTTACGGACCCCAGCTTACGGACGACAATGCGATCGCCATGGCGCGAATCCTTTGCCCGGCACTGATCGGTCGTGATCACGAACGTGCCGATCTCGTGACCGCGCTTGCGGAGGCGCGGCGCGGCCACGGCGGCGTGGTCATCATCAGCGGTCCCGCCGGCATCGGGAAGTCACGGCTGCTCAACGAGGCCCGTTCCCTTGCCGAGCAGGCCGGGATGCTGGTCCTGCTCGGCCGTAGCGTGCCTTCACAGGTGCCGGTGCCGTACCGGCCACTCGCCGAAGCGCTCCTCGGGGCGTCACGGCTGCACGCGGCACTCGACACTCCGGAACTCGAAGGATTCAGAACCGCATTGGGCTGGATCGTGCCCGGCCGGCGTGTACGGGAGAACGTCGCCCAACCGGAGTCACCGATTGTGGTTGCCGAGGGTCTCCTGCGCCTCGTGCAAGCGATCGGTGACGCCAATGGCTGTGTGCTGCTCCTCGAGGACCTGCAATGGGCCGACCCGGAGACGCTTCACGCCGTCGAGTACGTCGCGGACCATGCGCGAGCATTGCCGGTGCTGTGCGTCTGCACCCTGCGAGACGAGACGGACTGCGAAGCGATGAATACCATGTCCCGGCTCGAAACCCGACGAGCTGTGACTGTGATGAGGGTGCCGGCCCTCTCGGCGGCACAGGTCACGGACATGGCCACGCGGAGCTTGCACGCGACGGTGCTCGACCCGGAGGTGGACGCTCTGCTGCGCGATGCCGCCGACGGCACCCCGTTTCTCGTTGAGGAACTGCTCGCCGCCGCGATCACCAACGGGGCACTGGTGCAGCGCGGGGGAGGCTGGGAGGTGGCCGCGCCGATGCGCGGTGTGATTCCGCACAGCTTCGGCGTGAGCGTGCGCCAGCGACTGCACGGCATGGGACCTGACGGCCGGCGCTTTCTCGGTGCTGGAGCGCTTCTCGGACGGCGCTTCGATTGGCGCCTCGCGGGGACCGCGGCTCAGTGCAGTGGAGACATCACCGAGGCCGTGCTCAAGCGAGCCGTTGCCGTGCAGCTGCTCGCGGTCAAGGACGGAGGGTTCAGCTTTCGTCACGCGCTGACGCGTGAGGCCATGCTCGACGAGCTGCTGCCCAACGAGCGGGTCGCGCTGGCCAATCGCTGCCTCGCAGCCCTCGAGCAGGATTCGGCACGTTCCGAGGAATGGCGCCACCTGGCCGCCGACCTCGCCGAAGTCGCCGGTGTGCCCGACCGAGCCGCGGCCTATCTCCTCGAAGCGGGAGCAGCCTCGCTCAGCCGAGGGGCGCTGGACACGGCCGCGGCGGCGCTGCAGCGCGCCGTGGCTGTGGCGGCCGATCCCGTCGTGCGCGCCGATGCCCTGGAGGCGCTGGCAGCCGCGGCATCCGCCGCCGGCGACGTCAGGCTGACCCACACGGCGGTCGAAACGTTGCTGCAGACCCTGGCGACAACGGGTGCGCCACCCGCACGCCGCGGCGACGCGCATCTGATGCTTGCGCGTTGCGCGGTCACCGCCACCCACTTTGAGGTGGCGAGTGAGGAGCTGGCTCGGGCGCGCCGCGTCGCGTCCGACGCCGGCGATGCCGCGCTCGCAGCCAGGGTGGCTGCGGTGACGGCTCAACTGGCGGTCGCCGAGGGGCGCCCCGGTGAGGCCGAAGCGCTCGCGGTGCGGGCCGCTACCGGCGCAACCGCAACCAATCAACCGGAGGTGATCAGCGAGGCCCTGGAGGTTGCCGCGCGGTGCGCGCGAACTCGCGACCTGGACGAAGCGCGGGAGATCGGCGAACGGGCTCTGCGGGTCGCGGAGGAGGCCGGGCTCGCGTACTGGAGGATGCGCGCGCTGTACCAGCTGGGAGTGGTGGAGATGTTCCGGTCAGGCAGCGTGGAGACCCTCAAGCGTGCACGCGGTGACGCGGAACGTCTGGGAGCCGTTGCAACCGCGACGAGCCTGCTCCTGGAGATCGGCGCCGGTCTCGAGGCTCAGTTTCGCATCGCCGAGGCTCGCGAATCCTTCAGCCGCTGCCTGGAGATGGCCGAGCTGCTCCAGTTGCACGGCCTCGCGGCGGTGGCTCACGCCTTCCTCGGGATCCTCGAGGCCGGGAGAGGCGCCCGTGGGCCCATGGAGGCCGAGCTCGGCCGGGCTCTGATGTTGATCGGCGACGACGCCGAGCTCACCGCGGCACTCTGGGGAGACGGTCGCGCGGTTGCCTCACTCGCCCTCGAGGATCGGGCTCGAGCGCGTCGCGAGCTCGAGCACGCGGCGTCTCTGCTCACCTCCCCACCGTCTGTGTTGCCTCGGTTGAGCGCAGCTCTCCTGACCGTTCTCGACGCTGTCGAAGGACGGCAGCCGGACTTCGCGGCTGCGCGAGGTATCACGCGCCTCAACTCCCAGGGAGCCGGCTACCTCGCCTATGCAGAGGCCGTGCTCCTCGGTCGGGAAGGTCGACGTGCCGAGGCGCGCGCGGCCGTGGCGCGCGGCGATGGACACCTGGCGTTGATGCCGTGGTATCGAAACCTGATGCGCCGGCTCGCGGCCGAGGCGGCGTTGGCCGATCGCTGGGGTGAGCCCGTCGCGTGGCTGGCGGACGCGGCGCGTTTCTTCGAGGAGGCGGGCAACGAACGGCTGGCGTCGGCCTGCCGAGCGCTGTTGCGTCGCGCCGGCATCCGTGTCACCCGGCCGACACACGCGGTGCGGGCGCTGCCCGACGGCCTCAGGGATGCCGGCGTGACGCGGCGCGAGGCCGAGGTGCTCGGGCTGGTCGCCGAAGGCCTTTCAAACCGGGAGATCGCCGCCCGGCTGTTCCTCTCCGAGCGTACGGTGGAACAGCACGTGGGCGGGCTGAAGCAGAAGCTCGGTTTGCGCACTCGCGCCCAGTTGGCCGTGTACGCGGCCGCCGAGGCCGGCGTCCCGGGCTGAAAACAGGGGTTTTCCCGGATGTGCCGTGGGCTCTCGCCCCGGCATGCTGCTGTCATGCTCGAGAACAAGAGCCTTGGCGCAGCTGACAGCGTCATTCGCTTCGGACGGGGGCGTGTCGAGGTGGTGGAACTGCCCGGCGTGGTCTTCTCCCGGGCGATCCTGGAGCCAGGCTGGCGCTGGTCGCTGGACGCCAGACCGGTGGCCGGGACCGTGAGCTGTCAGTCCGCCCATCAGGGGTACGTCGTTGCGGGGCGCTTCCACGTCCGCATGGACGACGGCAGCGAGCGTGAGTTCGGCCCGGGCGACGCGCACGTCGTGAGCCCCGGCCACGACGCGTGGGTTGTCGGCAACGAACGAGCGGTGATCGTCGACTTCACCCTCAGCATGGAAGGTTCCGAGACAACGGTTACCCGGCAGGGGCCGCAGCAGAACACCGTTCAAGCAACCACGACGGAGGACGAAATGACTGAGACGGCAACGTATCAAACGGAAACCTCGGACATGCTCATCCCGCACAACCTGTTTCGCGCCGTGTTCCGCACGGCGGATCAGCTGATCGCCGGCGTGCCCGACGGTGACGCCGCGAAGGTGGATGCGGTGTCTTCGTACTTCGACAACATCCTGCGCTTCCTCGACGCGCACCACGGTGGCGAGGATGTATGCGTGTGGCCGCTGCTCAGTGCCCGATGCCCACAGGCGGCCGAGCTACTCGAGCGCATGGAGCGTGAGCACGAGACGATCCACCGGTTGCGCGGCAGCGCCGGGGACGCCCTCAGCGCCTGGAACATCTCCGCAGACGCGGCCGGCGGGCGCCGATTCGGCGAGGCGCTGCGCCGGCTCGGCTCCGAGGTTGACACGCACTTCGCCGAGGAGGAGGCCGAGATCCTGCCGCTCGCATCGCGCACGTTGTCTCCCGAGGAGTGGGGGGCGATGCCAGGTCACGCCATGGCCAGCTTCACCGGCGACAAGATCTGGCTCGTTCTGGGCCTCATCTTCGAGCAGATGAACGATGAGCAGCTTTCCTTCACCTTCTCTCTGCTGCCACCCCCGGTGGTGGAGATGTGGAACACCAGCGGCAGGGCCGCCTTCAACGAGTTCATCGGTCGGGTGCGCCAGGCGGCCTGACGATTTCGGTGCGAGGACGGCCAAGCAGGCGTCACCGCTCATCCCAGGAGGACACCACATGTACGGCACCGTTACCCGCTATCACCTCAAGCCCGGAGCTGAGGAGGAGTCCGTCGCCCTGGCCAGGGAGCTGGAGCAGAACCCGCCTCCCGGCTATGTCGGGGGGTACACGTTCCGGCTGGACTCCGGGGGCGGCGAATACATCACCGCGGCTGTCTGGAGCGACAAGGAGACGTACCGGGCGAACGCCGACGACGAGCGGCAGCAACAGTGGTTCGCCCGGGTGCGCGAGCTCATGGCGGGTGATCCGCAATGGAACGACGGCGAGGTGATCTTTGCGGCCAACACGGGGTCCAGCTCCGGCTGATGCCGGCGGCCCTGAAACAGGATCAACAAAGCCCGGCAGCCGGACGGTCTGCACCGGGCGGTGTCCGCTTGTCATGTCGCCGTCCCGGCGACGACCGTAAGGACGACGTTGCCGACCTTCTGGTGTGTCTCCACGTACGCGGTTGCCTCGACGACCTGCTCGAGGGCATAGCGCCGATCGATCACCGCCCGGTACTTCCCCGCCTCCATCAGGTCCTTGATGAAGACCACATCCTGCTTCCTGAACTTCGGCGGCAGGTCGAAGATCACCTTCCGGTCTCCGATCCGTGCGGTCCACGCAGCCAGCACCAGGTTCCGCAGCCCGTCCGTCGCCAGATAGACCCCACCCTGCCGCAGCGACCCTTTGCACCGCGCGAAGGAGTGCTTGCCGACGGCATCGAAGATGACGTCGTACGCCTGTCCGTTCTTGGTGAAGTCCTCGCGTGTGTAGTCAATGACCTCATCGGCTCCGAGCGAACGCACGAGCTCGACGGTGCCGGTGCTGCACACCGCCGTGACCTGCGCACCGAAGCTCTTCGCCAGCTGCACACCCGCAGTGCCGATGGACCCCGATGCTCCGTAGACGAGGATCGACTGCCCGCGGCGAAGCCCTCCCGAGCGCAGGCAGTTCAGCGCCAGGATCGCTCCGTCGCACACCGCCGCGGCCTCCTCGAATGTGGCGCATGCGGGCATCAGCGCCACCGCGGCGCTCTCCCGCATGCAGATGAATTCGGCGTGCGCGCCGAACCTCCATGGGTTGATGCCGAAGACGCGGTCACCGACCGAAAACTCGCGGGCAGCCCCGCCGAGTTCCACCACCTCGCCCGCCAGCTCGCTGCCGAGAATCCTCCGCCTCGGGCGGCGGACACCTGTGATGAATCGCGAAAAGAACGGCTCCGCGGCTCGAAGTGCGCAGTCCGTCCGGCTGACCGTCGTCGCGTGGATCCTGATGAGGACCTCGTCGGCCCCGGGCACCGGCCGCGCGACGCCCTCGAGACGCAGGACGTCCGGCGTGCCGTACCGGTCGTGGACCACGGCTCTCACGAGGAGCCGCCGCTCGGTGCAAGGACGGCCGCGCCAGACTCGATCAGGATCTGCACGCCAGCATCATGGACCCGGGCCGCGCCTGCTTCAACGTGGGATCGATCGCAGGGCCTGATGCCGCGCAGTCGCCGGCGCGCGGCCGGCCGCTCAGGCGCCCCAGGCGTTGCCGTCCGGGTCGCTGCGCGTAGTCTATCGACACGCATAAGGAGCTCACATGCACAAGCGATTGGTCACGCGCTACGCGACAAGGTCCACAGACGCCGCGGATGAGAATCAGCGACGGGTCGAGGGCGTTTTCGCCGAACTGGAGGCGAACAAACCACACAATGTGAGCTACATCGTCCTGCGCCTGGAGGACGGCTCCTTCGTGCACGTCTCGTTCCACGACCATCGCGATGACGAGGTCAACCCAATCTCGTCGACCGCGGCCTTTGCCCACTTTCAGGATGGGCACGGGGAACGTCGCGAGGGCGGCGTCGACCAGCAGAAGGCGACGCTCGTCGGCGCCTACATCACCAAGATCGAGTAGGCGCGCCCACGGCGGCGGAACGTACATGCCGAAACGTCCACGCAGGCCCTTCTTGAGCCCGTACCAGCCGGCCACGGGATTGTCGGGCGAGCGTCCCCACGCTTCGACGGTTCCATCCGCCGCGGGCTTCTGCTCGTCGGCGCTGCCCAGTGGCACCCAGTCACCTCGATCACCTCCGGTTGCCGTCGAACCAGCGCAAGTCTAGACGGCCTGCGCACGACCATCTCTCGCTCGGCTTCGGCCACGAGTGCTTCCGACGCAGGCGTTCGGCGATGATGCGGAGATGACGGTCATCGCGTGGATCGGTGGCGGCCTCGGCCTGCTCATCGTGCTCTCGACGTTGATGAGCGTGGTGACCTCCCTCGTGTTGCCCCGACTCGGGTCGTCGAGAGTTCAAAACTATGCGGGCAGGGGGATGATCAAACTCTTCTCGCGCATCTCCCATCGCTTCGAGACGTACGAGGCACGGGACCGTTTCCTCGCCCTCCAGGCACCGCTCTACCTCATCGTCATCCTGGCGATCTGGCTGGCGGCCCTGCTCATCGGATTCGCGCTGCTGCTCTGGCCGTTCATGCGGACCGGCGGTCTCGTCCACGCCATCACGGTGAGCGGGTCGTCACTCTTCACGCTCGGATTCGCCGCCGAATCAGGCGTCGCGCCTCGCCTGCTCGTGTTCTGCGCGGCTGCAGCCGGACTGTGGATCGTCGCCCTCCAGATCGCGTATCTGCCCGTCCTCTACGGTGCCTTCAACCGGCGAGAGGTGCTGGTCACGATGCTGGACAGCCGGGCCGGCTCACCGGCGTGGGGCCCCGAATTGCTGGCCCGGAGCGAATTAGTCGACAATGTCCAGAACCTGGGACGGCTCTATCAGCGCTGGGAGGAGTGGGCTGCAGACGTGGCCGAGACCCATGCCTCCTACCCGGTGCTCCTCTGGTTCCGGTCGCCGCACCCATACCGATCATGGGTGATCGGACTGCTTGCGGTGATGGACGCGGCGGCGATGCACCTGGCCACCCAACCGCTCCTCGCTCCCTCCGAGGCTCGAGCGTTCCTCCGCATGGGATACATGTGCCTGCGAGACCTCGCCACCGTGGTCGGTCTCGCCTTCGACCCCGACCCAAAACCGAGTGATCCCATCCAGCTGACCGAGGACAACTATCAGGATGCCATCCACCACCTCGAGCATGTCGGCTGGACGATGCAGCGCGGAGCCGCGGAGTCGTGGGTCCATTTCCGTGGCTGGCGGGTGAACTACGAGGCGCTCGCCTACGGGATCGCGGATGCGGTCAATGCCCCGCCCGCGCTGTGGGCGGGCCCTCGCCGGAATCTGCCCCCGAGGTTGCAGCCCCCGGAGCGGCCGCCCCACCGCGAGCCCTCCCCCGAGATGCAGCGCATCCGCAAGCTCACCGAAAAGCGTCGTTCGACCCGCGAGCCATGACCGCGATGCCGATGCGCGCCGCGCGGAGCGCTCCTCGACGCGCGGTTCAGATCACGCGAACGTAGCGCAGCTTCTCCAACGGGTCGGGCACCCATTCCGGTGCGAGGCTCCCCCAGAAGGAACGGGCAAGGCCGTCGTCACGGATCACGAAGGCGTCGATCCGGCGGGCGCCGAGTCCGCCGAGCCGCCGGGTCGCGCTGGAGAGCAGCGCCCGAGCGAGCCCTCTGCGCCGGTGCGACGGCGCGACGGCGATCCGGTAGATGCTCCCTCGCCAGCCGTTCCAGGCAGCGATCACCGTGCCGACCACGCGCTCGCCGTCGACCGCGACCAGGAGTGCGCCCGGCGCGTCGGCGATGAGCAGGGCGACGCCCGCCCTGTCATCGGTGATCGTCGGATGTGTTTCGGACAGCTCCCAGAGCATGAGCACGGCATCGATGTCCGGCGGCATCGCCGCGCGAATCTCGAACGCGGCGCCGTTGTTCGCCGACATCGCGCGAGGATAGCGGTTCGTAACAGGCTCGCCACAAGCCGCGTCGGGGGCCACCTAGCATGGACCGACACCGAGCAAGCCGCTCGAGCAATGCAGGTCAAGAAATGCTGAGGTGGCGAACAGGGACGGCCGAGCTGCGCACGGCCGGCGGCCGGAGCGACACCACACGGCGCCTCGAAACCGCGGCCGGCAACCAGCCGTGCTCCGCGCTGCGCTGCTCATCGCTGGTGGGCATGCCCTGCAGCTACGTCGACCGCCGCGGACGCCGTTGCAAGACGGCATGGTGCCCCGCGGATCGGAGCGTCGTCGACGGCAAGATCTACTGCGCGCTGCACGCACATGCCATGCAGGCGCTCGAATGGGAGTTCGGTGCGGCGTCACATCCCGACGTCGATAGCCGCACGGTGCCGGTGCTCCAGTGGATCTCGTCCGCCGCGGCTGACGAGGTCATCGCCACCCTCAACGTGTTCTGCGCGCTGAACGGCGAGATGCTCGTCGCCGAGCCGGTGCGACGGCGGTTCAATCCGCTGTCGCACAGCCGGGTCTGGGAGAAGCAGTGGAAGACGCTCTCTCCGACGAACGTCACCATCCGCGTCTCCATCAGCTCCGACGAGGACCGACCGACCGAGATCCACATCAAGGTGAATGGACACGACGTGAACGTGGTGCCCCCACCGTTCAACCGTGAGTTGAGCGCGCCGACCGAGGCCGACATGCGCTGGCTCGACCAGGAGGTTCTGTCCCCGATCAGTGCCGCGGTCGCGCGCTGGATGATGCGGGCCGCCGAGGCCAAGGATCGAGGCTATATCCCGGTCGGCGGTGGCATCGACGACGTCGACGCGCGCCTCCTGGCGGGGCCTGCGGCTGCCGCATCCGAGGCTGCACCGGCGCAACGGAACAACGTCGACGATGCCGCGCTCGACGAGGTCCGCCGCGCGCACTTCCTCTACGGGCTCGAGGAGATCCAGGCGGTCGCGGAACGCACCGCCGGAAGCGGCTGAACGGCTCGCGCCCGCGGCGCGCAGCTACTCTGGGCGCGTGACCGGGAGAACAGAGGCCGACACCGACCTTCGTGTGACCGGCGCCGCGACGCCGGAGATCAGCGCGGCGATCATCGAGGAGGTGGCCGCCTGGGGTGCATCCGAAGGATTCCCCAGCTGGACTCCGGGTTCATTCACCGGTCCCGAGAGCATCGGCATGTCGCGTCTGCACAACGACATCGCCACCGCAAGCCTTCATCTCGTGTGGCGAGACGGCGATGCGGTGGCCACCTTCTCGCTGCTCGAACGGGATCCCCTCTTCTGGCCCGCCGCCGGCGACGAGGCCATGTATTTGCACAGATTCGCGGTCCGGCGCGCGGCCGCGGGGGCGGGACGCCGTGCGGTGGAGTGGTGCCTCCACGAGGCGCAGCAGCGCGGACGCCTCTACGTGCGACTCGACTGCCTGGCCGAGAATCCGGGGATACGCCGCTACTACGAACGCTTCGGGTTCACCGCCGTCGACGAGGCGGTGATCGACGCGACGCGCTACAGCCTGTACGAGGTGGCGGTCCCCGGTGCGTCAGCGCGAGTCAGTCCCGCGCGGCGCGAGCGATGATCGCCTCCACCACCTCGCTCTTCGCGTCCGCGTACTCCTGCACATAGTTCCACCGCCGCGAGGCGAGTTCGCACTTGGTCCGCGTGTAGAGCTCCCGGTCCGTGCCACTGGATCGAAGATGATCGCGGAATCTCAGCATGCGGTCAATCTCGATGCAGCCCGTGGAGAAGACGTGGAGGTTGATGTTCGCCCCGGGTCCCTTGAAGAGTCGATGCTCGTACCAATCCGGCTCGCGAATTCGAAGGACGTATCCGGCACGCTCCATCGGCGGGACGTAGCCCGGCTCGTCCGACGAGTCAGCGACAACCAGGAGCATGTCGATGATCGGCTTGGCGGGGAGCCCGGGAACCGACGTGGATCCGACGTGCTCGAGCAGGCGCACCCGGCTGCCGAGGATCCGGGCGACGCGCTCGGCCTCGACCGCATACTCCACAAGCCACGCGTCGTCGTACGGCAGGAGCTCGATGGTTCCGTCGAGACGCTGTGGATCGCCGACGGTCGCAGCGCGGATTCGAAGCTCGATCGCGTTCGCCGAGCGCGCCGGAGCCGGGACGCCGTCAGAATCGGACATTGTCGGCCCAAACCCGCAGCAGGCTGTCGTCGCCGGACACGGTGATGCCGTCGGTGCCCCGGCGGTTCATCGACCAGAGATAGAGGTCCGATGCCATGCCGCGCAGCTCGCAGTGCCCTCTCCCCCGATCACTGGTGACCTCGACCCGATCACCGATGATCAGGTTCCAGATCGCGTCGCCGTCGGTGGCGACAAGACGCAGGATGCGGCCGCCGCCGTCGGGCGCGCGGGCACGTCGCACCGCGAGACCACACCATTCGTCCAGGGCGTCGAGTGCGTCAGCGGTGGCCAGGGGCGTCATCGGACCCCGTGCCGACTCGGCGTCGCAGCGGTGCACCGCGGTCTCGTTGGCCTGACGTCGCGCCCAGAATGCCAGCGCGTTCGGCGCCGGCCCCCAGAACCAGAAGCTGTCCTCGGGAGATGCGGCTACCAGCGTCTCGATCAGTGCGGCGCAGCCGTCGCGATACCAGGCCAGCAGTTCGTCGCGGCCGGTCGGACCCTCGAAGTCGCGCTGCAGCCGTTCCGGCCACCGCTCCCGGACGATCGTCGCGGCCCAACGGTGCACGTCGCCGATGTGATACAGCAGCCTCCGGACATCCCACCCGGGGCAACCGGGGACGGGCGCGTCGAGCAGCCCTGATTCCGCGGCTCGAGCGAGCGCCTCGCCGTCGGCGCGAATCCGATCGATCTGGTGGTCGACATCCATCGCGGGGAGTCTCGCATCATCAGCCGGGCACTCCGCGCCGGGCACTCCGCGCCGCGCCGGGCACTCCGCGCCAAATTGACACTCCACCGAAGCCGGCAGAAGATTGATCCTCGGACGTTCGCGCCTCGCCACGCGTTCGGACCCGACACTCGACGTACTGGAGGTGATCTGCCGTGAACGGTGACGTCGTGCGATCGGTGATTCCTGAGCGGGTGATGCCCGGTAAGCGGCTCGGACGGCACATCGTCCACGACCCTCGCTCGCGCAACTTTCCCGCCGAGGGCGCGGCGGCGATCACGAGCGTCGTGCACGGCGCCACGGGGCTGCCCCTCGACCAGGGAGACATCGGTTCGTGCACCGCGAACGCGCTCTGCGGGGCGCTGAACTCGGCGCCCGACTTCAAGGGTGGCGCCCCGCGCACCGAGACGGACGCCGTGACCCTCTACGAGCTCGAGACCAAGCTGGAAGGCGACCCGTACCCTCCCAATGACCCGGGCGGGAGCGGGCTCGAGGTCTGCAAGGCCGCCGCGCAACTCGGATGGATCTCGTCATACAGGCATGCGTTCGGTCTCGAGAACGCGCTGCTCGCGCTGGTGCTGCGGCCCGTCATCAGCGGGTTCGGCTGGTACACGAGCTTCGACACGCCTTCGGCGGACGGGCTCGTCGCGATCGCCTCGGGCGCGACGGTCAGAGGCGGCCATGAGGTTGTGGCCGACCAGATCGACGCTCCGAACAAGCTCGTGTGGTTCTGGAACAGCTGGGGCCCGAGCTTCGGTGTCGGGGGCCGGTTCTGCATGTCCTTCGACACGTGGCGGCAACTCCTCAGCGAGAGCGGGGACGTGACGGTTCCGATTCCCTAACGCCGGTCGAGCTTTCCCCATCGAGCTGTGGATAACTGGCAAGATCGCCGCGCAGCCCAGAGAGGGGCGGCTGGTGAGGGTGTGGAAAACTCCGCGTGGCGCAGCGCTCAGGGGGCGAGGTCGCGGCTCGGGCGGGCCAGGTGGAGCGGATCGATGAGATCGGTGTACTCGCGCGCCAGCCCGCTGCTTCTCGCCTCGCCGCCGACGGCGGCCGCGACGGCAGGAGCAACGTCCCGATTGAAGACCGACGGGATGATGTACTCGGGGTGGAGGTCCTCGCCGACGACGCCGGCGATCGCGTGCGCCGCCGCCAGCTTCATGGAATTGCTGATCTGCCCGGCGCCGCTGTCGAGCAGGCCGCGAAAGAACCCGGGAAAGCAGAGGACGTTGTTGATCTGATTGGGGTAGTCGCTCCGCCCGGTCGCGATCACCGCGGCAAAGTCCTCGATCGCCTCCGGCTGGATCTCGGGTTCCGGGTTGGCCAGCGCGAACACGACGGGGCTCGGTGCCATGAGGCGCACGAGGTCCGCCTCGACGCCTCCCCCGACGCTCGTGCCGATGAAGACGTCCGCGCCGGCGAGCGCCTCACGCAACCCACCGGTCACGTGGTCTTGGTTGGTCGATGCCGCGTAGGTCGCATGGGCCGGGCTCAGGCCCGCGGCACCCTCGCTCAGGATCCCGGCGCGATCGACCCCGATGACGTGCCCCACCCCCGCCGCGATGAGGAGCCGGGTCACCGCCGTGCCGGCCGCTCCGACGCCAAGGCAGACGACCCGAACGTCCTCGAGCCGTTTGCCGACGATCTTGAGCGCGTTGAGGAGCGCGGCGGTGACGACGATGGCCGTCCCGTGCTGGTCGTCGTGGAACACCGGGATGTCGAGCAGTTCGCTGAGGCGCCGCTCGATCTCGAAGCATCGCGGAGCGGCGATGTCCTCCAGGTTGATGCCTCCGAAGATCGGGGCGATGTTCACGACCGTTCGGATGATCTCCTCGACATCCTGCGAAGCCAGACAGAGCGGGAAGGCGTCGACGCTGCCGAACTCCTTGAAGAGCATGGACTTGCCCTCCATCACAGGGATCGCCGCTTCCGGGCCGATATTGCCGAGACCGAGCACGGCGCTGCCGTCGGTGACGATGGCGACCGAGTTGCGCTTGATCGTGAGGTTGCGCACCCGGCGTGGATCCTCGGCGATGGCCATGCAGATCCTCGCCACTCCGGGCGTGTACACCATCGACAGGTCATCGCGCGTCCGGATCGGATGGCGCGGGGTCACCTCGATCTTGCCGCCGAGATGCGCCAGGAAGGTTCGATCCGAGTACTCGAGCACCTCGACGCCCGGCACCGCCGACATCCGCTGAATCAACTTCTGGGCGTGGTCCGCGTCGGCGGCGAGCACGGTGACGTCCCGGACGATCCCGCTGCCCTCGACGCGAACGATGTCGAGCGCGCGTATGTCGCCTCCGACGCTTCCGATGGCCGACGTGAGCTGGCCGAGCATTCCCGGCCGGTTCACGATGCGACAGCGAGCGGTGAAAGCGAAGCTCGCGGAGGGATGCTGGATCATGGCGGCCCCAATCTTGACGTCAGCGGAGGGGGCGCGGACTTCTACAAGATCCCGGCGCACGGTCGTGGGAGCGCTCCGTCCGGCGGTTGCGCTCAGGCTCGCAAAAATACTTCATGCGATGTATTATCTGCGGCATGAAGGACCGCACCCTGCTCCTCGAGCGTCTGATCACGGCTCAGTCAGCGCTGCGACGCCGGTTCCTCGATGTGGCGTCGCCGGCTCTGCACGCGGAGTTCGCGGAGGTCGGCGGGACCACCGTCCACCAGATGGAGGTGGTTCGCTGCCTCCTCCTCGGAGACGGCATGAGCATGCGCGAGGTCGCCGAGGCGCAGGGCATCGGCCTGAGCGGCGCCACACAACTCATCGATCGCCTCGAGCGGCGTGGGCTCGTGACGCGCGTCCGTGACGCGCGGGACCGGAGGGTGCAACATGTTGTCCCGACCGAGCGCGCAAAGGATCTCGTCGCGCGATTCAAAGACGGCATGCGCCGAGCATCGGCGGAAGTGTTCACCGCCTTGAATGACGACGAGTTGCGGACCTACGTCGATCTGACCGAGCGCATTGCCGCGACCGTGCACGACGACGCCGGTGAGCACCTTGGGAGGGCCACGGCATGACGCAGCGTCAGATCTACGCGGTGCTCGGAGCCCTGATGCTGGGCATGCTCCTCGCCGCACTCGATCAGACCATCGTCTCCACGTCCTTGCCGACCATCGTGGGCGACCTCGGGGGACTGAACCAGCTGTCCTGGGTGGTCACGTCGTACCTGCTCGCGTCGACGGTCTCAACCCCGCTGTACGGAAAGCTGGGCGACCTCTACGGCCGCAAGGTCCTGTTCCAGGCGGCGATCGTCATCTTCATCGCCGGGTCGATGCTCGCGGGCCTCTCGCAGAACATGCTCGAACTCATCGGCTTCCGGGCCGTCCAGGGCATCGGCGCCGGCGGGCTCATGGTCGGCGCCCAGGCCATCATCGGCGACGTCGTGCCTCCTCGCGAGCGCGGCAAGTATCAGGGATGGATGGGCGGTGTCTTCGCGCTCGCCAGCGTCGCGGGGCCGCTCATCGGTGGATTCCTCACCGACGACGTGTCCTGGCGCTGGATCTTCTACATCAACGTTCCGATCGCCGCCGTGGCACTCTTCGTGACGGCGACCGTCTTGAAGACCCACACCCGACGCATCTCGCACAGCATCGACTGGCTCGGGGCGTTCTTCCTTGCCGCCGGTGCCTCGGCACTGATCCTGATGACCACGTGGGGCGGTACGCAGTACGCGTGGGCGTCGCTGCCGATCTTCGGTCTCGGGATCCTCGGTGTGGTGATGCTCGCCGGCTTCGTCGTCGTCGAGCGGCGCGTGACCGAGCCGATCCTTCCCTTCCGGCTCTTCCGCATCCAGGTGTTCAACGTCGCCAGCGGCGTCGGCTTCGTGATCGGTTTCGCCATGTTCGGAGCCATCACCTTCCTGCCGGTGTTCCTGCAGCTTGTTGACGGCGCGAGCGCGACCAGCTCCGGGCTGAACATCCTGCCGCTGATGGCGGGACTGCTGACGGCCTCGATCACGAGCGGTCAGCTCATCAGCCGGCGTGGGCGGTACAAGATCTTTCCGGTCGTCGGCACCGCGCTTGCCGCGATCGGCGTCTTCCTGCTCTCGACCATCGACCCCCAGACGCCGCGCTTCCTGCTCTCGCTCTACATGGTGGTGCTCGGGCTGGGACTCGGCTGCGTCATGCAGGTTTTGGTCATTGCCGTCCAGAACGCGGTCGAGCAGCGTGACCTCGGCGTCGGCACCAGCTCGGCAACGTTCCTGCGCTCGATGGGGGCGTCATTCGGCGTGGCGATCTTCGGGGCGATCTTCAGCAACGAGCTCGCAGCCAATCTCAAGAGGGACCTGCCCGCGAGCGCCCTGCACTCGGGGATCAATCCGGCGTCACTCGAAGGCAATCCGGCACACCTCGCCAACCTGCCGCCCGTCATCCACACGGGCCTGGTCAACGCGGTCTCGGAGTCCCTCCACGTCGTGTTCCTCACCGCCGTTCCGATCCTCGTGGTGGCGTTCTTCCTGACACTGCTGATCAAGGAGATCCCTCTGCGGACCAAGGCCCGCGGCATCCCGGCCGCCGACGAGCCCGCCGGACTCGACGCGGCGACCGATCTCGGCGGCGCGACGCCCGTCGAGGCGGGGGTCGGATCCGAGCTGCTGTAGCGGCGGCGCCCCGCCGAGAGGCGCGGCCAGGCACCCGCGGCGTTGAACGTCCCGAGCAGACCGCAGGTCTCTAGACTCAAACGGATGACCTCCCAGCGCAGTCGGCGGATCCTGCTCACGGCGGGCCTCGCGATGCTCGCGACCATCACCGCGTCACGCGTCATGGCGCTCCGCCGCGAGATCTCCGAAAGCAGCGATGCGGCAGAGACCGGCGCCGGCGCGGTGCTGACACGCTCCAGTGTCGCCGTCGCGGGGAGCGCCCTCACCGTGGAGAGCGCTGCCGTCGCCGGGAGTGTCGCGACCCGCCGCTCAACCGCGGTGGCGGGTTCCGCCGCAACCTCCTACTCCTCCGCGGTGGCGGGGTCGGCGCTGACGCGCGGATCGGCCGCGGTGGCGGGGAGCGCCGCGACCGCCTTCAGCGCCGCCGTGGTCAGGAGCACCGCGACGGTCGCCAGCGCCGCCGTCGCCGGGAGCGTGCTCACCTTCTTCAGTGCCGCCATCCGGCGCTGCGTGGTGACGATCGCGTGCCTCCGCTGCACCCGATGCATCGCCTGCGTCGCGTGCTCGGACTGCATCGACTGCACCGGCTGTGTCGGCTGTCGCGGGCTCCGTGGCGCCGTCGGGAAGATCGGCGTCAGCGCCCTGTGACCGCTCCGAAGCTGGCCGAGGAGACCGTGGCCGCGTACTTGGCGAACACACCGGTCGCATAACGTGGCGCCGGCCGCTGCCAGGCCGCGAGCCGCGCGGCGATCTCGGCGTCTGTCAGTTCAACGTCGATGCGACGCGCGGTGACATCGATGCGGACGATGTCTCCATCGTGCACCGCGGCGAGCGCGCCGCCCAGCGCCGCCTCCGGCGCGACGTGGGCGACCATGAACCCGTGAGTCGCCCCTGAGAACCGGCCGTCGGTGATCAATGCCACGGAATCGCCGAGACCCGCGCCCACGATCGCACCGGTGACACCGAGCATCTCGCGCATCCCAGGGCCGCCGACCGGCCCCTCGTAACGGATCACAACCACGTCGCCTGCGTGCACCTGGCCGTCGCGCACCGCGGCGAACGCCTCCTCTTCCGAGTTGAAGACGCGCGCCGGTCCGCGATGCGACTCGCGATCGTTGCCCGCGAGCTTGACGACGCAACCCTCGGCGGCGATGTTGCCCCGGAGCACCGCGATCCCACCGTGCTTGCGGAGCGGCGCATCCGCAGCGCGAATAACCTGCTGCCCCGGCGTTTCCGTCGCGGCCGCGGCGACCTCGGCGATGGTCCGGCCGTCGACGGTCATCGCATCCCCGTGCAGCAACCCGAGTTCGAGCATCCGCCGCATGAGGACGCCGAGCCCTCCTGCCGCAAAGACATCGACCGCCACGAATCGTCCTCCGGGGCGGAGGTCGGCGAGGATCGGCGTCCGCGCGCAGATGGTGTCGAAGTCGTCGATCTCGAGACTGATGCCGGCCTCCGCGGCAACCGCGAGCAGATGGAGCACGGCGTTGGTCGAGCCACCGGTTGCCGAAAACGACGCGACCGCGTTCTCGAGCGCGGCTCTGGTGACGATCGACCGGGCGCTGACGCCCTCCTCGACGAGGCGCACCGCAAGGCGTCCCGCCGCCTCCGCGACCGCGGCTTTGTCCGCATGGGTTGCCGGCACTGCGTTGGAGCCCGGAGGCGAGAGCCCGAGAAACTCGAGGGCGGTGCTCATCGTGTTGGCGGTGTACTGGCCCCCGCACGCGCCGGCACCGGGGCAGGCGTGCTCCTCCACCGCGCGGAGCTCGGCGGCATCGATCTGGCCGGCGTTGTACGCACCGACGGCCTCGAACACGTCCTGGACGGTGAGGTCGCGGTCGTGCAGCCGTCCCGGTTGGATCGTGCCCCCATAGAGCACGAGACCGGGGATGTCCATCCGGCAGAGCGCCATCGCCGCCGCCGGAATCGTCTTGTCGCAACCGACGATCAGCACCAGCCCGTCGAAGCTGTGACCGCGGGTGACCAGCTCGATCGAGTCGGCGATCACCTCGCGGGACACGAGCGATGCCTTCATCCCCTGGGTGCCCATGGTCACGCCGTCGCTCACCGCGATGGTGCTGAACTCCATCGGCGTGCCGCCGGCGGCGCGGACACCCTCCTTGACCTTTTCGGCGAGGGCACGATGGTTCCAGTTGCACGGCATGGTCTCGATCCACGAATGGCCGACGCCGATGATCGGCCGTTCCAGATCCTCACGGCTGAAACCGATCGCGCGGAGCATCGCGCGCGCGGGCGCGCGATCGGGTCCGTGGAGCATCACCGAGCTTGCTCGCGTCGAAGCCGTCTCAGCCATGCGCGGAAGCATACGTTGCCGCCGTCACAGGTCCGTGCATTGACTGGAGCAGCGTCCAGGCCGTATTCTCTGCGCCAAGATGTCGTACGGCTTCGCGCTGGTCCTGCTGGTAGGCCTGCTCCTGATTAGGAGCGGGGCTTTCATGCTTCAGGGCAGGCGCGTGCGCAGGTAGGCACAGCACCAAGCCGGAACCAAGCAAAAGGCCCCCTCGCAGGAGGGGGCCTTTTTTCGTTCCCGGCGCAACCCGATTGGAGGAACAGTCATGGCCGCCCCCCGACAGGCACCCGCCCCCTATGACGGCATGGGCACACCGACCCGCTGGGACTCGAGCACCCACGACGACGGCACCCCGGCCGAACTCCTCGACACCGCACGCGCTGACCGCTTCCCTGCCGGGCCCCCCCGGCACGACGAGAGCGAAGAGTTCGTGCGCAGATCGCTCAACCGCTTCTACCGATGATCACCACCCGAACGGATCAACGCTCGAGTGCGGCTGCGACGACAGCAGCAAGCCCCGACGGCCAGACGGAGCCGCCCCGCATGCTCACCGGCGCGCAGGTCGCCCTCGAATCGCTCATCCGCGAGGGTGTCGACACGATATTCGGGTATCCCGGAGGCGCCAATCTCTGGCTCTATCGATATCTCCCGGACTACCCGGCGCTCCACCACATCCTCGTGCGCCACGAGCAGGGCGGGGCGCACGCTGCGGACGGCTACGCACGCAGCAAGCGTGGATCCGTCGGCGTGGTCTTCGCGACCAGCGGTCCCGGAGCGCTCAACCTCGTCACGGGGCTCGCCACCGCGTACATGGACTCGGTGCCCGTGGTTGCGATCACCGGCCAGGTGCCGTCGACGGCCATCGGGACGGACAGCTTTCAGGAGTCCGACGTCATCGGCTCCACCATGTCGGTCGTCAAGCACTCGTACCTGATCACGCGCGCCGAGGACATCGCTCCGACGATCAAGGAGGCGTTCCACATCGCTCGAACGGGACGTCCCGGTCCGGTGCTGATCGACTTTCCAAAGGACCTGCAGGCGGCCGTCACGGCGTTCAACTACCCCGAAGCTCCAGTGAGGCGGCGGTCGTACCCTGCGCCGCCCCGGCCCGACCCGGCGAAGCTGCGCCAGATCGCCGAGCTCATCAAGGGGGCTCGGCGCCCGGTGATCCTCGCCGGTCGCGGCGTGCTCATCGCTCGCGCCGAAGCGGAGCTGGCGGAGCTGGCACATCAGGCGCACATCCCGGTCGGCTGGACGCTGCTCGGCACCGGCGCATTCCCGGTGTCCGATCCGATGGCGCTGCAGATGGTCGGATTCATGGGCGCCGGATACACGAACAAGGCCGTGTGCGAGGCGGACGTGCTGATCATGGTCGGCATGCGGTGCGACGACCGCGTCACCACCCGGCTCGACTCGTTCGCGCCCCGGGTCGAGCACCTCGTGCACATCGACATCGACCCCGCGGAGATCGGTAAGAACGTCATCCCGCACGTGAGCGTCGTCGCCGACGCGAAGGTCGCGCTCCGCGAGCTGAATCTGCTGGTCGAGCCCAAGCGCGAGCATCAGTGGCTCACCCAGATCGATCAGTGGAAGGAGGAGCACCCGGTGCGCTTCGCCAATCACAGCGGCCTGCTCCAGCCGCAGCAGGTCCTCGAGGCGATGTACGCGCGCTGCGAGGACGAGGCGATCGTGCTGGCGGACGTCGGTCAGAACCAGATCTGGGCGGCGCTCTGGTTCAACTACGGCAAGCCGGGCCTGTTCCTCAACTCGGGTGGGACCGGAACCATGGGCTATGCGTTTCCCGCATCCATGGGCGTGAAGCTCGCCAACCCGGGCAAGACGGTCTTCTGCGTCACCGGCGAGGGAGGCTTCGTCATGAACATGCAGGAGATGGCGACGATGGTCGAGAACAACATCGACGTCAACGTCATCATCCTGAACAACTCGTCGCTCGGCATGGTCCGTCAGTTCCAGGACGATTTCTACGACGGCGTCCGGTCGGCCGTCGACCTGACCTTCACCCCCGACTTCGTCAAGCTCGGTGACGCGTTCGGCATGAAGGCGATGTCCACCGACCGTCTCGAGGACGTCGGGCGGCTGCTCGACGAGGCGATGGCGCACAAGGGACCGGTGCTCCTGAACTTCAACATCGACCCGGACGCGAACGTCTATCCCATCGTGCCGCTCGGCAAGGGCATGCTCGATTTCGTCGAGGCGAGCTGATGACGCAGAGCCGGCTGCTCTCGGTGCTTGTCGACAACAAGCCCGGCGTCCTCCAGCGTGTGGCGTCGATGATCCGGCGGCGTGGTTTCAACATCGACTCACTCTCGGTCGGCCCCACCGAGGACGACACGATCTCGCGGATGACCATCACCGTGCACGTCGGACGCCAGCAGGCGGAGCAGGCCACCAAGCAGCTTGCCAAGCTCATCGACGTCATCACCATCGACGACATCACGGGTCTGCGCAACGTCGCGCACGAGCTCGTGCTGATGCGGATGCAGGCACCCCCAGGTGAACGAACGGAGCTGCTGCATCTGGTCGACATCTTCCGCGGACGGGTCGTCGACGTCGCCGCCAGCTCGGTGATCATCGAGGTCACCGGCAGCGCGGAGAAGATCGACAACTTCATCGAGCTGATGAGGCCGTACGGCATCAAGGAGCTGGCACGGAGTGGCGTCGTGGCGCTGGTTCGCGGCGACCAGGCGCGCTTCCGCCTCATGGACTTCGCCAGCGACGGCGATGAACCGCAGACAGAGCCGTCGCGCCCGCATGGCGTGGCCGGCGACACCACCGGCACCGTATGAGCAAGCGCAGAGGAGACAGCGATCAATGACCGCTCGGATGTACTACGACGCAGACGCCGATCCACAGGCTCTGTCGGGCCGGCCCATAGCAGTGCTGGGCTACGGTTCGCAGGGCCACGCCCACGCGCTCAACCTGCGCGACTCGGGATACGACGTGCGCGTCGGCCTGCCCGAGTCGAGCCGCAGCCGTGTCGCCGCAGAGGCCGAGGGGCTCCGCGTGCTCACTCCCGCGGGCGCGTGCGAGGAAGCGGACGTGATCATGGTGCTGACACCTGACACCGGTCAGCGTGCCCTCTACGACGAGGCGATCGCGCCCCACCTGCACGCCGGCAAGATGCTGATGTTCGCCCACGGATTCAACATCCGCTACGCGCTCATCGACCCGCCGGCCGGCGTCGACGTGAGCATGGTGGCGCCGAAGGGTCCGGGCCACCTGGTGCGCAGCACCTTCGTCGCCGGCCAGGGCGTTCCCTGCCTGTTCGCAGTGCACCAGAACGCGACCGGCCTCGCCCGGGAGCGCACGCTGGCGTACGCGAGGGGAATCGGTGGCACGCGGGCCGGCGTGCTCGAGACCACCTTTGCCGAGGAGACCGAGACCGATCTCTTCGGCGAGCAGGCTGTGCTCTGCGGCGGTATCACATCGCTGGTCAAAGCGGGCTTCGACACGCTCACCGAGGCCGGATACCAGCCCGAGCTGGCGTACTTCGAGGTCATGCACGAGCTCAAGCTCATCGTCGACCTCATGTACCAGGGCGGTCTCTCGTGGATGCGCTACTCGGTGAGCGACACCGCCGAGTACGGCGACTATGTGAGCGGTCCGAAGGTCGTCGATCAGCGCACCCGCGAGACGATGCGGAAGCTCCTCAGCGACATCCGGGACGGGACGTTCGCGAAGCGATGGATCGAGGAGAGCGAAGCGGGACGCCCCAACTTCGTCGAGTATCGCGACGAGGAGCAGCATCTTCCCATCGAGCGCGTCGGCGCCGAGCTGCGCTCGAAGATGGGCTGGCTGGACTCGAAGACGGCACCCGGCATGGAGAAGGTGCTGGCCGAGCCCGATCGCGGGGAGGCGGCGGTATGACCGAGTCGCTGACGATTCTCGACACCACACTGCGCGACGGTGAGCAGTCGCCGGGGGTTGCGCTCAACGCCGAGGACAAGCTCCAGATCGCGCATCAGCTCGCCCGTCTCAAGGTCGACGTCATCGAAGCCGGCTTCCCGCACAGCTCTCCGGGTGACTTCGCCGCGGTGAAAGCCATCGCCGAACAGGTCGACGGCGCGGTCATCGCCGGGCTCTCGCGTTGCTTCGAAGATGACGTCCGCGCCTGCGCCGCGGCACTCGAACCGGCCGCTCGCGCGCGCATTCACGTGTTCATCGGCACCTCGCCGATCCATCGCGAGGGGCAGTTGCGCATGACCCGGCGCGAGGTCCACGAGAGGGCCGTCGCGATGACCGCCCTGGCAAAGACCTTCCGTGACGACGTCGAGTTCTCTCCGATGGATGCGAGTCGCACCGAGCGCGAGTACCTCGCGGAGGTCGTCAACAGCTGCATCGAGGCCGGCGCGACCACGATCAATCTGCCCGATACCGTCGGCTATGCCACGCCCGACGAGTGGCGCGGACTGATCGCGTGGATGTACGAGCAGGTACCCAGGCTCCGGGATGTCGTCCTCTCCGTCCACTGCCACAACGACCTCGGTCTCGCGACCGCCAACTCCCTGGTCAGCGTGCTCGGCGGAGCACGCCAGATCGAGACCTGCGTCAACGGCATCGGCGAACGAGCCGGCAACGCTGCGCTCGAGGAGGTGGCCATGGCCACCCGCCTGCATCCGGAGGTGTACGGCGTCACCACCCAGCTCGACCATTCCCAGCTGTATCGCACCTCACGCCTCGTCTCGCAGCTCACCGGCATGCTCGTGCAGCCGAACAAGGCGGTGGTCGGTGCCAACGCATTCGCGCACCACTCCGGCATTCACCAGGACGGCATGCTCAAGGACCGGCGAACCTTCGAGATCATGGAACCTGGTCAGGTGGGTGCCGGATCGAGCCTCGTGCTCGGGAAGTTGAGCGGGCGCCATGCCCTGCGCGACCGGCTCCAGCAGTTGGGGTATCGCCTCGACGGCGAGGAACTGCAACGCGCCTTCGTGCGCTTCAAGGGACTCGCGGACCGTAAGCGAGACGTGACCGATCGCGACCTCGAGGCAATCGTCGCCGACGAGCGGCAGGGCGCGGAGGAGACGTTCCGTCTCGAACATCTGCAGGTCAGCTGCGGCACCAACCTGCGGCCGACAGCCACCGTGCGCATGATGCTCAGCGACGGCGAGAGCCGTGAGGCGGTCTCCACCGGTGACGGGCCGGTCGATGCGACGTATCGCGCCATCGACATGCTCGTCCAGGTCAAGGCCGAGCTCGAGGAGTTCGCGATCCAGGCGGTCACCGAGGGCATGGACGCCGTCGGAGAGGTCAGCGTCAGGCTGCGCCAGGGCGGCGCGCTCTGTGCGGGCCACGGCGCCGACACCGACATCCTCGTCGCCGCGGCGAAGGCGTACGTGCATGCACTCAACCGTCTGACCACCCGACTCGCCGACGGCCCGCGGATCACCCCGGAGCAGATCATCACCGGCGCACCGGCCGGCGCAGCCTCGGGGGTCTCATGAGGCCGCGAACACTGTTCGACAAGATCTGGGATGCGCACGTCGTGGCCGAGGCGCCGGGAGAGCCGTCCCTGCTCTACGTGGATCTGCACCTGGTCCACGAGGTCACGTCCCCGCAGGCCTTCGAGGGTCTTCGCATCGAGGGGCGGACCGTGCGCCGACCCGGCCTTGTTGTCGCCACGATGGACCACAACGTCCCGACCGACGGTGATGGGATCACCGGCGCCGACGCGATGAGCACGGCGCAGATGGACGCACTGCGCAAGAATTGCGACGAGGCTGGGATCTCGTGCTTCGGCGCCGGACATCGCTGGCAGGGCATCGTCCACGTCATCGGACCGGAGCTCGGCCTGACGCTCCCGGGAACGGTCGTCGTCTGCGGCGACTCCCACACCGCGACGCATGGAGCCTTCGGGGCGTTCGCCCTCGGGATCGGAACGTCCGAGGTCGAGCACGTGCTCGCGACGCAATGCCTGCGCCAGTCCCGTCCGCTGACCATGGAGGTGCGCATCGACGGGACGCTGCCCGTCGGCGTGACCGCCAAGGATGCGGCGCTGGGTGTCCTCAACGCCATCGGCACAGCGGGCGCGGCGGGTCACGTCGTGGAGTACACCGGCTCGGTCGTCCGCGGTTTCTCGATGGAGCAGCGCATGACGCTCTGCAACCTCACCATCGAGGGCGGAGGTCGCGCCGGGATGATCGCGCCGGATGCCACGACCTTCGCGTACATCAAGCGACGTCCATACGCGCCGGCGGGCGCCGACTGGGACGATGCGGTTGCGGCGTGGAGCCGGCTGCAGAGCGATGCCGGCGCCGCGTTCGACCGCGTGGTCGTCATCGACGCTGCAACGCTGGAACCGACGGTGACGTGGGGAACCACACCGGCGCAATCGGTGCCGGTCACGGGACGGGTCCCCGACCCGGACTCGTTCGAGGACGCCGCCGAACGTGAATCAGCGGTGCGCGCGCTCGCGTACATGGGTCTCGAACCCGGCACGGCCATCGCGGACATCAAGCTGGACACGGTCTTCATCGGCTCGTGCACCAACGGTCGCATCGAGGACCTCCGGGCGGCCGCGGCAATGCTGGAAGGCCGCCGCGTCCACGACGGCATTCGTGTCCTCGTGGTGCCGGGGTCGGCGCAGGTCAAGGTGCAGGCGGAAGCCGAGGGGCTCGACGCGATCTTCACCGGCGCGGGAGCCGAGTGGCGCAACCCTGGGTGCTCGATGTGCCTCGGCATGAACCCCGACATCCTGCAACCGGGCGAGCGCTGCGCGAGCACGAGCAATCGCAACTTCGAGGGCCGTCAGGGACGCGGTGGGCGCACCCACCTCGTCTCGCCCGCCATGGCCGCCGCCGCCGCGGTCGAGGGCAGGTTTGTCGACGTCCGCCGCCTGGCGGTACCGGCGGGTCGCGCATGAAGCCCTTTCGCCGTGAGGAGGGCGTTCTCATCCCCCTCGACCGGTCCGATGTCGATACGGACCAGATCATCCCGAAGCAATTTCTGAAGCGCATCGAGCGCACCGGATACGGCGAGTTCCTGTTCTACGACTGGCGCCGCGATCGGTCGGGCGCGTCGCGGCCGGACTTCGTCCTCAACCAGGAGGCGTACGCGCCTGGAACGGTGATGGTCGCCGGACGCAACTTCGGCTGCGGCTCGTCGCGAGAGCATGCGGTGTGGGCGCTCGCGGATTACGGCATCCGCGCCGTCATCGCCGAGTCGTTCGCGGACATCTACCGATCCAACGCGCTCGGGAGCGGGCTGCTCCCGCTCACCTTGCCGGAGCATGAGGTGCGAGCGTTGATGGATCTCGCCACCGAGCAGCCCGGAATCAGGGTTGCCGTCGATCTCGAGGCGCAGACCGTGACCTGCGGCGATCTGCGTTTCGCGTTCAGGATCGACGCGTTCGAGCGCCGCCGGCTGCTCGAGGGCCTCGATGACATCGGGCTGACCCTCGAGCATGCGTCGGAGATCACGGCGTTCGAAGCCCGCCGTCCGTCGTGGATGCCGGACCTGGAACGCGCCGGGGCGGGCTCGTGAAGGCAAACGTCGTCGTCCTTCCTGGAGACGGCGTGGGGCCGGAGGTCGTGAACGCCGGACTGAGCGTGCTCGCGACCGTCTGCGACGCCGCCGACATCGAGGTGAGCATCGACGTGCACCTCATCGGCGGCAGGGCGATCGACGAGTTCGGCACGCCGCTCCCCGACGAGACACTCGAGGCGTGCAAGGCAGCCGACGCCGTGCTGCTCGGTGCCGTCGGCGGCCCTGCGTGGGATCACCTCCGTGGCGACCAGCGCTGCGAGGCGGGGCTGCTGCGGCTGCGACGGGAGATGGATGTCTTTGCCAACCTTCGTCCGGTCAAGGTGCACCCGCATCTCGCCGACCGCACCACCCTGCGCCCGGAGATCATCAGCGGGACGGACCTCGTCATCGTGCGCGAACTCACCGGCGGTGCGTACTTCGGCCTGCCGCGCGGCCGGACCGGGACCGGCGCCGATGAGATCGCGCGCGACAGCATCGTGTACAGCACCGCCGAGATCGAGCGTGTCGCGCGCGTCGCGTTCAAGCTCGCCCAGTCGCGACGCGCAGAGCTCATCTCCATCGACAAGGCGAACGTGCTCATCACGAGCCAGCTCTGGCGCGAGGTCGTGAGCGCACTCGCCGCGGACTATCCCGATGTCACGTTGAGCCACGAGCTCGTTGATTCGTTTGCGATGCGCCTGGTGCGCGAGCCCGCAACCGTCGATGTCGTGGTCGCCGAGAACCTGTTCGGAGACATCCTGAGCGACGAGGCGGCCGTCCTCGCCGGCTCGCTCGGCCTGCTGCCCTCGGCGAGCCTCGGTGCGTCCGACCAGGGGCTGTACGAGCCGATCCACGGGAGCGCGCCCCGCCTGGCGGGCCGAGGCATCGCCAACCCGTACGGCACCATCCTCTCGGTCGCGATGCTGCTCCGCCACTCGCTCAACCGCGGGGATCTGGCGATGGCCATCGAGTCCGCGGTGGACGTGTGCATCACCGAGGACGTGCTCACCGCGGACCTGGGTGGCACGATGGGTACGGACGCCGTGGCCGGCGCCGTGGCCCGCGAAGCCTTGCGTCACCTCGGTGCACGCACCGGAGCGGCATCGTGAGCGTCGAGATCTACGACACGACGCTGCGCGACGGCGCGCAGGGTGTCGGCATCAACTTCTCGGTGTCCGACAAGCTGCGCATCGCTGATCACCTCGACACGCTCGGCGTGACCGTCATCGAGGGCGGCTGGCCCGGAGCAAACCCGACCGACACCGAGTTCTTCGCGGCCATGCAGACGCACCAGCTCAGCAACGCGACGCTCGCGGCGTTCGGGGCAACTCGGCGGCCGGGAATGATGGCGCAGGACGACCTGCAGCTCCGCACGCTCCTGGACTCGATGGCGCCGATCATCACCCTGGTTGGCAAGGCGTGGGACCGCCAGGTCATCGACGTGCTGCGAACCACCACCGATGAGAACCTCGCCATGATCGCCGACTCGGTTCGGTGGTTCGTCGACCACGGGCGCCGCGTGGTCTACGACGCAGAGCACTTCTTCGACGGCTACAGCAGCGACTCCGACTACGCGCTGCGCTGCCTGGATGCGGCGCAGACCGCGGGCGCCGAGCGGATCACGCTGTGCGATACCAACGGCGGCACGCTGCCCGATCGAGTGGAATCGGTTGTCCGCGAGATCACGTCTCGGTTCGGCAGTGTCGCGGGCATTCACTGCCACGACGACTCCGGATGCGCGGTCGCCGCCACCCTCGCCGCGGTCCGCGCCGGTGCCGTGCAGGTGCAGGGGTGCATCAACGGTTACGGGGAACGCACCGGGAACGCGAACCTCTGCACGCTCATCCCCAACCTGCAGCTCAAGATGGGCCTGCGGGTCATCGATGATGAGCAGCTTGCCCGGCTCACCGAGGTGGCCCGCGATGTTGCGGAGATCGCGAACATCGCGCCGCCGCTCTCGGCCCCGTACATCGGCCAGGCGGCGTTCACGCACAAGGGCGGCCAGCACATCGATGCGATGAGCAAGGCCGCGTACGCATACCAGCATATCGACCCGGCTCGGGTCGGCAACAGGCGTCACTCCGTGATCACGCAGCAATCCGGACGCGGCACCGTGCTCGAGAAGGCGGCAGCATTCGGCGTCGACCTCACGCACGATCGCGCCCTCGCACGCCGAGTGGCGGACGAGGTCAAGCAACTGGAGTTCAGCGGTCACTCGTTCGAGGGCGCAGAGGCGTCCTTCGAGCTGCTCGTCCACCGGGCGCGTGGCAATCAAGCACCGTTCACGTTGATCGACTACATCGCGCTCGTCGAGCAGCGCGAAGGGCGTTCGCTGGTGTGCGAGGCCACGATCAAGGTGCGGGTCGGTGACGAGATCGTGCACACGGCCGCCGAAGGCAACGGGCCCGTGAACGCACTTGACGCCGCCTTGCGCAAGGCGCTGATCCCGAGCTATCCCGAGATCGGATCGACACAGCTGTTCGACTACAAGGTGCGCGTGCTTGACGGTCGCGACGGCACTGCAGCCGTGGTCCGGGTGCTGGTCGAAAGCGGCGACCACCATCGTCGCTGGAGCACGGTCGGCTGCAACACCAACATCATCGAAGCGTCCTGGAGCGCGCTCGCGGACGCTTTCGAGTACGCGATCATCGCCACCCGCGAGCGATCAGGCCTTTCGGGCGAGCACCTGGAGGTAGTCTGATTCGAGGGTCAGCCCGCCCCCGGAAACCTGGTTGAGCTCCGCCATCAGCTTCTTCCCGGCTTCACGGAGCGTCTCCGACTGTTGGGCGTCGAGCCTGCTGAGCATCGCCCGCAGGGGTGGGTTGGCCCGCTCCCAGAACTCCCAGCCGGCGTCGAGCGACTCGAACTCGAAGGTCAGCGCCTGCGGATAGACCTCGATGGACGAGTTGAGACCCTTGAAGCGCCGGTGCACCTCGTCGGTGACCCCCCACTCGAACGGGGAGTGCATCCCCGGCGGTGGTGCCGGCGCCAGCTCGGCCATCATCGCCGTGATGCGTCCGAGGAACCCCTTCGGCCCGTAGTTGGCCATGACCACCAGGCCGCCGCACTTGGTGACCCGGAACAGCTCGTTCGCGACCCGCTCCGGGTCCGGGGCGAACATCGCACCGAAGACCGAGGCGACGACATCGAACCGCTCGTCGGGGAATGGGAGCTGCTCGGCGTCGGCTTCGCGCCACTCGATGGCGACACCCAGCGACTCGCTCCTGCGCCGGCCGAGTTCGACCATCGACGGAGTGAGATCGGTGGCCACGACGGTCGCGCCCAGACGAGCGGCGGCGATCGCGAAATTGCCGTTCCCGGCGGCGACGTCGAGGACCTCTGAACCGGCCTGGAGGCGGCTACGCTGCGCGAGCTCCACCGCGTGCGGCTCCAGGTGCTGCGCGATGGCGCCGTAGTCACCGAGGGACCACATCCAACGGATGGCATCCTTCATGTTCGCCTCGTCCGCCACGGTCAACCTCCTATGCGGCGACGTCACGCCGCGCCAGCACCACGCCGGCGGATCCGAAACCAACGACCACAATGGCCAGCATCGCCACCAGCCCGCCCACGAACACCGGCGTGATCAGCGGCGTGCCGTACAGCTGAAACACTGACAGGTTGTCCGCCCAGACCGGCCATTTGAACAGGGGCCCGAGCTCGAAGACGAGGTATGAGATCACGGCGATCGTCGAGAGCGTGACAACCGCCACCCGTGGCCGCCAGCCTGCGAGCAGCGCGCCGACCGCGGCGAAGGTGAGCGCGAAGGGCACGAGCAGCGCGGTGGAGCTGAGCATCCTCCCGACGTCGACAGAGATTCCTTCCGCCGGCGCTAGCGCCAGGATCACCGCCATTGCGACAAACGACATGAGCGTCACGGTCACCGTGAGCTCGACCGCCCGCTCGGTGAGGACGCCCCATCGGGGCAACGGTTCGGCGAGCTGCATCTCCAGCACCCCCGACGAGTCGTCGGCGGACCAGCGGGACACGCACGTGATCGCGAAGATCGCCACGAGCGCCTGCGCGAAGCTCAGCCAGATGAGCGCGAGCAGGACGGTGTGCACGTCACCCGGAAGGCCGCGCAGGTATGGGCTGAGAGTCGGGGTGGATGCGAAGAAGGTCGCGGTGATGTTCACCAGGAGCACCACGGACGCAGCGGTCACCGCCATCCCCACCGTCCAGCTCAGCGATCCGAGCCTCCGGATCCACAGTCCGCGGACGATGGGAAGACGCAGCAGGGGATTGGCCGAGGCGTCGTGGACCTCTGCCATGCGCCCGGGACGGGTGCGAATCAGCCCGTTTCCGATGTCGCGCCGAACGAACCCGAGCGACGCCATGACGAACGCGGCAGCACCGACGACGACGAGGACGATCGTCGCCAGGGCGGCGAACGTCCCGCCCGGGGCGACCGCGTTGGATTGATTGAAGAGAAAGAACACCGAGAGATCCGTGAACGGCGCCCGGTGGACACTCGACCTCCCGATGCTGTCAAGCAGAAACATGAGCACGAGCAACGCGCTCCCCGCCGATGCCGCCGTGCGAAAGTCTGAGACCAGTTGCGACACCAGGAGCCCGAGACCGAAGCTCGCAATGGTCAACGCCCACAACGCGGCGCTCTCCCCCACAAGGCCGGCGACGTCGAGTGGTGTGCCCGCGATCAGACACCCCAGCCAGCCTGCAGCACCGGTCAGCGTGACGATCTCCGCGCTCAGCACGGCGAAGAACAGGCTCCTCGTGATGAGCAGGCGGAGTCGCGAGATGCCCGATGACAGCCATGACTCGACGAGGCCCCGATCCTCGTCACGTCGCACCGCGCCGCACGCGCTGAACAGGCCCCAGGCGGCGAAGAGGATCGCGAAGAAACCGTAACCGCGCCACTGCAGATAGCCGGCGGAGGTGTCCGGTCGCACGGGCGTCGGGAGGAGCCAGCTGAACGTGGCCCCGAGCACGGTTATGGAATGTCCGAACGCCTCCTGGGACGCGCGGGTCTTTCCCGCGATCAGGGGGAATGCGGCGCTGTTCACGAGCACGTAGAAGATCCCGAAGTACGACATCGCGATCAGCCCGATGCGATGGAGACGCAACAGGAGCCGGGGGGGCATCACGTTCTGTAGTAGCTGAGGAAGATGGACTCGAGGCTGGGCTCCCGGCTCACCATGTCGACCACCCGGGAGCCGCTGATGGCCGAAAGGAGCCCGTCGAACCCGTCGTGCACGGTGCAGGTGAGCCGCGAGCCCTCCACCGACACGTCCGCGACTCCAGCCGCTCTGCGCACAGCGGCGTCAGGGACGTCACCGCCGAATTCGATGACCACTTCGTGAAAGCGCAGCTCGTGCACCTTGTCCATCGTCATGTCCGAAACGAGCCGGCCCTCACGGATGATGCCGACTCGCGAGCACGTCTCCTCGACTTCGGACAGCACGTGCGACGAGAGGAACACCGTGCCTCCCGCCGCCGTGGCCTCACCGACGAGACGCTGGAACGTCTGCTGGTTGAGCGGGTCGAGACCGCTGGTCGGCTCGTCCAGGATGAGCAGGCGAGGGCTGTGCATGAATGCCAGCACCAGCCCAAGCTTCTGCTTGTTGCCACGTGAGTACTCCCGGAAGCGCCGCCCGAGGTCGAGCTCCAGCCGCTCCGACAGTTCCTTGACGCGGGAGCGGTCGATCCCACCGCGCATGCCCCCGAGATAGCTGACGACCTCGCTGCCGCGCATCCCGCCGAACTGCGGCAACTCTCCGGGGAGATAGCCGACCTCGCGCTTCACGGCAACCGATTCCCGGTCGCAGTCGAGACCGAAGACGGCGGCCGCTCCGGCCGAAGCGTGGATGACCCCCATGAGCAGCCTGATCGTGGTGGTCTTGCCCGCACCATTGGGCCCCAGGAAGCCGAACACCTCGCCTTCCGCGACTTCCAGATCGAGGTCGAAGAGGCCGTGACCCGAGCCGTAGTCCTTGGTCAGCCCGTGCATGACGATCGCGCTGGTCATCTGGTCCTCCGCTTCTCGAGGCGTCGCATCACGATGGGGAACTGCTCCGTCCACGCCTCGCACCAGTCGGCCATTGCCTGAAGCCTCTGCCGTCCCTGCCCGCCGGCCGCGGCGCGCGCTCCCTGTCGCAACCGCGCCACCAGGTCGTTCATCTGCGCGGTGCGCGCCGCGATGATGGAGTCGACGCTGTTGAGCGCCTCGTAGAGCACACGCCGGCTGCCGGGCTGGCCCACCGCCCGCGCCAGGCCCAGCTGCGCGAGCTGTCGAGACCCGACGCTGGCGCCGCTCTTGGCGATGCTGAGATCGCCGGCGATCTCGTCGAGGGTCGCAAGCTCGCGCTGGAGCAGGAGGTACGCGTAGATGCGACCGGTGTTTCGCGGGATCCCCCAGCCGGCCATGAGCCGCCCCATGTCCTCGATAAAGGCCATCTGCGCTCTGGTCATGGATGGACGCCCCACATTCAGTAAATTCAGAATATCACGACCAAAGGCGCCGGGCACGGCGGCCGACCGGGCAGGCTACGCTTGGCGTCATGACCGAGGTGCAGCGGATTCTCGATGCGATCTTCGCGATCTCGTCGGACCTCGATCTGCCGGCCGTTCTCCAGCGCATCGTCGAGGTCGCGTGCGATCAGACCGGGGCGCGGTACGGCGCCGTCGGCGTGCTTGCCGGCGCGTCCGAGGACGGCGAGGTCCTGCTGTCGGAATTCGTGGCCGAGGGCGTCGACGACAAGGTCGTGCGCCGGATCGGGCATCCCCCGCGGGGGCGCGGCATCCTCGGCCACCTCATCCGCGATCCTCGGCCGCTGCGTCTCGACGAACTCTCGGCACACCCGGACTCGGTCGGGTTTCCCGCCGGACACCCGCCGATGCACACGTTTCTCGGTGTCCCGATCCGTATTCGCAGCGAGGTCTTCGGCAACCTCTACCTCACCGAGAAGCACGGTGGTCCATTCACCCCGGCCGACGAGACGATCGCCGTGGCGCTGGCGAGCGCCGCTGGAGTCGCGATCGAGAACGCCCGCCTGCATGAACACGTCCAGGAGCTCGCGGTCCTCCACGATCGCGAGCGGATCGCGCGAGATCTTCATGACACGGTGATCCAGCGGCTTTTCGCGACTGCGCTCGGCCTGCAGGCACTGTCCCGGCTGGCGAGCGACGTCGGCGTTGCCGACAAGATCCAGGCGGCTGTCGACGACCTCGACGCGACCATCCGAGAGATCCGCGGCGTGATCTTCGAGCTGAACTCGAGCGAACGAGGGCTTTCGGGCTGCCGGGCACGCGTGCTGGGGCTGATCGCGGAAACGACCCCCGCGCTTGGTTTCGCGCCTCGGGTCGGTTTCGAGGGCCCCGTCGACACGATCGTCGGAACGGAACTCACCGAACATCTCCTCGCCGCGCTCCGCGAACTCCTCAGCAATATCGTTCGGCACGCGGGCGCGGCGGCCGTTGAGGTCCGTGTCCGCGCCGGCCTCGAGGTGATCCTGACCGTCGAGGACGACGGCATCGGTCTGATCGACACGCCAGGCGCGGGCCTGGGGCTTGCCAACCTGTCCGAGCGGGCACGAGAGCTCGGTGGCTCGTTCACCCTGGAAACGGTCCGTCCGCGCGGCCTTCGCGCGGTGTGGGCGGTGCCTCGAGAACCCAGGAGAGGGGGTTGACCCGGCTCAGACGGTGGTCAGTCGAGCGCGTTCCGGCTGCTCGAGATTGCGAACCACGCGCACGAGAAACGAGCGGATGCTCGCTTCGGCGATGCGGTGCAGGAGCAGGGTGTCGGCACGCCTCCCGACGAATCCGAGCGGCGGGTCGTAGCTTGCCATCAACGTGATCTGACTGGTCTTCGCCCCCAGCGGCGCGAACTCGAGATCACCGTCGAGATGCGGAAACAACCGGGTGGCTCCTGGCGCCCACCAGTGCATCGGCAGCACCAGGCGGTCCTCACGCTCGTAGGGCTCGGCGAGATCCACGTCGATCGTCTTGCCGAGGCGTGGCACGCCGAGGAGTGGCGTCAGACGGAGTGAGAGCCGCTCCCCCTCGCGGTATGCGGCTCCGGCGCTGGCGGCGATCAGGGCGCGCGGATCGGCACGCACGCGCGCCCTGATCGCATCAAAGTCGCGGTCGATCTGCACGAAGTCCTGAACGAGCATATCGCCAGCATCGGACCACCGCCGGGGCGGGGACAGAGCCTCAGGGCTGTGATCCATGTGACCAATGACCCGCCTACACTGAATCGGTGGCGTCCACCCGAGTTCGAGTCCTGCTCTGCGACGACCATGAGTTGGTGCGCCGCGGACTCCGAGCCTTGCTCGAGTCCGATCTGACCGTGGAGGTCATCGGCGAGGCGAGTTCGGCGGACGAGGCGGTGAGATCCGCCGAGGCGACCATGCCCGACGTCGTGGTGATGGACGTGCGGATGCCCGGGCGCTCCGGCATCGAGGCGTGCAGGGACATCCGAGCGCACCGAGAGCAGACCAGAGTGCTCATCCTCACCTCGTTCGCGGATGACGAAGCGCTGTTCAGCGCGATCATGGCCGGCGCCTCCGGTTACGTGCTGAAGCAGATCCACGGCAACGATCTGCTCGACGCAATCCACCGCGTCGCCAAGGGAGAATCGCTGCTCGACCCGTCGGTGACCGGGCGAGTCCTGGCGCGCATTCGTGGAGATGTCACGCCGGGTGACGAGGATGGTGGCGTGGAGCACCTGACGCCTCAGGAGCGACGCATCATCGGCCTGGTCGCAGAGGGGATGACCAACCGCCAGATCGGAGAGCGCGTCCATCTCGCCGAGAAGACCGTGAAGAACTACGTCAGCAACATCCTGATGAAGCTCGACCTCTCACGCCGCGCTGAGGTGGCCGCTTTCATGGCCAGACGCAAGCGCGACGGCGACGCCCAGAACTGGTCCTAGCCCCGCTTTCGGGACCTTTGCCCCCCGCAAGCGGTTGGGGTGTTCACGGGTTGATGCCTTGTGGCACTGGCCGCTGCCTGCGGATAACAGCAGGATGAGGTTCAGATCACAACAAACAAGGAGATGCCCACCATGACCACTGGACTTCGTTGGCGGATTTTCGTCCTGCAGATCGGACTGATCGGCATTCTCGGCTTCGTGAGTGGGTTCGCCTTTTGGGGCAGCAACTTCGCGACGTCGACCGTGCACGACCAGCTCGCTGCGCAGCAGATCTACTTCCCGGCCGCAGGCTCGTCTGCAATCACCTCCCTCCCGAAGGTTGATGCTGCAGCCATGACCCAGTACGCCGGCCAGGAGTTGCTCACCGGCCAGCAGGCCCAGGTCTATGCCAACAACTTCATCAACGTGCATCTCAGTGAGATCGGCGGCGGACAGACCTATTCGCAGTTGAGCACTGCAGCCCAGGCCGCTCCCAATGACACCAAGCTCGCCGGTGAAGTGGCAACCATCTTCAAGGGCACCACGCTCCGCAGCATGCTGCTGAACGCGTACGGCTGGGGCCAGATCGGCCAGTTCGCCGGCTACGCGGCCATCGGGCTCGCGGTGGCAACCTTCGCGGTCTTCGGCGCCTTCGTGTTCGAGGTCTTCAGCTTGATGACGTCGAGAAAGAAGGAATCCACCACACGCCTGGCGACGGCGACGGTGACCAGCGCGCGGGGCGTTGCGTAACCCACCTCGGTCAACTCACTGGATGACCCATCGGCCGCCGCCGGTGGGTCATCTGCGTTGTCAACGCCGTCTGATTCGCCCGTCATGGAAATGACATGGCGCGTTCGTATCATGCAGGGGTGAGAATGTTCTACTTCTACGATGGGCCGCACTGGCTCGGGTGGATCATCTGGGTGCTGGTGCTCGTCGCCATCATCGCGTCGGTGGTTCTGGTCGTACGCTCCTCGCGCCGCCACGGATCCCCCCCTCAGTGGGCCGGCGGCCAGTGGCAGGGTTTCGGGCATGCAGGCTGGCAGAGCCCAGGGCTGCACGAGCTCGACATTCGCTACGCACGCGGCGAGATCACGCGTGATGAGTACCTGCAGCGTCGGGCCGACATGCTCTCGCTGCCGGTACCCCCGCCTGGAGGGCCGCCGGCCGGCACGCCCGGCCCGGCCTCGCAGGCTTAGCGCATCCCCACGGGCGCTCCGCCGAAACTGCGAACCGCCCACGCCACAGCGCCGATCAATCCCGCGTCGGTGCCGAGCGCGGCCGTGACGATCTTGCAGCGGCGATACGGAATCTCGAACGCGATCTCGGTCGCGGCGAGGCGGGCGGGTTTGAGGAGCAGATCGCCGGCGTGGATCAGCCCGCCCCCGATGACGATCACGTCCGGGGCGAGCACGTTGATGAACCCCCCGATCGCCCGCCCCAGCGCGTGACCCGCATCATTGAACACCCGGAGCGCGAGCGCATCGCCCGCGTTTGCCGCGGTCACGATGGCTCGTGCGTCGATCGAGGCGAGGTCGACACCCTGGAGCGATGACGGGGTGCCCCTGGTGAGCTCGGCGCGGACGCGGGCAGCGATGGCCGTGCCGGACGATGCGCCCTCGAGGCACCCGGGGTGTCCCTGCCCGCACGCCGGACCGTCGTCGCTGATGGGCGTGTGGCCGACCTCGCCCGCCGATCCCGTCGCGCCGTCGTACAGATCGCCGTCGATGAAGAGCGCACCGCCGATGCCGGTGCTGACGGTGATGAACAGGAGGTGACGTGCTCCGCGTCCCGCACCAGCCTTCAGCTCGGCGTAGCCGGCGGCGGCGGCGTCGTGGCAGATGACCACGGGGCACTCGACCCGCTCCGAGAGCATCGCCGCGGCGGGAACCTCGTTCCAGCCGGTCATGTTCGGCGCGTCGTGGACGACCCCGGCGCCGGGATCGATCGGACCGGGAATGCCGATCGCGAGACCTCGGATATGCGCATCGCCGGCCGCCTGACGGGCGCATGCCGCAACGGCGTCGAGCACGGCCGCGGGGCCATCCTGCGACGGCGTGTCGCGGTGCACGGGCTCGCCGTGCGTGACGTCACCGATCGCGACCGCGGCGCGGATGCTTGTCCCGCCCAGGTCGACGCCGATCAGCGCGGGGGTCATACGGCGCCGACCGAATCGTCCCAGCGACTCGGGCTCGCTATCCGTCCGGCGTCCTCCGGACCCCAGGTGCCCGCCGGATAGAAGGTGATCGGGGGCGGGGCTTCTATGACGGGCTCAACTGCCGCCCATCCGTGCTCGACCTCATCCTCACGAATGAACAGGGTGTGATCGCCCTCGAGGGCATCGTGCAGCAGCCGCTCGTACGCCTCCGGCGGTGATGTCTTGAAGGAGTCGCCGTACTTGAAGTTCATATCCACCGACTGCGCGGTGACCTCCGGACCCGGTTGCTTGGCCACAAACGAGAGCGCGATGCCCTCATCCGGCTGGATGCGAACGACCAGGCGGTTGCGATGCAGCGTGTGCACACCCGCCGTCTTGAACAGATGCAGCGGGACATCGTGAAAGGTGATCACCACGCGGGTGTCGCGGGTTGGCAGGCGTTTGCCGGTGCGAAGCAGAAACGGCACCCCGGACCAGCGCCACGACTCGAGGTGCAGACGCAGCGCGGCGTAGGTCTCGGTGGTCGACGACGGCGAGACCCCGGGCTCCTCACGATATGCGATCACCCGCTCGCCCTCGACGGTTCCTGAGGTGTATTGCCCGCGGACGACATCATGGGGGTGGATGGGTTGGATCGACTGGAGCACCTTCACCTTCTCGTTGCGGATCGCCTCCGCGTCAAACGACAGCGGTGGATCCATGGCAACCAGCGAGAGGACCTGGAACATGTGGTTCTGAACGATGTCGCGAATCGCGCCGATCTCCTCGTACAGCTTGCCGCGCTGCTCGACGCCAAGCGACTCCGCAACGGTGATCTCCACGCGCGATATCGCCTCCCGATTCCAGATCCGCTCGAACAGCGAATTTCCGAATCGAAAGACGAGGAGGTTCTGAACCGTCTCCTTGCCCATGTAATGGTCGATCCGGAAGATGCGCTGCTCGGGGACGACGTCGTGGAGCGCCCTGTTGAGTTCCTCCGCGGAGGTCAAGTCGTGACCGAACGGCTTCTCGATGATGATCGACGTGCCCTCGACGAGCCCCGCCGTCTTGATGCCCTCGATGAGTGAGGTGAATGCGGACGGGGGAACCGCCAGATAGGCGATGCGACGATCCAGCGTCGTCGCCGAACGGATCGCCGCGAGGCTCCCGTCAGAAGGGAGTGGCACGAACCGCAGCCGCTGTGCGAACGAGGCGAAGCTTGACTCCTGCAGCGGCGTCCGCGAGTACTGTTTGACAGCCGATGCAGCGAGGTCCCGGAAACGCTGATCGCTCCAGTCGAACGGCGCCGCGCCGATGATCTCGCCCTTGGCGGGCAACAACTTCTGGCGGTGGAGGTTGTAGAGGGCGGGGATGAGCTTGCGCTGGGCGAGATCGCCGGTGGCGCCGACGATGACGATGTCCTGATCGGGAGGGGCGAGGAGCGGCATGGACTCCGAGCGGGGGACCGCTACCTGCCGGTGAAGTGACGCACGGTTGCGTCGACGACCTTGATCACCACAGCGACAATGGCGGACGAGATGCTGATGAGCAGCACCGGAAACTCGGCCCCCGGAGTCGAGTACGTATAGGTCGCGAGCACGGCGCTGGCGAAAAGACCCACGACGCACACTGCGAGGAGCACGACCACCGAGCGCGTCGCCGCGTCCAGGTCCGGCGTGCCGCGCATCGTCTCCGCAACACTGGGACTCAGTCGCTCCGCAGGAGCGAAGTGCCGGATCGCCAGGACGATGAGCCGCAGAGCAAGAACGCCGGTGAAGATGAACACGAGGCTCAGCACCAGCGGCAACTCGACGCTCGGCGTGCTGTAGGAGAGTGCGGCGAAAAGCCCGGCAAGCAGCAGCCCCACGAGCACGGAGATCATCCCCAGCACCGTCAGCCACGTGATGGCATCCCACGCCGGCAATGTGATCGTCGGGAACTGCATGGGTCGCACGATCGACTCGCCGCCGGTGAGGTGATCGATGAATGCCGGCTGTGCGGTGAGACCGGAGACCCGCGCCTGCATGCCGTAGTGCACCCGCTCGACGGCGACCGGCGATGCGGCGGCGAGCAGCCCCGGCTGCGGTCCCGGGAAGAGGCGCCGCTCGTCGGTGCGACCATCGGGATAACTCAGCCGGAGCAGCCCGCACTGCTCGCAGTGCCAGGCGCGAATCGGAAGGCCACCGACGATCGGGCCGTAGAACGTGACGGTGCGGCGGAGACCCTCGGGGCCGACGGCGCCTTCGTAATGCGCGAATTCATGCGCCATGATCCCGGTGACCGGCGCGGGATGGTCGCAGGTTTCCGGCGTCGGGGGCGTGACGGAAGGTGCGTCGGCGACAGCCACTGCGGATCGGATTGTAGTGCTGCGAGCGTCAGCCGACGGTGCGGCAGGCGCGAGCGTTGAACCCGGCGGTGCGCATGGCCAGTGCGACCACCTCGGCCGCATCGCGCCCTCCGGCGACGGTGAAGACGGCGCCTCCGCTCCCCGTCAGGTACCAGTCGACGCCATCAACGACCCGTCGGGCCCGCCGCAAGGCATCTGTCAGTGTGGGATTGGCACGGCACGCGGCAGGTTCGAGAGCGCTTCCCATCAGCTCGGATCGAGGCGCATGACCGGACTCGAGCAGCCGCGCCAGCCGCTCAGACCGTCCGTCGTCGCGAATCTCGTCCGGAACAAGGGCGGCGTAGGTATCTGCCGTCGAACTCGGGGTGGTGGACGCGACCACAAGGTGCAGTGCCGGTACGGTGAGCGCTTCGAGGCGATCGCCCCGTCCGCGCACGCGTTGCCCCGAGACAGACAGCAGCGCCGGCACGTCACTGCCGACACCCAGCGCCGCAGCCGCGATCCGATCCGCTTCGATCGTCAGGCCCAGGTCCGCCAGCTGGGCGGCCCCGGAGCGAAGGATGGCAGCAGCGTCCGACGACCCGCCCCCCAGCCCGGCGCCGTGCGGCACGATCTTCGACAGCCAAATCCGAATCGACAGGGGCCGGCCCGCCAGCGCACGAAGAGCCCGGGCGGCGCGGACCGTCAGGTTAGCCTCGCCGGTCGGCACGCCGGCTGCGGCCGGGCCGTCCACCGTGAGGGACAGCGCGTCGGTATCCGCGAGTTCCACGGTCAGGCCGACCAGGTCGTGCCAGTCGACCGGGACGAGGACGCTGTCGATCTCGTGCCAGCCGTCGGGGCGGCGAGCGACGACCGCCAGCGAGAGATTGAGCTTGGCGTATGCGGGGACGACCCACGTGGAGGGGCGAGACACAGTCGCTGATATACTGCTGGCTTCGTGCGTCCCTGGCTCGTAACTGCCCGGGTGGCGCGCCCCAGTTGTCGAGTGATCTAGAAGAGCGAGCATGGCCAACTCCCGATCCGCGCGCAAGCGCATCCGGTCCAGCGAACGGAAGCACATCCGCAATCGCGCGGTGAAGTCCGCCGTCCGCACCAAGGTGATCAAGGCGCGCCATGCGATCCTTGAAGAGGGTGGCGCCAGCGGCGACGCCGAGTTGCACGCCGCGATCCGCGCGCTCGACCGCGCTGCTGAGAAGGGCGTGCTCCACCGGAACAATGCTCGCCGGCGCAAGTCGCGGCTGGCGTCGATGGCTGCTCGCCTCGCGAACGTCGCCGTGGGCGCCGAGGGTGCGGCGGTTCGCTCCGCGGCTGCCGGCGGCGCCAAGGGGAGGAGCGCGAAGCAACCGGCGCGTGCCGCAGCGGCAAAATCACCGGCCAAGCCTGCCGGCAAGGCGCCAGCGGCGAAAGCTACCGCGGTGAAAGCTACCGCGGCGAAAGCCGTCACCCCGAGAGCCGCGGCTGCGGCGAAACCCGCCGCCAAGACCCCCAAGAGCAAGTAGCCGCCTGAGCCGACCCGCTCAGCTAGCGACCTCGCTTCCCGCGCTCAGCCGTCACCTCGGCTGCGGCACGAAGCACGGCGAGACGAAGTCCGTCCGCCTCCGCGATCTCGCCGGTCTTGAGCTTTCGGTCGACGTCGTGCAACGCGGCGAGCCAGCCGGCGGCGATTGCCGGCGACACACCCCTCGCCTGGCGGCTGAGGCGATCAGCCTGCCAGTCAGGCTTCCCGAGCGCTGCCGCAAGGCCGGCGCTCGAGCCGTGCGTCTGGACGTACGCCTGAGCCAGGAGGAGGTCGCGAATCTGGCCGGCGAGGATGGCCAGGAGGTACTGGCCGGCTCGTCCCTCTCCGAGCAGCCGGTCCATCGACTCGGCGCCCTTGGCGGGCGTCGGTCCGAGCAGATCGCCGAGAGTTTCGTAGAGGCCGGCGGCCTCGTCGCCCGCGACGGCCGTTCGCACATCCTTGAGCGACAGCGGCTCGCCGGCGGACAGCGCCACGAGCTTGTCGAGCTCCGAGGCGATGCTCCCGAGGTCGGGACCGGCCACGCGAATGAGGTGGTCGACGGACCCGGAACCGAGCCGGAGACCCCGGATACCGATCTCGCGCTCGACCCACGAGCGGAGATCCCGACCCTTGACCGCCGCGTGGAAGACGATGGTTCCGCCGCGGGCCCTGACTGCGGCGAGCACGGCATTGCGGTCCGGCACCTTGGCGTGCGCGACCAGGCAGAGGACAGTGGTCGGCGCGAGTTCGCCGAGAATCGCCACCAGGCGGTCCGGGGGATCCGCGCCGCCACGCTTCGCCGATCCCGTCAACTGGGGCGGGTCGCGGAGCAGCAGCGCTCGCTCCGGATCGAAGAGCGGCATCTCGGCGACCGCATGGCGGAACTCGGTGAGCCGCCCGGGAGCGTCGAACACCTCGACATCGACCTGCGGCGCCCGGGCGCGGTCGCGCCACTCCCTCACCGATCGATCCACGAGAAACCGGTCGTCGCCGTGGATCAGCGTCAGTTGGCTCAACGAAGGGGTCACGGCCACGGATGCAGTATTGCAAGCCGGGTCACGCGCCTTATGAAGGCTGGCGGCGTTGGGCCCCGGCTGCAGAGGGCTCGGGGGAACCGCCGCCAGTCACCCCGCGTCCCACGAGCATGAAGCGAATCCTGTCGTGTGGCCTCCTCATGGGCATGCTTGTCGCGGGCTGTGGCACCGCCAGCCTGGCTGACGCCACGCACGACCTGAGCGTCCGTGTCACGCGGACGCCGGGGCTCTTCATCCTGCCGCCGCTTACGGTGACGATCACTGACCCGTCCATGGTGAACGAGCTCCTTGATGACATCCGGCGGCTGCCGCCGATGCCGGCGGGTGTGATGTCGTGCCCGGTTGACTTCGGCACCAGCTACAAGCTGCAGTTCAGGAGTTTGGGCACGCCCGCCCTGACCGCGGTGATCGCTGCGCAGGGATGCCGGGAGGTGCAGATGAGCGACGGGCGCTTGCTGTGGGCGGCCGGGTCCCCATCGCTGCTTTTCGATCTTGGCACCGCGCTGCACCTCACCCAGGGCGAGTTGATTCCAAGCCCGTGCCTTCCTCGCAGCGGGAGCATCTGCTATCCGCAGCCGTCGCCCGCGGTGTAGCGCTCAACATGCGAGGGTCCGATGCGCCGATGTGATTGCCGCTCAGGTGCTCGGGCGCAAACCGCTCGGCCCCCCGACATAGCTCAAGTCACCGTCCGTGCTCGTCTTGTCCGTCGGATAGCCCTCGGGCGCGGGAACTGCGGGAGCACCCTGAGCGATCGGCACCGCCAGCTCTCGAGGATGCGCAATCTCGAGCAGCAGCAGCGAGACGGCCCCGCCGGGCGGGGTGACCACGAGGTCGGCGTCGAGGGCACTTCCATAGATCGCGCACAGGTTCTCCTGATCCGCGGTCCCGGTGTCGCCGAGGAAGAGGAGACGCCCGGTGGGGTCGTCGACCGTGAGGGCGCACATCTGGCGGCCGGTTGCGAGTGCGATGAAGCTGAGGCAGCGCCACCTCGCCCCACCGAACGACCACGATCCGCCGGCTGTCTCGAGCACGTTGGCGCCTCCGTTCTCGAGCGATGCAACGATGTTGTTCCCGCCCGGATTGAGGTCGCCCGAGGTCACCACCGTCCCAACCGTGTAATGACCCGGAAGTCCTCCGAGCCCGTTGATCGCGGCTTGCTCTCCCCCACTGACCACCACCATGTCGATGTGGGTCGTCGTGGGAGGCAGCACTCGGCCAAGGGCGGCAAGGAGTTGAGTGGGCGACAAGCCCCCGTCGACAAGGATGGTGCTCCCGTCGCCGGCGCGTATCAGGGCAGCGGGCGAGGAGCCCGTGTTCAACACGATCACGTGCAACCGCCCATCCGGGCGCGACGCGACGACCCATGCCGCTGCGGCGGCCAGGATCCCGGCGACGCCGGCGGCGAGCAACGCCCGGAGATTCATCGGAGCGGAACGGTTCGGTGCGTCGCCACGGCGAGGGTCGTCAGCGCGGTGACCACCCCGACCGCCTCCGCAATGGACCAGGAACCCGGCCAGTTCGCCACCTGGATCGCCGAGCCGGGAACCGCGACCATGGCACCTGCCACCGCGGTCACGGCGGAGGTCCCAAGCCCGGCGAGCTGGAGGAGCACCCACCCGAGAGCCGGATTCAGCGCGCTCAGGATCGCGCCGGTTGCACCGGTCAGGATCATCACGGGAAGGATGGGGAGCACGAGTGCGTTGGCGATCGGGCCGGCCGTCGAGATCACGCCGAATGTTCCGGCCATCACCGGCACCGTCGCGACCTGTGCGGCAATCGTGACGGCGAACGGCTCGACGACCAGCCGCGGCCCCGGGATGCGGGCGGCGATCGGAGCGGCGAGGAGGAGGATCCCGGCGGTGCCGAGGAAGGAAAGCTGGAAGCCCGGATCCTCGATCAGGTTCGGCCCGAGGCCGAGCATGAGCGCGGCGGCCAGCGTGAGCATTGGGATGGGGTCGGTGCGTCGCGCGCCCGCGGCGGCGAGCATTGCCGCGCCGGCCATGAGGGCGCTTCGTATCGCGGCGGGGCCGGCACCGCTGATCAGCACGTACGCGAGGACCACGGGGAGGGTGACCAGCAGTGTCCGCCGTCGCGACCATTCGAAGGCTCGGGCCAGGGCGCCCACGAGGCCGATGATCAGCACGACCTTCAACCCGCTGACCACGACGATGTGGATGAGTCCGGCATCCTGAAGCGGGGCGCGGACGCCGGCGCTCAGGGGCTCGTGAATCCCGAACGCGATGCCCAGGGTGAGGGCGGCGGCGGGCTCGGGGAGTGCGTGGTCGACAGCCGCGAGCAACTCCCGCTGAGCCCACGCGATCGCACGAGCCGGAGACGGGCCGCCCTCGGCGAGGACGAAGACCTGCGGGGACGTCGCCATCCCCTGTACGTCATCGCGTTCCAGCGTCTGTGCCGAGTTGGCACCGGGTCGCCGATCCAGCGGGCGGAGACCGGACGCGTCAATCTCGACCTCGTCTCCCGGCAGCAGCATCGGAATCAGCGGACCGCTGACGAGGACGCCGCCGGTCACGTTCCCGTCGGTGTCCGCGTCGGACAGGTGAGTCGAGTCGATGATGGCGGTGGAGCCAGAGCCGGGATCCGCGCTGCGCACAATGCCCAGAACTACGACCGGGCGGGCACCAAAGTGACCGCTCACCGAGCCGGAACCGGGAACGGTCACGGCCGATGCGCCCCGAAGCACCCCCACGACAATGGCGGCGGTCACCATCGAGATGGGAACCACCGCCCGAGGCGCGACGGCCGCGCAGATCAGGAGACACGCGGTGCCGATGCATGCAAGCGGAATGACCACGCCAGTCGACAACGAGGCTGCGAACGCCACGCCGCAGCCGAGCGCGAACCCTCCCCAGAGAGCGGAGGCCCATCTGCCGGTGCGAGATCCGGCGAGACGGCTCATTGCTGCGGCAGCACGACCCTGAGGTAGTGCTCGAGGCCGGTCACCGTGGCCGAGTCAACGCCGAGGTCCGAGTGCAGCTGGCTCATCGAGGTGAACGGACCCCACTCGTCGCGGTACTGGACGATCTCCGCAGCGAGCCCCGGGGGCATCCCGGGCACAGCGTCGAGGTCCGCCTGCGCGGCCGTGTTGATGTCGAGCTTGGCCGCCGTCGTACCGCTCTTCAAGAACGGCACATTGATCTGGCGGCCATCGTTCACCCGCTGCGCCATGTTGGGGAGATGGCCGGGGTCGGCAAGCGTGGTGACGCCGCCCGCCGCCGCGATCGCGTCGGCGATGCGCGCGGCCGGACTCAGCTCGTAGAGGCCGGGATGCGCGACAGCACCGCTGACGAACACGAGGACGGTGGGGGGCGCCGGCGGAGCCACGGTGACGCCGGCCGGCACCGGTGGCGCTGCGGACACCTGGTGCAGCAGCGACCACCCTGCGACTCCGGCGAGAACAATCGCCCCGGCAACCGCAAGTGCCAGGCGCCGAGGGTCAACGCTGCGCTGTTTATTCGCGTCAACCACCATGCGAGAAAGTGTAAACGAAGTGGTTCGGGAAGGGGCGCGTGTCGGCCGCCGAGGGCGTTGTCGAGCCGGTCAGTGAGGACGGGTCGGCGAGCTGGGCAGGCGATACCTGAGCTGACCGTCATCGCCGACCACCGTTGCGGCACCCGCCCGCTCCGCAAGCCAGCGGACGGCGCGACCCGATACCTGGTCACCGAGTCCACTCAGTTCCTTGGCGATCTCCGACGCCGAAGCCGATCCGAGCTTGCCGATGGCTGCCAGCACGATGTCGGGAGTCACCGAGGCGGGGGTCGCCCTCCCCTTCGGTCCTCTGCCGCGGCGCCGGCTCTTGGGGTGTCTCGGCGCCGGA
>DATLRB010000056.1:0-29247 GCA_035534875.1 Saccharimonadales bacterium (SeqCode)
GCGATGATCTCCGCACTGCTGACGTCCGGCGCCGTCCTCCCGGTGCTCCGACTCCTTCCACACGAGTGGGTGCACCGGAGCCGGACGGCACGGGCTGGAGCCCAAGGTGAGGATTGAACTCACGGCCTACGCCTTACCAAGGCGTTGCTCTACCACTGAGCTACTTGGGCACGCCGCGCGATGGTACCAAGGCGTCGCCCCGGGATCAGGTTCGCGGCAGCGATGCGAGCCAGGCGACCGCAAAGATGGCGGTGGCCACGGCCAGCACAGGAAACGGCCGCGTCGTACGCGTCATGAGGACTGCGACCACCCCGACGCCGAGCATCGCGACACCGCCGGCAAACAGGAGTCCCGCCTGCGCGAGAGGTCCCGCAAGCATGATCGCGAGCACTCCCGCGGCAGCCAGCGTGAGTGGCCCTGCCCATGCGGAGCGGTCCCTTCCCACCACGACAGGGAGGCTCCGCCGGCCCGCGACCCGGTCGCTGTCGATGTCCGGCAGCGCGTTCGCGAAGTGGAGACCGATCGCGATGAGTCCCGCCAGCGGGATCAGGACCAGCAGCCGCGACGGTATGGATCCGACCGCTGCGTACCCCTCGAGCGGCAGCACCGCCATGCCACCCCACCAGGGAACCCACGAGAGCGGCGTCCGTCGCAGCCCGAGGTCGTAGGCGAGGCCTGCACCAAGCGCGATTGCGTCAAGTCCGAGCGTTCCGAGGTTGATGGTTGCCGCAACGCCGAGACCGACTGCTCCGAGCACGACGCCCAGGCCGGTCGCGGTGGACCGCGTGACGATCCCGCGGACCAGCGGCTTGTGGGGTTTGGCGACTGCGTCGGCGGGAAGATCGACGACATCGTTGATGACACCGATGCAGAACTGAACCGGCAGCATCGCTCCGATCAGCTGCACGACCAGGATGCCGTCGGGCACGCGGTGGCCGGCCAGTCCGGCGATGGCAACCAGGACCAGGGTGACCAGCAGCGACGGGCCCGGGTGGGCCAGGAATATCAGCGACCGGATGGTCCCGCCCGGATTGCGCTCGTCCCACCACACCGGCGGGGTGTCCTATTCCTCTGGCGAATCGGGGTCGGAATCGGCGGCGCCAGACTGGTTTTCTCCACCGAGCTCGTGCTGCGGATTGGCGGCGGTCTCGGCGGCCTCGCGGGCAGCGGTGAGCGAGCCGTATCCGGCAGCCTCCTCAGCGGCGACCTCGGCCGCAAGGAGACGATCGTGGACCGCGTCTTCAAAGCGGCGCAGCCGGCTCTTCTCGTGCTCCGGAGGATCTTCTGTGGGTGGTGTATCAGTCATGTGCTCACTCTTCACCGGTTGCCGCAGTGGTATCGCGGCCCGATCCGCAGTATGGGCGATCGCATCGGAGATCACGCCTTCGCGCAGAGAGGACTATCAAGGCATTCGCTCGTTCCCAACGGACGGGCTTTCGCCCCGGGGATTCAAACGTTAGCAATAACCATACCAGAGATTCGGCGTCCCGTCAAGAAGTTCGCCTCGGTCTGATGTAGGTCAGCGAATCTGACCGCGTCAGTGTCGGAGTTCGCCTCAGTCGAGGTCGACGAGCCCCTCGGCAACGGTCCTGTCCCGGCCCTTCGCCCTCGCTTGAGCGAGGCAGTCATCCGCGCGATCGACGAGATCGTCGACCGTTTCGGTTCCCTGATAGGAGGCGAGGCCTGCCGAAAACGAATGTCCTTCAGGCGTCTCCTCGCGGAGCCGCCAGCACAGCTGGACCGCGCTCACCGTGGTGCAGTTCACCAGCACAATGGCGAACTCGTCCTCTCCCCATCGGCCCATGAGGTCCTCCGCGCGGAGGACGTCTCGCCACCGCGCTGTGGCCTCGGTCAGAAATGCCTCTTCTGCGATGTGCCCCTCGGCACCCTCGCCGGTGGTGCCGTGATCGAATGCGACCAGCGCGAAACACAGCGGGTGCTCACTGCGCCGCGCATGGGCGACGTGACGAGCTGCCTCGTCGAGGAACGTGGCCCGGTCGGGGAGCGCGTCGAGGCTGTAGCCGATCGAGGTGATTCCTGCGGGCGAGGCCATATCCCCCTGGTCCTCGATCCCGAACACCGCGAGGTCCGCCTCGGAAAGCTCGTCCGCGAGGTCTTTCACCACTCTCATCGTCGAACCGCTGTCGTGGAATCAGCGTTGGACGCGGCAATCGCGAAAGGGGTCATGCCTTGAGTCTGCTTGGCCGGCAGAGCAGCACACCCTGCGCGCGTGTCACGGCCATGTAGCGGCTGCCTCACGTTGCCAGCGGCTTGACGGCCGCTCGACGGCGCCCCGGAGCGCGCGCTGCGGACCGCAACCGTGAGGCCATGACGCGCAGCGACGCGCGAAGCTCTGGAGGACGGAGCACCGCAAGGTCACACTCGAGGCCGGCCAGGAACGCCGCCGCCCAGTCGAGGTCATCCGCGCTGAAGCGCAGCAGCGTGCCGGCACCGGACGGCTCGAGCGAGCCGTCCATCGGCGATACCCGTCTCCTCGCTTCATCGAGGCTCAGCGCGAGCATCACCTCGCACCGCGTTCCGTAGACCGCCTCGCCGATCGCCTGCCGAAGGTAGGCGACCACATCGAATTCCTCGGGACGCTCGAAATCCTGCGTCGTTACCTCGGTCGCCAGCATGCGATCGAGGCGGAATGTCCGGAGCGCGCTCCGAAATTGATCCCAGCACACCAGATACCAGTGCCCGCTCTGAAACGCGACACCGTATGGATCCACCATCCGGTCGGTGACCTCGCCCGCAGCCGAGCGGTACGTCAGTCGAATGCTGGTCCGATCTCGCGCGGCGGTGCTCAGGCGGAGGATGATCTCGGCGTCTGCGTGATCCCTGGCAACGGGCGAGAGTCCGAGGCTGACGAAGTCCTGCATCGCCTGGATCTGGGAGCGCTGTGCCTCGGGCAGGACTCGGTCGAGTTTGACCAGCGCGCCTTGAACGGCCGCCCCTGAGGCTGACAGCCCGAGGCGCTGAGCCGCAAGGAGACCGATGACGGTAACGAGGGCTTCCTCATCGGTGAGCATCAGCGGCGGGAGCTTGGGGCCGCGGCGGAGCCGGTAGCCGCCGGCGGGCCCGCGCTCGGTCTCGACCGGGATGCCCATCTCCTGGAGGCCGGTGATATACCGTCGCACGGTTCGCGGGCTCACCTCGAGCCGGCCGGCGATCTCCTCGGCGTTGAGCTGTCGATACACCTGCAGCAGCTCGATGAGGGTAAGCAGGCGGCTGACGGAAAGATCCACATCCGCATCATATAGGACGGATACTGTCCTTATTACCCGGTAGCATCAGCGCCATGATGAACTCGAGTGCGTTTCTGGAACTCGCCCGTGAGCGAAGCCGTGATCTGATCGACGACGCCAGGCGCACCCGGCGGCACCGCAGCCGGCAGTACGACCGGAATTTGCCCGCTTCCGAGGTCGTGTTTCTGTTCGGGCGGTCTGCCCACGCCATCGACGCTCGGGTTCGTGCCGAAGCACGCCTCCGCGTCACGCCGGCGGCGCCCGACGCGTCCTGAGAGCGCGGGGCCGCTGCGGCCCGCGCCGCAGCGGCCCCCGGACTGACGAGCCTGAGCGATCATGCTGCTCGTCGTGAGGGTCGAGGCCGTCGTCGCCGATCTCGATGGGACCGTCGTTCGCTCCGACTTCTCCGTCTCAGCGGCAACGTTGAGCGCGATCGACCTCGTCCGATCGGCAGGGATCGCCTTCGTCGTTGCAACCGCGAGGACGCCTCAGGGGCTCGAGCACTTTCAGGTGCTCGCACGTCGATCCACGATGGCCGTGTGCTGCTCGGGCGCGATCGGGTGGTCTTCCATCGAGCAAGCGTTGATGTGGATGGTGTGGATGACCCCGGCGGCGATTGGTCGCGTGGTCGAGATCGCGGCCCAGGAGGGCGCGGGTGTGGCCAGCTTTGATGGCAGGTTGTGGCGGATGACCGACGAGTACCACCGCCTGAGCCCGACGCAACCGCACGGACCGACGCGCGTCGTGGTGGACAGCTCAGTCGTCGCGGAGACGCCGTGCTGCACGATGGCCGTGCGCCAGGCCACCGGCGATCTCGATCGCATTGCCGGGCTCGTCGCCGCGGAGGCGGACTCTGCGGCGCTGAGCCATGTCGGGCGTTCGACGGTCCTGGACGTGACCGCTCAGGGAGTCGACAAGGGCACCGGGACGTGCCGGGCCCTGGAGGAGCTCGGCCTCGCCGCGTCGTCCGCGATCAGCTTCGGGGACATGCCCAATGACCTGGCCATGTTCCGCGTGACCGGCCGGAGCTACTCCGTGGGCAGCAGCGACCCCGGCGTGATGACGGCAGCGAGCGAGGTGATCCCGAGCGTCGAGGACGACGGTTTCGCGCGCAAGATCGTGGACCTCGCCGCCGCAGGCTGGGTCATCGAGGAATCCGACCCCGCGGTGGTCTCGTCGAGTTGATCCGAGCCGCGCGTTCTCGAGGAACTCGGCCGGCGACGCCGTAGCGGCTGTCAGACGCGGGCCGTGCCCCTCGCCTCAAACGCCATCGCACGCTGCAGTGCCGCGGCGCGCAATTCCTCGGGGATCTCGACGGGGCCACCGATGCCGGAGGCCGTGATCCCCGCCTGAGCGGCTTCCTCGACGATGCCGCCGACGAGGATCGCGAGGTCCGGTGTGCGGTGGAACACCAACACCCCGTGATTGGCAAGGAGAACGGCCGGCACGCCGGGGGTGATCGCAGCCCTGATGTTGGCCACGGCCTGGTCGGATCCGCGGGGGCCGTACGCGGCGACGGGCACGCCATTCGGCAGACCGAACATCGCCAGAGCCTCGATCCAGCAGCCGATTGGGCGATGTGCCGCAGCAAAGGCGGTTGCGTACGGAGAGTGGGTGTGGAGCACGCAGCCGACCTCGGGGTTGTCCGCGTACATGGCGGTGTGCATCGCGACCACAGCCCCCTGAATCGGCGGCAACTCGCCTTCCCGCAATGTGCCGTCAAGCCCGACGCGCACCACCGCGGCCGCGGCATGGCCGCGCAGCGACGGACCTGCCGTGAAGTACATCTCGTCAGCCCCTGGAACGCGGAGACTGACGTTGCCATGCCCGTTCGCAGAGATGGCGCCGCTCGCCACCACGCGCTGAGCGACATCGATCACCTGATTGACCACGTCTGCGTCCATCCCGCCTCCAAATCGCCAACTGTGGACCCGCCGAGCGCGTCGCCGGGCGAGTGTATCGCAGCGGAAAGCGCCGATTGAAGCCGATGGGGAGATTCGAACTCCCGGCCAACCGCTTACAAGGCGGTTGCTCTACCCCTGAGCTACATCGGCGGGGCCACCGATTCTCCCATGGGCGCGCATTCCGGGTTGCCACGCTCGGCGGTCTGAGGTAACCTCAACGACGGTTCGATGGCGAAAGGAAGTCCCCTCGTCGCGCCGGCAGGCAACCATCTGCTGGAAGCGCTCCCCGACACCGAGCGGGAGACGCTGATGCAGCATCTTCGGCCCGCGCATCTCACCGTCAAGACGGTGCTCTTCGATCCTGGCCAACCGATCGCGCACCTTCACTTCCCCATCGACGGCGTGATCTCCCTGGTCACCCCGCTCGCTGACGGCAACATCGTCGAGGTGGCGACGATCGGCAACGAGGGCATCGTCGGGGTGCCGCTGGTACCGGGTGGATCGCTGGCCGTCCGCGCGATCTCGCAGGTGGGGGGGCGAACCCTGCGGGTCGAAGCCGGCGAGTTCATCAAGGGACTCGAGCAGCTGACCGCCTTCCGCGGGCTCGTGCAGAAGTACATCCAGGCGCTGTTCGGGCAGATCTCGCAGGCGGCCGCGTGCAATCGCCTGCACTCCAACGAGGAGCGCTTGAGCCGCTGGCTGCTCATGAGCCACGACCGGGTCGGTACTGACACCTTTCCGATCACGCACGAGTTCCTCGGGCAGATGCTCGGGTCGCGGCGGGCGACTGTCACGCTGTCCGCCGGCCTGCTGCAGTCCGCGGGGCTGATCCGGTACCACCGCGGACGCGTGACCATCGTCGATCGCGAGGGTCTCGAATCGGTGTCGTGCGAGTGCTACGGGATCATCAAGGCGGCCCTGGATCGGGTGGTGTCGCCAGCCGGCTGACCCCTACGGCAGCAGATCCTCGCGCAGCGCACCGGCAGTCGCGCGACCGCCATCGAACAGGCGGGCGACCGCCTGCTGCACGCCCATCGACATTGACGGGTACGCGTGGATCGCCTGGGCGAGCCTCCCGCTGAACGCGCGCACCTGCATCCCGAGGACGAACTCGTGGATCAGTTCGCCCGCTCCCGGCCCGGCGATGTGCGCACCGAGAATCGTGCCCCCGCCGGCATGCCCGAGCAGTGGCCGCCCGGATGTGATGACCTTGATGAGCCCGCGCGGACGGCGCGTGATGACCGCGCGATCCACGGCGGTGAACGGGAGCGTCACCACGCGCACGCCGTCGCCGTGCGCTCGCCGCGCCTCCGGCTCGGTGAGCCCGACACGAGCGATCTCCGGCTCCGTGAAGATCACCGACGGGATCACTCGATACGACGCCGCGTGCTGTCGATCGAGCGCGTTGTTCGCCGCGAGCCGTCCCTGGTACGCGGCCACGTGCGTGAACGGCAGCGTCCCCGTGACGTCGCCGGCGGCGAAGATGCCGCGCACCGAGGTGCGCAGGTGCGCATCCACAGCGATCCCCTGCTCCCGAACGCGCACACCGATCGTGTCGAGACCGAGACCATCAATGTTCGCCCTCCGGCCGGTCGCCACGAGGAGCTGGTCGCCACGCAGCGCCTGATGGCCGGCCGCGCCACGCACCGTGAGCTCGACATCGGCATCGGTTCGCGCGATCCGCAGCGGTTGCGTCCCGAGATGGAGGCGAATGCCCTCGGTCTCGAGGATCTCGCGCATCGCCGCGGCGATGTCCGGGTCCTCGTGCGGCAGGAACGTGGTGGCGACATCGATGACGTCCACCTCGGTGCCCAGACGGACGAACGCCTGGGCGAGCTCGAGGCCGATCGCGCCCGCACCGAGCACGAGGAGCCTGCGCGGCTGCACGCGCAGCTCGAACACCGTCTCGTTGGTCAGATACGCCACATCACCGAGCCCGTCGATCGAGGGAATCGCCGGGCGACTTCCGGTGCAGACGACCGCGCGCTCCGCGGTGAAGCGCTCATCGCCGACCCGGACGGTGCGCGCATCGACGAAGGCGCCACGGCCGCGACGCACGACCACGCCTGCGGCCGCGAGATGTGCTTCGTCCTCGTATCGCGCAATCTGGTCGATGACGTCGTGGACGTGATCCATGACGGCGGGAAAGTCGACGTGCACGTCACCGACGCGGATGCCGAAGGATGCGGCGTTGGTCGCCATGTGGTGCACCGACGCCGCCTCGATGAACGCCTTGGACGGCACGCATCCGTTCCAGGTGCACTCCCCTCCCGGCGGTCCCTCACTGATCAGGAGCACGCGTCGTTGCAGGTGCGCCGCGGTCTGAGCCGCCGCGAGCCCCGCCGCCCCTCCCCCGATGACGGCGAGGTCGAAGGCGACGCTCACGCGGGGTTCGGTCCTCCCGCGAACACCAGGCATGCGTTGTGCCCACCGAACCCGAACGACGTGCTCATGGCGAGGCGTGCGCTCACCGCGCGACCGATGTTCGGCACGTAATCGAGGTCGCAGTCGGGGTCGGCGTTCTCGAGGTTCACCGTCGGCGGGAGGAACCCGTCGCGCATCGCCAGGATCGTCACCATCGCCTCGAACACCCCCGCGGCGCCGAGCATGTGTCCGGTCATCGACTTGCTCGACGAGATCGGGATGGAGTAGGCGGATGCACCGAACACGTGCTTGAGCGCGCGCGTCTCGGCGAGGTCGTTGAGTGGCGTGCCGGTGCCGTGAGCGTTGATGTATTCGACGTCCTCGGGTCGGACTCCGGCGCGCTCGAGCGCGCGCCGGACGCAGCGGATGGCGCCGTCGCCACCCGGGTCGGGCGCGGTGATGTGGTACGCGTCCGCCGACGCCGCGTATCCGAGCAGCTCCGCGTGGATGGTCGCGCCCCTCGCCAGCGCGTGCTCGCGCTCCTCGAGCACGAGGACCGCGGATCCCTCGGCGGCGACGAAGCCGTCGCGATCGCGCTCGAAGGGCCGCGACGCGTGCTCCGGGTCGTCGTTTCGCGTCGACAGCGCACGAGCGGCGGCGAACATCGCGATCCCCGTCGACGTGATCCCGGCCTCGGTGCCGCCGGCGAGGACGGCCACCGCATCCCCCTGCCGGATCCAGTTGGACGCCTGACCGACGGCGTCCGCGCCCGACGCGCAGGCGCTGACGACGGCCATGTTCGGCCCCCGCGCGCCGAGATCGATCGAGACCATCCCCGGTGCCATGTCGACGAGCGCCATCGCCGCGGCGAACGGCGACACCCGACGCGGACCCTCGCGGTCCAGCACGCGGGTGGTGCTCTCGATCACCTCGAGCCCGCCGATGCCCGATGCGATCAGGACCCCGATGTCCGCCGAGGCGGCCGCGATGTCCAGGCCGGAGTCGAGCGCCGCCTCGCGGGCCGCGGCCATGGCGAAGTGCACATGCGGCGTGCCCCGGCGAGCCTCCTTCGTCCCGAAGACCGCGGCCGCATCGAAACCCTTGACCTCGCCGGCGATGCGCACCGGGAGCCGCGAGGCATCGAAATGCGTGATCGGGGCGATACCACTTCGACCCGCGCGGAGCGATTCCCAGCTCTGGGACACGCTGTTGCCGACCGGCGAGACGGTGCCCATGCCGGTGACAACGACCCGGCGCGGCCCCGAGTCAGCCATGGTGGCCGCGCCGGGCGCGAGCGTCCCACGCTCCGGCGTGTCCTGCCTCGCGCAGGGCGGCCCGCCGGACGCGTGTCGTGGCCGTCTTGGGAAGCTCTGCCTCGATCCGGATGAAGCGCGGGACCATGAACTTCGGCAGCTCGCCCATCAGGTGGGCGTGCAGGTCCGAAGGCGAGAGGACAGTCGGGTCGTGGAGCACCACGCAGAGCAGGATCTCATCCTCGACGCCGTCGTCGGCGGGAACCCCGATCGCCGCCGCCTCCCGGATCGCGGGGTGCTGCACGGCGACGGCCTCGATCTCGGCCGGCGCAATCGTCTCGCCGCGCCGCCGGATGGCGTCCCGGAGCCGTCCGTGGAAGCTGAGCGCACCCCCGGCGCGACGCGCGAGCAGGTCGCCCGTCCGGTACCAGCCGTCGTGGCTGAGGGCATGCGCGCCCTCCGGGGCGTCCGCGTATCCCTCGAAGATCACGTGTGGCTCCGCAGGGCGAATCCAGAGCTCGCCGGCCTCGTGGAGCGCGGTCTCGCTGCCCGCCGCATTCACGATCCGCGCCTCGAAGCGATCGCAGGGAGCGCCGACGGTGCCCGGCACGGGTCCGTCCGGCCCTGCGCGGGTCCAGCAGGACGCGGTCTCGGTCTGACCCCAGACGTCCTCGAGAGCGACGCCGAAGCGGCGTTCGAACGCCTGCCAGAGGCCTGCGGGCGTGGCGCTGCCCATCGCCCGACGCACCGGGTTCTCCGCATCCTCGCGTCGGGGAGCTCGGGACGTCAGCGTGCTGATGATCGTCCCGACGTAGGGAAAGAACACGGCGTCAACGGCACGCGTCCGGGCCCAGAAACGCAAGGGCTCGAAACGCCGGTCGACCACCGCGCGCCCGCCGCGCAGCAGGGTGCCGAGCAGCGTGCCCTGCGCGGTGACATGGAACAGCGGCAGGCAGCAGTAGACCGTCTCGCCGGCGGCCGTGCGCACCAGCTCATCGCCGTAACACACCGCGTGGAGGACCTCGGCGTTCCGGCTCCAGAGCACGCCCTTGGACTCACCCGTGGTCCCCGAGGTGAACATGAGCCGTGCCGGCGCCGCTGGGTTGGCATCCGGGAGCGGCGGAGGGGCGGTGCTCGCAGCGGCAACCGCCTGGTCAAGGCTCACCAAACCCGATGAGGGCAGCGCGCCCGCGACCAGGGTCACCGTCAGAGTGGCGAGGTCTCGCGAGGCCGCTCGCGCCGTCCCTGCGAGTGGCGCGTCGCACACGAGCACCTGACCACGCGCTCGTGACATCACGTGCGCGAGTGGGCTGCCCGTCAAGGAAGCGTTCAGCGGGGCGAACACCGCACCGATCTTCAAGCACGCAAACCACGTGCCCACCAATGCCGCGCCGTTGTGGCAGAGCGTCATGACCACGCCGCCCTCGCGCACACCGCGCTCGAGCAGCACGTTGGCTGTCGCATTCGCCAGCCGGTCGATCTCGCCGTAGGTGAGGGTCGCGTCCGGCAGGACCACGCACTCCTGGTGTCGATGCTCGGCCACCGCGGCCTCGATTCGATCCCGGAGCGGCCTGAGCGTGGTCGGCGCGGCTGGCATCGCCGGTCTCAGTCTGCGCGAGCGATCGCGAACAGCGGCGAGCGAGACAGGTTCGCGCGCAGTCGGGGCACCAGCAGCAGTGCGACACCGGCGACGATGGTGATGCCCGCCGCATCGATGCAGAGATCAAAGGGCGCCGCCGGGACCGGGGACACGGTTCCCTTGATGATGTACGCCATCACGGCGATCGCCGCGAGCAGCCCGACGATCCGCAGGACACCGGTCTGGCCCCGGCGAATCGACCAGACCAGCGCAGCGATCGCGGTGAGCAGGTAGGTGATGATGATCAGATCCGCTCCATAGGTTGCGAGATAGAAGAACGCATCGATGGGGCTCGTTCCGTTGAGCATGAGGGGGACCAGAGCGACGATGCTGGCGGTGCCGACGGCGGCGAGCGCGCCGACCGGTGACCGCTGACGCCGGTTCACCGTCGACAGCCACCGCGGACCGAAACCGTCACGCGCGAGCGCGAAGAGCAGACGATTCGCACCGTTGACGGTTGCCAGCTGCGCACCGATACCGCTGATGAGCGCTGCGACGTTGATGATCGTGCCCATGGCGGGCGTCACGTAGCGAGCGGCGATGTCGACGAGCGGGACGGACTGGCTCGCCAGCGCGTCCGCGCTCGGATAGGCGATGGTCTCAACCCATGACAGAAGGACGTAGATGCCCCCGGAGACGAGGAGCGCGGCGATCATCGACACCGGGATCACCCGCCGTGGCCGCGAGGTCTCCTCGCCGAGTGTCGCTGACACCTCGAAGCCCGAGAACCCGGTGAATGCGAAGATCACGCCGAGGCCGATGGTCGCGATCGGAACCACGCCGGGCGTGAAGGGTGCGGCCGAGACGGCGTGCCCGCCGGACCCTCCCCTGAGGAGTACCGCGACGGCCACGATCCCCACCAGCACGATCGCCGCACCCTCGAGCGCAAAGATGAGCATCGTCGACACCGAGATCCGGCGGTAGGCGAGCACGAGCGCGAGCGCCCAGAACAGGAACGCGAACACCGGCCATGCGATCGCCACGTGCGCCGAACCGGCCAGGCTCTCCAGGAAGTTGGCGTTGCTCGCGTAGATCGACGACGCATAGGCGATGTAGACGCCGAGCAGCATCCACGCCGACAGGAATCCATAGCCGTAGCCGAGCGCTCGGCCGTTGAAGGCGAACACCGAGCCCGCCGAGGCGAAGTCGGCGGCAAGCACGATGAATGCGTGCGAGACCAGCAGCATCGCGAGGAGCGCGAGCAGAAACGCGAGCGGTCCGGCCTCGCCGACGATCGCCGCCATGAGCGCCGGCAGAAAGGTCACCCCCGCAGTCGGCGCCTGGATGCCCACCGCGCTGGCGGTCGCCCCGGCGTAGCGCACGCTGTTGGCTCGCAGCGACGGCGAGTCCAGCATGATGGCGCTAGCCTAGCGGACCGCTTGATCGGAGCCGGCGCTCAGTCCTCCTCGCCGCGACGAAGGCGTTCGAGCCGGCGCCGGACCTCAGGGTCGAGGCCGTTCTCGAGACGGCTGCTTCGCCGGCTGTCCTCGCGCATGCGCTTGGTCTTGTCACCGACGCCGCCGGCCACCCTGGCCACCTCGGCCTCGAGGGCGCGCGCCCCCATGGTCGCCACGCCCATCGCGCCGACGACATCGCGCTCGAGTCGATCGTCGGTCGCGACCACCACATCCGCGCCCTCACCCCGCTGGGATGCGCGATACGCCGCGCGTTCGATGACGTGATCCGCGGTCGCCCGCCTGGATCCGAAGAGGACCGTGACCCCGTCGAACTGCTCCGTGGAGGGGATGGCACCGGGTCGTGCGTGCGCATCGAAGACGACGGTGACCGAGACGCCGGTCTGCGCGGCGTACTCCGTGAGCGCGCTCACCAGCTGGCGGCGCGCGTCCTCGAGGCCTCGCTCGCGCAGCGTGGTGTGCAGCGCGGGCCACGCGTGAATGATGTTGTAGCCGTCGACGATCAGCGTCTGCATCGGTTGCGTGCCCGCGTCAACGCGGTGCGAATCCGCGCTGACGTTGCACCTCGAAGAGCAGCACCGCCGCGGCCGCCCCCGCGTTGAGTGACGCCACGTGGCCCATCATCGGAATGGACACGAGCACGTCGCAGTGCTCGCGGGTGAGCCGCCGCATCCCCGCACCCTCTGCGCCGACGACGATCGCCGCAGGACTCGAGAGGTCGACCGCGTCATACCGATCCCGCGCGTCAGCGTCGAGGCCGACGCGCCAGATGCCGGCGGCACCGATGACCTCGAGCGCCTGAGCAAGGTTGGGCACGGTCACGATCGGGAGATGCTCGGTCGCACCGGCCGACGCCTTGACCGCCGCCGCCGTGAGCGGGGCCGCATGGTGGCGCGGCACGACGATGCCGTCCGCACCGCACGCCTCTGCGCTGCGCGCGATCGCGCCGACGTTCTGGGGATCCTGAATGCCGTCGAGCACCACGAGCAGCGCGGGCGGGCGGGCCTGTTCGAGGAGGTCGTGGAGGGTGAGCGCCGCACGCGCGTGGAAGTATCCGGCGACCCCCTGGTGATGCTCGGTGTGGGCGATGTCATCCAGGCGCTGCCGCGACACCTCCTCCACGAGGATGTCCCGCGCCTCCGCGTGCTCGAGGATCTCGGTCAGTCGCGCCTCGGGACGGATTGCGCTTGCGACCACGATCTTGCGCGCCGGGCGACCCGCCCGCAGGGCCTCGAGCACCGGGTTGCGCCCGTACAGAATGTCCACGCGGTCAGCCGCGGCGCGGCGAGACCCGCTTCCAGCGCTGACCCTGGGGCGTGTCCTCAACCTCGATCCCGCGACCCGCGAGCTGGACCCGGAGATGATCGGATTGCCCGAAATCGCGAGCCGCACGCGCGGCCTCGCGCTCGTCGAGCCATCGCTGCTCCTCGGCATCCGGAGCCGCCTGGCGGTCACGCGCGACCAGTGCGAGCACGCCAAGAACGCCGTCGATCTCGCTGAGGAGGTGCTGCAGGGTGCGCTGGGTGTCGGCGCCGACCGCTCCGGTATCGAGCACGCGATTCACATCGCGCAATCCCGAGAACACGATGCCCATCGCCTCGGGGAGATTGAGGTCGTCGTCCATCGCCTCCTCGAAACCGATCCGCATCCCACGCACCGAGGCGAGGACGGCCTCGTCGCGGTGGTTGCCATCCTCCTCGACGGTGCGCAGCCCGGCGACGCGAGCCTGGAAGTCGACGAGGCGCTGCACCGCCACGTTGCTGTCGGTGAGCAGGTCATCCGAATACTCGAGCGGCTTTCGATAGTGGGTTCGCGCCGCGAGGAGGTAGCGCAGCGACGCGGCACTCGCGCCCTCATCGAGCACCTCGCGCACGGTTGCGAAGTTCCCGAGGCGCTTGGCCATCTTCTCGCCGCCCACCCGCAGATGCTGGCTGTGACACCAGATGCGCACGAAGCGTTTGCCGGTCGCCGCTTCGGACTGGGCGATCTCGTTCTCATGGTGCGGGAAGATGTTGTCGACGCCACCGCAGTGGATGTCGAAGCTCTCGCCGAGGAGCGCCATGCTCATGGCGGAGCACTCGATGTGCCAGCCCGGATGGCCCCTTCCGAGGCGCGTGTCCCAGCCGATCTCCTCGGGTCCCACCGCCTTCCAGAGCGCGAAGTCGCGGACGTCTTCCTTGGTGTAGTCGTCGGCGTCGATGCGGCCGCTGGCGCCGGAGACGAGCCCCTCGGCGCTCGCGCCACTCAGCTTCCCGTATGCGGGGAACGCGGCGATGTGGAAGTAGGAGCTGCCGTCGGCCCGGTATGCCGCACCGGCCCGCTCGAGGCGTTCGATCAAGTCAACCATCTGCTCGATGTACTCGGTCGCGCGCGGATAGTGGTGCGCGGGCCGGATGCCGAGCGTGTCGCGATCCTCCTCGAACGCGGTGATCCACTGCGCGGTTTCCTCGTCGAGCGTGTGGCCGTGCTCGACGGCGTTCTTGATGATCCGATCGTCGACATCCGTGAGGTTCATCACGTGCGTGACGTTGTTGGCGAACCTGCGGTCGAGCCAGCGGCGCAGGACGTCCTCGAAGATGAACGTCCGGAAATTGCCGATGTGGACTCGATTCCAGACCGTCGGACCGCAGGTGTACATGCGGATGTGTCCCGGGTTGATCGGCTCCACCACGACGAGCTCACGGCTCATCGTGTCGTGCAGCAGGAACGTCACCGCCGTTCCAGCAGCACCGTCGCCGACGCGGCGATCCCTTCGCTCCTGCCCGAGAACCCCATCCCGTCGGTGGTGGTCGCTCCGACGGCGATCGTCCCGGGCTCGAGGCCCAACGCCGTCGACATCGCGTCTGACATCGACTCGAGCTGGGCGGCGAGCCGCGGCTCCTCGGCGATCGCGATGACGTGGGCGCTGGTGATCGTCCAACCCTCCGCCCGAAGCTTCTCGGCGACGACCTGGAGGAATTCGCAGCCCGACGTGTCCTTCCACCGGGGGTCACTCGACGGGAAGTGCCTGCCCATATCGCCGAGCCCCGATGCGCCCAGGATGGCGTCGACGAGTGCATGGACGACCGCATCGCCGTCCGAGTGACCGAGGAGGCCCCTGCCGTACGGGACCAGGACGCCTCCCAGCATCAGCGGCCGTCCGGGAATGAAGCGATGCGCGTCGATGCCATGACCGATCCGCAGAGTCATCGGACCTCCTCGAGCAATGCGCGAAGCAGGACGAGATCCTGCGGAAACGTGATCTTGAAATTGCGCGGGTCGCCGGGAACCACGGTGACCGGTTCGCCCAGCGCCTCGACGAGCGCCGCATCGTCGGCGGCGCTGATCCCACGCGTCGCCGCGTTCACGTGCGCGCGGCGCAGGAGGTCGGCGCCGAAGGACTGGGGCGTCTGCGTCGCGATGATGGACGATCGGTCGAGGGTGGCCGCGACCCGGCCGTGCTGCACCTGCTTCACAGTGTCCACGCAGGGTACCCCTGCGGTCGCTGCTCCATCCGCCCGGGCGGCGTCGAGCACGGTCTGGAAGACGCGGGGTGGCGTGAGCGGACGGGCGGCGTCATGGACGGAGATCCAGGGGTGGCCGGAGCACCGGTCGATGGCGGCGGCGACGCTGTCCTGGCGGCGCTCACCCCCCTCGAGAAGCACGACGTTGGCCAGGTGATACTCGGCGGCGATTGCCCGGATCGCGTCCCAGCGGGAGGTCGGAGCGGCGACGGCAACGAGGTCGAAGCAGCCCGCCGCGGCGATGGACTCCAGGGTGATCGCGAGGACGGGCCGTCCCGAGACCACCGCCCAGAGCTTGTCCTCGCCCGTCCGCGCGCCGCGGCCGAAGGCGGGAACGATAAGCGCGCTGGTCAGCGCTGTGCGACCTTGGCGCGGACCGGCCTGAGCACCCGCGGTTTCGTCGACTCCTCCGCGGCGAGCGTCGCGAAGATCATCCTGCCCGCTGTGGTCTGGAGCACGGTGGTCACGGTCACTGTGACCGTCTCGTCGACATGGCGGCTCCCGTTCTCCACGACCACCATGGTGCCGTCCTCGAAGTAGCCGACGCCCTGGTGGGGCTCCTTCCCCTCCTTGACGATCGCGATCGCGATGCTCTCGCCGGCGCCGACGATGGGCTTGACCGCATTGGCGAGATCGTTCAGGTTGAGCACGCGCACGCCCTCGATCTGGGCAAGGCGGTTGAGGTTGTAGTCCTGGGTCATCAACGCGGCGCCACGGGCCCGGGCGAGCTTGACCAGCCGGGCATCCACGTCGGGCGTACCGGGAAAGTCGAGATCGACCAGCTCACAGACGACATCCTCGGCCTTCTGCAGCGCATCGACGACCCCCAGCCCGCGGCGGCCCTTCTGGCGCCGGAACGGATCGGCCGAGTCGGCGACGCGCTGGAGCTCCTCGAGCACGAATCCCGGGATGAGCAGGCGGCCCGGAACGAACCCGGCGGCCGCCACGTCGACGATCCGACCGTCGATGAGGACACTGGTGTCGACGATGACCGGCTGGCCGTCGAGCGGCCCCGGACCTCCCTCGTCGATGTCCACGGGAGTGCTTCGTCCGAAGACCACGCCGAGGGCGTCTCGCCGGCGGCTCCCGGTGCGCACGCCGACGTAGACGAGGACCGTCGCAAGCCCAAGCGACAGCAGGACGCCGAGGCCGTACGGCAGCGGGTTGAGGAGCACCGCGAGCATGGTCGCGATCAGGAGCGCGGCGATGAGCCCGATCATGGCGCCGACCAGCTGGCCTGCCGGCGCCTCCTCGAGGTTCCGCTCCAACCAGAGGTACGGGTCGACGCTCACAAGCGGCGCCGCCAGCGCCAGCGACGCGGCCCCGGCTGCCCCGGCGGCCAGCAGGGCGGCTCCCGCCGTGGTGGTGCTCTGCGTGAGCACCCCCGGGGTCCCGGAGAGGACGAACACGCCGTAGAGCACGCCGAAGACAAAACCGACCCCGGCGCCGATGATCCGTGAGAGATTTCGCGCCCGTCGGATCGTCCGATCGGCATGCGTGTGCATCTCAGCGATTGAACCACACGATCTTCGCGCCGAAAGGCGGCGCGACACGACGGTCACCCGAGTAGCGCAACCGCCTCGATCAAGTTGCAGACCCGATGGCAGCGAAGGCTGCCGGGAACGGCTCCCCGATAGCTCTCCGGCAGGATCACCGCCTCCATCCCAACGGCGACCGCCTCCGCGAGGCGAACGTCGGTGCGGGACACCCGCCTCACCTCGCCGCCGAGGCCGAGCTCTCCGATCACCGCGCAGTGCCGCGCCACCGCCCGGTCGCAGGCCGACCCGGCGATCGCCAGCGCGACCGCGAGATCGGTGCCGGGATCGGCGAGGCGGATGCCTCCGGCGACGTTGATGAAGACGTCCAGCTTGGGAACGGCGATTCCGGCGCGCTTGGCCAGGACCGCGAGCATGAGATGCAGCCGGTTGAGCTCGAACCCGGACGCCGTCCGCCGCGGGAACTCGAACGGGGACGCGACGGCGAGTGCCTGCACCTCCACCGCCATCGGCCGGAGCCCGTCGCAGGTGACGGTCAGCACGCTCCCCGAGGCGCCGAGGGAGGCGGCGTCGAGGATTCCCCTGCTCGGCGCGGCGAGGTCGTGCATCCCATCGCGCTCCATGGTGAGCAGGCCGACCTCGCCCGTCGCCCCGAAGCGGTTCTTGATCCCTCGGAGCATGCGGTGCTCGCCAAGCCGCTCTCCCTCGAGGTACAGGACGACGTCGACCATGTGCTCGAGGGTGCGTGGACCTGCGATCGCCCCCTCCTTGGTGACGTGCCCGACGAGCAGCACCGGCACCCCGGTGGCCTTCGCGACCTCGCTCATGCGGAGCACCGCGGCGCGAACCTGCGAGACGCTCCCGGGCGGTCCTGGGGTCGCGGCGTCCCGAAGGGTCTGGACGGAGTCGACCACGACCAGCGCCGGGCGCTCCGCGTCGATCGTGGCGATCACCGTGTCGACGTCGGATTCGACGAGCAGGCGAACCCTGGCACCGGTGCACCCAAGCCGCCGAGCTCGCAGGGCAAGCTGCTCAAGCGACTCCTCACCGGTGCAGTACAGCGCCGGTGACACCTCTTCGCCGCAGCTGTGCGACACCTGCAGCGCGATGGTGGACTTCCCGATGCCAGGGTCACCACCGAGCAGCACGACGCTGCCGGGAACGATCCCCCCTCCCAGGACGCGATCGATCTCGAACGAGCCCGTTGCCTGGACTCGCGCGGGCGCCGCCACGACCGACTCCATGGCTGTGGTGGCCGCGGCGGCGACGAGCGCCGGCCTCCGCCCGGGGAGGCGCGCCGCCTCCTCGCTCAGGCTGTTCCACGCCTGACAGGCGGGGCACCGCCCCTGCCACTTCGGCGACTCGGCCCCGCACGCCGAGCAGAGGTACTGCAGACGGGTGGCGGCTCGCTGCAATTCGGTGACCATGGGCGACGCATGGTACCGAACATATGTGCGCTATGTCAAGCGAGTATGTTCGCGTCCGACATCCCCTCCGGGGGTCCGCGCTGATGCGTCGCTAGCGCGAATGGACCGGACGCCCCCTGCCGCGGTGGGTCTGCGCGGGTTCCGGCGCCTCCTCGCCCTCGATCCGCCGGCGCAACTCGACGAGGCGATCGCGCAACTCGGCGGCGCGCTCGAACTCCAGGTCGCGCGCCGCCCGGAGCATCTCCTTCTCCACGTCCTTGGCCAGACGCAGCACCTCGTCCGGCGGCAGCCCGGACGCCTCTTGGAACGCCGCGGCGCGAAGCGACTGCTGATCGCGGTGCGACTCCATCTGGTACACGGCCTTGACGATCGAGAGTGGCGTGATGTCGTGTTCGACGTTGTACGCGACCTGGATCGCGCGGCGCCTGTCGGTCTCCGCGATCGCCTTCTCCATCGCGTCCGACGTCCGATCGGCATACATGACCACGTGCCCGAAGACGTTGCGCGCCGCTCGTCCGACCGTCTGGATCAGCGAGCGATAGCCGCGGAGGTAGCCCTCCTTGTCGGCGTCGAGGATGCCGATGAAGGAAACCTCGGGAAGGTCGAGGCCCTCGCGGAGGAGGTTGATCCCCACCAGCACATCGAAGACGCCGAGGCGAAGGTCGCGGATGATCTCGACGCGTTCCAGGGTGTCGATATCGCTGTGCAGGTAGCGCACTTTGATGCCGGCCTCGCGAAGGTAGTCGGTGAGATCCTCGGCCATCTTCTTGGTCAGCGTGGTGATCAGACAGCGTTCGTGCTTCTCGATTCGGCGCCGCATCTGGGCGATGAGATCGTCGATCTGGCCGTGCGACTCCTTCACCTCGATGGTCGGGTCCACGAGGCCGGTCGGCCGGATGATCTGCTCCACGACCTGGGTCGCGCGCCCCTCCTCATAGGGGCCCGGTGTGGCACTCACGTAGATGATCTGACCGATCATCGAGTCCCACTCGGCGAACGTCAGGGGGCGGTTGTCGAGCGCCGAAGGCAGCCGAAACCCATACTCCACCAGGGGAATCTTGCGCGCGCGATCGCCTTTGTTCATGCCGTCGATCTGGGGTACGGCAACGTGCGACTCGTCGACGATGAGCAGCGCGTCGTCCGGCAGGAAGTCGAGAAGACAGTGCGGCCGTTGCCCCTCCGCGCGATTGCTCAGGTGACGCGAGTAGTTCTCGATGCCGGCGCACGTCCCCGTCTCGCGCATCATCTCCATGTCAAAGTTGGTGCGCTGGCGCAGGCGCTGCGCCTCGAGCAGACGCCCACGCGTTTCGAGCAGCTTCACGCGATCCTCGAGCTCCGCCTCGATGGAGACGAGCGCGCGATTCATCTGCTCCTGCGGGGTGACGTAGTGCGTGGCGGGGAAGACGGTCAGCTCGTCGCGCATGGTGAGGATCTCACCGGTCAGGGCGTCGAAGTCCTTGATCGACTCGATGGTGTCACCCATGAACTCGATACGAGTCGCGATCTCCTCATACGCGGGCTGGACATCGACGACGTCCCCCCGCACCCGAAAACGCGTGCGCCCGAAGTCCATATCGTTGCGCGCGTACTGGAGGTCGGAGAGCTTGCGCAGGAGGATGTCCCGGCGCCACGACTCCCCTCGCTTGACGGTGATCGACTCGCCCAGGTAGTTCTCCGGCGACCCGATACCGTAGATGCAGGAGATCGACGCCACGACGACCACGTCGCGGCGGGTGAGCAGCGCCCGGGTCGCGCTGTTGCGCAACCGGTCGATCTCGTCGTTGCGCGACGAGTCCTTCTCGATGTAGGTGTCGGTGCGCGGAATGTAGGCCTCGGGCTGGTAGAAGTCGTAATAGGAGACGAAGTACTCCACCGCATTCCTGGGGAAGAACTCGCGGAACTCCGCCCAGAGCTGGGCGGCGAGCGTCTTGTTCGGCGAGAGCACCAGCGTGGGGCGCTGCTGTTCCGCGATCACGTTGGCGATCGTGAAGGTCTTCCCCGAGCCGGTCACGCCGAGAAGGATCTGCTCGCGCCGGCCCTCGATGAGCCCGCGGTTGAGCGCCTTGATGGCCGCGGGCTGATCCCCGGCGGGTGCGAAGGGCGCAAGCAACTCGAGGTCAGGCACGCTTCGAGTCTAGTCGCTGCACGACTCCCGCCGAACCGGGGTCAGGTCACAGCGGCGTAGATCTCCTCGAGGCGTTTCGCGATCGCGTCCCAGGAATGCGCGGCAAGCACGACCTCGCGCCCGCGGGCGCCGGTGTCCGAGCGACGGGCGGGATCGTTCAGGAGTTCCGCCACCGCGACACGCAGCGCGGAGAGGTCGCCGGGGGGGACGAGCACCCCGCCGGTCCCGACCGCATCGCGCAGGCCGTCGACGTCAAAGCCCACCACCGGGGTCCCGGCCGCCTGCGCCTCCAGCGCCACCATGCCCAGCCCCTCGAACCGTGACGGCATCACCACGACCGCGGCGCGGGCGTACTCCCGGTTCAGCGCCTCTCGATCGAGTGCCCCCATGTACTCGATGCGCCCTCCGCTCGCCTGCGCCGCCCGGCGGGCGTCAGCCTCGAGGCTGCCTCCACCGACGATCACGCCACGCACTCGCGGATCGCCCGAGGTGAGCGCCTGGAGCACCGAGATCGCGTCGAGCACCCCCTTCTCGCGCTCCAGGCGGCTGACAAAGAGCACCCGTCCATCCTCGTGATCCACTCCGGGGAGATCCACCGCGTCGACACCGTTCGACACCACCTCGATGTGCGATGCCGGGATCCCCATCTCCAGGAGCGCATTCGCCGTGGATCGCGAGACCGCGAGCACCATCGCCGCGCCCCGATACGAGCGCGCCTCGACGCCGTTGAGCAGGCGCTTCATCGAGCCACGGCGATGAGCCTGCCGGTAGGTGTGGTGGGCCGTGTACACCAGCGGCGCGCCGAGGCGTTTCCAGAGCAGCACCCCTCCGGGACCGCCGTGGGCGTGGATCACATCGGGCGCGGCTCTGAGCAGGATCTGCGGATGGCGATTGAGCTGCAGGGAGAAGTCGAGCGGGGCGCGCCCGGTGCGGCGCGCGAAGGCGATCGCGTGCTCACCGCGACCCGAGATGGTGTGCACGCGCGAGCCGCGACGTTCCAGGGCCGCTCGCATCCCGTGGACGACGACACCCTGGCCGCCGAGCGGTGGGTCGTCGTCGTAGCTGGCGATGGTGACCCTGGTCATCGCTGGCAGCTCGTGCAGTACACGGTGGTCCGCCCCGCGGTCACGGTGCGACGCAGCGTCGTGGCGCATGCGAAGCACGGCAGCCCGCCGCGGCCGTACACCTGCAGGCGCTCCTGGTTGCTCCCGCGAGCGTTCCACACGTCGCGATAGTCGTCGACGCTGCTGCCTCGGTTGGCGACCGCGGCGGTGAGGACGCGACGGATCGCCTCGAGCAAGGCCCCGCGTTCGCGGCGCGTGAGGCGGTGACAGCGTCGAGTGGGCCGCACCCGGGCCAGGAAGCAAGCCTCATCGATGTAGATGTTGCCGAGCCCGGCGACGCCCCTCTGATCGAGTAGCGCAGCCTTCAGCGTCCTCGTGGTCGTGCGAAGCACGGCGTCGAGCCGGTCCTGCGAGAACGCCTCGGACAGGGGTTCGACACCGAGCCGGGGGAGCACTCCCGCCGCGGCGAGCGCCTCGCGCGAGCCGTACGCAATGCGACCGAAGCGGCGTGCGTCGTCGAAACGAAGCTCGTGCCCGTCGTCCAGCGATGCCCGGATGTGCGTGTGCTTCGCGACCGGGGCATCCCCGTCACACACGAGCAGATGACCGGTCATCCCGAGATGCACCATCAGCTCATCGCCCGAATCAAGGCCGAGCAGCAGGTACTTCCCCTTGCGCTCCACCCGTTCGAAACGCTGCCCCGTGAGCAACGCGGGCAGCATCCGGCCGTCGGGCACCCGCACGATGTCGGGGCGTTCGACGGTGACTCGATCGATTCGCCGCCCCGTGACCGTGCCGCGGAGATCGCGGGCGACCGTCTCCACCTCGGGAAGCTCCGGCACCCTCAGTTCCTCGCGATGGGTGTCATGTCCCCCCAGTTGTCGCCCACCTTGACGTCAACATCGAGCGGCACCCGGAGCGCCTCGGCGGCGCCCATGCGATCCCGGAGCAGCACGACCAGGTCGTCGACCTCCTCGGCCGGCGCTTCGAGGAGGAGCTCGTCGTGCACCTGGAGCAGGATCCGGCTGCGCAGACCCGTCTCGCGAAGCGCCTCGTCAACCAGGATCATGGCCTGCTTCATGATGTCGGCAGCGCCACCCTGGATCGGCATGTTCACCGCCATCCGCTCGGCGGCGAAACGCAGCTGCCGGTTGGCGGCGCGAATGTCGGCGATGTAGCGGCGCCTCCCGACGAAGGTCTCCACCCAGCCGTACTCCCGCGCGTGGTTGCGGACGCCCTCGAGGTAGGTGGTGACCGCGGGGAAGTTGCGAAAGTAGGCGTCGATGAAGGCATGAGCATCCTCGCGGCTCATGCCCGTGTCGCGGGCGAGCCCGAAGTCGCTCAGCCCATACACCACGCCGAAGTTGACCACCTTGGCGATGCGCCGCATATCCGGGGTCACTGCGTCGGGCTCGACCGCGTACACCTCGGCGGCGGTGCGGCGGTGGATGTCCTCGCCTCGCTGGAACGCCTCGATCAACTCGGTCTCGCCGGTCACGTGGGCGAGCACGCGCAGCTCGACCTGCGAGTAGTCGGCGCTGACCAGGCGCTGCCCGATGTCCGCGTGGAACGCCCGGCGGATTCGCTGTCCCCACTGCGTGCGTACGGGGATATTCTGCAGGTTGGGGTCCGACGACGACAGCCGGCCCGTCGTCGCCACCGCCTGGTTGAACGACGTGTGCACGCGCGAATCGGCCGAGCACAGCAGCGGGAGGGCGTCGACGTACGTGCTCTTCAGTTTGGTGAGCTGGCGCCACTCGAGAATGAGGTCGACCACCGGGTGCTCGCCGCGCAGCGCCTCGAGCGTGTCGGCATCGGTGCTGCGTCCCGTCTTGGTCTTGCGCCCGCTCGCGAGGCCGAGGTCGTCGTAGAGGAAACGCCCGAGCTGTTGCGTGCTCCCGGGGTTGAATGTGTATCCCGCGACCTCCTGGACCTGGCTCTCGATCTCCGTGATGCGCTTGTGCATCTCCGCGCTGATCGCCCCGAGCAGGTCGCAGTCGACCGCGACCCCTTCGACCTCCATTGCGGCGAGAATCGGCACCAGGGGGAGTTCCAGCGTGTCGTGAAGTCGTGTGGCACCGGCGAGCTCCATGTCACGTACCAGAGCGTCGCCGACGGGATCGAGCAGCCCGACCCAAACACCGTAATACGCGGCGGCCTCCTCGATCGGCACGTCGGCGATGCCGCGCTTTGAGCGTCCGCTCCCCAGCAAGGTCTCCTCGGCTTCGATGCTCAGCGCCGAGAGGTCGTGGGCGAGCACGGGCAGGGTCGGGACCTTGAGTCGCGAGTTGGTGAGGTACGCGGCGAGCAGGGCGTCGAATTGCAGCCCCTGGATGGCAATACCGCGCCGGCGCCAGGCGAGCAGCTCGCGCTTGAGGTCGTAGCCGCGCTTCGGAATGGTGCTGTCGACGAGCAGCTCTTCCAACGTTGCGACCGCGGCGGCATCCGCGTTGCGCTCCAGTCCCGCATGCCACACGGGCACGTAGTAGGCGATGTCCTCGCCCTTCGGCGCGAGTGCGACGCCGATCATGTCGCCGGTTCTCGGGCCGCCGTCGATCACGGTCCGCACCGCCATCGCGCCTGCCGCTCGGATCCGCTGCACGGCATCGGCGGCCTGATGCGCGTCGACGACGATCTCCACATCGGTGCCCGGTACCTGCAGATCGCCCGGCGGTGGCGCGGCGTCCGCGGTCTCCGCTCGCGATGCGGGCGCCGCGTGCTCTTCGACGCTTCGCCCCGGCAGGCGCGGGAGCAGGCTTCGAAACTCGAGCCGGTCGAACAGTTCGCGCACCGCGCCCTCGTCGTAGTGGAAGAGTCGCGCGCCCTCGAGCGGCAGATCGACATCGACATCGACCTTGATGGTCGCCGTCCACTTGCTCAGCCGCGCCTGCTCCATGTGACCTTCGAGCGCGCGTCGCACCCGCCCCTCCGGCATCGTCGGCACCGCTTCCAGCACCTGCTCGAGGGGACCGTACTGCTGCACCAGCGACATCGCGGTCTTCTCGCCGATTCCCGGAACACCGGGGATGTTGTCGCTCGGATCCCCCTGCAGCGCTTTGAAATCAACGACCAGCGGCGGCTCGAACCCGTAGCGTTCGCGCACCTTGTCGACGTCGTAGATGATCGTGTCACTGATACCGCGACGGCTCGCGAAGACGCGGATGTGCTCGGTGACCAGCTGGAGCACGTCGAGGTCGCCGGTCAGGATGATGACGTCGAGTCCGACGGCCTCTGCCTTCTGTGCCAGCGTGCCGATGACGTCGTCGGCCTCGAACGTCGGAATTTCTACGATGGGGATGCCGAGGGCTTCGACGACCTCACGCGTCCAGGGAAACTGTGCGCGAAGCTCGTCCGGCGCGCGCAACCGTTGCGCCTTGTACTCGGGGAACCGCTCGTGACGAAAGGTCGGTCCGGGTGGGTCGAACGCGGCGATGGCGTACGTCGGCGTCGTGTCGTTGAGCGCCTTGAAGAGCATCGAGGTGAAGCCGTACGCGGCGTTGGTCATCTCACCCCGGCTGTTGCTCAATGCGGGCATCGCGTGGAAGGCGCGGTACACGAGGTTGTGCCCGTCCACCAGCAGCAAGGTCTCGCGAGCCACAGCGGCCATGGTAGCCGCGGGGCAGGGAAGTCCTCGGTGGCGCACTCCCGGGGTTATGATCGAGGCATGGCCGACCTGGTGGAAATGACCGTCGACAGCATCAGGGTGCACATGCCGACCGGCCAGCACGTGGTCATCCTCAAGGAAAAGACTGCAGATCGCTACCTTCCCATCTGGATCGGCATCAATGAGGCGAACGCGATCGCGCTGAAGATCACCGGCATCACTCCGGAGCGGCCGATCACGCATGATCTGCTGGCAAACCTCCTGAGCGCGGTCGAGGTCACCGTCGACCGGATCGTGGTGACATCGCTCAGCAATGAGGTCTTTTACGCGCGCATCCTCGCCCAAGTCGACGGGCGCCGCCTGGAGATCGATTCCCGACCCTCGGATGCGATCGCGGTCGCGGTACGGGTCGGCGCCGGCATCTTCGTCGCCGATGAGGTGCTCGACAAGGCAGGCGTCCTGCCGGAGGCCGACAAGGACGGCGACCTGACCGAGACCGATCCCGAGAGCGAGGAGCGGCTTGCCAAGATCCGCGACTGGGTCAACACGCTCAATCTCCCCGACCTCGGGACCGGAGCCTCCGAGAGCTAGTCCGGGCTCAGGCGCGGAAGAGCGACCAGAATCCCGGATCCTCGAAACCGAGCCGCCACGCCGCGATCCCGGCGAGGCCGTAGGTGTGCACCAGGGCGACCTTCCGCGCCAGGCTGTCGGCGTCGTCGAAGTACGTCGTCATTGATCCGTCCGGGGCGACGATGTACGGGGTCTGGGCGCTGAAGTCGTAGTCGACGCGCGCGCCGGGCACCGAGAGCGCGTTGTAGAGGACGTTCGAATACGCCGCAGCGCCGCCGAGGTTGCCCCAGGCGCGTCCGTACAGCGGAATGCCGAGGAGGACGTGGGCTGGTGTGAGGTCAGGCAGGGTGGCCTGGAGGATCGCGTTGTCCCAGTCCAGCCCCGCGACCGGGCCGGGCGTCCCACCGTCGCCGTGCTCGTCGTAGGCCATCAGGTCCACGTAGTCGGCCACCTTCCCGATCGCCGCGATGTCGTACGCGGCGGAGTACAGGTTGACCCCGGCGAAGTCGTGCGGGACCACGTCGACGATCAGCTTGGCACCGTGGGCGTGGAGCGCGGTCGCCAGCTGCTGGACGAACGCGGTGAACGGCGCCTTGTCGGTCCCGAGCATCCCCTCGAAATCCAGGTTGACGCCCCCGTACCCGTCGAGGCGGATCGCCGCCAGCATCTCGTTGATGAGCACGTTGGTGGCATGAGCGTTGTTGAGCAGCTGATCCGTCGCTGACGGATTCGTCGAGTCATTGGCGAGGGATGGCCAGATCGGGAGATTCGCAGCACCGGCGCGGCCGACCGCAGCCTGATCGGGCGTCCCGAGAATCGAGCCGTCCGCCTGCGCCTGCCAGCCGGTCGGGGTCACCTGTGCCACCGCACCGAGGTGGAAGGCCAGCGAGGAGTTCGATGCAGCGGTGTTGATCACGAAGGCGTCGACCGAGATACCCGTGACCCTTGGTGCGGCCGGAACCGTCACCCGGCGAACGGTGTGACGGGCGACGCCGACCAGCGAGAGGGTGATCCCGGGATCCAGGTGCGCGCCCCCGGCCGTGGGAATCGTGGCCGGGAGCGTGATCGATGCCGGAGGCCTGCCGTTCCAGGTCACCCGAGCGTGGGTCCCGTCGCTCCACGTGATGGTGGCTCCGGGGAGCGCGGCGGCGATCGCCGGCTGATCGGGGGCGTCGTCGAAGACCGCGTCTACCACCAGACCGCTGGCCGGATCGATGTGGGCGGCCACCATCGCAGCGGTCGGCGAAATGACCGTGAACATGATGCTCTGGGTGCTGAGCCCCGAGACCGCGATCGATAGCCGGTGCGTCGTCGAAAGCGGCAGTGGCTTGACCGTGGCGAGCAGGTCCTGATCCTGGCTCAGGAGCGTGAGTTGGGCGCCGTCGAGCGTCGCGGTCACGTCCGAGGCCTGGAGGGGCGAACCCGTGGCGTGGAGCCTGAGGTCCAGGTTGGGTGGCACATCGGTGGAGCCGGAGCGGAGGCCCACACCGCCTGCCGTGATCACGACGAAGCCGTAGTTGGGGGGTGAACCGAACCCGCTGAAGCTGCAGCCGGAAACCAGCAGCGCCACAGCCAGGCACGCCAGGCGGCGGTGCATCACCTCCCAGTCTAGTCAAGGAGGCGCGCCACGGATCCCGACCCGGCGGTCAGCGGGTCGTGAGGGTCAATTCCGCGGTGAGCGGCGGGCTCCCAAGGCCGAGGTAGCCGGCCGGAACGTTCGCCGTGATGTGAATCTCGGTCCCGGGGGCGAGTCCGGCCGGAACGTCGAAGGCGAGCAGCGGCCCGGCGCCTCCGCCGCGTTGGTACGTGGGGGCCGCGGTGCCCATTGAGGACCCCAGGGCATCCGGGACGCCCCCGGCGTTGCGGGCTGGGATTGCGCTCAGGTGGTCACCGACGCCGATGGCCACACACGGCAGCTCGGCGCGCGCCGGCGGCGCTGTGACCCGCGACCCCGGAATCGAGAGCGACGTCACCGGCACCGACAGCTGTGCGTACACCAGCGCCGGCGCTCCCGACGTGACGACGAGCGTCGGGGCGGCGAGCACGAGTCGGAGTGCTGGTTGTGCCGCGTCGGTCGCCAGGTCCTCGTGGGTGAAGCCGGCAGGCGGCGACGCGCCCGCGATGTCGATGATCTGCGTGCAGGCCGTCTCGGCGTTTGTCGGACCGGCTGCCCCCGGAGCCGTCGGGACCTTCCCTGAGCCCACCGTCACCGTGGGGGTGCCGCCGGTGCCATGCGCGAGCGCGGCGATGAGAATCACGACCGCAGCCGCGCCGGCGATCGCCGTCGCCGGGAAGCGGCGGACCAGGCCGAGATTGAACCAGCTCAACCGAATGCGAGGCAGGGGCGAGCGTTCCGCGATCGGAGGTGTCGAGGGGAGATGGACGGCGTGGGGCATCCGCGCCCGAGGCAACTCGCGGAGGGCTTCGATGCTTGCGCGGAACTCCGAGTACGCCGCCGAGCACGGAGCGCATGACTGTATATGAGCCTGGAAACGCGCCTCGTCGATCGGCGACAGCTCGTCCTCGTAGGCTGCGGAGAACAGGTCGTCAAGATGGCGGCGCGGCGTCATGCGTGCTCCTCTGCGAAGCCCGGTGCGGCCGCTGTCCCGCGTAGCGCTTTGGCGAGCATCGATCGTCCCCGATTCAGTCGGGATTTGACGGTGCCGACGGGAACACGAAGTGCCTCGGCCATCTCTTCGTAGCTCAGTTCGTTGACGTCCCTGAGAACGACGACGGCGCGGAAGTCCGGGTGGAGTGTGAGCAAAGCCTCCCGCACCGCGTCCATGCGCTCACGGGCGAGGGCGCTCGCCTCCGGCCCCAAAGCGGGATCCGGGAGCTCGACGATGTTGCCCTCGGCATCCTCGAGCGGGTCGGCGGGGCGGCGGATGCTCCGGCGCCGGACGTCGTGGCTGCAGTTGATGGCAACCCGGAACAGCCATGCCCGGATGGTCTGGCCGCGAAGGATCGGGATCCTGACGTATGCGCGCAGAAAGGTCTCCTGAACGACGTCCGCGGCATCGGCCGGGGTACCGAGAATCCTGAGGGCCATCGTGTAGAGCTCATCCTGGTGGCGAGTGACAATTGCTGCAAAGGCATCGCGGTCGCCGCGGCGTGCCCGCTCGAGGAGCGCCTCGTCGTCCATGCATTTGAGGGTACGCGCAGGAAGTGGCTCCGGTTCCCGGCAGGAGCCGGTACGCTGTCCACCCGGCCGGGGTGGCGGAATGGTAGACGCAGCGGTCTCAAAAACCGCCGAGGGCAACCTCGTGAGGGTTCGACTCCCTCTCCCGGCAGGCCGGTTTTGAATTCAAACTCGGCGCCGGCCGGCCTCGGAGAGCAACCGCCTGGTTGACAAAATCCCACAAATACCCCTACAGTACCCCTACAGATTCCGGCGTTTGGGAGGACGGGGTGACCAGCAGGCGCCGAGGCCTTGGCGAAGGGACGATCCGGGAGCGACGCCCGGGTCAGTGGGAGGCGCGCGTCACGGTCGGCTTCGACGCGAGAGGTCGCCAGATCCGGCGCAGCCTCTATGGCAAGAGCCGCGCCGACGCGGTCGCGAAGATGAACGCGGCCATCCGCGGGCTCGCTCTCGGGGTGGCACCGGCCTCCGACCGCCAGACCGTGGGCGACTTTCT
>DATLRB010000057.1:0-6328 GCA_035534875.1 Saccharimonadales bacterium (SeqCode)
GCGGCTCGGGATTCATGGGGCACGACCCGGGTTCGACGGGCAGCATTCGGAGAGATCCCGTGACATGCCGACGTAGCTCAGTGGTAGAGCAGCGGTTTCGTAAACCGCTGGCCGGGAGTTCGAATCTCCCCGTCGGCTCCAATTTTGAATACAAATCTCACTCACTCCGGCCGCTGACTGACCACCGTACCCACATCGTACCCACGGAAAGTTGGTATCGTCGGGGCCGTGGAGTCCAAGGTCAGGCCGGGGCATAGCCGGGCTCGAATCCGTCAGCGTCGAGCGCCTGCGGCTGGTCGACCCGCGCTCTGGGAGGGGCGCTTCACCTACCACGATCCCGACGCCTCCTCGGGACGGCGTCAGCTGTCCGTCTACGGCAGGTCCAAGGCTGAGGCGGAGGCCAAGCTCGCCGAGGCCATGGCCGCACTCCAGAAGGGTGTCAAGCCGCCGCGCGGCGGACTCACGCTCGAGGCATACCTGGGTGCGTGGCTCGCACAGGTCGAGCCCGACCTCAAGCTCTCCACCGCGCTCCGCTATCGAGGCCTCGTCGAGCGGCACATGGTTCCTCGCCTGGGGAAGGTGCGGCTCACCCGCCTCACGCCCGGGGATGTCAACGGCCTCACCGCAAGGATGATCAGCGCCGGCCTGACTGCGGCCACGGCCAACCACGCCCGCGCAGTGCTGCGCACCGCGCTCAACGACGCCATCCGGCAGGGGCTCGTGACTCGAAACGCTGCCGCCCTCGCCGACCCGCGCCGCATCGACCCGAAGCCGATCGAGCCCATGAGTCCGGATGAGGCGCGGGCGATCCTCGAGGCCTTTGTCGGTCACATCGCCGAGCCGGTCGTCGCAACAGCGTTGTGGACAGGGATGCGTCTCGGTGAGCTGCTGGCGCTGACGTGGGACCGCGTCGACATCGATGGCGGCTCACTGCGCGTCGCCGGGAGCACCGCCCAGCTCGCGGGTCGGACGCTGATGTGGGGGCCGAAGAACCGCTCCTCGGTGCGTGTCGTGCCCATTGCCGCGCCGCTGGTTCCCGTCCTGTCCGCGCAGCGGCTTCGTCAGCGGGAGTTGCGGCTTGCGGCCGGTGCCGCATGGGACGGGTCGTGGGGCGACCTCGTCTTCACGAACAGCATCGGCAACCCCCTGATCGGCAGCACGGTGACCCATCAGTTCAAGGATCGCCTCCGCACGGCAGGCCTTCCCGTCCGACGGTTCCACGATCTGCGGCACGGGGCTGCGACGTTGTGGCTCGCGGCCGGCGTCGACCTCAAGACGGTCAGCGCATTGCTCGGCCATTCCAACATCGCGACGACGGCCAACGTGTACACCGGCGTGCTGGACTCACTCCGACGCGACGCTGTCGATCGGATGGCAAATCTGCTCTCGCCGACCACATCCACGCTGCTCCGTCCGGACTCTGCTGCGTCGCCGCGTCAGCGACGGTGAAGATCGCAGGGATTCGCTTGGCCATCCGCGTCCGCACTCGGAGACGAGCGAACGGTGTCGAGACCGTCGTGACGATCGACCACCGCATTCCCGGCTCACCGATGAGTGCGGCGGCACGCTGGCGGATCAGCACCGCACCCGCACGGTTGCCAGCGAGCGAATTCGACAACGCCGGAGCTATCAATCGGCGATTCAGCGAAGGACGGGCAATCCGTTGCGTGGATCTGCAGACTGACACGACGACCGCGGCGGTGGCCTTCCACGTGGATGCCAGTGTCGCGCTGCCGATCTTGCTGACTGACGTGGCCACACGCACCGACCCTGACTGGCTGGAGACGGGCCAGGGCTGCGTGCCAATCCTCAAAACATACCTGCACGAGCTCGGGTCGAAGCTCGGACGGCCCACCGATGTCGCGTACTTCGCGGCCACCGAAGTCGTCGCCGACGCGTACGCACGGCGCTACGGGTTCAGACGGGCTCCCGTACCTTCCGCTTGGAAGGCTTCCGGCCCTTACTACCTCGTGCAGCCGCTCGCGGACGACGACTGACCGTAGGCCTCTTTGCAGCCCGAGGTGCCGCCGTTCTGGGTGCCTTGACGTCTGCGGAGACGGCCTTCGCCACCTGGCTGAAGAGCCCGCTCGGCAAGAACCTCCGCGCGTCACGGAGGAACGCTTCGATCGACGGCTTCTCTGCGGCCTGGTACAAGGTGGCGACGGCCGCATCGACTTCGGCCGCCACGGCCTCAGCGAGCTCAGGGGCGTGCGCCTCGCTGTACGCCACGAGATCAAACGCCACCTCATCGATGGAGCGTCGCCTGAAGTGTCGGGTGAGCCGGAGCACCTCGGTTGCGGGAATCCGGTGGTCTCGCCCCCCTGCACGGATATACACCAGATCGGGAAGCCGCGAAAGCGTCGGGGGCGCCACCCCAACCATCTCGGCAGCGTCCGTCAACGTGGGGTAGGCCACCGGCGTGACGCTTGGCGGGTGGGCTTCCACAGGTTTGGTCCTCACGCTTGAACCCTAGCAGGCGGTGCGTAACGAACGCAACCAACGTTAGGAACGTAACAATGGCCGTACGCAGGGGTACGAGGCGCGCCTGGCCGTGGGCGGCGGCCGGCGGGTCCTGCGGCTCACGTCCCGTACGGGCGACTCCTTTCCACGACGTAGCGTTGCAGTACCACCCGGGCCACACGAATCGTCCGTGGACCGAGCCGGACAACTGGAAGCTCCCCGCGCCAAACCATCTCCCACGCTTGACGACGGCCGATCTGGAGCGTGCGCGCAACCTCGGCAACCGTCAGGAGCAGATTGTCGGATGCCTCAGACGGACCCACCAAAAGGGTCCTGTGTAGCACTCCATCGTTGAGCTGCAAGCTGAAACCCTGGCTTGTTTGTTCCGCGATGGCATCCGAGGCGCGCTCGGACCACGCGAGTGAGAGTTGCGCCTGCGAGGATGCTCTAGCCATCATCCGGAAATAAGCATGACGCGCGAACGCTCACGCGACGCTTACATTTTTCGCCCAGGGTTGGTTTGTACAAGTCCGGCAGATACTTGACGCTGCAGGTCCAACCCCACCGTGACACCGCGACCGGCGGATGGTTGGCACATCCCGTCCGATCGCGCTCGTGGCCGGACCGATGCAATGGGCCGGGTGCAGGCCGAGTCGTCGCCGGGCTCAGGGGCACACCTGCGGGCACGCGCTCAGCATGCGCCGCGCTGGATGGTGGCCCGGCCTCCACGAGCGCCGCGCCGGCCATCCGACACATCCTGCGCGGCTTCCCCGCATCCTCGCTGGCCACCTCGGCAAGCCCACCCACAGACACAACTCCTGCGACGTCACAGACACTGCTACCACCCTCGGACTCATCGCCCTCAGTTCCCGACCTCGCGCCTTCACATCACACACACTTTCACTGGGATAATCCCGGGGTGTTGAAAAGCAGTCGTAGTCGTCGGGGGATGGGGGCGCGGGGCAAGGGGGTTGCGCGGCTGTGCACACGGTGCACAACTGCCGACTCGGCCTTCCTGCATGCAGCGTGTGATCTGGCACCGCGCGCACGGCTGCCATGATGCGCACCGGAGAGCCTCGCGTCCGGGCCTGACCCTCAGTTTCACTGGCCTCGTGCCTTCCGACGGATCTGTCGACCCGTAAGCGCGAGGCTCGCCGGTGTTCGTCAGCGGGGCGGAACGTGACTTGATAGAAGCGCGCTTCCGTAGCTCGTCCCAGTGCTGTCCGCCCGCCCGCTGACTCACCAACCCCAGTCAGACCCTGCAAACACAAGGGGATATGAGGACATGAGGATGGCTTCCCGCAGCATGCCACAGCTGCAGCACGGCGTCACCGTGGGCGTCGATACACATGGCGACGCCCACGTCGCCGCGGCCTTCACGAGCGATCTCGGCAGGCCCCTCGGTCACCTCGAAATCGCCACCACGCCGGCGGGGTATCGCAGGCTGCTGGAGTGGGCCCGCAGCCTCGGCAGCGAGCCGCGATTCGGCGTCGAGGGCACCGGCTCGTACGGCGCCGGCCTTGCCCGGTTCCTCCTCGCGGCCGACTGCATGGTCATCGAGGTCAGCCGCCCCAACCGACAGACTCGGTACGCACGCGGCAAGTCGGATCCGGTTGATGCTGAGGCTGCCGCTCGCGCTGTGCTCTCCGGCGAAGCCACCGGCCCTGCCAAGGTCGACACGGATCACATCGGCATGATCCGCGCGCTCCGGGTGGCACGGCGATCTGCCATCAAGATGCGCACTCAGACGTTCCAGCAGATGAAAGCCCTGGTCGTGAACGCGCCCGCGGATCTCCGTGAACAGCTGCGCTCGCTCACGCGTGACCGCCTCGTCGACACTGCAGCGTGCATGCGTCCAGGTGCGGTCACAACGCTCACCGCCGCGGCCAAGCTGGCCCTCAAGTGCCTGGCGCAGCGCTACCAGCTCTTGAACGCCGAGATCGAGACGCTGGATCGCGACTTGGAGCGCATCGTGTCAGCAGCCGCACCCGCGCTCTGCGCGCTCAAGGGCGTCGGCACCGACGTCGCCGGAGCTGTGCTCGTCACTGCGGGAGACAATCCGGAGCGACTTCGCTCGGAGGGTGCTTTCGCGAATCTCTGCGGTGTGGCGCCGCTGCCGGCGTCGTCCGGCAAGACCACCAATCGCCATCGGCTCAACAGCGGCGGCGACCGTCAAGCCAACTGCGCACTCTGGCGAGTCGTCATCGTGCGTCTCGCGACCCATCAACCCACGAAGGATTACATGGCTCGCCGCACACAAGAGGGTATGTCCAAAGCGGAGATCATCAGGTGCCTCAAGCGCTACGTCGCCCGCGAGATGTACCGCGAACTCCCACCTCGAGTTGCACTCGCCGCGGCCGCTTGACAAACAATAGAAGCATCCGCGGTGCCGGCCGAAAACGTGGTGCAAGGATACGCGGCTCCATCTGAGATCGTGGCGAGCTCTTATCCTCCCTCTGGCCGCGTGCCGACGACAGGTGCACTCCGCGGCACGACACGACACGTAGCGTGGGCCGCATATCGTCATCGCCTCGCGCACGTCATTCACGAGCTACCGACCGTGAATCGTCGATGACCGGACGCCACGACGCCGTCCCGCCTGCCCTCGCAAACTGCGAGTTTTCTGCCATCATCTGGCAGTCATCATTTTCCATGAATGATCTCCATCGGAAAGCTCGTCGACGCCGAGCAGGCGGTCCGGTACCTGGTCGAGGCGAGCACCGACGCGCGGGTCGAATACTACGTCGCGCACGATGAAGCGCCCGGTCGCTGGACCGGCCGCGCCGCCGAACATCTCGGCCTCGAGGGCGCGGTCACGCACGAGCAGCTCCGCGCGCTGCTGAACGGTCGCGATCCAGGCACCGGCGCCGACCTCATGGAGCGGCGCTGGGCCAGCCAGTCGGTGGTCGCCTACGACGTCACCTTCAGCGTGCCCAAGAGCGTGTCCCTGCTCTGGGCTCTGGGTGACGAGCACACCCGCGCGTCGGTGCTGCGCGCTCACCATGAGGCCGTTGACGCTGTGTGCGAGTACCTCCAGGCGCACGCCGGCTGGGGGCGCCGCTACGACCGCGACACCGAGGAAACCATCCCGGTGCGGGCGCAGCTCGGCCTGCCGCAGTTCCTGCACCGCACCTCGCGGCCAGTGACCGATCCGGCGACAGGAGCCATCACAGTCGACCCGCAACTCCACACGCACATCCCCATCCCCAACTACGTGCTGCGTGACGACGGCACCTGGGGACAGCTGCACGCTGTCGCCCTGTACCGCCACGCGCCGTCCGCGGGCGCCGTGGGTCAGGCCGTGCTCCGCGACGAACTGGTGCGCGAGCTCGGCGTCCAGGTCTCGGTGGCACGTAACGGCACCTTCGAGGTGGTGGGCATCACTCGAGCGATGCGTCAGGAGTTCAGCCGGCGCACGCAGCAGGTGGCGGCCATGGATACGCACTTCGGCGTGGACAGCTGGTACGGCCACAAGCTCGCGGTGCTCGCCTCACGCGAAGGCAAGTACGAGATCCCACGCGGTCATGACGTGGTCGCCGAGTGGCAGGAGCGGGCGGCGACGGTTGGGCTCGACCGCGAGAGGATCGCGACGTTGCTCGCGCGAGAGTTGAGTCGGGTGCGCACTCTCGACATCGCCGATGTGCGCGAACTGGTCGGCGAGCACGGCATGACCGCAGAGGCAGCGACCTTCACCCGTCGCGACCTGGTGCGCGCCGCTGCGGCGCATGCGCCGCTCGGCCTGCCGCTTTCTGAGCTGGAGCGCATCGTCGATGCTGTCCTGGCCGACAGAACCAACGTGGTCCGGCTCGGCGCCATCAACGAGGACGTGGCCGAACGGCTGCCGTCGTTCCGGGAGTACATCGAGGAG
>DATLRB010000058.1:0-11001 GCA_035534875.1 Saccharimonadales bacterium (SeqCode)
CGCTGCCGATGGGCATGTTCCAGATGCTCGTGCCGGCGAAGGGCCAGAGGAACTTGTTGCGCGCCCCCGGGGCGGCCCGCCGCGGCCCCGGCGTCGGCGTCCCCACCCCACTCACCGTCCCGCTCGGCGTCGCCGCTCCCGACGCGGTGACCGCGCCAGCGGCATAGTCGCCGACCGTCCGGCCCAACCCGCCCGCGCCCGGACGGCTCCCGGCCGGCCGGAAGCCGGCGTGCGGTGCGCCATCTTGCGCGGTGCCAAAGGTGCCGTACCAACCGGTCCCGGGCTGCGTGCCTCCGGGCGGGCCGGTTGCCACCTGTCCGCACGCGGCGACGGCAGCGATGATTCCGATTGAGAGCACGAGCATCGGCCCCTGCCCGGCGCGGAACGGGCGCGCCGCTCGAGACACGGCGTGGTCGTTCCGTCTCGATCGGCCGTCCATGCGATTCCTCCATGCCGGGAGTCACCGCGGGCGTCACTGAGACGGCATCGGCAACCCGGCCGGCTCCGTGGTTCGGAGCTCCGTGGCTTTGCGAACCCGCCTCGCGGCGGGGTGCGTTTGCGACGTGGCGCAGCCTACGACGAGCGCTGCCGCCGAGTCGCGAGAGCAACCGCGCCGTTACCGTGCCGTCGCCGTACCATGCGTGCCGCTGCAGCGCGCTCTGCGAGCCCATTTCGATGCATCATCGCAACGCCGGCGATGCCTTCGTGCAGGCGGCTGCATGCTAACGTTGCCGTAGCTGCACGATGGCGCCGATGACCTGAGGATCGCATGAACGAGAGGGCGCGGAATGCGCATCGCGCACGCTGCGGCGCGGCAGCGCTGACCATCCTGGGCTCGATCGCCTGCGCCGTGATGCCGGCGCCGGCGCATGCCTCGCCTAGTCCGCCGCACGTCATGCTCATCGTCGAAGAGAACGCCGGCTACAGTGCTGCTCAGGGCGATCCATCTGTCATCGGCAATCCCAGCGCACCATACATCAACAGCCTCGCCGGCACGTACACCTCCGCGACCCACTGGTATGCGGTGCAGCACAACAGTCCTCACGACTATCTCGATCTGATCGACGGGTCGGACCTCGGTCTTCCGAATGGCAAGCCGTACTCGTCGCCGACCCTGGTCGACGAGCTGCACAGCAACGGCATCCCGTGGCAGGCGTACATGGAGAGCATGCCGTCGCCGTGTTTCTCCGGCAACTCAACCAGCGACGGGCTCTACGACTCGAATCACAATCCCCTCCACTTTTTCACGCGCTACACGACCGCCTCCGGAGGTTGGTGCGACAGCGCGCAGGCGGGCTCCGAGGGGGTCGTCCCCTATCCCGGGGCGAGTGGCATCGCCTCGGCGCTCGACGGTCCCAACGCACCCGACTTCGCCCTCGTCGTCCCCAACGACTGCAATGAGATGCACGGAGACACCAACGCCGGTTCGCCCTGCGCCGCAGACACCAACGACCAGCTCGTCAGCGCCGGCGACAGCTGGCTGCAGACCAATCTGCCCCCGGTGCTGTCATCAAACTGGTACGCGAGTGGCGGCATCATCATCATCACCTGGGACGAGAGCGCCAACGGCGACACCTCCGGCGGGTCGTACGGCACCGGTGGGCAGATCGCCACTCTGGTCATCAGCGCAAACTCGCACAGCGCATTCACCGTGCCGGGCGACCACTACGCGACGCTGCGGGGCATCGAGGAGGCGTATGGCGTTTCGCTGCTGAACAACTCCGCCGATCCGAACTTCGGCGACCTCACCCCGGCATTCGGGATCCCTGTTTCGGCGCCCCCACCCACGGTCACGGGCGTCTCTCCGACCGAGGGGGCCGAGGAGGGCGGCGGGCTCGTGACCATCAGCGGGACGCATTTCAACGGCAGCGGATTCACCACGTCCGATGTCGTCTTCGGCACGACGGATATTCCGGCGAGCAACTCGTTTCCGTGTCCGGGGTCGTCGGCAGGATGCTTCTCGGTGGCCGGCCCCAACCAGATCAACGCCTTCACGCCGCACGCGGCATCCCCGGGAACCGTCGATGTCACCGTCGTGACCCCTGGAGGGATCAGCGTGAGCCATGCCGCCGACCACTACATCTACGTGGCCCCGGGTGCATATGTGGCCATGACGCCCTTCCGAATCTGCGACACGCGCTCCATCCTGCCCGTCAATCAGTGCACGGGTCAGACGGTTGGAGCAAAGGGCACGCTGACCGTCCAGGTCACCGGGGATCAGAACTCGCTCGGACAGGTCGTGCCGAGCAACGCGGAGGCTGTCGCAGCCAACCTGACGGCGATCGACGACGGCAGCGCTCCCACGTACGTGACCGCCTTTCCCGCCGGCAATTCGACGCCGCTGGCATCGAATATCAACCTCAGCGGGCACAATGCGCAGGCCAATCTCGCCATCGTCCAACTGGGCACGGGGGGTGCGATCAGCATCTACAACGCCGTGGGGCGCGCCGACGTTATCGTTGATATCCAAGGGTACTTCGCTCCGCCGGGCGCGCCACCGGTCGCCGGTGCCTATCACGCCATGCGACCACTGCGCATCTGCGACACGAGGGCGCAGCAACGCACCGAATGCGCGGGGGCCGTCAACAACCCGATCCCCGCGAACACCTGGCGTGACGTGGTGCTCTCGGGCCTCCCCCCTGGAGCGACTGGTCCGTCGATCCCGTCAGACGGCTCCGCGGCGGCGGCCGTCTTCAACCTCACCGGCACGCAGGGGACCGCGTCGACGTACCTTTCGGTCGAGCCGCCGGATGCGCGCACCGGTCTCTGCGCAACAGCGGCTCCGGCGGTCTCCAACATCAACCTCGCAGCCGGCACGTCGTTGCCCAACCGAGTGGTCGCCGCGCTCGGACCCCATCAGGACGTCTGCGTCTACAACAGCCGCGGGAGCATCAACGTCATCATCGACGTCGACGGCTGGTTCGGCAACGGGAACGAGACCAGCACCGGTGCACTCTTTTACTCGCTACCGCCGACACGCATTTGCGACACCCGCGCCGGCTCAGCGACGGAGTGCCAGGGGCAGGGGCTGCACACGGGCACGATCGAACTCGTCCAGGTCGCCGGCGTGATGGTGCTGCCGACCGCGGGCGGCTCGCCACCACCGGTTGCCATGGTGGCCAATCTCACGGGTGTCGGGGCGAGCGCGTCGACGTACCTGACCCTGTTCCCCAGCGATGTCAAATCCCGTCCGCTCGCCTCGGACTTGAATCCCGTGGCCGGAGCCACGATCGCCAATCTGGCGATCGTGGGGCTCGCCGCAACTGGAGGGTCGGCCGGCGACATCGACCTCTACAACGCGGTGGGTGATATCAACGCGATTCTCGACGTCACGGGCTGGTTCCAGTAGCCGGACCGCTCCCGAGCCGCCGGCGACGAGCGGACGCCGCCGCCCTGGGCCGATCGGATATGATCGATCGCGGTTCAGTGCGCGTGCCTCGCCTTGGGGGCGATTCGCAGTGGCACGACAGGCTGCTGAAGGGAATGCCGGCGGGGGGTCTGACATCGGAACGGGGCTTGAGAAGTTCGGTCAAGAGAGCGCAGGGGTGAGCCGTCGGGGCGAACTCGTCCGAAGGGCGTCAACGGGGCAGCGCGGCCGCGCCTGGAGTGCGCCGCGGCGGGGTGTGCGCCCGGGGGTCCGAGTTCGCCCGCATCTGGTCCGAGTCACCGTGGGTCTGACGATCGGGCTCGCAGGCGCCATGGCCTTTGCCACGCTGAACGCTCCCGTCGGGCTGGGGCGTCTCCCACTCGTCAGCGCGTCGGCATCGGTGGCGCACCTGGCGCACCCGCTCACCCCTGGAGCGCTCCTGGCGTCGCACACCGCCAAGAGCAGCGCGTCCTCCGTGCAGCCGAACTCGGCGACGCCTCACGTCCTGATGATCGTCGAGGAGAACGAGGCGTATTCCAGCATCATCGGCAACACCAGCAACGCGCCGTACTTGAACAGCCTTGCGAATACGTACGCGTCGGCGACGAAGTGGTATGCCGTGCAGCACAACAGCCCGCACGACTACCTCGAGCTGCTCGCCGGGTCCGACCTGGGGCTGCCGGCAAACCAGCCGTACTCGTCGCCCACGCTCGTCGACGAACTGCACAGCGCCGGAATTCCAACGCAGGCGTACATGGAGAGCATGCCGTCGAATTGCTTCAAGGGCACCACGAGCAACGCCCTGTACGATCCCAATCACAATCCCTTCCACTACTTCACGAACTACAAGAGCACGTCGGGAGGTTGGTGCAGCAGCGCGAACCTGAGCACCCAGGGGATCGTGCCGTATACCGGCTCAGGCAATCTCGTCAACACGCTCGACGCGAGCAATCCACCCGACTACGTGTATCTCGTGCCGAACGATTGCAACGACATGCATGGCGATACGGTGGTCAGCGCGGGCTGCTCGAAGGACAGCAACAACCAGCTCATCGCGGCCGGTGATTCGTGGCTCAGCAGCAATCTCGCCCCGGTGCTCACGTCGAGCTGGTTCCAGCAGAACGGGATCGTGATCATCACCTGGGACGAGGGGGTTGGCAAGCAGGGCTGCTGTGGTCTCACCGCACCGGGCGGCCAGATCGCCACCATCGTGGTGACGGCGAACAACCAGGGCCTGGGCAAGTTCACGGCCATCGGCGACCACTACGGAACGCTCCGGGCCCTCGAAGAGGCCTACGGGGTCACGGATCTGGGGAACTCCGCCAATTCCATCAACGGCGATCTGACCGGGGCCTTCGGAACCCCACCATCAGGTGGCATCGCCGGCAACGTGGTTGATACCGAGACCCCTGCGCAACCGGTCAGCGGCGCCACCGTGAGCTACACGGGCAGCAACGGGACCGGGAGCACCACGACCAACTCAAGCGGCAATTACGCGTTCAGCGGAGTGGCGGGCGGGAGTTACCTGGTGAGCGTCGCCGACAACGGCTTCACGTCGCCCTCGAGCAAGGGTGTGAGCGTGACAAACGCCACGGTGACGGCGAACTTCACGATGACCGCCAACAGCGGGATCGGCGGCACGCTGGCCAACTCGGACGGCAGTGGCATCGCCGGCGTGACGGTCACGTACGCCGGTACCGGTGGTTCCACCGGCAGCGGCTCCGTCACCACGAGCTCCAGCCCGTACTCGTTCACAGGAGTTCCGCCGGGGACCTACAACGTGAGTGCCAGCGAGCCCGGATTCACCTCGCCGCCGTCGCAGAAGGTGACCGTACTCGCCAACGGCACGGCAACGGCGAACTTCGTCATGGCGGCGCAGGCCGCAATCGGCGGCACGGTGACCAATGGTACGAGCGGAATTCAGGGGGCGACCGTCGCGTATGCGGGCCCGAACGGGAGCGGTACCACGCAGACGAGCGATGTGGGCGGGGACTACCAGTTGACGGGCGTGCCTGATGGCACGTACTCGGTGACCGCTTCCGATGCGACCTACCAGCCGGAGACATTCACGGTGACCGTGACCGGCACGGGCACGACGTCGCTGTCGTTCGTGCTCGCGACGGGCACGAACGGCTCCATCGCCGGGACGGTCACGGATGCGCAAACATCAAATCCGATCAGCGGTGTGACCGTCAACGACGGCACGGACTCCCCGGTGACCACAGACGCGGCCGGCAACTATGTCATCGAGAACGTTGCTCCCAACACATACCCAACCGTGACGTTCTCGGCGTCGAACTACGTGACCGCCACTGCTTCGGTGACCGTCACAACCAGCGCGAACACCCAGAAGAATGTCGCACTCACTGAGACCGGCACCATCATTGGGACGGTCACAGACGCGGTGACGCACTCGGCGATTGTGGGTGCGACGGTGACATGCGCTTCGTGTCCGGTGACGTCGGTTCTCACCGACAGCTTCGGCAGCTACAGCTTCAACCAGATCGCGCCCGGCGGCAGCCCCTACACGGTCTCGATCACCGCAACCGGGTACACCGGTCAGACCAGCTCACCGCTCACGGTGAATCCTGGGGGAACGACAACACAGAACTTCCAGCTCGCCAAGCCTGTGACGCTGAGCGTCCATGAGACCTTTGGCGCCGCCAACACCGGCTCGACGGGTGGAACCACCGTGACCGTGGTGCCTGGAACTCCGACCGGTTCCGGCGACCTCCTGGTCGCCACCATCAAGCTTCGCGTGACGACCGGTTCGGTGACGGTGAAGAGCGTCACGGACTCGGCGGGGAACGTCTGGACGAAGGCAACGGCCGTCTTCGAAGGCGGCAGCGGGCTCAACGATGAGGAGATCTGGTACGTGGCGGCTTCGTCGAGCGTCAGCAGTGGCCAGACCAACCCCGGCGTCACCGTGACAAGCACGACCGGCGCAGCGATCGCCTTCAGCGTCATCGACGTCGCGGGAGCTGCAACGCTCGACGCGACAAAGACGAACTTCGGTACGGCGGCACCGCCGCAGCCGTCGGTCGGGCCCACCGCGACAACCACGCATACGACGGAGATCGTGATTGCCGCTATCGGCTGGAACGGCACCGCCACCCTGAGCGGACAGACCTTCGGCTACGCGCCCCAGACCGTTCAGCAGTCCTCGGTCACGAGCCTGAAGACTGCCGAGCAAGCTGCCTGGCTCATCATCACGTCCCCGGGCACACCGAGCTATGGCGCCAACCTGAGCGCGACCTCGGCCTGGACCGCTGCCATCGCCACATTCGGCTAGACCACCCGTCTCGAACGAGGCATCGGTCACGACGCGACCGCGCTTGATCGCCAGCAGCGCTCTCGACGCGCCAGTTCTTGATCACCAGCAGCAATGGCTCCCTCGACGTATTCGGGGAATGGCCGAGCCCGGTCACCCGCATGTGGCGAATAAACCCAATCGGCTACGCTCATAACGATGATCAGGATCGTGTACATCGGAGGGTGCACGCGCAGCGGCAGCACCCTGCTCGACCGCATGCTCGGTCAGCTCCCCGGGTACGTCTCCACAGGGGAGCTCGGCCTGATCACCACCCATTGCATCACCGCCAACCGGCTCTGTGGATGCGGCCGCCGCTTCCTGGACTGCCCGTTCTGGCAAGGCGTCGGCGAGGCGGCCTTCGGCGGATGGGGCGTTGGAGACGTTGCGGAATTGGTCCGGCTCCATCCCCAGGTGAGCCGTCACCGATACCTGCCACTCCTCATCTTCCCGTGGCTGTCGCCGCGTTTCGCGCGGAGGCTGCGCCGCTACCGGTCGTTGCTGGCCCGGCTGTACGAGGGGGTCAGCACGGCGTCGGGCGAGGGTATTGTCGTGGACTCCACCAAGGCGCCCGCCTACGCTCTCGTGCTTCGCGGTCTCCCCGGCGTCGACCTGCGCATCGTGGACCTCGTGCGTGATAGCCGCGGCACCGCGTACTCGTCGTCAAAGCAGCAGGTCATGAAGGACAGTGTCGACCGAGTCGTCACGAAGCACCGCTACCCGGCGGGGGTGATCACCCTGCGCTGGATTGCGTACCACCTGATCTTCGACTGCCTGCGGCTCGCCGGAATTCCCGGGCTCACCGTGCGCTACGAGGACGTGGTGCGGTCGCCTCGTCGATCACTGGAGCGGATCACGGCCTTTGCGGGAAAGGCCGCCGGCGCGACGGATCTCGGTTTCATCGAAGCCCCCACGGTGCACATGCGGGAGGACCACACCACAGCGGGCAATGACTCGCGGCTCGTCCCAGGCGATGTCACCCTCAGAGAAGATGACGCGTGGCGTACCATGCTCCCGGCTCGGAGCCGGAAGCTGGTGACGCTGATGAGCTGGCCGCTGCTCAAACGCTGGCGCTACGTGTGATCCGATCCTGGTGTTCGGCCGGCGCCTCTTCCTGATCGGTCCCGACACCAATCGGCGTGATCAGCTGCGTCTTGCCATTCTCGACGTGAAACTCGATGATGCCGCCCCGGTTCACAGGGACGCGCCAGCCTTCTCCATCGAGGCCCAGAAGGTGTGCGATCAGCAGGCGGATCATCACCGCATGCGTGACGCCGACCACGGTCTCACCCTGGTGGCGTGAGCCCATCAGCTCGAGCGCTTCGAGGATGCGGTCGCGCGCGTCCGCCAGGCGCTCGCCATCGGGGCAGACGCAACGCATCGGTGCGGACCGGTAGGCCTCGAATGCTGCGGAGTCGCTGACCGATGCCTCCTTCGAGGTCATCCCGTGCCAGGTGCCGTAGTCCACGTTGATGAGGCCTTGCAGGATGCGGATATCCGGCACCCCGGCCTCATCAGCGATGATCTGCGCAGTGGCGATGGTCCTTCGGAGTGGGCCGGTGTAGACGGCGGTGAGACCGGCATCCGACAGCGCCCGGGCAGCGTCGACGGCCTCCTGGTATCCCGATGCGTCCAGCGGGACGTCCCACCGGCCGCGGTAACGGTTCTCAACGTTCATGCGCGTCGTGCCATGGCGCACAAGGAGGACCCGGCACGGGCCTTCGATCGCTCTCACGTCAAGCACCACTTCATGGCAGATGATCCCCCTTTCGCCTTCTGAATTTGCCGCGCATGGGTGACGATTCACCGGCGTGGCGCTGACGAGAGTCAATTGTATCGGACCTCAACTGGCCGGTCAATCCACATCTCGTTATACGGACCGGTCCGTATCCCAGGGAGCGCGACAAACGACGCGCGGTCACCTTTGGTCGTCAAGGCCGGCATCGGGCCGTGTCGCGGACCCTGAGCAGGGGGCTGCGAGAGCCAAGCCATCCGGCGCAGATGGGCTAGGGCAGGTGCACGGTCAGTGTCAAGCAGGGCCCGACGACACCCGTACCCTCATTGCTCAGGCAGAGCTGCTGCCGCGGCCGCGATGGCCATCACGAGCGAGACGACGATGGCGGCGCTCACGCCGAGCGCGAGGATGACGCGTCGCATTTCCGACCTCCACAGGGGTTCCTCAACCCCGAGGTTGCGCATGATAGGCGGGGTTTTGGGCCTGTCGGGGGCGCGCCTTCAGGGGGTGAGATGCGCAGCCAGGGCTCGAGTCGTGGAGGCGAAGCTCGATGGCGTTCCGAGCGACTCGTACCCACCGGGCAACTCGACGGAGCTCGCTCCAAGTGTGATCGCGTAGTCGAGGGTGGCCGATAGATCGCCGACGCGCGCCGCGGTCGCGGTCTGAAACGAGATTGGCTGTCCGAGCGTGTTCATGCTCGCGTACATCGACACATACCCTGGCTGCACCGGGGTGCGGAGCGAGTTGTTCTCGAGGACGCAGGCGGATGCGAGCACCTGGCGGCAGTACTGCATCATCGAAACGGTGAAGAGCGTGTCGGTTCGGGTCGACCCGTCGGCGTCGATCGCCTCGTACGGATTGAAGGCGAGATCCGAATGCGTGTGATGCCAAACGCTGCTCGCCTGGATCTCCTCGCGCTGACAGGTTTCGTCTGCAGCGACGCTGTAGCCTGCCGCGAGCAGGGCGGTGATGTTGGGCGTGTAGCCGGTATCGCGAATGAACGGCTCGTCATAGAACGTCGAGCACCGGGAGATGGTGACCTCACGCACCTCCGCGACGTCATCGTATTTCGCCGCGAGCAGGGACTCGAACTGATCGTAGGCGCCACCGAACTGTTCCGTCCAGAACCGCCCAATTGTTCCTTCGGCACTGTTCTGCGGGTTGATGAGCGTGATCGGATTGCCGCCAAGGTCCTTGGCCCAGCCCGGTGCCCAGATACCGGCGAGGATGCGAACCTTCAGGCCGAGATCGACGTGATCCTGGGTGTTGAGCGCGCGGACGGCGGTGATCGCCTGGTCGATCGCATTGTTCGTCGTCAGTGGGGCGCCGCGCGTCGGCTGCAGGTCGGCCCAGTGGACATTGACGACGAACCCGCCGAGTGAGGTGACGAAGGCGGCCGGTGGCACTCCGTTGCGATCGAGAAGGCCGCCGAGGACGGGCTTGAGGGATGAGAATAGGGTTGGGCCGGGGGACGTCGCGGTCGGTGACGTGGTGACACTCGGTGTCGGTGCGCTCGGGGTTCCGCACCCGGCCAGCAGCACCGCGATGGACAGGGCAGGAATGACCGCGAAAGGTCCTGCCCGCCCACCTGAGCGGGCACGTGTCGCCATGGCTAGGCGGCCGGTCGAGCCTGCTCGGGGCGCGTGTTCGATGGTCCTCTCACAGTTTCCATTGTGGCAGCGGCGCTCTGAGACGCCGCTGAGAAACCCCCGCAAGGACGCCCGCGGTGCACGCGCCGTCAGTGCGCTGTGGACTCGATCGCACTCCGCACCGCGGCGACGACCGAATCGTGGACGTCGGCGCGGCAGACAAGTTGGTCCGGGAGCCATGGATTCTGCCGGTTGTACTCGAGGGGTGAACCATCGACACGGGTGGCCCTGAATCCAGCGGCGATCGCGACTCCGACGGGCGCCGCTGAATCCCACTCGTACTGACCCCCGAGGTGCAGATATGCATCCGCGTCGCCGAGCACCACCGCCATCGTCTTGGCGCCGGCGGAGCCCATGAAGAGCAACTCGGCGTCGAGTTCTTCCGCGACCGCGTGCGCCTCAGGTGGGGTATGGGATCGACTCACGACAATGCGGAGGCGTCCCGGCGCCCGGACGGTCGCCGCCGGAGCCGGCGACGTGGACATCACAAGATCGCGCGCTGGGAGCGAGACGGCCGTAGCGACCGGTGTCCCGTCCTCTATGAGGGCGACATGCACCGCCCAATCCGTCCGTCCCTCCTCGCCGAACTCGCGGGTGCCGTCAAGCGGATCCACGATCCACACGCGTTTCGCGGTGAGGCGGGTCTGGTCGTCGATGCCTTCCTCGGAGAGGACCGCGTCCTCCGGGCGTTGCTCCGCGAGCAGCTTCATCAACAGCTGGTGCGACATGCGGTCACCCGCATCACGAAGCGCCTTCGGGTCCTCGAAGCCCAGCTCGGCACGCAGTTCCATGAGCGCCCAGCCGGCCTCGAGGGCCGCGAAACGCGCGAGCTCGTGGTCTGACGCGACCACGAGCTCGTTCCCCCCCACCTTCATTACTTTCTCGAATTCCTCAACTGTAGTAGCCGAGCACGTCGACGATGAGGTTGATGTTGCCCAGC
>DATLRB010000059.1:0-5995 GCA_035534875.1 Saccharimonadales bacterium (SeqCode)
ACTTATCTGCGGGCCGTTGACCAGGCTCCATGCGGAGCCGGCGTAGTGGGCGATCAGAGGTTGCACCGCGGGGCCACCCTCGCTTGCGATGCTGCCCACCGCCCAGCAATCATTTGCAGAGACGCAGGTGACGCTGCTGAGCTCAGGGAACGTGCCGGGGTTGGTGCTCATGGCAGGCGCGCGCACAACCGCCCACTCCCCCCCAACGCCGTGCTCAATCAGCAGCTGCGAATGGTTCCCGTCATTCACCGCACCGACAGCCCAGCACATGTCGCCGCTCGCGCATGCGACGCCGTTGAGGGACCCACCGGCCGGAAGGCGGTCGCTCACGACGGACCAGCCTGAAACACTCGACTCATGCTCGATCGCCGAGCCAACGGCCCAACAGTCTCCCGAGTTCACGCAGCTGACGGCATAGACGTCCGCACCGCTCGAGTCCTCGGCGACGTGCCACCCGCTGGAGCCGGCGTGCAGATAGAGCACTCCCACGGCAGTGAGCGCGCTGACCACCACAACGGCGATGACGCCAAGCACGGTGCCGAGATGCTTCGGACGACGGCGAGAGAAGGCGAACCCCAGGATGTCGTCTTCGAGACCACGAGCAGGAGGCGTCGCGCGGCGCTGGGTCAGGTACGCACGGGTCAGACCAACGAGTTCGTCATCGGACATCTTGGGGTCAGCCATCGGCAAGCTCCTTCCTCAGCTTCACCATCGCTCGACCGAGGTGGCTTCGCGCGGTGCCGGGGCGGCAGCCGAGGAATGCCGCGCATTCGTCGACGGTGAAGCCGTCGTAGTGGTGGAGCGTGACCATCGCTCGCTGTCTCGCCGAGAGATGCTGGTAGGCGCGGTGCAGGTCCATGAGCCGCTCCCCGAGGTCAGAGAACTGAAACTGACCTTCCTCGAAACTCGGGCCGCCGGTTCTCCGGCGGAGCAGCCGGCGCTGACGGATGCATTCGCGGACGCAGACGCGAGTTAGCCACGCCGACGTGTTCGACATGGCCTGCAGTGAGGACCACCGACGCCAAGCGATGACCATGGTCTCCTGAACGGCATCCTCGGCCTCGGTAGGGTCATCGACGATTGCGAGCGCGAGCCGATAGAGACGCCTGGCCTCTGCGTCGACCAATCGTTCGAAGTCGGTCTCGTTCGGGCGATCCTCCGCGCCAGACTGGACCCTCATAGCGACGATGCTGAGGCTCATGAGAAAGAAAGGCGGTGAAGGCGCAATTTTCTTACCACCTCAATGGTTGCAGGAGATGCCTCCTGGCTAGGCGACGAGGTGCCCTATTTGGCGTCAGCAACCACGTTGGGAAGATCGAGGAGATCGTCGCGCTCGTGGGTTAGGCTTGGACCCGTGGACGAGGGGAAGGTTAGGGCAGCGAAGCGGCGCGTCTTGTGGCTAATGATTCCGGTGGCGATCGTCGCCGTCATCCTGGCGACTATCACCGTCTTCCTCATCTGGGTGGTTACGCATCCCGGTTCGGCCGGCCCGTAGCGTCGGATTCAAACTGACCCACTACCCGCCGCCCGCTCGTTCACCGCGCAGCGCCCTCTGACGTTTTGACCCCAACGCTGACCCCAACCGGCTAGGAAACTGACGGACGACGGCGGACTCGGGAACGAGCGAAAACCCTTACGCAGCAACAACTACGGACGTAGGCGGTCGTCCCCGGACGGGCCCTTTTCCGGCTCATAACCCCACGGTCCCAGGTTCGAATCCTGGCCCGCCCACTGTTGGCCCACTGTTGGCCCGCCCACTGTTGGCCTGTGAAAGTTCGGGTGACACGTCGCTGAATCCAAGGCTGATTGGTCACAGTCGCGCGCATGAGGCAGATGAGCGTGACTGAGCAGCGGTAGCAGGCAGTCTTGGCGGTCATCGGCGAGGGTCGGACCGTCTCTGACGTGGCTCTCCAGGGCGTTTCCATCGACACGACCGCGAGACACCCGGCCACTCCGCTCGACGCCGCGACGGCCTGGCGCAAATGAGACCGAGCGGTACTCCAGCACGTCGTGTGCCGTTGACGCCCAGCCCGCATGGAGACACGCTGGGAATCGATCACAGGTCTGGTCGGAAGGTCTACCAGGGCCCTCCGACCCAGCCGAGGCGATGACCTTCGGCTCTGGGGGTGTGTTACCCAGGCGGCGCATCCTCTGGGCGTGGAGACTTCAGCGAGTTTTGAAGCATCCTTCGTTGAGGGTCCTCCCGCGCGGTCGTCGTCCAGGTACGGCACATGAGCGCCGTCGTGATCATGGCGCTGGGCCTACTGGTTCTCAGCGTCGTGTCCGGGATGCTCGGCCTCGGTGTTGCCTTCGCCGCGCTGCCCTTCCTTGCCCTCTTCATGTCCGACCTGGTCAACCAGGTGCAGCCACTGAGCCTCATCCTCAACGGCCTGACCGCGCTCTCAGCGGCCATCGGCTTCGCCCAGAGCAACTACGTCGACTGGCGCCGAGGCGGCGTGCTCGCCGTCGTCACGACCGTGTTCGCGCCACTGGGTGCGTTGCTCACGCACTACATCGCCGCAACGCTGATCTGGATCATCTACCTGCTCTCCGTCGCATACCTCGCCTACCGGCTCTTCCGCCCGGTGGTGGAGCGGCCCGGCCGTGAGAACTTCCGCCTCGTGCTGCTCCTTGCCGCGCCGATCTCCTTGCTCAGCGGCCTGCTCGGCGTGGGCCCTGGGTTCCTGCTGATGCCCACGCTGATCATCGCCGGATTCCCGACCAAGCTCGCCGCCGGGATGAACGCGCTGGCGGTCACGCCACCGTCGTTCTCGGCGCTGCTCCCGCACCTCGGTAGTGCCCGTCTCGACCCAGGGCTGACGGTCACGCTGGTGGTGGTCGGCGTCGTGGGCGCCTTTGTCGGCGCCCGCGTCACCAGCCGGTTCGTCCCCGGCCCCCGCGTCAAGCAGCTCTTCGGCGTCCTCATCGTCGTGATGACCGCCTTCAAACTTCTCACGATCCTGCTCTGAGGTCTCTTCGATGAACAGACTGGTTCTGCACATCTTCCATGCCGATGACGCGTCGCTCGACACCGGGTCGCACGTCGCGATGCGGGCGCATCAGGTCGCCGCTTCGCGTGGTGTGCTCGTCGAGGTCTACATCTTCGGGCCCGCCGAGGAACGCCTGCTCGACTCCGGCGCGACGGCATTCAACGCCACCGTCGACTCGCTGATCGCAGCGGGCGTTCCGGTCATCACCTGCCTCAACACAGCCAAGGGGCTGGGCGCTGCGGAGGCCTTCGCCGCTCGCGGCATCCAGATGGAGTACGCCCGCGACGCGTTTGTACGGTATGCCGCCGAGTCGGGGACGGTGGTCTCGTTCTGATATTGGGAGTAGACATATGATCGAGCCGACCACGACCGCATACAGCGTGCGAGCACGGACGCTGGAGCACGGCGTCTCCGAGGCGGCGTGCAAGGGGGCCACGATCACCTTCGACAGCTCGAGCGGCCAGAGTGACAGCCTCCCAGGTCCCGCGGAGCTGCTCTGCGCGGCCTTCGCGGCATGCCTCTTGAAGAACGTTGAACGCTTCTCGCAGATCCTGCCGTTCACCTACGACGCCGCGTCGGTCGAGGTCACCGCCGAGCGGAGCGCGGTGCCGGCCCGGTTCGTCAGCGTCACCTACGAGCTCCAGATCCAAACCGATGAGCCCGATGATCGCGTGGAGTTGCTGCACCGCAACCTGCGCAACTACGGCACCGTCTACAACACGCTCGCCGCCTCTTGCGACGTCGAGGGTCGAGTGGTTCCCAAACGGGGCCATGAGCCACGCACGAGGTCACGACAACCCTGAGCCGGGTTCGCCGTCACCCGGCGCCGCGTTCAGACCCGTGAGACTCCGGGCTGTGTGAAGGGCGGCGGCGATCCTGGGACCGGTGACTCCGCGGTCCGCGGGTGTTCCTGCCCGCCGAGGTCGAGCCGGAACGGCGGGTACTCATCCCGCATGAGGAGCACATAGGCGAAGACCCGGTACACCCACCGATTCAGGCCCATCAGGAGGTCGAAGATGCCACGGGGGTACCGCTTGGTGAAGAGCATCGCGAATCCCGCGATGACCACCAGGACCGTGATCAACCCGGTGTACGGAACCCCGTACGTGACGCTGTCCCGGACCGCGACCGCCGTGCCACCCAGCAACAACGCCAGGACCACGTAGTGCGGAATGGCGAGCAGCCACTTCACCAGGACGAGCCCTCGCGAGAGGCGCTCCGGGTACGGCACTTCAAGGGTGGCCGGATAGCCGTCGGGGCTGAGGGAGAACGGCGGGTACTCGTCGGTCCCCAGTGCGCTGTATCCGTAATAGCCAACCCGCCACCACCAGCGCATCACACCGACGTTGAAGTCGAAGATCGACCGTGGGTAGCGGCCGGTGAACACGATCGCGATACCGGCGACGATGGTGAGAACCACCAGTGCGGGAATCAGGAAGATCAGAACGATGAAGTGCGGTATCAGGAGAACCCACTTGACGAGCCACAGCCAGCGGCTCGGATTCGAGTCGGGCGTTCCTTCGATCCGCATCGGGTACGACAGCGTTCCGGCTGACGGAGGGAGCGGTGGGGGAGCGGGCACCCACCCCGCGGCGGACGCGCCCGCCGTCGGTGTCGAGCCGGACTGGAGCAGCCGGGCGCCGGCCACGAGCAGCAGCACCGCGACCAGGATTGCGATACCCCCGCCGATCAGCAGCCCGATCGAGAGCCCGAAGAGTACCGGCGCGGTGGCTCCGACCGCGACATCAGCGCTGACCACAGGCGTTGCGGCCGCGTTCATCAGCACGATCGCCCATTGCCCTGAGGCGACCTTCCACGTCAGGGTCTGCGTTCCCGACCCGGATGCATGCGCCACCCAGAACGATTGCGCGAGCGGAGATGCCGGCGCGCCTCCGGGGTGATTCTCGGTGGTGATCGAGAACGGAGCGAGCCTGAGATTCGTGAGCTGGTCCCATTCGGCGCCGTTCAAATAACGCGCCACGGCACTCCGGCTCGCAATACCGATGAAGACCGGTGCGCCGCCCGAGCCCGGTGTCGCCCTGACTCTGACGTTGCCGAGCGAGTCCTCCGCAACGGGCCATCCCGGAGCCGACAGCGCGATGTTGATGTCTGTGGCAACGATTGCGTAGGACGATGACGACAGGCGAGTTGCCCCGCTCGTCAGGTATCCGGTGGAATCGCGCTGTGTGCGATCCGCCCACATCAGCACGCTCCCGCCCGCCAGAAGGCCGATTGCGATGAAGGTGAAGATCGACCCGATGATCAGGATGAGGACGCCACTCACCCGGCGACCGCTGTGTACGTCACTGGACATGCTGGTCACACTCCTTCGCGCAGGTGCCGCGATGTTGTGCCGCCGGCCGTGATCGAGCCCACGGCATGTCGCAGCAACGTGAGTGCCCACATCGCCACGATGGCCGCGATGAAGGCGGCGAGAAGCGCAGAGTTCGTTCCCACCACGATCGCCGCAACGCCGAGTCCGAGGGTCGCGACGCCGCCTGCAGACAGCAGCACAATCGCCGCGCGCGAGCCGGCTCCGACGAACCTCGGGGCAGCGACCATGCAGGCCGCCCAGCCAAGGACGAGGCCCGTCGCCGCCATCGCTCTCGAATCGGAGATGAACAGCACGCTCCCGTTCGCGAGGTACCGGAGATAGAGCACACCGAGCGCCGCCACCAGTGCGGTGCCTGCAAGGTCTCTCCAACCCAATCGCATCACACACCTCCAGTTGTCCGGTGACACCACGATCGTTGACGCGAGGCGCGAATCGGAAGTGCCGAAGGCCACATCCGGCTGGGCCGTAGGTCACGACGCGACGCCGCCACCTCATATGCTGTGCGCGACGGGTTGCGTCCACGAGAGGTACGGATATGGGTTTCCTCGACGATTTGAAGAAGGCCGCGGACAACGCGTCGCATGCGGTGCAGCGACAGGTGGACAACCTGCAGAAGGCACCGCCCCCACCCGCACCACCTGAGCCGCCCCCGATAGGCGGCCAACCGACG